>JAKARI010000002.1 GCA_021819245.1 Pseudomonadota bacterium | reverse complement strand
CGGCACGCACATCGGGCGGCCACTTCAATTTTTCGGCGATGTTCTTTGTGCGCAGATGCGCATAGCGCTTCAGCATCTCCAGTGTCTCGTGGCCGGGTATGGCAGCGACCCCCATGGTGTCGAGCCCCATCTCAAAGAAGCGGCTGGTCGCTTCGTGGTGCAAGTCATGGAAGCGCAAATCGGTAAGGCCGGCACGCTCTCGCGTGCGCGTCCACGCAAGCCGGACGGCATTTCGCGTCAAGGAAAACAGACGGCCTGAGGGGGACGCGTCCCTAGGTCGCAGGCTCGCCAGCATGCGCTGGTTTCGTGGGCTAAGAGGCACGGTGCGCGCCTTCGAGGTCTTCGTCGATTGACTGGCAAGAGTCACATACTTCCTGTCCGCGCTGACATCCGCCCATGTGAGCGACAGGAGTTCACCCTGACGCATGGCGGTGTCGATGGCAAGGCAGACGAGCGGTGTAAGCCAGGGGACGCGCGCCGTACCGCACGCCGCCAACAGCAAGGCTTCTTCGCCGGGCTCCAGGCGCCGCTCCCGCGCGGGCGCGGGCTTCGGGCGCCGCGCCTCCTTGAGCGGGTTGTCCACGGTCAGGCCCCAGTCGCGGCGCGCCACCTCGAACACATGCTGAAGCAGGCACCACTCCCGCAGCGCCGTCCCTTCGGCAACCGACTGGCGCCGTTTGGTGAGCCAGGTGCTGATGTCGCTGGGAAGAATTTTGCCGATGGGTTTGTCGACGAGGTCGGTCTCGGCCCGCAGATTGCGCATCATGTAGCGCTCGCGCTCGGCCGACCTTTTGCGGGGGGTCCTCGTTCTCATAACGCTGGAGCATGCCACGCAGAGTCAGCGTCGTCGCCAGCCGCCGCGCCTCCTCGGCGCCAGGAGAGCGTTTGCGCAACACCGTCTCCGTGTCCTGGGCCCAAATCATGGCCTCGTGGCGCGCATCGAAGGTCTTGCACTGCAAGTTGTGCCCTTGGAGGCGCACGCGCGCCTGCCACCTGCCTTTGGTTTTCGTAATGGAGGCCATATCTACGGGGTCCACGGAAGACTGTGGCCATGAGCCTAGCAAATGGCGCAGGCACTCACCCGGGCCATAGGCGGGCTCTCAGTGGAGTCTGGCGGGCGTGCGCCTGAGGTAGATGTTGCTAAGTGCTTGATTTCATTGGTGGCTATGGGTGGACTCGAACCACCGACCTCAGCATTATGAGGGCGAACCATAGTTCATTGCAACGCCGCTCTGTGCACAAACTTCTGTGTTATTTCATATAGTTAATCACGTTTTTTACCCACCTTTCGTGCACTAAAGCGCATTGTTGTGCATGGGAAGTGTCGCAAAAGTGCCGCATGACGCAGGGCGTTTCTTAACGCTCCGGCAGGTGTATGTGGCCTGCACAAGGCTCGCGTGCTTGCCCGCAAATCGAACCCAGATCGAAGCGCCGCTGCTCATGAGAGGGGACGCCGTTAGGGCAGGAACCATTGGATAATTCTGGTCCACCATCCCTTCTTCTTCTGAGGTGAAACTTCCTCAGTAAATGGGGTTAAGGGCGACACTAGGTTCCGCGCGTCCACGCGCCTTCCATAGTAGAAATGTTTAGCCGCGTCGCTCAGTGACCGTCCGTAATTGATTTCAGCCTTGGTCATCCGGCCGGCCCAGACCACGCGGTTCCGTCGAATGACGTAATGGGACTGGCATGGGTGGTTCCAGTTACCAATTGATGGATCAAGGGATACTCCCGCCCTGGACTCGGTCAGCACCCAATCCGTCGGCTTCAAAGGCGTAACGATCTTGGTACCGCACCCACAGCAACATTTGTGCGCCGCCGTCGAGAATTTCTTTGAAATGTAGAGTACCCCCTCCTCAAGCGAGGGAGGCATCAACTCGACGTAGCGGGGCTTGATTCGGGTGCGCCTCACGCCTTTTCATCCTTAGTTAGCGAGTGAATGCCGATAGTGTAGACGGAATGATGCTCCCGCTGATCATCCTGATAGAAGCCGGCGTACTTCTTCCATCGCAGGACGGCCATCACGGCGTTCATTGCGTTCAGGTCAGCGACCTGGATGTCCGAGACGTACAGATCATTAACCCTACCCTGTTCGTAGGAAATCCGTTTCTCGATGTGGTCGTTCTTTTCCGGCGTGCCCAGCGTCACACGGCATTGACCGAAAAGCCCTTCTTCGCCCTGCTTCTGCACGTCAATCCCGGCGTCGATAAACGGCACCCCCAGCCCTCTCAGTCCTTCAAGGATGACCTTCCTGACAACCGGCTTGTCCACACAGACGAACACGAAGTCGAAGCCGGCCAATTCCGCAAGATTCTCGGCCGTAATGTTCACGGCATGCGGGATGATGCCATGCCGCATCTTGCTGTAGATCCCAGCAAAGTAATCCACTTTCTTCGGTCCGGCCAGTTCTTCGAAAGCCGGCGCTCCCGGTGCCCGGAAAGCATTATGCTGGTGGAACTCATCACCATCGTAGAGGTGGATTTCCCGCGCAGGGGTCTTGGCTACTAGGTCGAGGAGATATGAGCCCGTCCCGCCCAGCCCAATGATGGCGATCCGGTTCATGGCCAACTTGCTAGCCACGGCCCCGATTCCTGACCGGCTGGTGGCCGAGTCGCCATACTTGAAGACCGAATCATCCATGTTCACATAGGGTTTGAAGAGCTTGGCTGTGATTCCGGGTTCCACATGCTGGGCCGGACCCAGCAGGAGATTGACATAGGTCGTCATCTTGGCGTGGTAGTTCGGGTAAGGCTTCTGATTGGGCGGCTTTGCGGAAAAGTCGTGATCGGTCACTACATTGCCCCCGAAGTCCTGTTTTCCGGATGAGTGTTGAATTTCCCCAATGACGGAGCCATCCGGGTTGCACGGGTGCTCCCCAATGAACCAGACTTGGTGCTTGCCGACCGGTACCGGTTCGGCGGCCTGATCCGACTTGAGTTCCAGGGGCGATACCAGCGTGCCACGGCAGACCTGCCGTTGCGCATTGACGTAAGGGACATCGTGAATCAAAAGAATCGGACCTGCCGATCCGTTCCGGATTTCGACCGAGTATCCCTCGTCGCGCAGACGCTGAAGAGCGGGACTACGAGCGATCCGTATTGCCGACATAGAATACCTCCCCGTCTAGGACCTCGATCGTGTCACCCTGAACCATTGAGCCTTCGTGGCCATCCGGCAGGCTGTAAGTCACGGTGTAGCGGATTTTGGGGCCGAACGGACCAGCCGGAAACGCTAGACGGCAGACCTCGTCGAAGGAGAGCCGTGCCTGGTGTACCGTCACCGCATCGGCGTTGATCGTGATGTTATAAACCGGTGCATGCGACTGCTCGGGGGGGTCGTTAGCAGGATGTGTCATGTCAAACCTCATGTGTAAAGTAGAGTGTCAAATAGTAATGACCGCCTTGTAGAAAGTCAAATAGCCTGTAAAATTGGTTTTAAATGCCAGACCATACAGCCCCACAGACAGACGAAGCCCTTTGATCGGAGAGACAGTGAGCACTTCACGTCACGGACTTGGACGCTGGCCCAATGCCCCCCTCGCCCTCGTGGTCGCCCAAGTCAGATTCATTCACGAACCTGTTACCGCGCCCAGCGTGACTTCGGAGCGCATCCTCAATGCAACCGGCCGGAGTCACCCCCATATCAGCCAACTGACCCCTGTATCAGTAGTCATTGGCCAAGCGGCTGCCGCTACCCCCATGCCAACATCGATGCAGCCTGTCGGCCTGGATCTCCGGAATGATGAGAACACCGAGGTGATCCGTCTCCAAACGGGGAGCCTGACCTTTTTGAGTTCCGCCTATCAGGATTCCCGCCACTTCATCGGCCAGTGGCGCACTTTCATGGCCGCTCTCTGTGAAGACCGCCAACTTCAAGTGGTCCGGCTTGGTCTGCGCTACATCGACTTCATTGTTCCCACTGACGGCCATGTGCCGGAGGATTACTTCCTCGGCGGACTGGGCAAATCTCCTGACGTATTGGGGGAACAATCATCGGTGGCCTTCAATCTTTATGACTTCCCGCGCGAGGATGGCGGTCAGTTGCGCGTTCAATATGGACGTGGTTTCGGCGTCGCCGCGTTGCCTCCGGACCTGCAGGACTCAGTTGTCCTGCCTACCCACTTCGCCGCCATGTCGGCCAGCGGCCTGTCCGCGGTTCTGGACATGGATCGCTGGCGCATGGTCAACCGCCCCTTCGCCGCCACCGCTATTGGCGACGAACTCGATCGCCTCCGCGCCGATATGTCGCAGTCCTTTCGGCGTATCATGTCGCCACTCGCTGAACGCGAATGGATGCAAACAACTACCGAGGAAGAAACCCAGTGCTGAAAATGACAGCTCAAGAAGGTCTGCGCGAGGCTATTGCTCGGCAGGCGTTGCTGGAACAGCTTGGAGCCAGTACAACCTCTTACAACACTGGCGACGCGGTACATGTCAACGACGCTAACGAATACATCGGCTTGATCGTTGCCAATCTTCGTCCCGGACTCAATCTCCAAAATGGGCCAGTCCAGATCTACGGCATGGCGGCAACAGGCGCCGTCAATGCCTGGCTCGTCGTGCAGCTCACGTCTAACAGGACTAAATCCTGTGTGCCTGTGCCCCCACCAGCTAACATTGTCGACACTGTGCGCAAGACATTTCGCCTCACGATCAGCGACACCGCGCAGGTGCTATGCGTCAGCCGACCCACCGTTTACCAGTGGGAGTCCCTGACCGACATCGAGGCGATCCGGGCTCACAATGATCGCGACCGCCTGAAGCGGCTCTACCTCATCGCCCTCGATTGGTCTAAGCACACGCCGCCTCGCGGCCGATGGCTCCACGCCGCCTTGCCAAACGGCAAGAGCGTGTTTGATTTACTGTGCGAGACGAATCTCAGCGAGGAGGCCGTGAGCCGGGCCCGCGACATACTTGTCGCCATGGGCCCGCACCTGCAGGCCGACGAAAATCGGCGCGCTACCGGCGCCGTGAAGAGCATGAAGGGGGCGTTTGCAAAACTGGCTGCGAACGAGAAAGAGCGTGCGGGGAGGGGGTAACCCCTGAGTCTCTTCGAATCCTTTGTAGAGCGTGTCGACGCCGACCAAGCCTCTCGCAGTGGCCCATTACTGGTCGTCATCGCCGGCCACAACGGTGCCGGAAAATCGACCTGCTACAAGGAATACCTGCGGGACGCCCTTGAAGAGCACCTCTCTTTTCATATCGACGCTGACGCGATCGAGCGCCAGATCCGCACCGATTGGCAAGATCCTCAACTCACCGACGAGGAGTTCTCCCTGCGCGCAGCCAAGGAGGCCACACACCTCCGCCTAGGCTATATCAAAGACCGCATATCGTTCAGCATGGAGACAGTCCTGTCCGACCCAGTTGGCGACAAGCTCGGCTTCATGGCCAATGCGGTCGCCTGTGGCTATTATGTGGTACTGCTCGCAATCGGCTTGAGTTCGGCCGACAAATCCCTGGAACGGGTACAACACAGAGTGGCCCGTGGCGGCCACAATGTAAGGCCTGAAAAAGTCCGGGAACGGTACCCTCGCGTGCTACGCAACTTTGCCCAGGCGGTAAATCTGGTTTCGGCCGCTCTGGTGGTAGATAACAGCACGGATGTCTCCGAGGACGATAGAGGGAGCTACAATGCTTTCGCCTACTTCCTTGATGGCAAATTAGTGGGTGAGGCGGCCCCTATTCCATCTTGGTGGAGCACCAATTACCCGCCCCCCCCCATAACTTTCTGCGATTAGGTGGGCGCCAGCGCTCATTCCCGACGTAAGGACCCCTGTTCGGTCTATTGCTGACTCAGCCAGGGCGCCTCTTCAGTGTCGCCAACTCGGAGTGTGGCAGGAGCGGTACGTCGCCTAAGTGCTTGATTTATATGGTGGCTATGGGTGGACTCGAACCACCGACCTCAGCATTATGAGTGCCGCGCTCTAACCAGCTGAGCTACATAGCCATGTCTTGAAGGTGGGGCATTTTGGGGGCAGCCCTCCATGATGTCAAGGAATGCGGGCGGGCCCCATAGGTCCTCCCACGCCATGCCCCGCTAGCGGCTCACATTGAACCGGAAATGCACGACGTCGCCATCCTGCATCGCGTAGTCGCGGCCCTCCAGTCTCAATTTCCCGGCCTCGCGCGCCCCATGCTCGCCGCGCAGCCGCACATAATCCTCATAGCCTATGACCTCGGCGCGAATAAAGCCCTGCTCGAAGTCGGTATGAATGACCCCTGCGGCCTGCGGGGCGAGACTGCCCCGGCGTATGGTCCAGGCGCGCACCTCCTGGGGCCCTGCGGTGAAAAAGGTCTCGAGCCCAAGGAGGGTAAAGGCCGTGCGCACGAGGCGGTCAAGCCCGGGCTCGCTCAATCCGATCTCGGCCAAGAACGCCGGGCGCTCTTCATCGGCGAGCGAGACCAATTCAGCCTCGAAAGCGGCACAGATGGCGAGTGCCTGCGCGCCCTCATCGCGCGCCCGCGCGGACACCCGGTCCCATAGCGGGTTTCCCGTAAACCCGCCCTCCTTCACATTCCCGACATAGAGCACGGGCTTTGCGGTCAGAAGCGAGAAGCCGCGAATCATCAGGCGCTCCTCTTCGGTGAGGGGCAGTGTTCGGACCATGCCGCCACCGTTGAGGTGTTCGCGGATCCGTGTCAGCAGTTCACGGCGCCTGACGTCTTCCTTGTTGCCGGCGCGCGCGCCCTTGCCGTCACGCGCGAGCGCCCGGTCGACACTCTCGAGATCGGCGAGCGCAAGCTCGGTGTGGATGACATCGATATCGGCGAGCGGGTCGACGCGGCCAGCCACGTGGACGACATTCTCGTCTTCGAAGCAGCGCACGACCTCGATGATGGCGTCGGTCTCACGGATGTGGGACAGGAACTTGTTGCCAAGCCCCTCGCCCTGCGATGCCCCCGCCACGAGCCCGGCGATGTCCACGAACTCCATGACCGCCGGCACGATGCGTTCGGGCTTGGCGATCTCGGCCAAGGCCTTGAGCCTGGGGTCGGGGATGGCCACGACCCCCACGTTCGGCTCTATGGTGCAAAACGGATAGTTTTCCGCGGGAATGGCGGCCGCGGTCAGGGCATTGAAGAGCGTCGATTTGCCGACATTCGGAAGCCCCACGATACCGCATTTAAGCCCCATGGGCCTTCTCTCCATCCGCCGTATGCAAAAGATTCATGGCCCGCTCTCTCTCCCCCTGAGCGATCAGCGGCAGCACATCCAGCGCGCGCCCAAGACCGGCCTCTATGGCCTCGGTCTCCGCCCGCGATGGCCGCCCCAGTACATAAGGGATGAGGTCGCGGCGAGGGGCCGGGCGGCCGATACCGATGCGCAGCCGCCAGAAATCGGCGCCGACATGGGCGATGATGTCGGTCAGCCCGTTATGGCCGCCGGCACCCCCGCCCTTTTTCAGGCGCACGACACCCGGCGAAAGATCGAGATCGTCATGCGCGACCAGGACCTCGCTAGGCGCCAGCCGATAATAGCGGCAGAGCGCGCCCACGCTCGTGCCGCTTTCGTTCATGAAGGTCGCAGGCTTTATGAGCCACAGATCCACACCGCCCAGCCGTACCCGGCAGGCGGAGGCCGACAGCTTGGCCTCGTGCCGCCATGGGACCGCCGCCTGTTGCGCGATGCGATCCAGAAACCAGAACCCGGCGTTATGCCGGGTGTCGTCATACTCTGGTCCCGGATTGCCGAGCCCCACCAAGGCCGCCAGGGGCTCCCCCAATTACTTCCCTTCCGTCTTGGGGGCTGCCGTCTCGGGCGCCGGGGCTGCGGCTGCCGCCTCGGCCACCGGGGTCGGCTCGGGCTCCACGACCTCGCGCACCACGGTAATGGTCACGACCGCAAGATCATTGCCGTGGGCAAGATCGGTTAAGGTCACACCCTCAGGCAACGGGAGGTTGCTCAGATGGATGGACTCGCCGACATGCAGATTGCCGACATCGACCGTAAGGAATTCCGGCAGCTGGCTCGGCAGGCAGGACACGTCCACCTCGGTCACGAGATGCGCGACCAGCCCCCCCTGGAGCTTCACGCCCGGCGCGGTCTCTTGATTGACGAAATGCAGCGGTACCGGCAGGTGCAGGCGCTCGGTTGCGCTCACCCGCTGCAGATCCAGATGCGCCACCCGGGGCTTGAAGGGGTGCATATGCAGATCGCGCAACACCGCCTGATCAATGACCTTGCCGTCGACCTTGATGGACAGGATCGATGTGAAAAACGCCTCGTGGCGGATCTGGTGCCAGAGCGGGTCGTGCTCGAAAGACAGCATGACCGGTTCCTTGCCCGCCCCGTACATGATCCCCGGGACCTTGCCGGCGCGGCGCAGGCGGCGGCTCGCACCCGTACCCTTTGCGCTGCGTACCTCGGCGTTCAACTCGAATTTTCCACTCATGACCACTTCCTCGATAAGGGGGCCCCGCGACCAGGGCCCGCCGACGTCCCGCGGCCGGACCGATTAGTCCATGAAGAGCGAACTCACGGAGTCTTCGTCCGCGATGCGCCTTATGGTCTCCGCGAGCAGCTCGGCTACGCTGAGCTGCCGGATCTTTGCGCAGGAACGGGCCTGCGCACCCAACGGTATGGTGTCTGTCACCACGATCTCGTCTAGCACCGATCCCTCGATACGGCTTACGGCGCGCCCCGACAGGACCGGGTGGGTGCAATACGCCACGACCCGCACGGCGCCGTTGGCCTTCAAGGCGGTAGCCGCCTCGCACAAGGTATTGGCGGTATCCACGAGATCGTCTATCAAAACACAGGTCCGGCCTTCCACCTCGCCTATGATATGCATGACCTTGGCCTCATTGGGCCTGGGCCTGCGCTTGTCGATGATCGCAAGCCCCGCATCGAGGTGCTTGGCAAGCGCCCGCGCGCGTACCACACCCCCGACATCGGGGGACACGACCAGCAGGTTGTCATAACAGTGGCGCCATATGTCGCCCAGCAGCACCGGACCGGCATAAATGTTGTCGGTCGGAATGCTGAAGAAACCCTGAATCTGATCGGCATGGAGGTCCATGGTCAGCACCCGGTCCGCCCCGGCGCCGCTTACCATGTCCGCAACCAGCTTCGCGGCGATCGCGACGCGCGCCGTGCGCGGCCTGCGATCCTGCCGCGCATAGCCGTAATACGGGATCACCGCCGTGATCCGGCGCGCCGAGGACCTCTTGATCGCATCGATCAGGATCAAAAGCTCCATGAGATTGTCGTTACTCGGCGCACACGTCGGCTGCAGGATGAAGACGTCCTTGCCGCGGACATTCTCCATGATCTCTACCTGGATCTCACCATCGCTGAACCGCCCGACATGCGCCTTGCCGATCGGGATACCCAGATGCCGGACCATGGATTCGGCCAACGCGGGATTCGCGTTGCCCGTGAAGACCGCCATATTGTCTGTTGACACGGGTTCCTCGCGGATCTTCTGAAAACTGTTCCGTACCGATAAAATGGCTGGGGTGCCAGGATTCGAACCTGGGAATGCCGGAATCAAAATCCGGTGCCTTACCGCTTGGCGACACCCCAATGCGTGATCGACCGCAGCAGCGCATGCGCGGGATGGGTGTTGCGCCCGCGCGCGACATGCGCGCGCCAGTGCGCCGGACAGGCCGCTACCACCTCTTGCCCATGCCCTGAATCCGGCACCTCGATAAAAAGCGACGCGCCCGATCCGCTCATCCGTACATGCCCGTAGGCCTCCAACCAGCGCCACGCCGCGTCGACCGCCCCATAACGGGAGCGAACGACCGATGCGAGATCATTATCCCCTTGCCCAGCACGGAAGTCGCGTATTGTGATGGGCGGCCGAAAGCCTGTCAAATGAAGCCCGGCAAAGACCGGTCCGGTGAGGACCGCGGCATCGGGGACGATCACCACATACCAGGGCTCGGGCAGATCGATGGGGCTCAGGCGCTCCCCTACCCCTTCGGCCCAGGCGGACGTACCGCGCACGAACACCGGCACATCGGCGCCGAGCGCAAGCCCGAGGTCTGCCAGGCGGTCTAGCGGCCACTTCAGCCCCCAGAGGGCATTAAGCGCGAGCAGGGTGGTCGCCGCATCGGAACTCCCCCCACCCAGCCCACCGCCTACCGGCAGACGCTTGGTGAGCCCGATACGGACACCGTACCGGCACCCCGAGGCCTCCTTCAGGCTGTGCGCGGCGCGCACCGTCAGATCCCGGTCGGCGTCGATGCCGGGCACATCCTCTGCGCGGGCGATCACCCCATCGTCTGTGACGGTAAACCGCAGATCGTCCTGCCAGTCGATGAACTGAAAGACCGTCTGAAGTTCGTGATAGCCATCGGGCCTGCGACCCACGACATGCAAAAAGAGATTGATCTTGGCCGGGGCCGGCCAGACCGCGGGCCATTCATTGGTCATATCACGTCCCACCTAGTGATTCGAATCGTCACCACGATCCGGCCGGCACCCGCCGTGACGGCATGGGTCAATGTCAATAGACGCGGCAGGCGGCCGCTTCGCGTACGGCGGTAGCGACGGTAGCGGATCACCCAGCCATCCTGCCACAAAGACGCGAGCAGCCCCGCACGATCGAGCCGGCGACGGGTTACCGGCCCGGGCGCCGGAATCCCGCGTATCCAAAACCGCAGGCCCGCGACCGGTAGGCGCCAGCCGGTCAGCCGCCACAAAAGGCGCTCGGCGCTTGCCCCCCGAAAACGCCCGCGCCCGGTACGCAGATGGGCGCCTCCGGCATCGGCGCGCAGGCGGAAGATGACACGCCCAAAGGGCCCGTAGCCGGTCATCCGATAGGCGCTAGGCGCCACCACCCAGTGCAACACCAGCGTCCCGCCGTGGTGGCCGGCACGCACTCCGCCTTGCGCCGACACACGAAAGCCTTGCATCGCCATCATGCGCGCGCGGTGGACGCGCCAGACCCGGCGAGGGTGTTGGACCACGGCGGTCGGAGGCATGAGCGCGCAGCCGGCCGCCAGGATGATCAAGAGGCTTGCCGCCAGGGATCGGAGCATCACAGGGCCTGGTGCTTGGCAAGCTCGGCCTTGAGGGCCCCGTTGTCAGGCGCCTTGATGAGCGCCCTATGCCATAGCCGCAGGGCGCGCGCGTGGTGCCCAAAGGCCCACAGCGCGGCACCGAGGTGGGCGGCAATCGTCGGGTCATGCGAGCGCGCGTAGGCCTGTTTGAGATAGCCCACGGCCTCCTTCATATGCCCTTCGCGATAATAGCCCCAACCGAGGCTGTCTAGGATATCCGGATCATGAGGGGCGAGCGCAAGCGCCCGGCGGACAAGGATCATGCCGCGCCGTTCATGCTGGCGGTTGTCGATGTAGGTGTATCCGAGGGCATTGAGCGCGATCGCATTATGCGGATGAGCCGCCACCAGGCGCCTCAGATCCCGTTCCGCAGCCGCCGCCGCACCGAGCCTCTCCTCATCCAGGGCGCGGGCGTAGAGCAAGGCATCGGGTTGCGGGACACGATGAATGACGGCGTTCACCAGGGAAAGCCCCTTGGCGTATTGGCCCAGGGCCATCAGAACCTGGTTACGCGCCAGCGTAAGCGTTACAACCTGAGCCGGGGTATGGGCCGTGACCTGCGACAGGCGCTGCCAGGCGAGGTGCGGGGCCGACTGCGCAAGCAACATGAGCCCATCGCGCACCATGGCCGCGAAACGATAGGGACGGCCCACGCGCGCATAGTAATAATGCGCGCGCGCATAGCGCTTTTCGGTCTCGGCGATCTCGCCCAGATAGAGCCTCGCGTGGGCATCATGGGCATTAGTGGGGGCGAGCGCGAGAGACCGCTTGAGATAGGATCGGGCGAGATCGAGCGCATGCGAACGCATGGCAATGAGGCCTGCGGCATACAACACGCGCGGGTCGTTGGGCGCGGCGGCGGCGATCAACTGAAATTGCGCCAACGCCCGATGCCAATAGCGCAGCGAGACCAGGCGGCGGGCATAATCGAGCCGCAAGCGCGTCGCCGACGGATAGCTCCGCAAAAACCGCAAGGAAAATGCCAGGGCCCGGCGCGGTGTCTTGGCCCATAGGATGCGCGCCTTCAGGACCGCGGCGTCCTCCCAATGGGGCTTGAGGGCGAGCGCGGCGTCGACGGCGCGCAGCGCCGCGGTGCGGTCGTGATCGCGGCGCGCCAATTCCGCCAGAATGTATTCCCCGATCGGGTCTTTCGGGTAATGCGACGCCAGGGTCTGCATGATGGTTACGGCCAGCGCCTTGCGCTTGTGGCGCAACAGCAGGGTGGCGATATGTTCGAACGTAAAGGCCCGCTCCTCGGCCCCCCCTTGAGTACCGGCCCGGGCCAGGGCCCGCAGAAACCCCTGATCGGCTGCCGCGATGCGCGTCAGACCGAATTCGGCGTCCGCCAGGGCGGCGCGCGCGCTCACGCTCTGGGGATTCGAGGAGAGCCATAAACGCACCAGGTGGCGGGCCTGGCCATAGCGCCGGGCATACAAGGACAAAAGCGCCGAGCGCCGGACCAGGCCGAGGTCACCGGTCGCTTGCGCGGCCCAGCCGAAGGCCTGCGCCGCCGCCCCCAGGTGGCCCTGCTGGCCGGCGATGTCCCCGAGCAGGACGTAATACAGGAGCCGACCCGGCGCATGGGCGCGCGCCGCCCTCGCAGACGATGCGGGAGGTTGGGCCGCGGGCCGTTCGCCCAGGGTCGCACAGCCCGCCAAGACACCGAGCGCCAAGACCGGGACCGCCGCCCGCCACAGACCCTGTCTCATAACGCTCCATTCGCTTAGGATTAGGGGGCCCATCGGAACCGTGAGCGTCTATGCTCTCCAAAAGCCCGCGGGAGACACCTGCCATGAACCTGATTGTACTCCCCCTGATCGCCATTCCGGTCCTGGCCCTGGCCTACCGTTTCCTGGGCCGGCTTGCGGTCGTGCTCGGAGAAGGGCCCGATTATAATACAAGGGCGATCGCCGGGGCAGGCCCGCGCATAGTCGCGGGGTTGCACGACCTCGGCGTCCTCGGGATCCCGCTCTTGCTGGCGGGGGCGGCCTTTGGCCTGCGTTTCGGCTGGGGCCCGGCCGTTCTCGCCATCCTGCTGTCGGGCACGACCGTGGGCGCCGCCAGCGCACTCGCCCAGGGACGGCTTGAGACGTACCCCGCATGGCGCACCGTCAATACCATGGCCCGTGTGCTCATTAGTGCCGTCCTGGCGCTTGTCTGGACGGGCCTTGCCGTACAGGGTGGTCACGCGCTTCTGACCTTTCTGGTCTTGTATCTCGCAGCCGACCGCCTGATCCCCCTATTATTCGCCCGGCGCGGCGATCTCGTCAGCGGCCTCATCCTGGTCGCGGCCATCGGGGTGCTCTTTTCGGCGATCGGTGTCTTCTGGCCCATGGCAGTGGCAGGCTCCGCTCACATCGCCATCGGGCCCTATCGAGGCGTTGTGCCGATGGCGCCTCTATTCTGGTATGGCCTGCTGTTTGGCCTGCTCATCCTAAGAAAACGGGCAGGCCGCCTGGCGGCGCGCCCGGCCTATGGGGCGGTCGGGGCCTTGCTGCTGGGTGCTGTGACGGTATGTCTCATGGCCGCAGCCCTGATCAGCCACCCGCCGCTTACGGTCCCGCGACTGCGCCCGGGGCACCTCGTGATGGCGCTCCCGCTCCTGCCCTGCGCGCTGCCCATGGCCGCATCGCTCGCCCCATTGGGGGACAATCCCATAAGCCGCCGGCCGCTGTCGGCCCTCTATTTTACCGTACTCATCGGCGCGGGGTGCGCGGTGGGCTTTCTCATGGCCACGGCCAGCGGCTTTGCGAACACGGCCTCGTGGGCACGGTTCTTTGGCCACAGCCCGGACGCCGTGGCGCTGCTCGTGGCCGGCATCGATGGCAGCCGGCGGTTGCTGGGCACCATCGGTCTCGGTCCCTGGGCCAGCGAGACCCTGCGTGCAAGCCTGCTTTTGCTGACCGCCGCGGCCCTCGAGAGCCAGCAGGAGGCGCTCGGCCGGGGGCGTTGGCCGCTTGGCCGCATACAACCCCTGGCGGTCACCGCGACCCTCGGCGGGATCCTGTGGATCGCCCATGGCCTGGGCGTACGGAGCGAGCTCTTGATCGCCGCGACCCTCGCCGCCGGGGCGGCCTTGGCCTTGATCCAGGCACGCCGCGCCTTTCCGGGGTTTATGGTATTCTTGGGCTATGTATTGTTGGTACTGGCCAACATCGCGGTCATCGTGATCGGATGGATGGGCGCCGCCCACCATCCGGTACGTGCCGTGCTGGCGGTCGCCGTCATGACACTCGAGGCCGTCGCAGCGGCCCGGATTTGGGGATTGCCATCTCGGTCCGAAGACCATGCACCTCGTAGCACTGGGCATCAACCATAAAACCGCACCCGTCGCGCTGCGCGAGCAGGCGGCATTCGATCTGCAGGCCCTGCCAGACGCCCTGCGCGCCGTGACCAGGGCCGGGGCCGGGGAGGCGACGATCCTGTCGACCTGCAACCGCACGGAGATCTATTGCGGGCTCGACGGCGCCTCCGACGAATCCCTGATCGACTGGTTTTGCGACTACCACAAACTCGCGCCACGCACGGTCCGCCCGCACCTTTATGTTCATGATGGGCGCACGGCGGTCGCCCACGCCTTTCGCGTCGCCTCCGGCCTCGACTCCCTGGTGCTCGGAGAACCCCAGATCCTGGGCCAGATGAAGGCGGCATTCGCGGCGGCGCATAAGGCGGGGACTACCGGCAAGCTCCTCAATCGCCTATTCCAGCACACGTTCTCGGTCGCAAAACAGGTGCGCACGGATACCGCCATCGGCGCCAACGCGGTATCGGTGGCCTATGCGGCGGTAAGCCTCGCGCGACGCATATTCGACAACCTGTCCCATCAGACCGTACTCCTTATTGGGGCCGGCGAGATGATCGAGCTCGCCGCCCGCCATCTGAAGGAACAGGGGATCCGGCGCATAATAGTGGCCAACCGCACGGTCGAGCGCGCAAACAGCCTCGCGGGCATCTATGGCGCCGAGGCGGTGTCGCTTCTGGAATTACCGGACTCTCTGCCGGCGGCCGACATCGTGATCTCATGTACCGCCAGCATCCTGCCTTTGCTCGGCAAGGGTGCGGTGGAAAGGGCGCTCAAGGCGCGCAAGCACCGGCCCATGTTCCTCGTCGATCTCGCGGTGCCGCGCGACATAGAGCCGGAGGTAAGCGAGCTTGCGGACGTCTATCTGTACACCATCGATGATCTCAAGGGCGTCATCGAGGAAAACATGGAGTCCCGCCAGGCCGCCGCGCGTCAGGCGGAGACCATTATCGAAGGCGAGGTGATAGAGTTCATGCGCTGGGTGCGCTCGCTCGATTCGGTGCCGACGGTACGCGCCCTGCGCAGTGCCACCGAGTCGTTGCGCGATGCCGAGCTCGAGCGGGCGCGGCGCGCGCTCGAGCGTGGCGAGGACCCCGATCAGGTGCTGCTGCGCTTCGCGCATGCCCTTACCAACAAATTCATGCATGGCCCGAGTACGACCTTGCGCGACGCCAATACCTATAGCGACATTGATCTGGTCGGCGCGACCCGCGCCTTGTTTCGGCTAGACGACACGAACTCCTGATGCAGGCCTCGCTCACCGCCAAACTCGAGCGCCTGGCATCGCGGCTCGAGGAAACCACAGCCGAACTCTCGGACCCGTTCGTGACTCAGGATCAGGAGCGCTTCCGGAGGCTATCACGCGAACACGCCGAACTCACTCCGGTGGTCGAACGCTTCGCGGCGTGGCGCCGCGCCGAGGAGCAGATGACGGCCGCCCAATCGCTTCTGCAAGACGCCGATGCCAGCGTGCGCGCCATGGCCTCCGAGGAGATCGCAGCCCTTGCGCGCGCGCGTGAATCATGCGAGGCGGACTTAAAGCGCCTCATGCTGCCGCGCGATCCCAATGACGAGCGCAACATCTTTCTCGAGGTGCGCGCCGGCACCGGCGGCGACGAGGCGGCGCTCTTTGCGGGCGATCTCTACCGCATGTATGCGGGCTATGCGACGCGGCGCGGATGGCAGCTGGAGGTCGTCCACGCAAGCGAGGGCGAGCACGGCGGCTACAAGGAGATTATCGCGCGGCTTGCCGGCCCCTCGGTCTATTCGCGGCTGAAATTCGAATCCGGGGGACACCGGGTCCAGCGCGTGCCGGCCACCGAGGCGCAGGGACGCATTCACACCTCGGCATGCACAGTTGCGGTGATGGCCGAGGTGGAAGAGCGCGAGATCACGATCAACCCGGCGGACCTCAAGATCGACACCTTCCGCGCCTCCGGGGCCGGTGGCCAGCATGTCAACAAGACCGATTCGGCGATCCGCGTCACGCACCTGCCCACGGGCCTCGTCGTCGAATGCCAGGATGAACGGTCGCAGCATAAAAATCGCGCGCGGGCCCTATCGATCCTCGCCTCGCGCCTGCGGGAACAGGAGATGCGCGCCAAGCAGGAAAAAGAGGCGGCCACGCGCCGCAAGCTCGTGGGCAGCGGCGACCGTTCGGAGCGCATCCGGACCTATAATTTTCCCCAGGGACGGGTTACCGACCATCGCATCAATCTCACCCTCTACCGCCTCGAGCGGGTGCTCGAGGGGGATCTCGACGAATTGATCGATGCCCTGATCGCCGAGGACCAAACTGAGCAGCTCGCCGCGCTCGCCCTGGAATGATGACCGTGCAGGGGTTCCTGGCGGACATGGCCCGGGCAGGCCGCGAGGCATGCGGAGGCGAGGCGCACTGCCCCATGCGCGAGGTCTGGACACTCGGCTGCCATGTCCTCAAGCGCCCCCTGGCGGGACTGCTTTCGGCCGATGCGGCCCTGGAGTTGCACCCGGCCGACGAGGCGCGGTGGCGCGCGCTCATCGCGCGACGCGCGCGCGGGGAGCCGATCGCCTATCTGGTCGGCCACGAGGAGTTCTGGTCGCTGGATCTTGCCGTTACACCGGACGTGCTGGTGCCGCGGCCCGAGACCGAGATCCTGGTGGAGCGGGCGCTGGCCCAGCCGGCTACCCGTGGGGCCCGCTACATGGACGTCGGGACCGGCTCGGGGGCGGTGGCGCTGGCCCTCAAAAAGGAGCGCCCGCAGGCGTGGGTTGCGGCCTGCGATGTGAGCCCGAGGGCCCTGGCGGTGGCACGCGCCAATGCCGCGGCCCTGGGGCTCGACGTGGTTTTCTGGATCGGTTCCTGGACCGAGGCGATCGCGGCCGGCTCCTGCGACCTTGTCGCGAGCAACCCCCCCTATGTCGAGGGCACCGACCCCTGCCTGAATGCCGATGGCCTGCGATACGAACCGCGCAGCGCACTTGACGGCGGGGCCGACGGCCTGCGCGCGATCGCTACGCTGATCCCGGCCGCGGTGCGCGTGCTGCGGCCGGGCGGCCGGCTTTTGATCGAGCATGGCGCCACGCAAGATGGCGCGGTGCGATCGCTGTGCGCGCAGGCCGGGCTTGCCGCGGTCGCCACCTATCCCGACTACGCAGGCCACCCGCGAGTGACCGAGGGGGTGTGGCATGGATGATGCCGAGCTTTTGCGCCACAGCGCCCACATCTTCTTACCGGAGATGGGCATCGAAGGGGTTTTGCGCCTGACCCGCGCACGGGTGCTGATCGTGGGTCTAGGCGGTCTGGGCTCAGGGGTCGCCTTGTATCTCGCGCGCGCCGGGGTGGGCGCGCTCGCGCTTGCCGACCCCGACACCGTCGGCCTGTCCAATCTCCCGCGCCAGATCCTGTATGGCGATCGCCATGTGGGGCTGCCAAAGACCGACGCTGCGCACGAGACACTGACGGCCCTGGGGGCCACAGGCCTGCGCCTCATTCCCGAGCGTCTGCAAGGCGCGGTGCTTGCAGCCGAGGTGGCCCAGGCTGACCTTGTGTGTGATGCCTCCGACAACTTTGCCACGCGCTTTGCCGTCAACGAGGCGTGCATCCGGGCCGCCATCCCGCTCGTATCGGCGGCGGTGATCCGCATGACGGGCCAACTGCTCGTGGTACACCCCAAAGAGCCCGCCGCGGGCTGCTATCGCTGCCTCTATCCCGAGGGCGGAGACGATGCCGAAAGCTGTTCGGAACGCGGGGTCCTGGGGCCCGTGGCCGGGGCGATTGCGGCATTGCAGGCGGCCGAGGCCATCAAGGTGCTGGCCGGCATCCCCACGCCCCTGACACAAGACCTCTGGGTGTTCGACGACAAGACCCTGGAAGGCCGCCGTATCCGCCGGCGCCGGGATCCGGATTGCCCCCTCTGCAAGACCTTGCCGTGAGGGCCGCCAGGGTCCGGGCGGTCCCGCGGTGACCGGCTAGGCCGCAAGTCAGATCGGCGCCCCGGAACCAAAGAGTGCGGCGCTCAAGATCGCCCATTGGGCGTCCCAGTCGGCGAGCGGTGATATGCGAAACCGCGTGCGCACGGCCTGCGCGACACGTCCATCGGCCGTGGCCAGCAAAAGCTGCGCGCACACCGCAGGGGCCGGCAGATGCGGCGCGAGATGGGCATCGCGCAAGAGCGTGCGCAGATGGGTCTCCATGCGCTCGTAGAGTTGCGCCAGCCGGTCGCGCAGACGCTCATGCTCGCCGGCCAGCACGACCCCCTGCAAAAGATTGGCGAGCCCATGGTTCTTGTCGGCGAACGCGAGCCACAGGCGCAGGACCTGGCCGATCTTGAGGGATGCCGCGACCGGCTCTGCGGCGATGCGGTTGATACGCGTAAAGAGACTCTCCTCGACGAACTCAAAGAGCGCCTCGAACATGCGCGCCTTGCTTGGGAAATGCCGATAGAGGGCGGCCTCCGAGACGCCGACGGCCGAGGCCAGATGGGCCGTGGTGATGGGGACCCCGGAGGCCTCCTCGAGGAGGCGCGCCAGGGTTTCGAGGATCTCTTGGCGACGTTCGCCGCGACGTGGCCGGGCCATGGATCAGTCGATGCGCGACGCGTGCACGATGCGGCCCGCGGCGTCCCATTGCACGCGAAACCGCCCCCAGCAGGGCACTCGCCCGGCCACGCACCCGGCCCCCTCGACAAGAATCTCCTCGAACGAGACCGCGCACAGGGCGCTGTCGCGCCCCCGCTCCAACACCTCGATCTTCAGGCTGTCATGATCAGGCCAGCCGTTTTGCGAGCACAACGCCGCAATGGCGGGCGTTGCGGCAAAATACCGCGCGATTGCCGACTCATCCATCGTCCCCCCTCCATTCGATCAGGCGTGGATCAAGGTACCGACGCCCTCATCTGTCAACACCTCGAGCAACACCGCGTGCGCGACACGTCCATCAACGATATGCGCCGACCCCACCCCGGCGGCGACCGCATCCAGCGCGCAGCGCACCTTGGGGAGCATGCCGCCATGAATCACCCCCTCGGCGACCAGCTGTTCGGCACGCGCGGCCCCGACACGCGCCATCAACTGCCCATCGGCCCCCAACACGCCGGCGGTGTTGGTCAGCAAAAGGAGCTTTTCGGCACCAAGGGTCGCGGCCAGGGCACCGGCGACGAGGTCGGCATTGATATTATAAGTCGCCCCATCATCGCCAATGCCGATAGGGGCTATGACCGGAATGAAATCGCCGCCATCGAGCAGGCTCACGAGTTCCGCATCGATGCCCGTGACCTCGCCGACATGTCCTATGTCGATGATCTCGCTGGGCAGGCCCTCCCCAGGGGCCGGGTACAAGGCGAGCTTGCGGGCCCTTATCATGGCCCCGTCCTTGCCGGATAGCCCGACCGCCTTGCCGCCATGACGGTTGATGAGATGCACGATCTCCTTGTTGACGAGCCCCCCCAGGACCATCTCAACGACATCCATGGTCTCCTGATCGGTGACGCGCATACCTTGCACGAACTGGCTTTCCTTGCCGATACGGGTCAGCAGTCGGCCGATCTGCGGCCCCCCGCCATGGACCACCACCGGATTCATGCCCACAAGCTTCATCAGGACGATATCGCGCGCGAAATCGTCCTTCAGGGCCGGATCCACCATGGCGTTGCCCCCGTACTTGATCACGAAGGTCTTGCCTTGGAATGTGCGAATATAAGGAAGCGCCTCGATAAGGAGGCCGACGGACGACGAAGACGGCACAGGACTCTCCCGCGTAAGTGCCGCACACGGTACCTGATTTTCGGGGCCCTGTCAGCCGTGCGGTCCACAGCCGCGAGCCCTAGGCTCCGCCCATAAAACGTAAAAGAGGGCCCCCGGCGGGGGCCCTCACGACACGATGCGCGGCCTTAGGCGACCGTGATCTTCTTCGGCTTCATCTCGTCGGCCTTGGGCAACGTGAGCTCCAATACGCCGTCTTTATAGTTGGCCGCCACCTTCTTGTCGTCGATGTGCGACCCGAGGCGCACGCTCCGTGAAATCTTCCCGTAGCAGCGCTCCTCGCGGATCACGCGATCCCCCGCCTTCTCCTGATGCTGGCGCCTGACCTCGCCCGTCACGGTCAGCACGCCCTCGGCGAGCGTAATGTCGATATCCTCACGTTTGACGCCGGGCATATCCATGCGGATCACGTATTCATTATCGCGCTCCATCACGTCCATGGCCGGTACCGTGCCGGTCGCCGGGCCCGCATCGGCCCTCCGGTGCAGGGGTCGGAAAAAGCCCTCCAGCAGATTATCCAATTCGTCATTCACAAGGGTCCATCCGGAATTGGTCGGACTGGGTATCAAGGCTGCCATGACAATCACCTCCTGATGATAACGGTTATCGGGGACCTGCTCCCCGGGACGGGTGATAATCTGGGGTCTGCGCGCAGGTTTTCAAGGGATTTTTCCGCGCGATGTCGCCCTATGCCGCGCGCCGATCGCGGCCCCCGAATCCGCGAGGCGCATCGCGCCCGAGCGGGCCACGGGGGCGATCAGGAGGCCCCCACGGACGGCCCCCGTGCCGGGACGGCGGGGGCCATAAAACACGCTTTATAGGGCATTGGGGGCCGTGCGTAAGACCCTCTGCTCTTTTGATTTTTTTACGGACTCATTGCTTGCTTTAATAATAGTGTTTCGTTATATATTGAAACCCTGCGTTTACTCACACTGCGGCCGTGCGCGCGTTTTGGGAAATTCCCGTGTCTTTTCATTGAGATAAATCAAGTCATGGCGGAACATTCCATGGTCTTATAAAGTGCGCTTTTTTTGCCCTCCGCAATATATAGAAAATCCTTATCCCCCCCGATCATCGTTTTCTCCCTCATCGCCGCGCAGGAGGCGCACTCGCGTTCTTGCGGTCGACGCACGTGCGTCCTATAGTCCTAGGCCTTGATGTCGCGCCGTCTCCGGATTTTCAGGCTCCGAGCCAGTGGTCGTCTATTCCACGTTCCCAGGAGATTGGTTTGGCGGCTATCGGGGTGCTAGGTACTGGGAATCGCGCTGTTCCACCTACGGAGGTCCGTTATGCTGGTAAAAGAAGTCATGACAACAAAAATGAAGACCGTGCGGCCGGATAGCGCGCTGCGCGACGTAGCCACCGTTCTCGGGTTCTACCATATCAGCGGGCTGCCGGTAGTAACCGAGGATGGCATTCTCGTCGGCGTCATATCGGAAAAAGACGTCCTGCGGGCCCTGTACCCCAAGATCGACAAGGCCATCGAGATGTCGGCGCACGTGCAATTCGAGGACCTCGATAGCGAGTTCCGTGACGTCATGGATGCCCGGGTCGCGGAATTTATGACATCCCATGTGTTTACGGTCGGGCCGGACGATCAGATCCTGCGTGCCGTGGCCGTCATGATTGCGCATAAGATCCGACGCATCCCGGTGACCGTGGACCGCAAGCTCGTCGGAATCCTCAGTATCGGCGATGTCCACAAGGCGGTCTTGAAGGAGACCTTCGATCACAAGCTCGGCCAGAGCAGCAAGAAACCCGCGTTAAAGCCACGGGTATAAGGTGGGAACCGCGACTGGAACGACATACACGGACATGAGGAGGCGGTAATGGGTGAGGCAGCAAGCGAGCGCAAGACGGAGTATGTAATAAACCCCAAGGGCCTGACCAGCGAAGAGGTGACGCGGTTATTGGCCGAATACGGGCCCAATGTCATCGCCGAGGACAAACCCAATCCCTACAAGCTGTTTTTCAAGAAATTCTGGGGGCCGGTGCCGTGGATGCTCGAGGCCACCCTCGTCCTCGAAGTCATCATGCGCAACTACATCGAAGGCGCGATCATCGGATTCTTGCTGGTATTCAACGCCATTCTCGGGTTCATGCATCAGCAAAAGGCGCAAACCGCACTCAACATGCTGCGCACCCGCCTGCAGATCATGGCGCGCGTGCTGCGTGACGGCGCGTGGAAGCAGGTGCCGTCGTCGGATCTCGTACCCGGAGACTATGTGCACCTGCGCGTCGGCGACTTCGCGCCCGCCGATCTGGTGGTGGCCGAAGGGCAGGTGCTAGTCGACCAGTCTGCGCTCACCGGAGAGTCCGTGCCGGTGGAGCGTGAACCCGGGGAGCTCGTCTATTCGGGCTCGGTCCTGCGCCGCGGAGAGGCAAGCGGCAGCGTCACGGCCACCGGCAGCCGCAGCTTCTTCGGAAAGACCGCGGAGCTCATGCGCGGCGCCGGGGCCCGCAGCCACGCCGAAGAACTGGTGATGTCGATCGTCCGCTATCTCCTGCTCATGGACGGCGCGCTGGTGGTGGCGATCCTCATATACGCGAGCATCACCGGGCTTGCCTTCATGAAGGTGTTGCCGTTTGCGCTCATCCTGCTGGTGGCCTCGGTGCCGGTGGCGCTGACCGCGACCTTCACACTCACAAGCGCGGTCGCATCGCTCGACCTCTCGAGCAAGGGCGTGCTGCTCACGCGGCTTGCGGCCGTCGAGGAATCGGCGGCCATGAACGAGCTCTGCAGCGACAAGACCGGGACGCTTACGCTCAATGAACTGACGCTCTCGGGCATGCAGACGGCAGATGGCGTCGACGACGCGGATCTCTTGCTCATGGGGGCGCTCGCGAGCGATGAGCGCACGCAAGACCCCCTCGACAAGGCCATCCTGACGCGGCTTGCGGAGACGGGTGTCCGTGCCCCCGAGAAGACCGGATTTACGCCGTTTGACCCGGCCACCAAGCGCTCGGAGGCGACCTTTCTGCGCGACGGCGAGACCTGGCGCGCGGTCAAGGGCGCCCCGCATGTGGTCGCCAAGCTCGCCGGCGTCGACGGCGATTTCTGGGAGACCGCGATCGCCGACCTTGCGGCCAGCGGCGCCCGGGTTCTCGGAGTGGCGGCGGGCCGCGAGGGCGCGCTCGCATTCAAGGGGCTCATCGCGCTCGCCGATCCGCCGCGGCCCGAGGCGCGCGGCATCATATCCGAGCTCCGGGAGCTCGGCGTGCGCGTGCGCATGGTGACCGGCGACAGCATGGCCACCGCGCGCGTCGTGGCCGCCGAGCTCGGCATGGAAGGCGTCGTGATCGGCGGCCGGGACGAGATCGCCAAGGGCGCGATCTGCGACATCTACGCCGGCGTCTATCCTGAAGACAAGTTCCGTCTGGTGCAGACCTTTCAGAACATCGGCCACACCGTGGGCATGACCGGCGACGGGGTGAACGACGCGCCGGCGCTCAAGCAGGCGGAGGTCGGCATCGCGGTATCGAGCGCCACCGACGTCGCCAAGGCGGCGGCCAGTATGGTGCTGACCGAATCGGGCCTCAAGGGGGTCGTGGAGGCGGTCAAGACCGGCCGGCGGGTCTATCAGCGGCTTTTGACCTACACCATCAACAAGATCGTAAAGACCATCCAGGTGGCGGTGTTCCTGGCCCTGGGCCTCATCATATTCCGGCACTTCGTGGTGACGCCGCTGCTCGTGCTCCTGCTCCTGTTCGCCAACGATTTCGTGACCATGTCGATCGCCAACGATAACGTCCGCGTATCGCGCGAGCCGGATATCTGGAACGTTCGCACGCTCATCAAGGTCTCGATCGTCATCGCTGTGGCATGGCTCATCTACATCTTCGCGGTATTTGGCCTGGGCAAGGATGTCTTGCATCTGCCGATCGGCGAGCTGCGCACCTTGAGCTTCCTCGGTCTCGTGTTCTCGGGTCTGTCCAACGTGCTGCTCGTGCGCGAACGCTCCTACATGTGGTCCTCGCGTCCCGGCACCTATCTCTTGATGGCGATCGTAGGGGATGTGATCATGGTGTCGATACTCGCGCACTTCGGGGTATTCGGCATGGCGCCGGTGAAGTGGACTGCGATCGGCCTCCTGCTCGGGTTTACGATCGTCTTTGTGGCGCTGCTCGACCTCATCAAGGTGCCGCTGCTGCGGTCGCCGACCGCGCGCGCCGCCGAGGCCAACGCCAGCTAGAATCCTGAGCGCTTAATATCCTTGAAGGCCCTCCTCGCGAGGGCCTTTTTTATGGGCGCGCGGCCATGCAGGCAAACCGATGCCGGCCCGCAGGCGCAATCAGAGGATGTAGCGCGCCAGATCCTCGTTGCCGGCGAGCGCCGAGAGGTGGTGGTCGACATAGGCCCCATCGACGGACACGGCGCTGCCGCTTTTGTCCGGGGCCTCGTAGGAGACGGTCTCGAGCAGCCTCTCCATGAGGGTATGGAGGCGGCGCGCGCCGATGTTCTCGGTGCGTTCATTGACCTGAAAGGCGAGCTCTGCGATCCGGCGGATACCATCAGGCCTGAAATCGAGCGCCAGGCCCTCGGTTGCGAGCAGGGCGGCATATTGCTGAGTCAGCGAGGCGTGGGTGTCCTTCAGAATGCGCTCGAAGTCGTCGGCGCTCAGGGCGTCCAATTCCACACGGATCGGAAGGCGACCCTGCAATTCCGGAATGAGGTCGGATGGGCGCGCCACGTGAAATGCCCCGGAGGCGATAAACAAAATATGATCGGTGCGGACCATGCCATACTTGGTGGATACCGTCGATCCCTCGATGAGCGGCAACAGGTCCCTCTGCACACCCTCCCGCGACACCTGCGCCCCCTGATTCTCGGCGCGACCCACGATCTTGTCGATCTCATCTATGAAAACGATGCCCTGCTGCTCGGCAAGATCGACCGCGCGCGCCTTCATGTCGTCCTCGTTTACGAGCCGCGCCGCCTCTTCCTCGGTCAGAAGCTTCATCGCCTCCCGGACCTTGAGGCGTCTTTGCTTCATCGGCCGGCTGCCGATGCTCTGAAACATCCCCTGCAGCTGGCTTGTCATCTCTTCCATGCCCGGCGGCGCAAAGATCTCGACCCCCGATGCCCCGACACGCACCTCGATCTCGATCTCGGTATCGTCGAGCTCGCCCATGCGCAGGCGCTGGCGAAAGCGCTGGCGCGCGGCCCCGCCGTCGTGCTCGGTGCTCGAGCGCGTCAGCGAATAGGCATTCTCGCGGGTCGGCGGGATGAGGGCGTCGAGCACCCGCTCCTCGGCGGCGTCCTCAGCCTTGGCCCGCACCCGCTCCATCTCCTGCGAGCGCACCATCTTGACCGCGATCTCGGCGAGATCGCGCACAATGGAGTCGACGTCGCGCCCGACGTAGCCGACCTCGGTGAATTTGGTGGCCTCCACCTTGAGAAACGGCGCATGCGCAAGCCGCGCGAGCCTGCGGGCAATCTCGGTCTTGCCGCAACCGGTCGGGCCGATCATGAGGATGTTCTTCGGGGTAATCTCCGTGCGCAGGTCCTGGTCCTGTACCTGTGCCCGCCGCCAGCGATTGCGCAGCGCAATGGCCACCGCCCTCTTGGCGGCGGTCTGGCCAACGATATGGCGGTCGAGTTCCTGCACGATTTCGCGCGGCGTCATCTCGGACATCAGGCGTATTCCAGCTCTTCTATGGTGAGATTATGATTCGTATAGAGGCAGATATCGCCGGCTATGTGCAAGGCGCGCTCGACGATATCGCGTGCCGGAAGATCCGTATGGGCAAGCAGGGCGCGCGACGCCGCTTGGGCGTAGGGGCCACCCGATCCGATGGCGATCAGCCCATCCTCGGGCTCTATGACGTCGCCATTCCCGGTGAGGATGAGCGAGGCATCCTTGTCGGCCACCGCCAAAAGCGCCTCGAGGCGGCGCAACAGGCGATCCGTGCGCCAGTCCTTGGCAAGCTCTACCGCCGCCCGCGTCAGATGCCCCTGATGCTTCTCGAGTTTGGCCTCGAAACGCTCAAACAGGGTAAACGCGTCCGCCGTTCCACCCGCGAAACCGGCCAGAATGGCGTCCTTGTAGAGCCGGCGCACCTTGCGCGCATTGGCCTTCATGATGGTCTGGCCCATGGTGACTTGGCCGTCGCCACCGATCACGACGCGCCCGTTGCGGCGCACCGACAAAATGGTCGTACCGCGAAACTGCTCCAATGTGGCCCCCTTTAAGGTGCATAAACGCGATGTGGGGGCGCATGGCGCCAAAGCCAAGGGGTGATCAGCGACAGGCGAAGCGGCTGTCGGTCGCGCGGCGGCCCTCGTTTTGGCGGCGGCCGCCGAGATCCGGTTCCCAACGCACCAGCGCCCGCCGCTCCGGATGCGTGCGCCGGACCCATCGCCGCCGATCCGGACCGCAGTAGGTTGCGGTACGCACGCGGCCCCGTGTTCCACCAGTATTGGTCATGAAGCCCCCCCGAGGCGGTTCCCCGTGTCAATTATTGCGGGCACGCTAGCACACCGCTGGCCCTGCTTCAACGCGTGCGCTTGCGCGCCCGCGGATGGGCGGCATCATAGACCCGCGCCAGCTGTTGGTAGTCCAGGTGGGTATAGATCTGAGTCGTGCTCACGTGCGCATGCCCCAGGAGCTCCTGAACGGCGCGCAGATCCTGGCTCGACTGCAGGATATGGCTGGCAAACGAGTGCCTCAGCATATGCGGGTGAAGCGGCACATCGAGCCCGCGGCGGCGCCCGAGGAGCGCCAGGCGCTTTTGCACCGCGCGTGATCCGAGCGGCCGGCCGTTTCGCCCCGGGAACACCGATCCCAGGGGATCGGTAACGGGCCGCAACACAAGCCACGCCTGGACTGCGGCCTGCGCGCCACGCCCCATGGGCACGAGCCGCTCGCGCCGGCCCTTGCCGGTCACGCGCACCAGGCCCTGGGCAAAATCGAGATCGGTCAGCCGCAGGCCTCTTAGCTCCGACAACCGCAGGCCCGCGCCATAAAAAAGCTCGGCCATGGCCGTGTCACGGACATCGAGATCGCCCGCCGGCACGGCACGCAGCAGGCCCTGAAGGGTATCGACGGTCAGGTCGTGAGGTAAGGAACGCGGGCTGCGCGGTGCCTTGACCCCGCGAAAGGGATTGGCGCCAAGCCGCAGTTCGCGATAGAGGGTGCGCGCGGCCGACAAGGCGCGCGCCACGCTGCGCCCGCCCTGCCCGGCGCGCGAGAGGCCTGCGGCGAAGCGTCGTGCGAGTTCGACGGTCATATCCGCGGGCGCATCACAACCCTGGCCCGCGGCGAAACGCGCCAGCCCCTCGAGATCCCGGCGATAGGCCGCCAGGGTATGGGCTGAATAGCGCCGCTCGTAGGCCAGCCGATCGAGGCAGGTGCGTACGGCCTCAGGCCACGCGCCGGCCATCACGGCCGATCCAGTTGACGGGCCACGGCACGCATGACGAGATCGCCCAGACGCCCCAGATACAGCGTTCCGGCCCCGGGCTGGAATCGATCCCGGTCATGGCTGCCAAGCAGGATCATGCCCGAACGCACCGGATCCCGCAGCGCCACCAGCGCCACCGAGGCGATAGAGGCCTCGTCGGCCCCCAGCAGAGTGCGGGCCTCGGCGAGCACGGTCTTGGGCCCGCACAGCGGCCGCCCGCGCGTCAGGGCGAGCGCATGCCGCACGCGCGCATCATCGGGGGACACGAACTCCGGACGACCGGCCAGGGGGCCGCCGTCGACACCCACGAGGACGGTCACGGTATCGAGCCGCAACTGGTTGCGTGCCAGGTCATAGAGGCTGCCAAACACATCGTCCAGCGATGCGGCATCGATCAGGGCGATGGCCAGACGATGGAGCCGCTCGGCAAGCGCCTCGTTTTCACGGGCGGCCGCGAGGAACCCTTGACGCTCCCGGTCCTGGGCGGCGAGACGCTCGCGCAACACCGCGGTCTGGCGCTCCAGAAGCGAAACCGCCGCCCCGCGGCCGGCGTGCGGAATCCGCAGGATATCCAGGAGATCCTCGTGCCGCTCGAAATAATCCGGGTGGTCGCGCAGATAGCGCGCCACACCTTCTTCCCACGAGAGCTCTTCGCTCGACTGTTTCACGGCATTACCTCTGCTCGCAGAACCATCCCTCGTATACTCGCTGCGCCGGACCTCGCATCCACACCGGACCGGCACCATCATAGCGCACGCGCAACCGCCCGCCACGCACATGCACCAGGACGTCATCGTCGAGCAGACCCCGTTCGCGTCCCGCCACAACCGCCGCGCATGCCCCCGAGCCGCACGCAAGCGTCTCGCCGGCACCGCGTTCATGGACGCGCAGGCGGATCGTGCCCCGATCGATGATCTGCATGAAACCGACATTCACCCCCTGCGGGAACCGGGCATGGCGCTCTATCAGGGGGCCGTCATCGGCCACAGGGGCGCGCTCGACATCCGCCACGATCACGACAGCATGGGGGTTGCCCAAAGACAGCACGCTCATCTCCACGGGCCGCCCCCCGACATCCAGCGTGTAAAGCCGCGTCTCGCGCTCGGCCAGAAACGGGATGGCGCCCGGATCCCATCGCACGAGCCCCATATTGACCACCACCTCGCCATCATCCTGCAGAGACAATGTGATGATCCCGCCCATGGTGCGTACCGTAAGGGTCGGCTTGGCGCTCAAGCCCTCGTCACGCACATAGCGCGCAAAGCATCGGGCCCCATTCCCGCACTGCTGGACCTCGGTGCCGTCGGCATTGAAGATGCGGTATCCGAAATCGACCCCGGGCTCGGTGCTCGGCAGGACCACGAGGACCTGATCGCAGCCGACGCCGAAGTGGCGATCGGCAAGGAGGCGGATACGCTCGGGTGTCAGGTCCGGGGCCCCGGTCACGGCGTCCAGGACTACGAAATCGTTGCCCAGGCCATGCATCTTGACGAACCGCTGCCCACCCGCGTTTTTGGTCATGACCGCCCCCCTGCGCGCACCACGCATTCACCGCGCATGAGGTCCTCATAGGTCTCGCGGCGGCGGACCACATGAAACTCCGTCCCGTCGACCAGGACCTCGGCCGCCCGCGGCCGGGCGTTGTATTGGCTGCTCATGGCAAAACCATAGGCCCCGGCCTCGCCAATCGCCAGGATGTCGCCGGGCTCTATGGCAAGCCGCCGGCCGCGACCAAAGACATCGGCGCTCTCGCACACCGGGCCCACGATATCGTATTCGCGCACCGGTCCTAAGCGGCGGCAAGCGGCGGTCACGCCCTGCCAGGCCCCATAGAGGGCCGGGCGAATCAGGTCATTCATCCCGGCGTCGACGATGGCAAAGCGCCGGGCCTCGGTCTCCTTGATGTACTCCACACGGGTGGCCAGTACCCCGGCGGAGGCCACCAGCGCCCGGCCGGGCTCGAGGACCAGCTCCTGATCCGAAAGGCCATGCGCTGCCAGGCGATCCTTGAGGAGCGCGACATAGGCGGCGACTGTCGGCGGCTGCTCATCCCGGTAGCGCACGCCAAGCCCCCCGCCCACGTCGACATGGGTGAGCGCCACCCCCGCACGGCGCAGCCCCGCGAATTCCGGAAGTATGCGGTCCAAGGCATCGGCAAACGGTCCCAGGTCGGTCAATTGCGACCCGATATGGCAATCCATGCCGACAAACGACAGATGGGCATAGCAGGCCTGCTCGCGATAACAGGCCACGGCCTCGCCCAGAGGGATCCCGAACTTGTTTTCCTTGAGCCCCGTGGCGATATAGGGGTGGGTCTTGGCATCGACGTCGGGGTTTACGCGCAAGGACACCGGGGCGCGCACATGCAGCGCGCACGCGATGGCATCGAGGCGCGCGAGCTCGGCCATTGACTCGACGTTGAAGCAGCGGATGCCCACCTCGAGGGCGCGGCGCATCTCGCCTTCGGTCTTGCCCACTCCGGAGAATACGACCCGCTTGGGATCCCCGCCGGCGGCCAGCACGCGCTCGAGTTCCCCCTGCGAGACGATATCAAAGCCCGCGCCGAGATCGGCCAGGATCGCAAGCAGGGCGAGATTGCCGTTGGCCTTCACGGCATAGCATATCAGGCCCCGCTGCGCGCCCAGGGCCTCGCGAAAGGCCTGATAGGCCTCTGTCAGGGCCCGACGGCTATAGATGTAACACGGGGAGCCGACCGCAGACACGATGTCGACAAGCGCCACATCCTCCACGAACAGCCGCTCGCCGCGATACGCAAAGACGCTCACGGCCCGGTTCCCTTGTGAGACACGGCCGGGGCCGGGGCCGGCCGGGGTGCGGGCATATAGAGCGGGCCCTGCTTGCCGCACGCGCTCAACGCGAGCATGCCTGCCAGAACCCAGCACCTTGCCCTCACGAGAGCTGCAACACCACTTGCCGCATGGTCCATTCGTGTGTCATGTCCGAAAGCGTAAGAAGGCCGGAACAGGCAAAGGCGCCGGGCTCCCCGGCACCCGCCATCCACTTGCGCACGAGCGCGACCGCCGGCGTGCACAGCACCGACAGGCCATCATCCGGCGCCACGAGCGCGGCGCTGCGTACGAGCGGCTGCCCCCCGCGCTCGCCACGCAATACGACGCGCACGCCAAATGCCGCCTTTCCGAAACGCCTAAGGCCCCTATGCGCCATGTGCAGCCCCGTGGCCAATCGGGCGGGATCGGCGATCACCCCGAGGCGGCTCAAGGCGCCAAGCCAAGCATGGGCACGATTCAAGACCGTCAGCTCAAACCCGGTCCGATAGGTCACCCCCGCGCCATAGTGCCGGCCGAGGATCTCAATCTCCGGGGCATCCGTCACATACAGGCGCCGGCGCCCGAACGGCCTGGGAAGGGCCACGGTCCGTCCCTTTGTATATCCCGGCACCTCATGCCACGCCCCGCGTTCGTAAATCCGCGCCGGACGGTTCTGGGTGGCAAGGAGCGCGCGCATGCTCGCAAGCCCCCGCGGGTTGCGGTTACCCGACAGCGTCGCCACCTCGATATCGGTGATGACATCGAACGCGGGGGCAACGACCGCCGCCAGCACCGTGGAAAAGGCGACCGCCGACCCGGCCCCCGACACCACCGTCGCCCCCCCCTCGATCGCGCGCGCCGCCAGGGCCTGCATGCCCAGTATATAGGAGGTCTCGTCGGCCATGTCGACATAATGCACGCCGCGCCGCGCACAGCGTTCGGCGACCATGTAATCGTGGGGGCGAAAGGGCCCGCAGGTATTCACGACGGCGAACACGTCCTCGAGCGCGGCATTAAGCGAGGACTGCCTTTGCATGTCGACCGCCACGAATGGCACGCCCAGCATAGCCGACACATCCCGGCCGCGGCTTAGGTCGCGCCCACCGATGATGCACTCGGCCTGCGGGTCTTGCCTCAGGATCTCGGCGATCCGCCGCCCGCAGGTGCCGTAGCCGCCGAGAATAAGGACTTTTTTCGTCATGGTGCCAAGAATAGAGGCTAAGGCATGCACGACTCAAGGGCAGGGCGCCGAGCGTGCCGATAATCGGCCGGCGGCGTTTTTCGGGGGAGACCCCCGCTGGCCGCGCCTGTTCGTTCCCCCCAAGGCCCGTTACCATGTGCCTAATCGGCCACTGCGCCCGCCGGCGGGCGCGGCTTTAAGAGACCAACGGCGTGTCACAGGAGACAGGGGGTACCATGGCAGGCGACAACGGCTACGAAACACAGGCGCAGATCATGCTCGAGCGCATCGAGCAGGCGCTGGAAACCCGGGCCCCGGAGATCGAGTTCGAGACGCAAAACGAGATCCTGACGCTTGAGTTTCCGGACGGCTCGCGCATCGTCGTCAATAAACAGCGTCCGCTTAAGCAGATCTGGCTTGCCGCACGCGCCGGGGGCTTCCACTACGACTACGACGCCGCGACCGGGTGCTGGATGCGCGGCGACGGCCATGAGCTCCTCGCCGACCTCGAGACCTTCGCAAGCGGCCAGCTGCAAAGGCCGGTACGGCTGCGCTAGGCCGCACAGACGGGCGGTGCGCCCATCATCGGCGCCATGCCGTCCGGGTTTTGGTGCGTGGGCTGAATACCAAGCCGTCCGGGGGGCGGGGCAAGGCTTGGGGCAACCCAGGCGCCCGCGCCAAGGCCCGAAACTCACCCCGTAGCCTAACGGGCCTCGCGGGAGTGGTTCATAGGTTCCTAGCAAGGAAACCCGCGATTTCAATCGCGGGGGGGGAATTGCGTTACAATGGCCGCATCACCCGTATCCCCACGGGGCATGGTGACGAGACCGAGTAACGAGGGATTGCCGACGCAAGCTAACGGTCTACATTCGCCACAGGACGCGGACCGTCCGGCACGATTCGGCAACCGGTGATGCCCGACACGGAAATACGTCAGGCCGCAGCGTTGGCTTGTGTGTAAACCTCCGGAATGTTCGGTGAATGCAGCATTGCTGTGCTCTCCAGAATAAAGCCTGTGACTTCGCTCGCGGGTTGGTTTACTCCCAGGACTGATCGCGGCGATGAACGAAGGTCCCCGGCGCATGGCATTTCGGGCACGGCGTGCCCGCGGCGTCATCCGCAAGCAGCGTTATGGCCTCATGGTAACAGAAGCTGCACCGCGCGATCCGGCCGGCGCCAAGCCATGTGCTGCCTACCGAATGGCAGTTGTCGCAATGGAACAGCCGCAAACAGGGTTCAGGCTGGCGTCCGTGCCCGACAGCCAGATCACGCTCCTCGTAACGGCACGCGCGGCACACAAAATCGACAGTATGTCCCATTGGCTACTCCGGAAAGATCACGGCTGCGACATCACGGTAATGCTTGGCGTAATGCATGACAAGACCGCTGCGGATGTGGTCTGGCAGTTCCTCGAAGTCGTGGCGATTCGCCTCGGGAATAATGATCTCGGGGATCTTGACGCGGCGTGCGGCAATGATCTTCTCGCGGATCCCGCCGACCGGCAGGACGTGACCCGTGAGCGTGATCTCGCCGGTCATGGCAAGCGGCCGGCTGATGCGCTTGCCGCGCGCTAGCGACAGAAGCGCGCTTGCGATCGTCACCCCCGCGCTCGGCCCATCCTTGGGGATCGCCCCTGCCGGCACATGCAGATGCAAGAAGGCCTTGTCGAAAAAGTCCTCGGGGGCGCCATAGCGCTTGCAGTGCGATGCGATATAGCTGTAGGCGATCTCCGCCGACTCGCGCATCACCTCCCCCAGCTGGCCCGTGATCTTGATCCCGCGCGCGGCCTCATGCACGCGCGTGACCTCGATGTCGAGGGTCTCGCCGCCCATAGGGGTCCAGGCAAGCCCGGTCACGACCCCCACGCCGCGCAGGGGCTTCACCGGCTCAAACCTCGGCCGGTCGAGATATTTCGTGAGATTACGCGCGCTCACCTTTATGGGGGGGCGCTTGCCGTTGATGATTGCCACCACCGCCTTGCGCGCGATCGAGCCGAGCCGTTTTTCCAAGCCGCGAACCCCGGCCTCGCGCGCATAACCCTCGATAATCTCGCGTATGGCCTGATCATCCATGCGCAACTGCCCGCGCTTTAGGCCCACCTTGTCCATCTGTTTGGGCAGGAGATGATGCTTGGCGATCGCCATCTTCTCGCTCGTGATATAGCCGGCCAGCCTTATGACCTCCATGCGGTCCAAAAGCGGCCGGGGTATGGTGTCGAGCTGATTGGCGGTGCAGATAAAGAGCACCTTCGAAAGATCGAAACGGACATCGAGATAATGGTCCAGAAAGTCCGCGTTCTGCTCGGGGTCCAAGACCTCAAGCAGCGCCGAGGCCGGATCACCGTGATAGGAAGATCCGACCTTGTCGATCTCGTCTAGCATGATGATGGGGTTTGCCGCTCCGACCTCGCGGATTGCCTGAATGAATTTGCCAGGCATCGCCCCGATATAGGTGCGGCGGTGGCCCTTGATCTCGGCCTCATCACGCATGCCTCCCACCGAAAACCGGTAGAAGACGCGCCCCAGCGACGCCGCGATCGAGCGGCCGATGGATGTCTTGCCTACCCCTGGGGGCCCCACGAGCAGGAGTATCGAACCCGCCACCTCGCCCTTCATGACGCCCACCGCGAGGAACTCGATGATGCGGTCCTTGACGTCCTCCAGACCGTCGTGATCGCGGTCTAAGATCGCCCGCGCCTTCTTGAGATCGATCTTGTCCGGTGAATAGCGGCCCCAGGGCAAAAGCGTGAGCCATTCGAGGTAGTTGCGCGTCACCGCATATTCGGGTGAACCCGTCTCGAGGACCGCCATCTTTTGCAGCTCCTCATCGATACGCTTTTGCGCAGCCGGCGGCAGGGTGAGCGCAGCCAGCCGCTCGCGGAAGACCTCGATCTCGGCCGTGCGGTCGTCCTTGGCGATACCGAGCTCCTTCTGAATGGCCTTGAGCTGCTCGCGCAGGAAGAACTGGCGCTGCTGTTCGTTGATCTTCTCCTCGACCCGCTCGCTGATGCGCGCTTGGGTCTTGGCGAGCTCGAGCTCTTTTTTAAGGAGAAAGAGCACCTTCTCGAGACGGGGCTCGAGATCGACGGTCTGCAGGACATCCTGCAGTTCCACCTTGCTTGCGGTCGTGAGGCTTGCCGCGAAATCCGCCAGCCGCGAGGGCTGATCCGGACCAAAGCGCGCGAGGAAAAACTTGAGCTCTTCGCCATAGAGGGGGTTAAGCGGCAAGAGCTCTTTTATGGTGTTGATGACCGCCACCGAATAGGCCTTGGCATCACCACCCCCCAGGCCCTCGGGCTCCCGGAAATAGCGGGCGCGCACCGCGAACGGGCGCTCGGAAGACAACCACTGGTCGATATGAAAGCGCTGCAGGCCCTCGACGAAGACCTGCAGCTTATCCTCGTTCTGAGCGACCTTATGGATGCGGCACACGGTGCCCATCTCATAAAAATCGTCCTTCGTAATGTCAAGGGCCTCATCCTTGCGAACCAGCACCAATCCCACGACCTTGTGCGCGCTCTCGGTCGCGGCGATGATCGTCGAGCTCCACGGCTCCCGATCCAGCACCAGCGGAATGGCCTGGGCCGGGAAAAATGGCCGATTGGTGATCGGCACGATGGGGAGCGATGTCGGCAGGACATCGTTGGCGCGCGCCAATAGTCCGGGGGATGGGGCGGTCGATTCGGGCTCGCTCATGGTCATTGAGTGTTCATAGTTATTGATTATGATTGACCGCACAATTCACGGACCTGCTCTTTAATGGGGCCGTTCCCCGGGGCTTCAAGGGCCGGACTCACGTACGAGGCATACTAAAGTTGCCGGCCCGACACGGACGTCTCTGGCCAGCACGGCACGGCGGCCTTATGATAGCGTAACGGTAATACTGACAGACCTGAATCGAGGGGGCCATGCGATGAGGAGCTTTTGGGTGTTCGCGGGCATACTCCTGCTCGCCGGGTGTGCAACCGTTCCACGATCCCTGCGCGTGGCGCATATCACGCCGGTGAGCGTCGCCGCGGCGCGCGCGCATAGCGTCCCGCTCGGGGTACGGGTACGCTGGGGTGGCATCATCAGCAAGGTTACCAACAGTCCCCATGCGACTTGGGTGCAGGTCATAAGCCGGTCGCTCCGGCACGATGGCCGTCCGCGCCGGACGCGCTTTAGCGGGGGACGCTTCCTGGCCCGGGTCCCGGGCTTCCTCGACCCTGATATCTATGCCGTCGGCCGCAAGATCACGGTCGTCGGGGTATTCTCGGGCTACGAGAAGAAGCCGATTGGGAATTATCTCTACGACTTCCCGGTGGTGCGGACGCTCGCGGTCCATCTCTGGCGTATCCGGCCCCACTATTACACCCGCTTCTACTATGCCTATCCCTGGCCTTGGGGATGGGGCATGGGCTTTGGTCCGGGCTTCGGCTGGTGGGGATGGCGGGCCGGGGTACGGGTGGGGCCATGAGGGCCGGTGGGTACCGGGCCGGGCGGATCACCCGTCCGGCCGTCGGGGCGCTGTACGCACGGATCGGCGGCGTCGTGCTTGCCGGGACCCTGGCGGGCTGCGCCGTGCACCCGCGCCCCGCGGCCACGCACATCGACCGGCATATAGACCTGCAGGCGGTCCTTAGGCACCCGCGGCGCACCCGCGGGGCCCGCGTACGCTGGGGGGGTCTTGTGGTGCAAGACCGGGTGGGCCGCGCGCATAGCACTCTTACGGTACTCGCCTATCCCCTCAATAGCCGCGGCCGGCCGCGCCTGAGACGCATGCCGGAAGGGCGCTTTCAGGCGGTGGCGCCCGGCTATCTCGATCCGATGCTCTTTGCCCGCGGGCGGCCGATCACGGTAGCGGGGGTCGTGACCGGGACCCGCCGTGGCCTCATCGGAAAGGCCCGCTACGTCTATCCGCGCATACGGATCCTAGCCACCCATGTCTGGCGCCTCGATCGACCCTGGCGGCGCCGCTGGCACGTCGGCCTCGGGATCGCAGTCGGCCTATAGGGGGGTGGGCTTAGCTCGGGTCGCGCGGCGCCAACACCGCGACCTGGGCCGCACACTCCTGAGCGCGGCGGCGGGCGGTATCGATATCCCCGGCCATCGCCAGGGCCACACCCATGCGCCGGCGCATGAAGGCCTCGGGTTTACCGAAGAGTCGCAACTTGGTCCCGGGTACGCGCAGGGCCGCATCGAGCGCACCATAGCGGACGCCCGCAGCGTCACGCTGGCCATAAATGACCGCGCTCGCCCCGGGGTGCAGCATCGCCGTCGACACCGGTAGACCCAGGATCGCGCGAACATGCAGCTCGAACTCGCTCTGATATTGGGTCGCCAGGGTGACAAGGCCTGTGTCATGAGGCCTCGGACTCACCTCCGAGAACCACACCTGATCATCGTTTACGAAGAACTCACAGCCGAAGATCCCGCGCCCGCCCAGCGCCGTGGTGATCTTCTCGGCCATCTCGCGGGCCCGGTACAAGGCCTTCTCGCTCATCGGCTGCGGCTGCCAGCTCTCGACGTAATCCCCGCGCTCCTGCCGGTGCCCGATCGGTTCGCAGAAGTGGGTCTCAATCGTTCCGCCCGGGCCGCTTGCGCGGACTGTAAGCAGGGTGATCTCATACTGGAATTCGATGAACGACTCGACGATGACCCGCTCGACGGCGACCCGGCCCTTCTTCTGGGCCTCGCGCCACGCGGACGCGAGCTCGGCCTCGTTTGTGGAGACCGACTGGCCCTTGCCCGACGACGACATGACGGGCTTTACGACACAGGGGAACCCCGTGACCGACGCCGCCTCCTTGAGCTCCTCGAGGCTGCCGGCGAAGGCGTAGCGCGAGGTCGGCAGCCGCAGTTCCTCGGCGGCCAAACGGCGGATGCCCTCCCGGTTCATGGTCAGGAACGCGCCGCGCGCGGTGGGTATGACCTCGGAGAGCCCCTCGTTTTCGATCTCCATGAGGGTCTCTGTGGCAATGGCCTCGATCTCCGGGACCACGAAGTCCGGCTGCTCGCGGGTGATGACATCGCGCACGGCCTGAGGGTCGCGCATGTCGATCACATAGGAGCGGTGGGCCACCTGGTGGGCGGGCGCATGCGCATAGCGATCGACCGCCACCACCTCGACACCGAGCCGCTGGGCCTCGATCGCGACCTCTTTACCCAATTCCCCGCTGCCCAGCAACAGCATGCGCACGGCATCGCGTGTAAGAGGGGTACCCAAGACTGTCATGGCGAGGACTCCGAAGCGGGGGCCGGGTGGCTGCCGCGCATCATACCCCGGGTCCGGGGCCTGTCAATTCTCGATCTTCCGGGTGCCCGTGGCCTGATGCGTCGCGCCACCGATCAGGGGGCCCGCCTCGATCACGAGGCGCGGCGGGCGAGCAACGCCCCAATCTCGTCGGCAGTCCCCGTCTCGCCTAGGCGGGGAAAGATCCGCTGCACGCTGTTGTCGTGGGCCTCGCGGCTAAAATCCGTCATGGCATCATGGGCCAGGGCGACATTGAACCCGAGCTCATAGGCCTGGCGCGCGGTCGATTCGACGCCGATGCTGGTCGCGATACCGGCGATCGCGATCCCGGTCACGCCGCAGGCGCGCAACAGGCCCTCGAGCCCGGTCCCGGTAAAGGCCCCCCAGGTGCGCTTGCCGATGCGATAGTCGCCGGCATGCACCGGGAGCTCCGGCACGAGCGTGTCCCAATCGGGCGGCCGGTCGCCGGTATGGCGGCGCAGCTCGACGCGGCCCGGGGCCCCGCCATGGACGGTGACCAGAACGACCGGCAGGGCGTAGGTACGAAAGGCCCCGGCAAGCCGGGCGGCGCGCGCCACGACATCACCCGTCGGATGGGCCATCGTTTGCCCGACAATCCCCTTTTGCAGATCAATCAGGACCAGCGCCGTGCGCAGGTCCAGTATCGTTATCGCCACATGCCACCTCCCTGATATCGGCCCGGCCTCGCCGGACGCGCGTCTCGAACTCCCGAAAATAGCGCATGCCGCTTGATGCGAACGCGCGATTGCGCCTCCGGCGCCTCTTAAAAAGCCGCGATCGCCTGCGCCACGGCCCCAGCCGGACATGATAGGCCGCCCGCCGGCCATGCCCGCACGATCCCCATAGGCCCGATCGGCGCGCCCCACCGCATCGTCCGATCGCGACGGGGACTGCGGCCGTAAACGATACCCGTGCAAGGGCCGCGGATAAAGGGAGGCGCCGCCGTGATGGGCCATGACCGACAGCGCCAATACCGCGTCCTCGGCACATGGGAGGGTCCTGGGAAGCGCAGGGAGGCGATGCCGGTGCGCCGATCCCGCGGCCAGAGACTGTCACCGACCTCGGCAAAAAATCGCGAGTCATGATACCTCTCGACCGGATCGTCCCAGCAATCGGCGCGAAAGCCCGAACCGGGTCGTCGCGAGATCGCGTGTTGCCACGTGCGATGCCGCGTTCTTCCGCCAAAGGGGCGAGGATCGCGAGCGTGTCCGGATACCAGACGCCAGCGCTGTCGAGAAACGTCATGGGCGGGCCGGATGCGGCATCGAGTCCGTGATTACGGGCGACCGGCGCGCCGCGGCCGCAGGCCCCGGTGTCCATGAGCACGGCCCTTCCACCAGCAGACAACAAGGCCGGTCATCGGCCTCGTCATCGGCGATGACGATCAGATCCCCATGCCCATAGGACTGTGCACGCATCGAGTGCACGGCCGCGGCCATGCGCGCCTGGGCCCGGTAGGCCGGGATGATGATGCGTACCGATAGCGCTGCCCCATTGCGCACCCCAGGTCCCCGCGGGCCTTTCGCGGCCCAGCAGCCCTAGGGGTGACGCGGCGCGACGTTCGCGTGCAGTCTCGCATGCGCTGCGAGCACAACAGCGCATGCGCGCGGTCTTCCGCTGGCATCCCCGGTCACTATAATAAAAGGCAGGGGATCATGTGAGGAGGTTATTGTGACGCCGACTCTCTACCAGTTCTTCCACCGCCACGTCCAATATGGGCTTCGGCGCGCGGGCCTTGGAGAACCCGAGACCGTGGCCTATGTCAGCGACCTGCTCGCGCGCTTCGCCCACACAGACGCCCTCTATCCCTTAAACGACCAGGGGCGGCGCCCGCTGACCACCATCGTGCAGTTCCGGGTGGCGCAACAGGCCGCGCAAGACATGGACCGCGCCCGCGAGATGGTCATCGTGCGCCATCTCGCCGAGTACACGCTTTTCATGAGCAGCGTCTTTCGCGAGCGCCTGCGCTCACGCGGGCAATTGGCGTACTACACCGACCAGGGGCGCAGCGCCTTTGGACAGACTGCCGACCTGGAAAAAAACAGCGGGCGCGCGCGGGTCTACTGGCGTCTGGGGCACGACTTCGCGCGCGTCGCGCAGGCGGTAGACGACATCCGCCATCACCAGCTGCTGCTTGCCGCCGAGACGTACGCGCAACGGCCGCTTGCCGCCCTGTGGCGAAGGTGAAGGCTTAGCGGCGCGCCCAGCGCCGCACCGCGGCGGCGTGCCTGCGGCTTACCGCAAGACGCTTGTCGAGACCCTTTAGGGTGACATGCCAAGTGCCGCTTGCGTCCTTCTCGATACCGCTGATATAGGGCGTGGCCACCAGGGCATTCCTGTGGATGCGCAGAAAGCTCTCGCTAAACTCGCGCTCGAGATTGACAAGCGAGTCTTCGATCAAGTGCTCTTCCTTGGTCGTCCGCACCGTCACATATTTGTTGTCGGCAAGAAAGTATAAGACGTCCTGAACCGGCACCAGGCGGATATTGCCGCGAAGATGCACGCTCAGATGGGTGCGCACGGTCGGGCATTCCTGGGCCTGATTCACGTCCTGAACCTGCTGCAAGGTGAGCTTCCCGGCCTTGCCCAAGGCCTTCGCCAGACGATCCTTGCGAATGGGTTTCAAGAGATAGTCGACGGCGTTGACCTCAAAGGCGTCCAGGGCATGCTGATCGTAGGCGGTCGTAAAGATCACGCCGGGCGGCGCGTCCAGACCCATGAGGTGCATGGCCGCCTCCAGGCCGTCCATGCCGGGCATGCGGATATCCATGAGCAGCACATCGGGATTGAGGCGCGCAGTCTCGCTGATCGCCTCGCTGCCGTTCATGGCCTCGCCCACGACCGTATGTTCGCCGATCTCCCCGATCATCTCCCGCAGCCTGTCGCGCGCCAGTTTCTCGTCGTCAACAATCAGGACCTTCATCGTGTCATCCTCCATTGTTCTTGCGCCTCGGCCTGCCTATCGCCCGCTCTCCGCCAAAGATCGCTCCCCCTGGTTTCTGATAATGGGCATTTTTATCCTGACATGATACTGATCGCCTTCCTCGAAGGCCTGAAGGCTCGCCGCGTCCAGGAAATGCGTGACGAGTCTCTGGCGGATATTGTCCATGGCGATCTTGTTGCCCCGCCCGTGGGCGTGCTTGCGCACCTCCGGTATCGGATTGCTGATGAGCACGTTTAGGGTATCGGATTGATCGGCCCACAGCTCGACTTTGACCGTGCCCCCGCCAAAGCGCGGCTCGATGCCGTGATATATGGCGTTTTCCAGGAGGGGCTGCAGGGTCAGTGCGGGAATGAGGGCGTTACGCGGCACGTTGCTGACCGTCCAATGGACGGAAAGGCGGTCGCCCAGGCGCAGCTTTTCGATCTCGAGGTATTGGCGCGATATCTCCTGCTCGGCGCTGATCGGCACGAGCTTGCGGGCATCAGCCAGCAGCACTCGAAAGAGATCCGCAAGATCCTGAAGCGCGGCCTCGGCGCGCGGCGGATCGCTGCGTGTGAGGCTTGCGATACTGTTCATGCTGTTGAACAGGAAATGCGGACGGATGCGCGACTGCAGCGCCTGCATGCGCGCCTCCTGTTCGAGCTTGGCGTCGATCTGGGCCTTGTGGGATACGAACAGGTAGCGCAAGACGAGCGGCATGACCACGATACTGATCAGCACGCTGTGAATCACCAGGGTGAGCTGCCACACGGGGGTGCGGGTGGCAATGACGCCGAAGCCATAGAGGCCGCTTATGAGGCCCTCGATGACCATGACCACCGCCACCAGGATGAGTGCGATCACCACTAGGGATCCTACGATCGCCGACAGCTGGCGCAGGCCGCGATGGACCACACGCAACAGGCCAAGGCTCACCAGGGCCACGATCAGGGTGTAGGCGGAGAGAAACACAAAGCGGCGCAGGGCCGCGGGCCCGAGGCTGTCGCTCGAGGCGATCGTGAATATCACGGCGATGACCTCGGCCATGAACAGCACCTTGGCCGCTATGGCAAGCGAACCGAAGTCCGGCAGGAAGTAGCTCGTCGAGTCCTTCATGATCACCCAGGTCGGAATGGCGGGGCATCTCTTGGCCCGCGGGGACCGCGATATTTCTTAACAATATCAGGAAAAAGGCGCCCCGAGCAGTCTCGGGGCGTGATAATTCCAGGCTGGTATTTCGGGGTGGGGGTGCATAAGGAGAGTCCAGCCCGGACACTACGAGAGGAACCTTAGCCCACGGCGGTCCGAGTCTCAATCGAACACCGATGGCCGGGAGCCGTCGACGGACAAGTGGCGGGGCCGCGCAGGCCCGCCCTTAACGGCGCGCCCGCGCTTCGGTACCATGGGCCCCACATCATTTGCCGAGCACACCCATGCCCCCTTCCGACAAGGCCTGGAAAGGCCGCTTCACAGAGCCCACGGACGCCTTCGTTGAGGCGTTCACCGCCTCGGTCGGGTTCGACCAGAGGCTCTACCGCCATGACATTCGCGGCTCGGTGGCGCATGCCCGCATGCTGGCCGCGGTCGGCATCATTACGGAGCGCGAGGCGGCGCTCATCGCAGAGGGGCTCGCGGCCATTGAAAAGGAGATCGACGAGGGCCGCTTTACCTGGTCGGTGGGCCGCGAGGACGTGCACATGAACATCGAGGCGGCGCTCATCGAACGCATAGGCGAGGTGGGCAAGAAACTGCATACCGCGCGCTCGCGCAATGACCAGGTAGCGACCACGGTCCGGCTCTATCTGCGCGATGGGCTAGACGGGCTTATCGGGCAGCTGCAGGACCTGGGTTCGGTGCTGCTCGCGCTCGCCGAACGCGAGAACGAGACCGTCATGCCGGGCTTTACCCATCTGCAGGTGGCCCAGCCGGTGACCCTGGGCCATCATATCCTCGCGTGGTTCGAGATGACCCTGCGCGATGCCGAGCGCCTGATCGACGCCCGCGGCCGGGTCAACGTCATGCCGCTGGGCGCCGGCGCCCTGGCCGGGACCAGTTTTCCGATAGACCGGCAGATGACCGCCCAGGCATTGGGTTTTGCGCGCCCCGCCGAGAACTCCCTGGATGCGGTCTCCGACCGCGATTTCGTCATCGAGTGTGCGGCCGCCGCGGCCCTGATCATGGTCCACCTGTCGCGCATCGCCGAGGAGCTCGTGTTGTGGTCGACGCCGCAATTTGGCTTCATAGAGCTGGCCGATGGCTTTTGCACCGGCTCGTCGATCATGCCCCAAAAGAAGAATCCGGATGTCCCTGAACTATTGCGCGGCAAGAGCGCTCGCGTCATAGGGCACCTCACGGCCCTGCTCGTGCTCATGAAGGGCCAGCCGCTCGCCTACAACAAGGACAATCAGGAAGACAAGGAGCCGCTGTTCGATACCCTGGATACGGTGCGCGATAGCCTGCGCGCGCTCACCGAACTCCTGCCGGCCACCCGCTTTCAGCGCGAGCGCATGCGCCGCGAGGCCCTGCGCGGCTACCCGACCGCCACGGATCTCGCCGATTATCTGGTGCGGCGGGGCCTTGCGTTTCGGGATGCCCATGAGGCCGCCGGCCGCGCGGTGCGGCTTGCCATAGACCGGGGCGTGGACCTTGCGGATCTGCCGCTTGCTGCGCTCAAGACCTGCTCGCCGCTCGTCGAGGCCGACATCTTCCCGGTACTGACCCTGGAGGGGTCGTTGGCCGCCCGCGATCACCTCGGCGGCACCGCCCCCGCCCAGGTCCGGGCCGCGGTCACCCGCGCGCGCGCGCGCCTGGCCGCCCTGACCGGCGGGCCCGCTAGAAAAGGTTGAAGAGGTCGCTTACGACGTCATCGGCGACGGCAAAACCCGCGCCCATCCCTAAGCCGCTTACGAGCGACCCCATAAAACCGCCGCCGCTTTGCTGCGGGGCCTGATTGGCCCATCCGGTGGGCTGCAGGGGGGGGTTGGGGTGCGTGGCGAGCGTGCCCTCCAGCTGCTGGATGTACTGGGCCATCTGCTGAATCAGCGTCGTGGTACCCTGCGCCTGGGTCTGCATCATCATCGCGATCTCGCGCAAGTCCATCGCCCACTCGCGCCCGGTGGTGGGATCCGGGGCCGCCGCCGCGAATTTCTGCGCCAAGGCCTGAAGCTTTTGCAAGACGGCCTGATTCTGCTGCTGGACAACGGTCAATTGGTTTTCGGCTTGCTGATAATCCATAGTGTTATCCCTCTCGTCGTAAGGAGGCTCTGGCCGAATCGGCCGCGCATGGACCGTTAAGATTCTTCGGGATCGCCCGAGTTCCCGATCGGCGGCCCACCGTTAGCTTAACGCAGGGCGCCCCGGCGCGTCACCGGATGCGCCAAGGCCCGGCGCCCGGACGGAGGCTTGCCGCCATCGGACGGGCCTTGCCCGTACGCCGACAGCCCCGGTACGACGGGCGCTTGCGCGAAACGGGGGCCGGCCAGACCCCCCGTGCCGCCCGCCGAGGGGCGGCGGGCATCCGATGCCCCCCACAGGGCGGAATGTCGCATTCGGGCGGGGGTCGTGGTCGGCCGATCCCGCGGACCGGGCCCCCGTCCGGCCTCGACCCGGGCCTGCGTCGAAAACCGGGGGTGCTTGCCCATCAGGGGGCCATGTCCTTTGCCAGCCAAGCGAGGCCTAGAGAATGGCGCACAAGAGCGCCGCTAGGATTTTCCGCCCCTCGTCAGCCTGCGTCTCGCTGGCATGGGGAAGTTGAGGCGGATTTGCCCGCCAATGGGTCCATGCACTGACATGAAAGGCCCCCCGGCATGAAGGCGGCTCCCGCCTCGAGTGATCGCGAGAGCGGCAGGCGGGTATCGATGCGACGGGTGCGCGTGAGCCAGAAGAACAAGCCGCCTGGCGGGGTCTGCCATGTTGCTGCGCCTGACACATGCCGCCGCAGCGGGATTTCGAACGCATCCCGGCGATTGCGGGTGCGCTGCGCGAGGGCAGCGATGCGCCTGTCATAATCCGATCGGTTCAATTCCGGCAGCACCAGCCATTGGCCGATGCGGTTGCTGTGCAGGTCCGCCGCCTGCTTCAGCCGCGTGAGCAGCGGCATCGGTTCGGGCGCTGCCGCAAGGTAATCCCTGCGCAGGCCCGGTGCGAGGGTCTTGGAAAACGACCCCTGATAGATCCAAGGCGCGCGCTCCAGGCGGGCGCACACCGGGGTGCGCCCGCAAGCGTCATATACCAGGTCACGGTCGGGATCATCCTCGGACAGGGCCACGCGCTCGCATCGCAGGCGGTCAGGGCGTCGCGCTCAGTTGCGGTGAGGCAGCGGCCGCTCGGATTCTGGAAAGCGGGAATAGTATAGGCAAACGCAGGCCTTTCACGCCGCAGCGCCCCCTGATCCGGCGCGGCGGCATCGTACACCGTGAAGCGCACCCCCGAACAGGCGAAACACCTGCCATGCCGCGAGTTGGTGGGCGCCTCCACCATCACCTGGGTCCCGCGGTCGATGAATGGCTTGGCGGCCGGATCGATACCTTGCTGCGAACCAGACAGAATCAGGACCTGCTCCGCGTTGCAGCGTAGGCCACGGGCGCCAAGATCGGCCGCCACACGCTCGCGCAGCGCCCATTCCCCTTCGCTCTGGCCGTAGCCATGTCCTGCAGGCCAAATCTCGGGAAGCTGTCGGGTGCGGGCAGGCCGCCTGCGAAGGAGATCATGCCGGGGCGGTTGATGACAGACAGGATCTCGCGAATGGGCGAGGCGCGGAGATCGCGAATGCGGGCGGATAGCCGCGGGCCGCCCTCCCCGGTCGTGTTTTCGGATCGTTCATGCATGGCTTACTCAATCAAGTCAACAGTATTGGCCAATGGACAGCCTGACGAGTCCCGCGCTGTTAGGTCAACATGATTGACGCAATACCACCGGATAAGCCGCTTTCCTCTCTGCCGCGCAAGGGGGCCTTGCGACCAGCGATCGAGGAGCTCTCTTTCAGCTACCGCGCCTTCACCGCGCGCCCGGGCCGCATTCTCGACCAGCGCGGCCTGGGGAGGGTGCGCCATCGCATCCTCTATTTCGTCGGTCGCAACCCACAGATTTCGGTGAATGCGCGGCTTGGCAACCTCGGCGGGAGCGGGCAGGCGCCGAATGCGCCGCTGCGCCAGGTGATCGACATGCGCATGGTGGCGATGAACCCGAGTGAAAACGACAGGCGCGTGCGGCAACGCAAGCTGACCGCAGCCGGTGCGGCGCTGGAGACGGGGCTTACCGAGACCCAAATGAACGTGCTGCAATCAGTGTTTCAACAGGTACGCGCGGTTGCCGCGGACGGCCGGCATCGCGTCATGCTGCGTCCGGGCAAGCACGGTCTTGAATGACAGCCGCATGATCAATATCTCCCGGCAGGGCCTGGGGCTTTCCTGTATGAGCCGCTCGAAGAGGCTATAGGGGTGCTTGCGCCACCCCAGTTCTTTGAGGACCAGCGGATGGCGGCTCGCCAATACCATTGGGTCCAGGCGCCGATCTCCAAGCTCTCGGTTTTTGATGTATTCCGGGATGGCCGGCCAGATCCCACCGGACGGCTTATGTCCCCACCGCCACTTCCCATCAGGACCTCTGGCGGTATCTTGTCCGTGATCAGTACCCGCTCGGAATTTAACGGAGGCCGGCACACACTACAGCGTCAGGAAGGGTCCCGGTTCGGATGATGGGGGCCATATGACCCGAGGGTGTCGCGTACGGTTCTGCGAGAGGCTTAGGGCGGGATTCCGCCGGCCTGTTTACACCCTATCAGGCTGCCATTGAGACGAGGTGCGTCACGGATGACGGCCGCAGGATTGACGCCCGCGGTACCGTGTGTACACTTATGGTGTACATAACGAGGGGGCTGGTATGAAGCAGGTCGGCATTAAAGAAGCGCGTCAGCACCTGCCGGATCTGATCGATCAAGTGGAGGCCGGAGAGGAAATCCTGATTACCCGCCAAGGCAAGGCCGTGGCGAAGCTGGTATCTGCCCCGACTGCAGCGAAACAGCTGCCATCGCTTGAGGAATTTCGCCGGGGAATCGGGCGTTTTGGGACACCGTCGGCGCAGATCCTTCGTGGGGAACGCGATACTCGATGAGCATATATATCGATACCAGCGTGTTAGGGGCCTATTATTGCCCAGAGCCCGGAAGTCGAGCAGCGGAGGAGGCGGTGCGTCGCATCAAATCGCCTGTCATTAGTGTATTGAGCGAGGTCGAGTTCTATTCGCTGGTAGCGAAAAAGCGACGACTCAAGGAACTGAACGAACGCCAGGCCCGCGCAGTCCTCGATCTTTTTGGGAACCATGTTGCCGAAGGGTTTTACCGCCGAGTTTCTCTGTCTGCCGATCACTATCTCAAGGCGCGACAACTGCTCGGTTCATTCACTGTCCCATTGCACACGTTGGATGCGATACATCTTTCGGTGGCCGTAGCGGAAATGCTTCCGTTGGCAACGTCCGACCGGACTCTTGCGGCGGCCGCGAAACGCCACAAGTGCAAGGTTGTGTTTGTTCAATGATTCGAGTGACACCCTCAGCCCGCTAAAGCCAGTGGGTGTCATGTAGCTCTTGGTGCCGGTCCGGAACCGATAAAAATGCCGGCATACCGCATCGTAAGCCGCATGGTCCTGTTCATCGCGCGTGTGGCGCCCTAGAGGTTCGCCCATCTCGTCGATGTGGTAGGACCCACGTTGAGGGCGAGGGGCTTGCGGGCTTTCTCGTGTGAGCACGCGCCGAATCAGTTCGCCGCCCAGGACCCAAATAGCGGGCGTGCTTCTTCACCGTTTTCTTCGCCCGCTGTCCGGCGTGCGTTTTTCGCGCCATTGTGAACGGCACGCCCAAGTGGGCTGACTTCCCTGGTACGCAATAACATCGGGGGGGCATGGGGCGCGGCACGCCGCCTGCGGCCCTTGCGACCCCCCCTGAGCGATCCCGAATGCGGCCTACCGGGACACGCCGGTGCGCACAAGGCGCGGGTCATCCAGGGCCTCATCACCCGGCTCGGCCGACAGATCCTCGAGCGCGCGGCCGCTTGCCTCCGGCAGTGTCAGATAGGTCAGAACGAGCCCCAGCGCCGAGACGCCGGCGGCAAACATCATGGCACCCTTCAGGCCGCCTACCTGACTGATATAGGGAAACAGGAAGGTGCCGAAGAAGGCCCCGAGCTTGCCGATGCCGGCGGCGATCCCATGGCCGGTGGTGCGAGAGCTGGTCGGAAAGACCTCGGCGGGAATAACAAAGGTCGTGCAGTTGGGCCCGAACTCGATAAAGAAGAAACTCACGCCATACAAGAGCAGGAATGGCACGACATCGTGCGTGACCCCCGGCACCAGCGCGATGCACGCAAAGCTCACCGCCATCACCGCAAAACCGATCAGCTGCAGCCGGCGGTGGCCTATGCGGTCCATGAGCAGGATGGAGGCAAGATAGCCAGGGACCGCGGCTACGGCAAAGATGATGAGCGCCCAGGCGGTCCCCCTCAGATGGCCGGCGTGCGGCGCGATCAGGGCCAGGATCTGGGGCGTCGATATGGCATTGCCGTAGAAGGCGTAGTCGAGCAGAAACCAGGAGCCGGCGGTCCCCAGGATCATGAGGAGATTGTGGCGATCGCTCAAAAACGCGCGCAGCGTGGTCTTGCGCGGCTGCGAGTTGCGGCCCGCGGCCTGAATCTGGCCTTCGGAATACCGCGCCATGTCCTGGGCCGCGGCCTCCGATTGCCCGCGCACCAGCGCCTTATAGCGCGGCGACTCGGGCATGGTGCGGCGCAGGTACAAGACCGCAAGCGGGGGGAGCGCGCCGATACCGAGCATGATCCGCCAGATGATGTCATGGCTTAAGCCCGAGGCCTCGAGGGTGAGCGCGACGATCGGCCCAAAGGCGAGCCCCAGGCCCTGCATGCCAAAGACGAGAGACACGAGCGAGCCGCGCTTCTTAGCATTACTATACTCGGACATGAGCACCGCGCTCATGGGATAATCGCCGCCGATCCCGAACCCCAAAATGAAGCGGAATACGAGCAACCACGCGAAATCCGGGGCAAAGGCGGAGGCGAGCGCGCCTACGACCATCAGCGCCGCCTCGAGCCCGTAGATGGTCTTGCGTCCTATGAGGTCGGCGAGGCGCCCAAACACCAGCGCCCCCAGGAATGCCGCGAGCAGCGAGCCACTCCCCAGAATGGCGATCTGGGCCGCACTCAAGTGCCACTCGGGCGTTAGGTACACGAGCGCCATGCCGATGATAAAAAGATCATAGGCATCGGTGAAAAAGCCCATCCCGGCGGTGATGGCCGCGCGCATGTGAAAGAAACTGACCGGCGCCTCGTCTAGCGCCTGAAGCAGGGAGCGATTGTCCTGGGTCATGCGGTCCTCCTTAAGAAAGCGATCCAGTGGTTACCGGCTCAGGTAGCGATGGGCCGCCCTTCCCCTGACACGACCTCGGGCGACCGCCTCATGCTAGGGGGGGTTTATGACGTCCTGATGACAGGTCGCGGGACCCGCCGGGCCGACGGCGCGTACAAAATCCGCTAGACTGGCGGTTTCCAGACCGCGGGGCGCCCGCGGGTCCGCGCCCCGGGCCCGGGCGACTGCGCGCCACCGGAGGACCTCGATGAGCGGCTTTAACGATCTCACGGAACGCCTTGCGCAATTTGCGAAGGAACGCGACTGGGAGCGGTTCCATTCCCCGAAGAACCTGGCCATGGCGCTGATCGTCGAGGCCGGCGAGCTGGTAGAACAGCTACAGTGGCTCAGTGAAGACGAAAGCCTCGCGCCCTCCCCCAAGCAACGCGAGGCGGTGAGCGAGGAGGCGGCCGACGTGCTCCTCTATCTCTTGCGATTCTGTGACCGGCTGGGCATCGATCTCGAGCAGGCGGCATGGGCCAAGATCGCCAAGAACGCCGACAAGTATCCGGCCGACAAGGTGCGCGGCAGCGCCCGCAAATACACAGACTATCCGTGAATTACCGCCATGCCTTTCATGCCGGGTCGGCGGCCGATGTCCTCAAGCACGTCGTGCTCCTAGAGACCCTGGATCTCGTCTTGGCAAAGCCAAAGCCGCTCTTTGTGCTCGACACCCATGCCGGCGAGGGCCTTTATCGCCTGACGCCGCAAGGGGAGGCCGACGACGGTATCCGCCGTCTCTGGGGGCGGTGCGACACATGGCCTATGCTGCGCGGCTATTGCGAGGCGGTGGGCCGCTTCAATGGCACGCACCTGCGCGACTACCCGGGCTCACCCCTGCTCATAGCCGGACGCCTGCGCGCTCAAGACCGCCTGGTGGCAGTCGAGGAGGCCACGGCCACCCACGCCGTCTTGCAGCAGGTGCTGCGCGCCCCGCACAGCCAGATCTTTCTCGGCAATGGCTACCATGCCCTCAAGGCCCTGCTGCCCCCCCGGGAACGTCGGGCGGTGATTCTGATCGACCCCCCCTACGAGCGGGTGACGGAGCGCAGCGCCCTGCTTGCCGGCCTCAAGACCGCCTTGCAGCGCTTCCGCCAGGGGATCTTTCTGGTGTGGTACCCCATCAAGGATGCCCACGACGCCGAACGGCTCGTATCGGTGCTGTCGGCCCTCGGGGAGAACCTGTGCGTGGAACTGCTCACCTGGCCCGCGGACATCAAAAGCCGCTTAAACGGCTCGGGCCTGCTCATTCTCAATCCGCCCTATGGTCTCAGAAAAAAACTGGGCGAGGTCATACCGCCCCTCGCCCAGATCCTCACCCGTGACGGAACACCGCGTTATCGCATCCGCTAGGGGTTGACCTCGATATAGCCGTGCTGCTCGAGCCAGATGATGCGCGCCACCGCCCCGGCATTGACCTTCACGTTGGGCAGCAACTGCTTATTGCCCCAGCGATGGGCGCGCATGGTGACCCCGCACTCCTCGATATCGACGCCCTTGTGATAGAGGGCCTCGATCTGGCCGCGGTACGGGTTGCCGGTGCGCACATGCATGAACTGGTCATAGGCCCTGTCGTTGAGCAGCATATAGCCATCCGCCCCCTGAAAGACCGCGTCGATCTTCCAGCGGGTATGGTCGCGCGTGAACTTCGCCACCATCATCCGCAGCTGCGACAGCCCCACCGGCTCCTTGGTATGGGGGATGAACACCGGATGGTCCATGTTGAAGACCACCTTGGCGTGCCTCAGGCGCACCGGGATCTGGATGTGGATGGTGTGCCAGTGCAGATTGCCCTGCACGGCGAGCGCCGGGGCGCTTACCGCGAGACAGGACAAGACCGTCCAGAGAATACCTTTTTTCATAAAGCCTCCCTTTGCTGTCAGCCCTTTAGAAGATCAGCGTCGTCTGCAGGGCGATGGTGTCGTCCTTGGCGCTCGCAATGGCCGAGGCGTTCGCCTGCCCCCCCGCGCCCGTCACATCCGACAGGTGCGGGACGTCGATGCGATTGATCGCATAGTTCAAGGTGACACGCGCCATGGGCGAGATGTAGTACTGCACGCCCAGGGTGGTGGTCTTGAAGATGCGCTCGAGCCCCGGGTTGTTGGTCATGCGATTGTACTGGTCATAGCGCGCCTCGAGATCCAGGTGCTTGGTCACGAACACGCCGGTCTCGACATAGCCGCCGACGGCCGCGTTATTGGCCCCGGGGTAGAGGGTCTCGTTGCATAGCGGTGAACCCACAACGCAGCCGCCCGTGGTGCCATAAGGGGCCGCGAACGCCGCCGGCGCCAGGATCCAGCCCGTGCCGCGCATGAGCTCGCCGGTCACGCGCACAGCGCCCGGGGTCATGAAGCCGCTGCGGTACTGGGCCCCCAGGCCATAGCGCTTGAAGGTGTAGCTCTGCCGGGTGAAGCCGCCGGTGGTAGTCCCTGCAGTCGACACATCGAGGTCCTGATGCCCGAGGTGATCCCAGACCCAGGCGGTGATGCCGGCCTGATGCGGGCCCTTGCTGTGGTGGAAGATGTAGGACTCCTGAATGCGCCCGTAATAGCTCGCGCTGTTGGACTGGGCGTTGGCGTAGAGCGGGGCGCCGTTGCCGATCATGGCGGCGTAGGCGAACTGCCAGGGGCCGTTGTTGAACCAGTCGAAGAGCTGTATGCCCTGATCGCGGCCGGCATCGGTCGGGGCGGCCTGGACGGCGTAGGCGCCGCTTACGCCCGTCTCGGCAACCGCCAGATTGGTGCCGATGAACTGGTTTTGAATCAGCTGGGCGCTCACATTGGTGAAGTTGATGTAGTTAAAGTCCGGGATGCCCTGCAGGTCCTCCTCGGGGCCCGGGGTCTTAAAGAGGCCGACGCGCACGCGCATGCCCGGGATCTCATTGAAGGTGACCGAGGCGTCGGTCAGGCGCGGGGTGTAGCTGCCGTTGCCGTAGGTGAAGTTGTTGTTTCCGAACTCGGCCATGATGAAGTAGTCGATCTTGTTGCTGATCGGCAACACCGTGCCGCGCACCCCGATGCGCGCGCGCAGCATGTTAAAGCTGCTCATCGACGTATCCTGCGGGGCGACCTCGTTGAACTTCGGCACCGCGCCATTGAAGGGGGCGGCGGCGCCCTGAAGCCCACTGACTGCCGTACCGCCGGAGTCCTGATAGGTCGGCTGAATAAAGCCGAAGAGATGGTACGGGGAGGCGGTGCCGTTGGGCTCCGTGCCCTGCAACTGGAACCAGTTGGTAGCGTGCGCGCCACCCGCAAAACAGGCGGCGGCAACGGCTGCCGCCAGCAAGGACCGCTTTCTCATGAACTCCTCCTAGATGGTATTGCCATTGGTATTGCTATTGTAATTTTTCCTGTCGACCGATCGGGCCCCGGGCGCCTACGGGCGGATATAGTTCCAGCCCTCGCTCTCGCGGCGCATGATCTCGATCACGCCCCCCGGAACGACATGGGCGACGCGATTGAGGTCGGCCTTCGTCAGGTGCAGCTTCATCATCGTGTTATGGCAGGCCGCAAACTCGACGCCCTCGGCATGCATGCTCTGAATCATCCGCGAATGCACATTGTGCTTCAAGAGCAGGCGCAGGCCGGGGCCGAAGGCGACGATCTCGATCTGGACCTTGGTGGGCCCGAAGTACCTGAGGACATTCTCGGCATTGGCCAGCACGAGCTCCTGCTCCTGGGCAGAGCCGTTGCTGATCTGAAAGACGACATGATGCGTGGCGAAGGCGTGGCTCTGCGTGTTCGCGTAGCTGGGGGCCGCGAACGCCAGGATAGCCAGCATGGCACACGCCGCAAGGAACCGATCACGGGCTGTTTTGTAGGTCATGTCTGCAGTGCTCCTCTGGTGGGTTTTGCAAGCTTCTCTCTTATTGTCGATCGCCGTTTCCCCGACCGGGGCCCGTACGATCGTCCCTGGCCCTCGGGATCTTCCCCTATAGCACGGATCCGCCTTACACCGTCACCCCCTTACGGGCCACGCGCCGACAGACCCCGGGGCGGCGAGCCCCAACCGTCGGCCAGGCCTGGCGGTACCCCGCGAGCGGGCCATCGGCGCGCGGCAAGCCCCATGGGTTTGCGTAAGTCCCGCCAATTTCTTAGGATGGCGGCCCTTACACTCCACCAATTCGGACCCTCCGTGACGACCCTGCACCTTGGAACCCGTAAGAGCGCATTGGCCCTATGGCAGGCCATATACGTTCGCGATCGGCTTCTCGCCTTGCACCCCGGTCTTGCGGTCACCCTCGTGCCGATGACCACCACCGGTGATCGGCAGCTCTCCGGGCCCCTGACGGCCTCCGGGGGCAAGGCCTTGTTCACCAAGGAACTTGAGCAGAGTCTCCTGGAAGGACGCATCGACCTCGCGGTTCATTCCATGAAAGATGTGGTGGCACGCCTCCCGGAGGGGCTCGCCATAGGGGCGATCCTTGAGCGCGAGGACCCGCGCGATGCCCTGATCGCGTCCTTCGAGACCGCGGGCCTCGAAGGGCTCCCATCCGGGGCACGCATCGGCACCGCGAGTCTGCGCCGCGCCTGCCAGATCCGCCACAGGCGGCCCGACCTCCACATCGAGACCCTGCGCGGCAATGTCAACAGCCGCTTGGCACGGCTCGATGCCGGTGAGTTCTCGGCGATCATCCTGGCCGCGGCGGGATTGAAACGCCTGGGGCTCATCGAGCGGATACAGGCCTACCTGCCGATCGAGGAGAGCCTGCCGGCCGCCTCGCAGGGGGCCATCGGCATCGAATGCCGGCAGAGGGACGAAAGGACGGCCTCGCTCATAGCGCCCCTGCATCACCCGGATACGGCCCTGTGCGTGGAGGCGGAGCGGGCCGTGACCGGGGCCCTGGAGGGGGGGTGCCGGCTGCCGATCGCGGCATTCGCCACCCTGGAAGACAGCCGCCTGACCCTGCGCGCCCTGGTCGGCGAGCCCGACGGCAGCCGGCTTCTGACCGAGACCCGGACCGGGCGGCCGACCGACGCCGCGACCCTCGCGCGCGATGTGACCGAGGGGTTGCTGGCGCAGGGGGCCGGGGCCATCATCGCGCGGCTCCTGAAGGACGGGGCATGAGCGATCTGGCGGGCCTTAAGATCCTCGTCACCCGGCCCGCCGGCCAGTGCCAGGGGCTGATGGACAGGCTTGCGGCGCTCGGCGCAAGCCCCCTGCACTTTGCCGCCCTGGAGATCCAGGAGCCGCGTGATCCGGCCGGCCTCAAGGCCGTGATCGCGGATCTCGAGGCCTTCGATTGGGCCATCTTCATAAGCCCCAATGCCGTGACGCGCGCCTTCCATGCGATACAGGGCGCCGGGGTGGCCTGGCCACCCCGGGTGCGCATGGCGGCCGTCGGCCGCGGCAGCGCGCGCGAACTCGAGCGCCTGGGGTTTCGCGACATCCTGGTGCCGCAGGGGCGGTTCGACAGCGAGTCATTCCTCCTCATGGGGCCTTTACAGGACCTGCGCGGACAGGCGGTTGTCATCTTCCGGGGGGAGGGGGGACGCGAGCTCCTCGGAGACACCCTCATGGCGCGCGGGGCCCGTGTCCAGTACGCGGAATGCTATCGGCGCGCACCGCCCTCGACGGACGTCTCCCTCCTGTTGCGGGCCTGGGCCCGCCACGGCCTGGATGCCGTGATCGTGACCAGCGTCGAGGGCCTGCATCACCTGTATGATGCCCTGGGCCAGGTCGGCCGCCAGTGGCTGAGCCGCACCCCGCTGGTCGTAGTCGGGGCCCGCCAGCAAGAGGCCTGCCGGGCGCTGGGGCTTTCGGGGCCCCTGATCGTGGCCTCGGGCGCCGACGACGAATCGCTGATCGCAGCACTCGCCGCCTGGCATGCTGGCAAAAACCCCCTATAATCGCCTAAACTTTTCGAGTTCCCATGACCGACGAAACCGAGAATACCCGCCCTTCCGCGCCGCCCTCCGGGCCGGGCCGCGCACGTCCGGTCGCAGGGGGGCTGGCGCTCCTCCTGTCGCTCGTGACCCTGATCGGTCTGGGCTATGTGTGGTACATACTGTCCTACGAGACCCATATCGTGGGCGTGGACGTCGCGAAGAGACTCAAGGCCCAAGGCGCGGCCCTGACCCAACTCGATACCCGAATCGCGGCCCTCGGACAGGCGCAGGCGGCAAACAGCAGGGCCGTACGGGACTTGGCGCAGCGCGAGGCCTCGTTGGCCAGCACCCATCATCCGGGGCGCCATTGGCAGATCCACGCCGCGGCCGATCTGCTGCTCATCGCCAACGACCAGTTGCGCTTTGAGCATGACGTGCCGCTTTCGCTACTCGCCCTCCATCAGGCCCAGCGCGCGCTGCGCCGCCAGGATGATCCCCGCCTGATTCCGGTGCGTGAGGCGATCTTGCGAGAGATCCTGCGGCTCAAGGCCCTGCGCCGCCAACACACCTCTACCATGGCGCTTGAGCTCGTGGCCCTGGCCCATAGCGCCCGGACCCTGCCGTTGGCGGTACCGCGATTCATGCGCGCGCCGCGCAAGGCCGCCGCCCCGACCAAGCCCCTGCCGTTTTGGCGGCGTGCCGCCTTCGGGATCTGGCGCGACTTCAGGCGCCTCATCAGGATTCGCAAGGAACCGGTTCACGAACGCGCCCTTCTCTCCCCTAAGCGCGCCTACTTCGTGCGCGAGAATCTGGCCCTGCGGCTCTACGGGGCGCAGCTTGCCCTGCTCGAGCACCGGCCGGCGCTCGTGGGCGCGAATCTCGCCGCCGCCGACCGCTGGATTCATCGCTACTTTGACGTCAAGGCGCGCGCCTCGCAGGCGGTGCTGGTGAAGCTTGCGGCCCTCGAGCACCAAACCAGCACCCTCACGTGGCCGGATATCTCGCAGTCCCTGCATCTTTTGCGCAGACTGTCGCGCGCGGCCTCATGAAAATCCTGTCTGCCATCATCGCCCTGCTCCTGGTCACGATCCTTTTGACCCTGGCGGCCATGCACGATCCGGGCTATGTCTTGATCGAGCGCAGCCCCTGGAGCGTCGAGATGCCGCTGACACTCTTTGGATTGCTGCTGATCGTGGCGGTCATCCTGCTCTATGGCCTTTTGCATATGACCGTGCGGCTCGTGCGTCTCCCCAAGGACGTGGGCCGCTGGCGGCTGGATCGACGCCTGCGCCATCAGCAAAAGGCCCTCCATTCCGGGCTCATCAAGTTCCTGGAAGGCGACCACGCCGGCGCCGAGAAGGATCTGGTCGGCGACATCAAGACCGATAGTGTGCCGGGGATCCATTATCTCGCTGCGGCATGCGCGGCGCAGGGCCAGGGCCACCCGGAAAAACGGGACGAATACCTGACCCAGGCGCACAATGTCCCGGGCCTCGGGCTTGCCGCAGGCCTCCTTCAGGCCTACCTGTATGAGGCCGCGCGCGAATACGAGCGCAGTCTCGCCACCCTCAACGCCCTGCGCATCTCGCACCCCGGAAACCGCAGGGTATTGCGTCTGCTCGCCCAGCGCGCCCGCGGGCTGCGCGACTGGACGACAATCGCGCAGCTTACCCCTGAGCTACGGCGCTACAAGGTCATGGAACCGGCGGCGATCGACGATCTTGAACGCGACGCCCACCGCCACCTCCTCGTGCTGGCCAGCCAGCACGCGCCCGGCGAGATCGAGGCCGCGTGGCGGGCGATCCCAAAGGCCCATCGCCAGCACCCGAGCCTCGTGGCCATCTATGCCCGCAGCCTGATCCGCCAAGGCGCGATCGAGGAGGCCGAGCGGCTGCTGAGCCCCGCCTTGCGCCACGAGCCGGCCGATGAGCTGTTCGCCGCCTATGGGGAGCTCCATGGGGACAACGCCCTGCGGTTCCTGTCGCAGGCCGAGACGTGGCTTAAGGCCGCGCCGCAGAATGCGACCCTGCTGCTTGCGCTCGCCAAGCTTGCGCAGGCGGCGAACCTCCCCGGCAAGGCCCGGGAATACGCCGAGCGTTGCGCCCGCCAGAACCCGCCCCCTGACCTCTACGCCGAGCTTGCGCTCGTCATGGAGCGCCTGGGCGACGAGGCCCGCGCCCGCGAGTACTGCCGCCGCGGGCTTGACCTTCAGAAGACAAAAAACGACAACGGGCGCCCGGTAGAGCCGCTTTTGTTGCCGCTCCCCTAAGTCACCGCAGATCACGCTTTGAGGGCGGGGCCATATGCACAGCCCCGCCCTCAAAACACCCCTCGCAGGGTGGCGACCCGTCGCCATGGTGGCATCACATGCAGAAATCACGGCAGATCGCGCCGACGACTATCCAATGCGCACCGTGAGCACTTCTGCCCCGCCGCAATGTTGGTCGCCCGCTTATCCGACATCAGATGCAACATTTATTGTCATCAGTCTCCGTGCGCACCCTGGCGATATCGATGATCCGATCCTCAAAGGCCTGAAACGCCGCCAGCGGCGTCAGGGCCAGCCGTTGGGACGGTTGGTATCGGATCCGCTTGCCGTGACGCCCGCAACCCGCCAGCAGGCCGATTCACAACCTGCAGCGCCGGCTTTCCCGTGGATCGCGCGGCCGATGAATGGGCGTGTCGATGTGGCCGATAAGGACGCGATCCTCGATGCCATCGACCCCATAGGGCGATGAGCTTCGGCATCGGCGTCGGTATCCTGCTATATGCCTGCGGCGCGAGCAGTCTGCGGCATGATGAGGCTACGGCATTTCTAGAGAAATACGCTCATAGCGGCGGGGTGTTCCGCCTTGCGCGGCTCGCGATAATGGGCTACTAAACAATGCGTAAGTAAAGCCTAATGCCTGATGGGAGGACTTCCGCGCATCAATGGTCTTTTGGCGTTTCATATTCCAAAAGGGGCGCGATTCACCCCCTATGAGCGGGTACGCCCGCCAAGCTCCCTGATGCGTACTGGCAACCGGTCGGACACCCCGCGGGAAATGGCAAAACCCGCCGGGCGCCACGCGTTCTAGCCACCCCTAGAAGGCGGACCGCATGCGCCCCCCAAAGGTTGTCCCGGGGCATAGGTCCGCCCATTGCAGGCGTCCATAGACCAAGGTATCATACACCTTAGGAGGTGTATATGCGCACCAATATCGTTCTGGATGATCGCCTGATCAGGCAGGCCATGCGTCTAGCCAAGGTAAAAACCAAGCGCGAGGCCGTGGATCTCGCTCTGCGGGATTTCGTCGCCCGCGGCAAACAGCGGGATGTACTGGAGCTCATCGGCCAGGACCTGATCGCACCGGATTATGACGTGCGTGCGGTCCGGCGGGCGATGAACCATGATCCTGGTTGATTCGACGGTCTGGATCGATCTTTTTCGCAAACAGCCGACCGCGCCGACGGCCATACTCGAGCGCTTGCTCGAATGGGGTGAGGCCGCGGTAACGCCGGTCATTATCCAGGAGATTCTTCAGGGCGCATCTGACGCGCAGAGCCTTGAGCGCCTGCGTACGCATCTCCTTCCACTACCCTTGTTGGAGTCCCGGTCCGAAGCGGCAACCCATGTCGCGGCGGCCGAGCTGTATGCGCGCTGCCGCTGGGCCGGCATGACACCGCGTAGCCCGCACGATTGCCTGATCGCGGTCATTGCCGTGGAGCATGGCGTGTCGCTCTTGCATGACGACCGGGACTTTGAATACCTTGCCCGGATGGAACCCGATCTCAGGCTCATAGCAAGGCAGTAATCGAGTCGCGCCGGGGATCGCGGTCTAGTCATGTCCCGTTTCAAGAATCACGTCTTGCAAGCCCATCGTCGAAGGGAGTATGCCGCAGAGGCGTTAGGCGGCCGGCAGGTGCCGTAAAGGGTACGTAGCTGATTTTTTTCTTGGAGAGAAAATCTGCCGCCACCACCGACACCATAAAAACCCTGGGGCTCGGACGCCTTGTATCGATGCCACAGGCCTTCGGGGTGGGCGCCCGCCTGCGCCCGGCCATGCGGACTTCACGAGGATCGAGGGTGGATGGGGATGACCGGCCGGCCGCGGATGAGCTCGGCGTCCAGGGTCTCGGGCTGCAGGGTCACGTGATCGATGTCGAAGCGCGTGCGCAACAGATCCTGCATGGCGGAGAGCAGCCCGCCCCACTGGTCGAGGTCGTCTATCACCACGTGCGCCGACAGCGCCAGCGTCCCCGACGACAGGGTCCAGATATGCAGATCATGCACGGATATCGTGCCCGGGACCTCGGCGAGCGATCGTCCGACAGTCCGCAAGTCGATATGGCTCGGCACCCCCTCCATGAGCACGTTCAGGGTCTCGCGCAGAAGCTGCACGGTCGAATACAAGATGAGCCCGGAGATCACAAGCGACAGGATGGGGTCGATCGGGTCCCAGCCGGTGAAGTAGACGACGGCGCCCGCCACCAGGGCCGCCGCCGACCCCAGGAGATCGCCCAGGACATGCAGGATGGCGCTGCGGGTATTGAGCGTACGGCGCTCGCGGCTGAGCGCATAGACCACGCCGCCGTTCATGAAGATGCCGAGCGCGGCGATTGTCATGACCACCCCGCCTGCCACCGGCCCCGGGTGCTGGAGACGGCCGACGGCGGCGATCACGATCGCGGTCACGACCCCGAGCAGCACGAGGCCATTGATGAACGCGACGATGATCTCGGTACGCGCAAAGCCATAGGAATGGCGTGCCGACGGCGGGCGGCGCGCCATCCACGCGGCGAATAGCGACAGGGCCAAGGCGAGCGTATCCGACAGCATGTGGCCGGCGTCGCTCAAAAGCGCAAGCGAATGGGCAAAAAGCCCGGCGAACGCCTCGATCACCGCAAATCCGGCGGTGAGCGCAAGCGACGTCCACAGGCCCCGCCCCTCTCGGGACACATCATGGCCGTGAGCCGGGCCATGGGCCTCGTGGTGGTGCCCGTGGTGTGCATGGAGATCGCTCATGGCAACGGCACGGGATCCTGGGCGTACTCAAACGCATCGTAATAGAAGGCGTCCGCCGGCAGGCCCCGGGACGCGAGCGCGCCCTTGGCCGCCTCGATCATGCGCGGCGGGCCGCTGCCGTAGACCTCGAAGCCCGAGAGGTCCGGCCAGTCGGCCACGATCGCCTCCTGGACATAACCCGTCCGGCCATTCCACGCGTCCGCGCTCGCCGGGCGCGAGAGCACCGGGGTATAGCGGACCTGCGGATGCTCGGCCGCCCACTTGAGCGCAAGGTCATGGAGATACAGGTCCGCGCGCGTGCGCGCGCCCCAATAGAGGTGCAGCTCCCGGCGTGAATCGGTGGACAGGCTGTGTTCGATGATCGCCTTGATGGGCGCAAAACCCGTACCCGCGGCCATGAGGATTACGGGCTTGTCTGTGTCTTCCCGTAGAAAGAAGGTGCCAAGCGGCCCCTCGAAGCGCAGCAGCGCGCGCTCCTGCATGGCGGTAAAGACATGCCCCGAGAACAGGCCGCCCGGGACGTGCCGGATATGGAGCTCCAGGAATTCGTCGGCGCCCGGTCTGTTTGCGATCGAAAACCCCCGGCGCCGCCCGTCTTTCAAGAGGATATCGATATATTGCCCGGCGAGATACCGCAGCCGCTCGTTTTGCGGGAGCTTCAGAAAAAGCCGCATCACATCCGGGGCCAGCTTTTCCATGCGCGCCACCCGACATGGCATGGTCTTTATGATAATGTCCTTTGCGACCCCGATCTCGCGCGCCTCGATTACGACCGGGCCCTCGGGCTGCGCGCGGCAGAGGAGGACTAGGCCCGCAGCCTTCTCGGCTGCGCTCAAGGCCTTGGTCTCGTACGGCTTATGGGTCACGGTGCCCGACAGGATGCGCGCCTTGCAGGTCCCGCAGGCGCCGTTGCGACAGCTGTAGGGCAGATGGAAGCCTTCGCGCACCGCGGCCTCGAGCAGCGTCTCGCCGGCGATCACGTCGAACTCATGACCGCTCGGCTCGATCCGGACCTTCATGGGTATTGACCCCTTGATGACAGCACGAAACCGCCATTGTCGCCAAAAGGGCACGGCGGCGAAAGAGCGGCGGCACGCCGGACCCGCAAACCGCATGGCCGCGGCCCGCGAGGCGACAAGAGGGGCGTGCGCTCCGTTGACAAAAAGCCGCACTCCGCCTTTAATGCCGCCTATGCAAAGCGGGGCCCAGGCGCAATCATGAGTCATTCCGAGGTCCTCGTCGAGACCGACGTTGTCACCCGCTTCTATGGGCGCCATGCGGCGGTGTCGGACATGAGCTTCATGATCCGGCGTGGTGAGGTGCTGGGCTTTCTTGGGCCAAACGGCGCGGGCAAGACCACCACCATGCAGATGCTTAGCGGCAATCTCGCGCCGTCTTCAGGCCGCATTCTGATCGCCGGCCACGACATGCAGGAGGCCCCCGAGCAGGCCAAGGCGCATCTGGGCTACCTGCCGGAATACCCGCCCTTGTACCGGGAATTTACCGTAGACGAATATCTCGACTACGCAGCCGCGCTGCGCCGTATCCCGCGTGCATCCAGGCGTGCCGCGCGCGAGCGCGCCAAGGCGCGGTGCGGGCTGCATGAGGTCGGCGGGCGGCTTACGGCAAACCTCTCGAAGGGCTTTCAGCAGCGCGTGGGGCTCGCGCAGGCCATCATCCACGACCCGGATGTGGTCATACTCGACGAACCGACAGTGGGCCTTGATCCCATTCAGATCCGCGAGGTGCGCGCCCTCATTCGCGAGCTCGGGTCCGAGCACGCCGTGATCCTGTCCACGCATATCCTCCCCGAGGTTCAGGCAAGCTGTGACCGCGTGCAGATCATTCACAAGGGCCGGCTTGTGCTCAACGAGGACATCAACACGCTCATGGCGCACATGGAGTCCCAGGCGCTCATCGCCGCATTCCGCGCAGCCCCGGATCTCGGCGCCCTCGGCCGGCTCCCGCAGGTACATGCGGTGACGACGCAAGAGGATGGGCGGGTGCGCATCCTTCATGAACCGGGCGCGGACCCGACCGACGCCATCGTAGGCCTTGCCCTCGAGAAGGGCTGGGGTTTGCGCGAAATCAATCCCGAGCACTCGACTCTCGAGTCTATATTCGTGGAATTGACCGGCGAATCTCCGGAGGCATCGTGATACGCGCAATCGCCTGGCGGGAGTGGCGCGGGCTCTTTTTGTCGCCGCTTGCCTTCATCATTCTCGGGGTCACGCAGATCATACTGGCGCGGCTGTTCCTTGGCCATGTGAATCTGTTTCTCATGATCCAGGGGCGGCTTGCCACACTGCCGAACGCCCCCGGACTCACAAGCCTCGTGGCCGCCCCCGTGCTCGGCAACACCGGCGTCTTGCTGATGCTCATCACGCCGCTTGCCACCATGCGGCTCATCGCCGAGGAGCGCCACAACCGGACACTGACGCTTCTGTATTCCTCGCCTGCGTCGCTCACCGAGATCGTGCTTGGCAAGTATCTCGGCATTCTCGGGTTCTACGCCGTCATCATCCTCATGAGCCTTGCCATGCCGCTTTCGCTTCTGATCGGCGGGGGGCTCGATTGGGGGGCGCTCGCCTGTGGTCTTCTGGGGCTCATGTTGTTCGCCGCAAGCCTCGGTGCCATCGGGCTTTTCATGTCGACCCTGACCCGTTATCCGGCGGTTGCGGCCATGGGGACCTTTGGTGTGGTGTTTTTCCTGTGGATCGTCGACTACGCCGGGCATGGGCGGGGCGCAGGCGGCGCTCTGGTCGGCTATCTTTCGATCGTGAATCATTATGAGCCGTTTTTGCGCGGCCTCTTTGACACCTCCAATGTCGCCTACTATGTCGTCCTTGCGGCAACCTGCCTCGTGATGAGCGTGCGCCGGCTCGAGGCCGACCGCCTGGGGGTCCGATGAATTGGCGCCGGGCAACGGCCCTCGGCGGGCGCGGCCTCTTTGTGGTGCTGTGGCTTGTCGTGGCGGCACTCGCCTTGTATGCCGCGGCCCGCTACCGCTATGTGGCGGACTGGACGGCCAACGGGCGCAACAGCCTGAGCCGTCCGAGCGCGCACATCGTGCGGGCATTGCGCGCCCCGGTGGATATCGTGGCCTTTGCCCATGGCGCGTCGCTACGGCGGGAACTGACCGCGCTCATAGCCAAGTACCGGCGCGTCGATCCGCACATTCGCCTGACATTCATCAACCCCAACGAGCACCCGGCGCGGGTACGGCGCCTTGGGATCCGCTTTAACGGGGAGATCCAGGTCCGCTATCGGGGGCAGCGGGTGCTGGTGACAGACCCCTCGGAGACCGGCATCACCAACGCCTTGGCGCGCCTCGAGCGCACCGGAATCCGCCGGCTCACCTTCCTCACAGGCAACCGGGAGCGTCGCGCGCAGGACCGCTCGGGGCTCGGGCTCTCGTCATGGGCGGGGCAGCTGCGGGCACGCGGCTTTACGGTCGCCTCGACAAACATCAGCGCGGGCCCGCTCACGCCGGCGGCCGCGGGGGTGCTCGTCATCGCCGATCCGCGCGTGCGCTTTCTCGCGGGCGAGGTCAGGACCCTCGAGGGCTTCGTGCACAAAGGCGGCAACCTGCTCGTTCTGCTCGAACCAGGTCACACCGGAGGCCTGTCACCGTTGCTTACGCACCTGGGCGTACACCTGCGCAAGGGCTACGTGGTCGATCCGACCTCGAGCCTGCTGACCGACGAAAGCCCGGACTTCGTCGCCATCCGCCGCTACCCCGATCGCGGCCCGGTGCGGGGCATGCACCTCGTGACGGTCTTTCCGACGGCCGCAGCCCTGGCCCTGACCCCGGCCCACGGGTTTCGGGCCGCCCCTATCCTCGCCACCGGCGCGAGCGCCTGGACGCAGGAGGCGCCGCTTGCACGCATCGTAGAAGCGCCGCGCGGCACCACGCCCGCGGCCCTTTCGATCGGCGCGATCCTCACGCGCGCGGACAAGGGCACAAAGCAGCGCGTCGCGGTGGTGGGCGACAGTGATTTTGCGAGCAATAGTTACGTGGGCGAGGGCGGCAACCTCGCCCTGGCCATGAATCTTGCCAACTGGCTTGCACACGACGACGCCTTCATCAATCTCCCGAACCGCGCGTCGGCCGACCTCACGCTCACCTTGACCGGCGCCGAGGAGGACGTCATCGCCTTTGGTTTCCTGCTGGTGCTGCCGACCATTCTGCTGGGCAGCGCCTTTGCGGTCTGGTGGCGGAAGCGACGGCTATGAGACCGACGCGACGCGGCCTTGCCAACACCACCCTTCTGGCCGCGGCCGTCGCCCTAAGCTGGGTGCTGTGGGCGCGGCCCAAGCCGCAGGCGGCGGCGCCGCCACCGCTGGCACCGATTCAGAGTTCCGCGATCACCACCATCACGATCATGCGTCCGGGCCGGCCGACGATACGGTTGCGGCGTATCGGCAGGCACTGGCGGCTCGTAGAGCCCTTCAAGGCGCGCGCCGCGCGCTTTCGCGTCGAGGCCATCACCGACATCGTCGACAGCACACCGCGTGACCACTTTACCCCGCCCAAGGGCCCGCTGAGCGCCTTTGGCCTGGCCCCGCCGCGCGCGGTTGTGATCCTCAACACACGGCGCATCCTGATCGGCCGGCGCCGGCCGTTCGGGGACCTGCGTTACATCCTGACCGGGGGGGACATCGCCCTGGTGCCGGCCGAGGTCATCCACCCGCGCGAGCTGACAAGCGACAGCTTTTTGAGCACACGATTGCTTGGCCATGGCATGCACCCGGTGGCCTTCACCCTGCCGCACCTGACCGTGAGCCGCCATGATGGGATCTGGCGCGCCGCGCCCAGCGAGGCGCACATCTCGAACGACCGCATAAACGGCTTCGTGGATGCCTGGCGCTATGCGCGCGCGCTGTCGGTCAGCCGCTATCATGGCGCCCCCGTGGTCGGGCGCGTGGTCATCGCGTACCACACGCGAGGCGCGCACAAGGTGCGCGTCGCCCACACCCTGGCGATCGATATCCTGGCGCGGCATCCGGAACTCGTGCTGCTCAGACCCGACCAGGGCCTCGAGTACCACTTCCCCCAGGAGATCGGCAAGCGCCTGCTCGCCATCGGCCCCCGTGCCCGAACTCCCTGAGGTCGAGACCACCCGCCGTGGGCTCATCCCCTGGATGCGCGGGGCACGCATCGCCGATCTCGTGGTGCGCGATCCGCGCCTGCGCTGGCCGATCGAGCCCGATCTTCGCGCGCGGCTTCGCGGGCGCCTGATCACAGACATCGGCCGGCGCGGCAAATATCTGCTCGTCTGGCTCGATCGCGGCGCATTGATCCTGCATCTGGGCATGTCCGGGAGCCTCAAGGTGGTGGGCGACGCCCCGGCCGGGCCCCACGACCCCTTCGACCTCGTATTGGCCGGCACCCCGACGGTCCGGGTGCGCCTGCGCGACCCGCGCCGCTTCGGGGCCCTGCTCTATAGCGACGATCCGCGCTCCCATCCGCTCATTGCCGGACTGGGCCCGGAACCCCTGGAGCCCGGCTTCACTGGGGCGACCCTGCATGCCCGCGCCCACAGACGCACCACGGCCATCCGCGACCTGCTGCTCAACGGCCATATCGTCGCCGGTATCGGCAATATCTATGCCAATGAGGCGCTGTTTGCCGCCGGCATCCACCCCCGGCGCGCCGCGGGGCGTATCGCGGCCAGGCGTTATGACACATTGGCTAGGGCCATCGTCACGGTCTTATCACAAGCCGTGGCCGCAGGCGGCACAACCTTGAAGGATTTCTCGGCAAGTGACGGCCGGCCGGGATATTTTCAGCAAAAACTGCAGGTCTACGGACGCACCGGGGAGGCCTGCCCGCGATGCGCGACGCCGATCGCGCGGCTGACAGTCGGTGCCCGCAGCTGCTATTATTGCCCACACTGCCAACGCTAGCGGCAACCTGGCCTATACTGAGGGGACGGCCGCACGACGGCGGATGGGGGGCGGGGCATGAATCAGACAGCGATCGAGCAGCGCTTCGAGGCCTATGGAGTCTGGCGACGCGATCTCGCGCAGGGGCTCACGGGGCTACGGACTTGGCTTGACGAGCACGGGCTCAATCAGCCCCAAAGCGAGCTGCGCCTCGAGCGCATGAGCAACATTCTGCGCGACGACAAGCTCTATCTCGCGTTCGTCGCCGAGTTCTCGCGCGGCAAGTCCGAACTGATCAATGCGCTCTTTTTTGGGGAGCAGGGCCGGCGGGTCCTGCCTTCGAGCGCCGGACGCACGACCATGTGCCCGACCGAGCTCTTTTACGAACCCGGCCAGCCGGCCAGCATCCGCCTCTTACCCATCGAGACGCGCCGCAACGGCGCCACGGTCGCCGAGTTCAGGGGCTTCCCCGACGAATGGCAGACGATCAGGCTGGATGTGGATGACGCGCAGGCCACGGCCGAGGCCCTAAGCCACATCGCCGAGGTCAAGCAGGTGCCGGCCGAGGAGGCGCGGGCCTTGGGGCTTACCGTCACAGACGACCTCGCCAAGTCCGGCGCCACGGTCAACGCTCAAGGCGAGGTCGAGATCCCGCGCTGGCGCTATGCACTCATCAATTTCCCCCACCCGCTCCTGTCCGAAGGGCTCGTGATCCTCGATACCCCGGGATTGAACGCCCTGGGCGCGGAGCCGGAGCTTACGCTCAACACCTTGCCAAACGCCCACGCCATCTTGTTTGTGCTCGCGGCCGATACCGGCGTGACGCAGTCTGAGATCTCGGTGTGGCGGGACCACATCGCTGCCAGCGACAAAGGGCGCCTCGTGGTCCTGAACAAGGTGGATGGATTATGGGATGAATTGCGCAACGCCGATGACGTCGAGCGCGAGATCGCCCGCCAGGTCGACGAGACCGCGCGCTATCTCGACATCGCCGAACAGCACATCTATCCGGTATCGGCGCAGAAGGCCCTGGCCGCCAAGGTCCGGGGCGACGATGCCCTCGAGCAACGCAGCGGCATAGGCGCGCTCGAGCGGGCGCTGGCCGACGAACTGCTGCCCGGCAAGGGCGGGCTCGTGGCCCAGACCGTGGCCCATGAGTTTAGCGAGGTCGAGGCCTCGGTGGAGCGAACCATCGCCCAGCGGCTGCAGGGGGTACGTGAACATTGGGGAGAACTGAGCGCGCTCAACGGCAAAAATATGGACGTCATCGAGAGCATGATGGACAAGGTGCGCGCCGACAAGACCGAGTTCGACCGCAGCATGCAGCGCTTCCATGCCACGCGCACGATCTTCGCCCAGCAGAGCGCGGCGCTCTACGAGAAGATCAGCCTGCGCCAGCTCGATGCGCTCATCGCCGAGACCAAGAGAAACATGGAGACGTGCCTTACGACCGCAGGCCTCAGGACCGCCATGCAGGAATTTTTCGGGTATGCGCGCGCGCGCATGGAAGAGGTGGTCACAGACAGCCGCGAGATCAAGACCCTGATGGATGGCGTGTATCAAAAATTCCAGCAGGAGCACGGGCTCGCCAACATCAGGCCGGCATCGTTTTCGGTCATGCGGTACACGCGCGAGATCAAGCGCCTTCAAGACAAGCACGAGCAGTTCATGCGCGGCCTGTCGCTCATCATGACCGAGCAAAAGGCGGTCGTGCGGGGATTCTTCGAATCGGCGGTGAGTAAGATCCGCGCCATTTATGTCAGCGCCAATCGGGATGCCGACGACTGGTTGCGCGACATGATGGCGCCGGTGGAGTCCCAGGTGCGCGAGCACCAGGCGCAACTGCGGCGCCGGCTCGAGAGCATCAAGCGCATCCATCAGGCGAGCGATACCCTCGAGGGCCGCATGGCCGAGTTAAAGCAGGTCTTGGAAGAGATCGGCGAACAGCACCGCGCGGCGCACACCGCGTTCCGCCGAATCCGGGCGCAACTGAACATGGCCCCTTAAGCCCGGCATGGCGGTGCCGCTTTGGTCCTCGCGCCCGTTGCGCCGATTGCGGGCCCTCGTGCGCGGCCGGCACTGGGCCCCGCGCATGGTCTTCTGGGGGGGTGCCGTGCTCGTCGGGCTCTCGGCCGTGGCCCTGACACAGTTGGGCAACCTCGCAAACGCCCGTTTCTCCGCCCTGTACCACCATTGGCCGTGGGCGCCCTTTCTCGTAAGCCCCGCGGGCCTGATCCTGTCTTTATGGCTTACGCGCCGATTTTTCCCGGGGGCGCAAGGCAGCGGCATACCCCAGGTCATTGCCGCCTTGTCCGAGCGCCCCGGGCGGGCGCGGGCACGCCTCCTGTCGGTGCGCATCGCCATCGGCAAGATCCTGCTGACGACACTGGGTCTCTTCTCCGGCGCCTCGATCGGACGCGAGGGCCCGACGGCTCACGTCGGCGCCTCATGCACCGCCGCTGCGGGGCGGCTGGCCGGCATCAATCGCCCGGAGCTCGAGCGCGCACTCATCATCGCCGGCGGCGGGGCCGGTATTGCGGCGGCCTTCAACACCCCCATCGCCGGCATCATGTTCGCCATCGAGGAGCTCGCGCGCGGCTTCGATGAGCGCGCAAGCGGCACCATCATCGTCACGATTCTCCTCGCGGGCCTTACGGCCGTGGCCCTCGAAGGCAACTACACCTATTTCGGGGTAACGCGCGCAGCGCTTCACCCCGCGCAATGGCCGCTGGTGCCGGCGTGCGGCCTGATCGGGGGGCTGGCCGGGGGGCTCTTTAGCCGGCTCGTGCTGGACTTGAGCCTGCGCCTGCGCGGCACCCTGGCGCGCCACCCCTACCGTCTGGCCGGGGCCGTGGGTCTTGTGATCGCGACCCTCGGGGTCCTCTCGCACGGCGACTCCTTTGGGACCGGCTACCCCCAGGCGCGGGCCCTGGTCATGGGCGGCGCCGGGCTATCGTGGTATTTCCCGCTGACCAAGTGGCTGGCAAGCCTCGCCTCGTACGTGAGCGGCATCCCCGGCGGGCTCTTCGCCCCGGCGCTCGCGACCGGCGCGGGCCTCGGGGCCGATATCGGCCGGCTGTTCTCCGGGGCGCCGCTGCAGGCCGCGGTCATTCTCGGCATGGTGAGCTATCTCGCCGGCACCGTGCAGACCCCCATCACGGCCTTCGTGATCGTCATGGAGATGACCGCCAACAACGCCATGCTGTTCCCGCTCATGGCCGCGGCCTTCATCGCCTCGCTTGTCTCGCGCCTCTTGTGCCCGGAGCCGATCTACCAGGCGCTCGCCAAGCGGTTTGTGACGCCTGCCGATAGGCACGGGGCCTTGGTCACGAATTACAATGGGCCCGCCTAAGGGGCCACATGTGCGCCTGATCGGCGGACGCTGGCGCCGGCGCCTGCTGGCCTTCCCCGCAGTACCGGGCCTGAGACCCACACCCGACCGCGTGCGCGAGACGCTCTTCAACTGGCTCGCGCCCTGGCTTGCCGGGGCGCGCTGCCTTGACCTCTTCGCCGGTACCGGGGCGCTGGGCCTCGAGGCCCTATCGCGGGGCGCGGCCGCCGCGACCCTGGTCGACAGCCATCCCGCGGTGGTGGCCGCGCTGCAGGAAAACTGCGAGCGGCTCGGCTGCGAGGCGTCGATCGTGGCGTCCGAGGCATGCGGCTATGTCGCGACCCAGGGGCCGGCGACGTTCGATATCATCTTCCTCGACCCGCCGTTTGCGGGCAGTCTGCTGACAGATGCCTTGACCCTGATCCTCGCCCGGGGCATTCTGGCGCCGGCAGGGTTTATCTATATCGAAAGCGCGGCATCCGGCGGCTTCGAGCTCCCCGCGGGCCTGCTCTGGCACAGACACAGCCGCGCGGGGCACGTCGCCTTCGGCCTGGCCGCGCGCGCGTCTTGAGGATCATGCGTGACGACAGCGGTCTACCCAGGGACATTCGACCCGTTCACCAACGGCCACGAAGACATCGTCCGGCGCGCGAGCGCGCTGTTTCCGCGCGTCATCGTGGGGGTCGCCGCGAACACACGCAAGGCCCCCCTCTTTGACCTGGCGCAGCGCGTGGCACTCGCCGAGGAGGCGCTGGCCGGGGTCCCGGGGGTGGCGGTCATCGGCTTCGACACCCTGCTCATGGACTTCATCCATCGGCATCAGGTGGGGGTCATCGTGCGCGGCCTGCGCGCGCTTTCGGATTTTGAGTATGAGTTTCAGATGGCCGGCATGAACCGCCGGCTTGACGCCACGGTCGAGACGCTGTTTTTGCCGGCATCCGAGCGTGATGGCGCGCTCTCTTCGTCTTTTGTGAAGGAAATCGCGGCCTTAGGGGGCGACGTGAGCCCCTTTGTCCACCCCGCGGTGAAGGCTGCATTGGCGGACGCGTTGCGGTAGACTTGCACCCCTATTGAGGAGGGCTGCCATGGCCTTGATGATTACCGACGATTGCATCAACTGCGACGTCTGCGAGCCGGAATGCCCAAATGGGGCCATTTCCCCGGGCGAAGAGATCTACCGCATCGACCCCAATTCCTGCACCGAGTGCGTGGGCCACTACGACACCCCGCAGTGCGTCGAGGTGTGTCCCGTCGACTGCATCCCCAAGAACCCGGATCGCATCGAGAGCAAAGAGGCCCTGTACGAGAAGTATTTGGCGCTGGCCCGTAAGACCGGGTAAGCCCCATGGCGCTCTTTCGTACGGCGGCAAGCGACGAGGGGGCAAAACGCGGCCTCTTCACCCAGTGGGGCGAACGTCTAGCCGCAACCCGGCGGGCCTTCGGCACACGCGTAGGCGGCCTCCTGGGGGGCAGGCGCACCCTCGACGCGGCCCTGCTCGAGGACCTCGAGACCGCGCTCCTGACCGCGGACCTCGGCGTAGACACCACCACTGCGGTGATGACCGACATCACCAAGCGCATCACCCGCAAGGAGCTCGGCGATACCGGCGCCGTGTATGCGGCCTTGCGCGCCATACTCTATGACATCGTAAGACCCTGCGAGCAGCCCTGGCCCATCACACATAGGCCCGAGGTAGTGCTCATGATCGGCGTCAACGGGGCCGGCAAGACCACGACCATAGGCAAGCTTGCCGTGCGGCTGCGCGGCGAGGGCCGCACGGTCCTGCTGGCCGCAGGCGACACATTTCGCGCGGCGGCCATCGAGCAGCTTGGCGAATGGGCGCGTCGCGCCGATGTCGCCGTGATCAGCCAGCCACGGGGGGCCGACGCCGCCGCCGTCGCGCATGACGCCTTGCAGGCCGCGCGCGCACGGGCGGTGGACGTCCTTTTAATCGATACCGCCGGACGGCTCCATACCCAGACCGGATTGATGGATGAGCTCGCCAAGATCAAGCGCACGCTGGCGCGCCTGGAGGCACAGGCCCCGCATCAGATCATCGTGACGTTAGACGGCGGCATCGGCCAAAACGCCCTGGCGCAAGTCGAACAGTTCCACAAGGCGGTGGGCGTAACCGGCCTTTGCATCACCAAGCTCGACGGCACCGCCAAGGGCGGCGTCGTGTTTGCGCTCGCCAAACGCTATGCGCTGCCGATCTATTTCGTGGGGGTCGGGGAATCGGCCGACGACCTGCGCCCCTTCGATGCCCGGTCGTTTGTAGATGCGGTATTGCCGGCCGAGGGCCATGATGATCGAACTTAAGCATGTCTTCAAACGCTACCCGCTGGGGACCGAGGCCTTGAGCGACGTCGGCTTTAGTATGGCGCGCGGCGAGATGGCCTTTCTCACGGGGCCCTCGGGCGCCGGCAAGAGCACGATACTGAAGTTGATCTGCCTGCTGGAGCGCCCGACGCGCGGTCAGGTGGTGGTCAACGGCCATGATCTGGCGCGCCTTAGCCCCCGCCGCCTGCCGCACTTTCGGCGCGAGATCGGCGTCGTTTTTCAGGACAACCGGCTCCTGAACGAACGGACGATCTATGACAACGTCGCGCTGCCGCTTCTGGTCGCCGGCATGACCGGAGACGAGGTGCGCAAGCGGGTGCTGGCGGCCCTCGACAAGGTGGGTCTCAGGGGCCGCGAGCGCGGCTTTCCCCTGGCCTTATCGGGCGGCGAGCAGCAGCGCGTGGGCATAGCGCGCGCGATCGTGCACCGGCCCGCGCTCCTCATCGCCGATGAGCCGACCGGCAATCTCGATCCGGCCTTATCCGACACCATCATCGACCTGTTCCGGGAGTTCAACGACCACGGGGTCACCGTCTTGATCGCCACTCATGACCTGCGCCAGATCGAGCGCTCGCGGGCGCGGGTGATTCATATTGGCGAGGGTCACATGGTGGGCGCCGCGTAGAATCGCCGGGCATGGTTCGCCTGCATACGGGAACGGCCCAAAACTGGTAAGGCCGTGTATCCGGCCGCCCGGCATGACCCCGAGACCATGCCCCTGCGTGGGGTGCTAGACCCAACAGCGGCCGCGGCGGCCGTGACCGTTGCCCCATGGGCACCACTTTTCTTGCGAGGATCGCATGAAGGCGTATCTCACCCGTCATATGCAAGTCTTCATGAGGACGCTCGGGGACTTTGCGCGCAGCCCGACGGCGACGCTCATGACCGTCGTCATGATCGGCGTGACCCTGGTCCTGCCGGCCGGCCTCTACATCGGGCTTCTGAATCTCGAGCGCCTCACCCTCGGCTGGCACCCGCGCGGATCGGTGTCGGTCTATCTGGCGAAGACCATGCCCCAGGCCGCGGCAGTCGCCGCCATCCGCCAGGTCCCGGGGGTGGCCGGCACGCGCTACATCTCCCCCGCCCAGGGCCTGAACGAATTCGCTGCGAGCTCGGGGCTTGGCGCGGCGGCCGCGGTATTCCGGCATCACAACCCGCTGCCGGGTGTGGTGGTGGTGACGCCTGCAGGGGTGACACCGGCCTCGGTGGCGCATCTGGCCGCGCGGCTCAAGGCCCTGCCCGGCATAACCCACGTCCAATCCAATCTCGTATGGGTGGAGCGCCTCGATGCCGCGCTTGCCCTGGGCCACCGCATCGTCGTCATCCTTGCGACCGCGCTCGGCCTGGCGCTCGTCCTCATCATGGGCAACACCACGCGCGTGGCGGTGGCAAGCCGCAGGGATGAGATTGGCGTGGTGGGCCTGGTTGGGGGAACCAATGCCTTCATTCGGCGTCCCTTCCTCTATGCCGGGGCATTGACCGGGGGGCTGGGGGCCTTGTGTGCGCTCGTGCTCCTGGAGGCGGCCGTGCTCGCCCTCAACGGGCCGATTGCCTCGCTCGATCGCGCCTACGGGGCCCACTACCACCTCTCGGGACCCGACTTGCATCAGGCCCTGGGGCTCTTGGCGCTGGGCGCCCTGCTGGGGTGGCTGGGGGCCCGGATTGCGGTGGGACAGGCCCTGCGCTCGCGCCGGATCTAGCCCGGGCCCGGGGCCTGCGGGGCGTTCACCGGAACTTTCCGAGGGGATTAGCACTCTCAGGTCGAGAATGCTAAAATGCCGATCACGTGAGGTCGATACGGACAGTCGAAGGGGGTAGGACATGACAATGAACACCTTGCCAATCGCCGTCAATATCAGCGCCGAAGGCGGACTTACGCATTACATGCGGCTTGCCAATGCCGCGCCCGTGCTCGATGCCGAGCAGGAACGGCAACTGGCCATCGAGTACCGGGAACACAACAACCTGGAGGCCGCCCGGCAGCTCGTGCTCTCTCAGCTTCGTTATGTGGTGCGCGTCGCGCGGGCCTTCACAGGCTATGGCCTGCCGCAGGCCGATCTCATTCAAGAGGGCAACATAGGCCTCATGAAGGCCGTGAAACACTTCGACCCGGCGCACGGCGTACGCTTGGTGTCGTTCGCAGTGCACTGGATCCGCGCCGAGATCTACGACTACATCCTGCGCAACTGGCGGATCGTCAAGGTCGCGACCACCAAGGCCCAGCGCAAGCTGTTCTTCAATCTGCGGCAATCGCGCGCACGAATCGGCTGGATGAACGAGGCGGAGGTCGCAACCATGGCCGCGGACCTCGACGTGCCGGCAGACACCGTCAAGGAGATGGAGTCGCGCATGGCAAGCGCGGATGTGCCGTTCGATCCCCTAGACGACAGTGACGATGAGGAATTCCGGTCCTCGCCCGCGGGGTACCTGCAGGACATGCGCTACAACCCTGAGACCCTGCTGACCCACGCCGACACCGAGAGTTCGCAGCAGGAGCGGCTGACGTCTGCCCTGGTCTCCCTGGATGGGCGCAGCCAGGATATCATCCGCAGGCGCTGGCTCGCGGCCGATAAGCCCACCCTGCATGAACTGGCCAAGGAATACGGGGTTTCCGCCGAGCGCATTCGCCAGATCGAGAAGAAGGCCCTCGATACCATGAAGGGCATGCTGCTCTCGCCGGAGCCTGCCTAAAAGACCCGATGGCCCGCCCGGCGCACCCTGCGCCGGGCGGGCCAAGCGGCCGCCTGCCGGCCGCGGCGGGTCATCCCTGCGATCGCTGTCAGGGGCATATAGGGACCCCGTTCTCGTTGGCACGCATCCGTTCTCTGGCCGGTGGGATCGACGGCTCATGGATATCCGGCCTCTTCCTGCCGCATCGAGCTATCGATGTCGGGCCATGATGGGCTCTTCGCGCGCCGGCCCCCCATCGCTCACACGGGTTCGGCCGGCGCCGGCGACCCGTTTGCCATCGTTCGGCTGGCCCTGCAATCGTCCAGGGGGCATCTCTCCAGAGGAAAATGGCCTTTCCGCATCGAAGGCTTCACAGACGGTGACCGTGCCGCCCCGCAGCCGATCGCCCCGACCCTCCCCCGCGATCTGGTATTCGCGGTTCTTGAACGGGAAGCCGAGAGTCTTCGACAACCGGCGGGCGTGATGCAGGCACAGGATGAGGGCGAGTCCCGTACGCTCGTGCCGCACGGGGCGGTGGCCATTCCATCGGCCATCATCAGACCCTGTCATCGCTTCGATCTCCGGTTGATTAACGTCTCGATAACGCCCATTTGCCGAATCGAGGCGGCGGCACCAACCGCCTGAGCTCGTCGGCTATTGACAGCAGTTTACGGACATAACCGGTTACAGCGATGCCCCTTATCTGCCTGATACCCTATGGGTGAAGGCCGCAGGGCAGTTGCCTCGCCCCAAAAAGCCGATCTGCGCATTGATGCCGAAGCGCTGGAGTTCTTCAAACACGCCGGCAAGCGGTATCGGTCGCGCACGAATGCCGTCTTGCGCCCTTACGTCGAGGCGCACAAGGCACACACGAAACGATCCTGCGCTAGGCGTGCCGTGGTATAAACGCACGGGAGTTCGGCGCCAAGTGAGCGCTTACGGCATGGGCGGCCGTCGCGCCGCCCAAAAGACGGCTGCCGATCAGGACGCGGGCGGGCTCACCGGGCTTGGCATGATCGTCCGTGGAGGGCGTGTAACCCACGCCCGCCGCGGCAGGATATGCCAGGAATCTCCTTTGCGGGTCATACACACCTGTCGAGCAGAGCTCGAAGGGGTCTTTTCCATTGCTTACGGGCACGGGGCCGGATTGTTCGCGGTGCTCAAGGCCCACGAAAAGCCCTGCTGATTCCCGGCCGCATCGGTCATGACGACCTCGAGCGGCGACGGCACCGGTGTCGGCACGACCACCTCCCATGTGCCTGGGCTTATAGTAAGCGCGACGCCGTCGGCCGTCCCGGCCACGACCCCCGACAGGTCCTGCCATTGGCCCGCGACCAAGGCCCCGCCCACGACCGGCGCAAACGAGGATACACAGGCCTGCGGGGGCGTGTTGTCAACCCCCAGGGAGCCCTGATAAGAGGCCTGATCGCCGGCTGCGTCACGGGCGCTTACCGACACCTCATGCACCCCGTCGCTCAACGTGTTGGTATCGATAGCGAACGCAAACCCCGATGTCGTTGTCGTGGCCTGGGATTGCTGCTGGTCGATGGAAATCGTGACCGTCACGGGTAACCCGTAAGGATCCGCCACCGACCCGCTTATGGTCGCCGTTGCGTGCGTCCATGCCGGCAACGGCGCGACATTGAGCGCCATGGCGTCGCCGCCAAAAGGTTGCGGCGGCGATGAGCCAAACAGGGGAGACGTCGATTCGGCAAGGGCCTGCGCGTACGCGATGAGCGCTGCGGCATTGGGCCCGGGAAGCGCGGCCGCCGAGCCCGCCGGGGCTGCCGCCGCAACCTGCAAAAGGGCCGTCGCCAGTCCCTGCCGGTAGGCATTGGCGGACAAAACCAGGGACCCGAGGGTGAGCGCGCCGCCAGGGCCGGTCCCGTTCAGAAGTCCGTCATAGCCGACATCGCCCGCCATGACCGTGTCGGCGGTCTGCGCGCGGCTGCCATTGGCATGCGCCCACTCGACAAGCGCAGCCAGCACAAGCCCGTAGCGCAGACCGGGGGTCAGGGCAGACCCGTTTGCACTGCCGCCGGATACCGGCAAAGGCTCGGTCGTCACGGGATCGAAGCCGAGCCAGCCCGCGAACGCCGCATCGGCGCGCTCGAAGGCGGCCTGGGCCGACACCCCCTGGCCTTCATAGTAGCCTTGATCCGCCACGACCGCGTTCGTTATCGGGGTGACCGCCACCGCATCGGCGCTGCCTTGCTGGTAGGCAAGGGCCGCCTGCAGGACGCCCGAGGCCACGTTGCTGCCGGCCGAGTTGCCATAGGAGCCGCCGCTTGCCACCACCCCGAGGGTCGCGTCGAGGCTTTGAAGAGACAGGGCAAAGTATCCGCTGTCATCGGTGCGTGTGGTCGCGAGCACCCCGCCGGGTCCGGATACGGAAACCGATGCACCGGCCACGGGTCCGGCGCTTATGACATAGCCTGTAATCGACCCCTGGGGCAGGGGGGTCGCGGACTCGGGATTGCCCAACCGGCAACCGTTCAGGGCGAGGCCCGCGAGCAATGCCCCTCCATAGCAGGTGAGCCTTTTCAAAACAACCTCCAGAGCACAGTCATGCTGACGGTGGAAGTGCGAGTCGGGAACCCGGTCTCTGCGGTAATGGCAAGGGACCACGAGTGGCCCAACGGCACGGTCATAGACGCCGCCAGATCGCCGTCGTCCCTCGTAATCGCCGGATAGGAGGCGATCGCATAGCCGCCGCCGTTCAAGAGCTGCCGTTCATCGAAACGATAATGCGAGACCCCGCCGCCTATGCCGATCCAGGGACGAAACGCATAACCAAACGGCACGCGCCGCTCCCATAAAACCAACAGGCTCTGCTCGCGACCGCGCATGAGCCAGGCGTTGGGGGCGGCCTGCGTGCCATACTGGCCGACGTCCAGATCCACCAGCCAGCGCCATCCCGCATAGGTTTCACGCGTCCATTGCCCCGTGAATTGCCAGCCAAAGGCGGTCTCCGGGGCAAGCCCCGCAAGCAGGCCACCACCCCCGGCCAATTGCCAGGCGCTACAGGATGCCGGATTCGCCAACACGGCCATAAGCAGACAAAGCTTCACAGTGTTTTTCGTCATGACGGCTTTTGTGTCTCCACGTAGGCCCGCTGCGCCGGGACATAAAGAACCTGGCGCGGTATGCGCCAGGCAGCGGCGGCATTCAAAGTGGTCGTGCCCACTTGGCCAAGCGCCTCCGAGGTCACGGACGACTGGGCCTCCAGGGTCGCCACCACCATATCCACGCCCTCTACCACCGACTGCGCGAATGCCGCGAGCGCGGCCTTGCGTCGTCCGCCTGCGACATAGGCGGGAAGGCCGAGATCGCGATGGGCACTAAACACCATGGCGGCAAACGGCAGGCTGCGGCCGTCTGGCGTGACCGCCGCGCTGATGGCGATCATCACGCGCCCAAGCCGCGCCCCTTCGACATGGCCAAGGAGCCGCGTCCCGGCCGGCAAGGTACCAAGCCGGCCATACACGGGGGCCTCGACGTGCAAGACGACGAGTGCCGGGTCCTGGTCGGTAATGCCATGGCGCAATATCACCGGCACCCACGACCCGGGGCGCAGGCCAAGCCCGGCGGGCGCGCGCGCGAGGATCAGTGGCCGGACGCGCGTCTGCACCATGGCAAACGGCATGGCGCGAGACACAGGGGCCGGCTGGGCTGCGACGCGCGGCGCCATGGACTTGCGCGCGGGCCGTGCGCCGATAAGCCCGAGCAGCCGGTGAAACAGCGAGGGTGCGGCCGGTCTTTCGTGCGCGAGGCGGCGCACGATGGCCGCCGGGGTGGCCGGTATCGTCGCTACCATGACAGCCGCACCGGTCCGAGGGCGGTCAAAACCATCAGATGCCAGCGCCTGACACCCCGCGCAGGGGGCGCAAGCGCGAGCGCACAGACCACGCGATGATGGCGTGGCGACACACGGCATGCGGTGGCAGTGGGGATGCGCCGCCACTTGTGGCGCCCGCGATAGAGGACCGCGCCGCCCACGGCGCCGAGCGCGCCCTTTACGCCGGTCACCGCAAAACCCAGCACCTGCTCGCCGGGCACGGATAGCAAGCGGCGCACACGCAGCACGATGGCGCGCGGGCCCCTGGTCACGACGACACGCTTTCTAATAGAGGTTTGCGACATCGGCCCGAAGGCCGCATAGGCCCAGGCCCGCGCCCATGGGGAGGGGCGTACGATGCGCGCGCGAGGCGACGTTTGCACAACGCGCGGACGCACGAAGCGGATGTCGCTCGTGTAACGCCGGCCCTTTGCCGTCGTACACACGAGCAGCGATACATAGGAGCCCCGCCAATCCATGAAGGCATTGGCGCAATATCGCTTATGGGTGCCGCGCGATACGGTTATGAGAATGGCGCGGCCCCCGAGCCGTACCGCAGAAAACAGCGGATTGGTGAGCGCAAAACGGGCCGGCGGCGCGCCCCGTGGGAAGATGAGACGCAGGCCGAGGTCGGGCACGATAGTCGCCGAGAGCGCGCAGTAAGGGCGCAGCATCACCCTGCGCGCATGCGGGGCAAACGGCCTCAAGGAAGGAGGAAGGATGGGTATCATGACGCGGTGATCGCGGTGACGAGAATTCCGGATGTGTCGTGTATGCGGCGGGCGACTGCGATCTCCGTCAGAATGATCGTAAAGTGCTCTCTGACAGGCCTTCCATCCGGCAAGATCACATGCACGACACCCGATAGCCGTACCAGAAAGCGGTCCCCATCCCTGCGAATCAGGCGCGGTCTATGCGGATTTTTGACGAAACTCACCCATGAGCGCAGCCGCGCGGCGCGCACCCGGGCTATGTATGCGGTCTTTTGCAATACCGCTACGGTTGCCGCCTGCAGATGCGGGGCCATCATGTCCAGGGCGTGAACGGTATCCGGTACCACAGTCGCGCCATCGATGCTTAGGTAATCCCGCAGAAAGCGCATGGATGCCATGATGATCGCGCGGCGCGACCTATGAATGGCGGCAAGCCATTGAATGCGCCCGAGGACCGTGCCCGCGCGATTGACCGCTAGGATAGGCGGCGTGCGCGAGACGGCGACCACCGCCAGCACCACAAACGCCAGGGCCGTGCCGCCAAACAGGATCCAGCCCAAGAGCGCATAGCGTGCCAGGCGTTGCATGAGAAGACCCTGGGGCCCGTGGCGGCGCCACACATTAGCGTCGTGAGAAATCATCGTCTTGCTCGCTCTTTGGGGGGCCGTCGTATTGGGGATGGAGGTAGTTGGTGCGCACGGCACTGCCGTCGTGCGCGCTCGGCCAGAAGTTCGGGTCGGGGGGAATGTGCAGCTCAGGCATGCGCCCCGGGGGCAAGGACAAGATGTCCTCATCGGGGCCATGGAGATAGATATCGGCCGCCTTTGCCGCCCCGCGGTCGACGCCGGTGGCCAGCGTGGCCCCAAACTGCGAGATCGCGCCCAGATAGGGCGACAGCACGGGCTGCGCGGCGCCTGCGTTTTCGATCAGGCTTGCGGTGATATAAGGGGCGGCAAGCAGCACAGCGCATAGCACGAGATTGAGAATGGTAAACAACATGTGCGCGTACACGATCATGTAGTCGGCCTTGCCGAGCAGCCCCTGCAGAGCGGATACGGCGTGCGTGAATAGCGGCGAGAACACCGCCAGGAGCAGTGCCTGCACCACGGGCCACAGGATGAAAAAGCCAAGGAGCTTCGCAAAGCCGCGCACCAAAGAGAGCGTACGGCTCAAGGCGAGCGGGATCGCCACGAGGCCATAAAGAAAAGCGAACTCATAGCCTATGGCCTGCGCGATCCGCAGCAAGGCCTCGAGAAAGGTGGTCATGACGAGTGTCGCGTAATAGAGAAGCACGGTGGCCAGGCGCAGCGGCAAGGCGTTGATTTCCTTTATCGTGCCCCAAACACCGCTTGGCCCCTTGGCCGCGGTGGCAAGTAAGGTGGCCATCTGTGTGGCCACAAGCCGCAGCGATCCGATACGGCCCATCGCCGCGTACAGGGCGTTCAGATAGTGGTTTACGAGACCCCCCAACGCGAAATAGGCGGTCAGGACCACCCCCCACACGGCCGCATCGCGCACGACACGCGCAAGCTGCCCGGCACCCGACACGGAGTCGAGTTGCGCCTCGAGCAAGCGGGTATACAAGGCCACCACGAAAAGCGATGGCGTGACCGTGCGCATGAGGACAGCGGCAACGGGCGCTGCCGCGCGATAGACGCGTGTGGGCGCGAGATAGCCGAGCAGATCGGCAACCAGGGATGCGCTGTTCAAGGGGTTTCTCCAAAGGCCCGGTACAAAGACGCGGCCTCTTGCGGGAGATGGCGCGCATTGCGCCGCTCGGCGGCGCGCCGGATCGCACGCCGCTCCTCGGACCGCGCACGCCCGGCGGCCAGCGCCGCAAGCGCTGCTGTCGAGCGGGCGGTCACATCGCGGCTCGTGCGCGCGCCGAGATTGGTCGCAGACAGGCCAAGATCCTGGTCGGTTCCGCGGCCAAGCCAGTGCAATCGCGCAAGATCTTCGAAGCGGCCCAACTGCTGATTGAGATAACTGCTGTAGTTGGTGGTCTCGTGGGCAGCAGCGTCCGCAGTTCCGAGAATCTGCGCAAACCCCTGAGGTAACCCACCGGGCAGGCGTTGCTGCGCGTAGCGCGCGATACTGCCATTGGCGATGACCTTTGCGTCGCGCTGCGCATTTCGGAGCGTCGACTCCACGGCCTTGAGCCTGCGCACCTCGCTCAAGACCGAGCGATAGATGGCAACGGCCTGATGGAGAAGGGTTATGAGTTCCGCATGGACAGGCGGATCGAAGGTCACATCGCCCACACCCAGAAACGCGCTGGCGCTTGCCGTACCCAGGGCCCATAAAATGAGCGCGCCGCATACCTTCTTCATGGAGTGTTCTCCAGAAATCTGGCGAGGCGCGCCAGGGGATCGGTGATCTCGGCCCCCAGGCGCTCCTTGCGCGCCAGCCCCTCCGGAGTGGTGTCGGCCAAGGCCAGGATCGTCTTTGGAAAAGTGAGCCGTAAGGCGTAATACTCGGGCCCCACGGAACGGATCGCCGGCCGCCAGGGAAGATTCAAGGGAAACGGAAGGCGCTTCCATATGTCCAGGGCGCGCTGCGGCATGCCGATACGCGCGCCGATCTCCTCCCAGCCGTCGTTGCGATAGAGGAGGGACCGAAGCGGCATCGAGTTGACGATCTCCTTTTCCATGAGATCGATCTCGGAAAGCCCCTGCGTTACGATGTCGATCGCCGCCGCCTCCTTGCGTCCCATACGCGCGATCTCCGAGACGAGACGCGACAAGACCCCGGGGGCGTGGGCGACGAACCGATGGATCTCGTCGAGCAGGACGCGCGCCTGATTGCGTCCCGCGAAGGCGAGATTCAGAAAGCGCAGACACAGGAAGACCAGATAGAACGTGAGCAGCTTGGGGCTGGCCCGGTCCACATCCTTAAGGTCTATGCCGCTTATGCCCGGACTGATCTGGACATTGTCGCGCTCGGCGAATAAACGGCCCTCCGGGGTATCCAGAAAACTGTGGAGATTGGCGGCCATGACGCGCGCGGCCTGCGCCTGCTCCGGGCTGACATCGCTTAGGCGCTCGAGGGAATGCAGAAGGTCGGCCAGGCCGGGGTCGGGCGCGGAGGCATGGTCGTAGAGGCGCGTGAGGGCGGCCGCGCCGGCCGCGGCCTCGTGGAAATCGAGGAGCGTGCGCCCATCCGTCAGGATGAACGCCAGAATATTGAGCGTGCCCGAGGCCAACAGCGGATCGAGACCGGCCACTCCCGCGGCCCGCGGCGGCAAAGGATTGACCGCCGCCGCCCCCGGATCGAGCCTGGTATAACGTCCCCCCAGGGCCTCTATGACCCAGCGGTAGGTGGAACCGATCTCGAGGACATACCAGTCGATACCAAAGGGGTAGGTCTCGGCTATGGTCGCCACCTTGTCGACGCCCTTGCCGGCGCCGGTCATGGCGACCGTAAAACCGTGGGCCACGGCCTGATGGCTGTAGTCGAAGGCAACGGGCTGGGAGGCAAGACCCAGGCGCAAGGACTCGCAGGGGCGAGGGCCCGTGCGAAACACCTGCGCCGGGGCCATGGCGGCGATGAGCGCGCCATGATCCGGCCGCCAAATCGGTGACCGGTACCCCTGGCCCGGCTGCGATATTCGAAAAAACGGCAACTGAACAAAATCGTCATCGCGGACCCGGCCGCCCTTGCCCTGCAGGCCCTCGACGAGGCGCGTTAGGGCCTGCGGCGGGACATTGTCGAGATCGACGCACACGACATAGGCATTGCGATGCACGCGCCAGTCATGGTCTGCCGCCTGCTGGCGGAAGCCCTGCATATCCTTGAGCGCCGCCACTTGTCGTTCCCGCCCCTTGCGCGCCATGGCGCCCTGCATCAGCCGGTCGGCCCGCTCGGAGGCACGCAAGGCGCGCTCGGTGGATGCCGGCATGATGACTTGGCTTATGTGCAGGCTGATGGCGCCCGACACATGCGGGAGAATCCAGGCGGCGTCGATGTCGGGGTAAAGGTGGAGATAAAAGACGCGCACCGCGCGCCCATTGACCTCCAGCAGCCGCTTGCCGGGTTGGGGCGGGACAACAATCAGCTGCTCCGCTAGCGACAGCCAAGGGTCGGGTACCGATAGCGGCGGGCCCCTGTCGTAGCTTTTCTGAATCAGCCGGGCATACTCCAGGACCGTGGCGACCCGACCCCCAGGAAGCAAGGCGGCAAGCTCCGCCCCGAAGGCCTCGAGTTCGGCAGCCCGCTGTGCCTGGCCATTGAGGGCACGGCGGATGCCGATCTCCATGATCGGCAAACACCCGACTATGAGCGCTACGGTATTGGTAATCATATAAGGCGCCAAATGGTCGGCAATCGCCGCGCGCATGTGGGCCGCAAACGGGCTCTTCCGGGGCGCCTTCTCGTAATGGGCACGGTAATCGCAGACGGCCCCCGGATTGCGCTCGCGCCATAAATGGAACTCAAGCCAATAGCCGCTTTTCAGGCGTTCCACGACATGCCCGATCGTCGCCCAAAGACGCGCGCGGGCGGCGCCGTCCTCGAACTCGGCGTCGAGCCCATCCCACACAATGGCGAGCGACGACGCGCCGTCGCCGTGCGCCACCGCGTTTTCAGTGAGGGCGTGCGACCATGTATAGATGTCGCAATAGCGGCGCGCATTTATTGCCATGCGCGCTCCCTTGCGGCCCTGCGCGCATCCCGCTTCGCAAGACAAAACGTGTAGGCAAATACCCAGTCGTCCCCGACCAGGATGGCCAACAGGCCCAGGGGCAGGGCCGCGACCGCGATCGCGATGGCGACCCACGCCACGCGCCACGGCATAACCACGGACACAAGCGCGCCGGTGACGGTGATAAGTCCCGCAACAGCGGCCGCCAGAGGCAAGCCGAGGATACGCGTAGGCGCAAGCCGCTTGTTGAAGGCCGCGATCACGATCCCACCACCAAGGCGGCGATTCCATAGGCGCTGGCTGCGAGGATGAGGCCGATGACGCTTCCTACGACGTAGCTGCGTCCGCGGTCACCCTGGCCTATTGCGAAATATCCCGCACCTATCAGAATGCCGATGATCGCAAGAATGCTGACGACAAGCGCTATGACATCCGTGATGGCATGCGCGCGCTCCTCTATGGTCATGCGCAGGTCCGATCCCTGGGCGTACCCCGGCAGCTGCATGATGGCGAACGCAGAGGGCGCCGCGGCGCATAGAAGCAATCCCATCCATCTTTTCATGTGTGCCTCCATATGGTGTCGGCACATTACTCATGTGAAGCGCCTGAGACTATTCGGTGAATCGAGGGGTCTATGGGAACACGCAGGCGACCCCTCCGAACCGCGGGAGTGCGCCCTTTTGCCGAGGACGATGGGTATCGAATTTCCCAGCCAATCCGGCAATCCTGCTATGGGCCAGGGCCGTTCGGCGGACTTATCCCACCGTGCCGGTCGTTGCGGGGACGAATGTCAGGCGTGGGGCACGAGCCTATGGACCGGGCCCGATCCCCATGACCGCCCCTTCCCCTGCGCGATTCGGGATCAAGGCGGGGGCTACGGGAGACAATCGGGGCGCGCAGCCAAGGGGTCTGAGGGGCGGCACCGCTTTGGGCCCTGGGTCCGTTCTAGACCCCACGGATGGGAATGACGCGGCGGTCCCCGAGGGAAACAGGCGCCGGTGCACCAGGTGGAACCCACGCCTGACCATAGACGACCTCGTAGGTGGCAGGCAGGCGCCCCTCATGGCGAAACATCTCGTAGGATTGCTTGAAGCGCCGATAGCGCTCCTTGCCGGTCAGTCCGGGGAACCGGCCGGTGGCCGCATTATGCGCGCCTATGCGTTTGAGATCACGCATCAGTGCGCCTACCGACTCATAGGTAAGCGTGTAGCGCTCGACATCGAGGACGGGGTCCGCGAATCCCGAGTCGACCAGGGCATCGCCTAAGTCATGCATATCGACAAAGGTATGGACATGCGGCCTGTCGTCGACCTGCGCCCATGCCGCGCGCATCTCCCGCAAAGTGTCAGGGCCAAACGTGGCAAATGTCAGTAGGCCGTCTTGGCGCAGCACGCGGCGAAACTCGGCGAATGCGCGCTTGGGGTCCATCCACTGGAGCGCCAAACTCGAATAGATACAATCTACGGACTCCGGACGCAAGGGCAGATCATGGCCGTCTGCCACCCACACGGGAGTTTTTCGCCAGAGAACCCGCCTGCGACGCGCGGCGCTGGCCATGCCCCAGGCGATATCGCAGGCCAAAACGTGAGCGCTTCGAAACCTGCGGCGCAGAAGGGGGAGGGCGTATCCGGTACCCGTCCCGACGTCGAGCAGCGTGCGAGGCGCGATGCGCAGCCACTGGAAGCGACTCAGGAGTTCGTCGGCCACGGCGCGCTGCAAGACCGCGCCCTCGTCATAGTGGCGCGCGGCGCGATCGAAGCTTTGGCGAATCGCGGCGGGATTAAGATCGTTCATGCAGGAAATTCCGGATGAGTGCGGCGCATTCGTCCGGCGCGTTCAGAAAGGGCGCATGGGAATGGCCGGTCTCGTAAAAACGCGCAGCAGGCATGAGCGATGCGGCCGCGCGCGCGGCCTCTATCGAGACGATGGTGTCTGCGGATCCGTGCAGCACGAGGGTCGGGGCGCGTACCGCGGGCAGGAGCGCCCGCAGGTCGCTCTCCTGAAGGACCCTCAGGCCTTCGGTGAGGGCCGCCTTTTGCGGCGCGCCGCCCGCGGCGAGATCGGCCATGAGGGCGCGCACCTCGGCACGCGCGCCAGGTCCGGCCTGCAAGGTGAGAAAGCGCCGCAGGGTCGACTCGTGATCGACCGCCAACTGCGCGGCGAAGGCCGCAAACACCCCTGGATCGGTCCCATGCGGCCAATCCGGCGCACGCACGAAGCGCGGGGTCGCCGCTACGAGGATGAGCCGGCTGACACAGTGGGGATGGCGGGCGGCAAGGGCTAAGGCGATGAGGCCGCCGAGTGACCAGCCGAGCCAGTCCTGCGCACTGGGATAGCGCGCGGCAAGCTGCGCGGCAAGCCTTTCGGGGTCGAGCGCCCCCGGCTCGTAGGGGGCCTCGCCATGCCCTGGCAGATCCAGCGACTGGCACGGAAGGGCTAGGGCACGTTCAAGCCCCGCGAACACCCGGCGGTTCAGGCCCCAGCCATGCAAAAGACGCAGCATCAGGCGCTATCCGGCGGGAGGGCGGCCAGCGCGCCCAGCAAGCGCTCGACATCGTCGCGTGTGTGTGCCGCCGTGAGCGTGATGCGCAGCCGTGCCGTGCCGCTCGCGACCGTGGGCGGACGGATCGCCGGGACGTGGAGTCCGTGCCTGCGCAGCGCCGCGCTCGCCGAAAGCGCATAGGCCGCATCGCCCAGGATGACCGGCTGAATCGCAGTCGATGAGGGCAAGACCCGCAGGCCGAGAGCCGCGGCGCCGGCACGAAACTCACGGATGCGCTCGCGCAGGGCGGCGCGGCGGTATTCCTCGGCCGCGGCAATGGCAAGGCCTGCCTGTGCGCACACCGCCATGGCCGGCGGCATGGCGGTCGTGTAGATATAGGGGCGCGCGCGCTGAATCAGGGCCTCGATGACATCAGCGCTCCCTGCCACGAACGCGCCGAACACGCCGAAGGCCTTGCCGAGGGTGCCCATCTGAACGAGCGCCGGGTGATGGCTGATGCCGTGGGCGGCGGCACTCCCGCGCCCCCCGGGGCCTACGACGCCGAAGGCGTGGGCATCATCGATCAGCAGCCCGGCGCCGTGCGCCTGCGCAGCCGCGAGCAACGGGGCGACATCGGCCGTGTCGCCGTCCATGCTAAAGACCCCGTCGCTCGCCACGATCCCGCCCGGTCCGGTCCCGGCCAAAACGCGCCTTAAATCCGCGGTATCGCGGTAACGGCGGCGCCGCGCCTGCGCGAGGGTGACGGCATCGATAAGCGAGGCGTGATTGCGCCGATCCTCGAACACCGTGCCGTGGCGCGGGCACAACACGGTGACAAGGGCTAGGTTGGCCATGTACCCGGTGGAAAAGATCAGCGCCCGGGGCGTGCCGACAAAGACTGCCAGGGCCTCTTCGAGCTCATGGTGCGCCTGGGTGTGGCCCCCCAGGAGATGCGAGGCGCCCGCCCCCACCCCATAACGGCGCGCCCCCTCGCACCAGGCCTCTACGAGCCGCGGGTCGGCCGCGAGACCGAGATAATCGTTGCTCGCAAACGACAGCAGGGTCTCGCCCTGTATCTGAATCGAAGGGGCCTGCGGAGATGACCGCGGCTCGCGCCGCCGCCAGAGGCGCTGCGCGCGCAGGCGCGCGAACATGCGCTCGAGGGTGCTGGCGAAGGGGTCGTCGATCATCGGTCCCGATCTCGGTTCTGAAGGCGCAAGCATACGTGGGGGGACGCGCCCGATAAAGGCAAGGGGCCCCTTGCGCCAAAAGACGGATGCGGTCCACCCAACCGGCGACCCTCCTCCCTTGGCGAGGGCTCGTGGACCCCAGAGGCTGCGCCGCTACCCCTGACACCCCATCGCATGGTTCTTAAGGTATGCGTCCTTGGGCCCGATACCCCGGACCGCACAACCGGCCAGGCGACGGCCATCAAGGCCCCGGAGCCCGCCTTACGGGGCCTTGCCGAAGGCCTGCATCTGGGCGTGCACGAAACGCGCGAGGGCCGGGGACAACGGGCAGGCGGCGGCGTGCCGAAAGGCCCGGTCGGCGCGCGCCGTGTGCCCCGTGCTGCCGTCTACGAACCCCAGGCCCGCCCACAACGCGCCGTCCCGGGGAAAGCGCTCAAGCCCGCTTCGGTAGGTCGCGCGCGCGGCCGAGGGGTCGCCTGAGCGCAGCTGCGACACGGCCAGAAGCGCCCAATACGTCCGGCTCCCCGCCCCGGCTGCGCGCAGTCGCAACAGCGTGTGCACGGCCGCGGCGGGCTGTGCGCGACGCAGATCGACCTGCGCAAGGAGCATGGCGGCGGGTAGGGCCTGCGGATGGTGGCGCAAGGCGCCCGCCAAGACATCGTGGGCCGCGCGCAGGTGCAGGGCCTGGAGGTCGAGGGTGGCCAGCAACAACGCCGGGCGCAAGGCCGCAGGATCGAACCGCAAGGCCGCCCGGCACGCCCGGCGCGCCTGCGAGCCCTGTCCGGCCCGCAGGGCCAGCACGGCGCGCCGATAGGCCGATTGCGCCTGGTCGCTCGCGGTCAAAGGCGCGGGCCGCCGGGATATCGCCGGCGGCGGCCGCCGCGACACGAAATGCGGGTGCGCGAGACGAGCCGCGCGGACCCGGGGATGCGCGATGGCCCTCGATGGCGCCGGGACCTGGGCCCTGGCAGGGAGCGCCCGGGGCGGTGGCGCGGGATGATAGGGTGTCGGCTGGGGCCGCGCCGGTGCCGGTGGCGCCGCGCTCACGGGAGAGGGGCGGGCGGGACGACTGAGCGGGGCGGCGGCTTGCGCAAGATGAGGTGCGGCAACCTCACGGCCTTGAGAGAGATACCACCACGCCGCGCCCGCGACCCCGGCCGCCGCAAGGACGAGCCCTACGATCCGCAACGGCCATGGCGACCGCCGGTCCGCAGGCCCCGAGGCCGGGCGCAGGTCGTCAAGGACCGATGGCTTCGGTGATTTCCGCTCACCGCGCTCGCGGGCCTCGAGGTCGCGCAGGACCTTATTGATAAGACTCATCGACGCCCCCGAAACGCGAACCTCAAAAATCCAAAGCGCGCCCGTGCCGCCTCGGTATCGGCGCAGGCGAGCCGCATATGGCGGGCACGGACCACCATCGCGCCCTCGCCATAGGCCACCATGAGGGATTTATGCGCCAAAATGTTGGTAAGCCGCGGGACGCCCGCGGAGGCCCGGTAGAGCACGCGCAAGGCGCGCCTTCCAAAGAGCGCAGGCCCCTCGTAACCGGCCACATGGAGCCGGTGCCGGAGGTAGTCGTCGGTATCGGCCAGCGACAGCGGCGCAAGCTCGCACGAGAAGGCGATGCGCTGGCGCAGCTGGCGCACCGAGCGCGCCTCGAGATGCGCATCGAGCTCCGGTTGACCGAACAAGACGATCTGTAAGAGCTTGCGCTTTTCGGTCTCGAGATTGCTGATAAGGCGCAGGGCCTCGAGGGTCTCCATGGGCATCGCCTGGACCTCATCGAGACACAGCACCACGCGCCGGCCTTGCGCGCAGCTTGCGATCAGGTGCCCGGTGAGGGCCTGCATGAGGGCATGCGGTCCCCGGCCGGGGACCGGAGGGATCGCAAGCTCGGCTGTGATCGCTTCTATCAGGGCCAGGGGGTCGAGCGTGGGATTGGGGATGTAGGCGGTCGTGACCTGCGGGTCGGCGGCCAGCACCGTAAGGAGCTTTCGGCAGAGCAGGGTCTTGCCGGTTCCGACCTCGCCTGTGACCTTGAGAAAGCCCTCACCCATGCGAATGGCCGCAAGCAGCGTATTCAAGGCCTCCTGTTGGCGCGCGTGGGCAAAATAGTACTCGGTGTCGGGGGTCAGTCCGAACGGGAGCTCGCGCAACCCGAAGTGGCGCTCGTACATTTATTGTCCCGTGATGCGCGCGATCCGTCTCTGGGCGCGCGTCAACTCCCGCCCCCATGGGCCGCCCAGGTCCACGACGGTCGGCTTGAGAAGGATCACGAGCTCCTTTTTGACCCTCACCACCTTCTTGTCCTTGAAGAGGTTGCCCAGCAGCGGGATATTGCCAAGCAGCGGCACGCTGGCATTGGTGTTGGTCGACCCCTCCTTCATCAAACCGCCGATGACGATCACCTGACCGCTCTGGGCACGCACCACCGAGTCCGACTCCTGAATGGAGCTCGAGGCCAGCGGCAGATTGAACGCCTGCCCGGAGACGCTGAATTGCTGATTGACCTGCGTCACCTCGCTGACCGACGGGTGGATATAAAGGATGATCGATCCGTGGCCATCGATCTCCGGCGTGACATCGAGCGCAATCCCGGAGAAAAACGGCGAGAGCTGGACGGCCGGCGTGGTAATGGGCGAGATGCCCACCAGGGACTCGGTGTTGGTCACCCCGGTCACGAAAAACTGATCGCCCCCGACCTTGATGACCGCCTTCTGCTCGTTGACCGTCGACACCCGCGGGCTCGATAGCACCTGCACGCGCCCCTCGGTATTGAGGAGCTGAATGAAGGCCGCGAAGTTTCCGGCATGCAGCGCGAGACTGAAGATCCCCCCAAAGGCCGACACCGCGGTATTGTTGATCGGCGAGTAGCCCGTCGCGCCATAGGGATTCGGGCTACCGGATGCGGGATTGATGTTGCCAAGGGCGCCGCCTATGGTCGACACCCCGGAAGACAAGAGCTGGCTGCCGCCGGTCTGCGCCGCGGTAATATCGGCGCCTGCGATCTCGCCGATCTTGGCCCAATCGATGCCGCTTTGATAGCCGCTGTTGAGATCCACCTCCAGGATCTTGGCGTCGATCACGACCTCGCGATCGACGCTCGCCTGCGTCAACCGCAGAAACCGGCTCACGGTATGCAGGGTCCGGGGGCCTGCGCGCACCACGAGCAGGCCGGCCTCAGGATTGGCGATCACCTTACGGCCCGGCCCCGTGCCGACAAGCGCCGTGACGGTCTGCGTGAGGGTCGCCCAGAAATCGCTGCGCGAGGTGGTCTTGACCGAGATCGTGGGCGTCATGGTCTGCTGTCCGGCCCCGGACAGGGGCGCCTCGCCGGTGGTCCCGCCCGCGGTCCCGACGCTTGTCAGGCTCTCGCCGGTGAGCCGCGTCTCCGACACCCCGGTGCGCACGATATCCAAATAATGAATCCGAAAGAGCCGTGTCGTAAGACCCGGCGGCAGGATATAGTACTGGTGTCCGCGCCGCCGATACTGATAGCCATCCTCGGTACGGATGACGCGCATGGCCTCGGGCACGGTGACGTTCTTTAAGTGCAGAGTGATGCGCCCGCCGAGATGATTCGGCAGGGCGATGCTGTAGGACGTGCCGCGCACGAGCTCCGTGAATACCTGGGCGGCCGGCGCCTCGCGGGTATTGAAATCGAAGCGGCTGGGCAATGCCAGTGCGCGCGCATGCGGCAGGCGGATCGTAACCGGCGGGATCAGGGCATTGGCCACAGCCGCCGGGACTGCGGCGTTTTTCTGAGAACGCACGCCCGCCGCCAGATTGCGCTGCATGCGCGCGGTGAGCGGCTTGTCGAATCCCCGGGGGGCGCATCCGGCCAATATCGCTGCCATCCCTGCAATCAAAAGCCGCACCTGCGGTGAGCTCATGACATCCCTTCCTTTAAGATCGCTGTCTTCCGGACACGACGGCTGGGGGCCAGGGTCAGCCGGCGTATGCCATCGGGGCCGCGGAGCACGACCGAGTTGTGATGGATGGCCATCACGCGTGCCGCCCCGACCCGCGCCCCTACGGCCACAAACCGGCCGTCGATCAACGCGAGCCGCCGCGCGGCACCGAGCACGATCGCCTGGAGACCCGCCGCGCGTTCGCTTGGGTGCCCCCCCGCACCCAGCCATGGGGGGCGCGTCGGATCGGTAAAGCCATGGGCGCCCGCACCCTGCGCCCACACCACGAATACCGCCGCTACCCACCATCTTCCGTTCATGCCCAATACCATACAAGGACCGTGCCAATCATTGGAGCAGGGCCCGATGGGTACTCAGGGTATAGACCCGCAACCGTACCGTAGAAAAGGGGTAGCGGCCGGCGGTCAGCGTCACCTGGCCCCACAGGACATGGCGTTTGGTGTGGGCAAGCGCCGTGAGGTAGCGCAGAAGGGCCGCATAGGTGCCCCGCACGGTGAGCGTCATCTCGTGACGATACAAAAACGGTTTATCCTTCGGGCTGCGGCGTACCGCCATCACCCGGCGATCGACCAAAGCCACGACCGTGACCCCAGGCGAGCGCGCCAGCACCTGGCGCAGGAGGGCAGGCATGTCGCGGGCCGGCACAAGGCCTGCGGTCAGATGCGCAAGGCGCGCCTTAAGGATGCCGATCTCGTGGGTGAGCGCCTTGAGCAAGACCATCTCGCGGGCCCGCGCCCCGGGTGCCAGCATGGCATCCAGCCGGGTATTGATCTCGCGCGTCTTGGCTTGCAGTGCGGTTAAGGTTGCCGCAACCACCCGCGCGCGACTCTCGAGTGGACGGATCACGCCGACGATCATAAGGCCGGAGGTCACGACGACGATCGCCGCGAACAAGAGAATGCGCTCGCGCAGGGTCAATGCATCGATACGCTCCCCCAGGGCGCTCCACTGAGTGGTGATGCTCACTTTTCCCCCTGGGCGGCCTGCGTGCCGCGGGCGTCCTTGGCCGCGGCCGCCGTGCTCGCATTAAAATCGACGTAGGGACGATAGTGCCCGGCGATGCGCGCCCGCGTGATCGCAAGACCCTGGAAACGGTAGCCAGCCAGGCTCGGGCCGGCGACGATGCGATGCAAAAAGAGCGGCACCAGCGCCGGGCGCAGGCTGTGGCCTGTGATCGCAAGCGCCCGGTGCCTGCGATCCAGCGAAAATCCCGTGATCCAGAGGCCAGGGAGCACGCCGCGACTCATGGCCAGCAGCACCGGCGCGGGCCCGACCTCAGCGCGGCGGCTTTCGCGCAGGAAACGCGCAAGCCCCTTCAAGGTGCGCGCGCGGTGCTTGAGCGCGGCGAGCCGCACGCGGGCGCGGCCCACCCCAAAGACGCTATCGGCGGCCGCGAGGCGGGCCTGGGCGGCCCGCTCGTTTTGCCGGGCGCTGGCAAGGGTCCCGGCGAGGTCCTGGACCTGCCAGGCATCGAACCCGGCGGCCACAACGCCTACGGCAAGCAGCGCAAGCCACGCGCGCAGCATGATGCTTGCCGAAAACAGCTTTGGTTCGCGCCGGAAGATCGGGTGGTAGAGATTGATCTGCTGATGCGTCATAGCGCGACCTTGTCCTCGCGCAGGGCTGCGCCCAGCGTCACAAAGCAGCTATCGGGGACCGACACCTGGGCCTCGACGTCTCCATAGCGCCCCACCTCCCAGGAAACGACCCGCTGCGGGAGGTTGGCCTGCAGATAGGCGATGAGGGCCTCGTTGGGCGCCGACGCGGGGGCGACTACCACATGCATGATGGGGCTCTGCCGGAACGAACTTTCGAAATAATCGAGCGAGCGCTGCAGCTCGAGCAGTAACCGCTCATACCCACGGTCATCGGCAAACGCGGGTAACCCCTCCGCTATGGTGCGCGAGAGGTACAGCGCGCCATCGCGAGTGATGGTGATGAGCACCCCGTCGTCAGTCAGCGTAAGGAGCGCCACGCCCTCGCGGTCCTGCGGCAGGAGCTCTGCGAGATTGCGCTGCGCGAGCTCCGGGATGTCGATGATGTCGAGGGCCGCGCCGGCATTGTACATAAGATCGGCGCGCGCGCGGATCGCCTCGTTGCGCCCGACCACCACATAGACGAGCGGGGCGCGCCCGGGCATGCGCATCGGGACGTCGAAGACGTCCAGCGTGGCGTCATTGACATGAAAATCGATCAGGTCCTTGATGCGCCAGCGCAGGGCCGCACGCAACTCCTCGGGCTTGACGTCCGGCGCCTCGGTCTGCAAGAGCCGGTACTCGCCCGCCCTAAGCCAGGTCGTGCACATATGGCGCTTTAAGTCGTGATCCGCGACCAGCCGCGCGAGGACCTGACTGGGGTCAGCGCCCTCGAAGGGCCGGAAATCCGCGGCCACGATGCGCGCCGGTGTGCGCGGTTCGCGCACGACGCGCACGAACGAGAACCCATTGGCATGCACGCCAATGCCCGCCAGACCCGCGTCCCGACGCTTGCGCCGCCAACGTCCCCACATACCTCTCCCCCAGAACACCCGTCGTCACAAGCCGACCAACGGTACCGGCCGATCATGCCGCCTAGGCTTTTTTATGTGACAGTAGCACGCCCGATCACGGACGTCACACCGCCCTCGCCGACAGTGGTGGCCAAAACCCCCGCGCTAGACCTGCCCGCCGTTTTGATGAAAGGCGGCACGCGCCAAGTCCCACATCGGCAGAAACACCCCGAGCGCCAGCATCAGCACCAGGATCCCCATGGCGACCACCAGCAGGGGCTCGATGGCGGTACTCAGATTGCGCAGGTCATAGTCCACCTCGCGCTCGTAATACTCGGCCACCTCAGTCATGAGGCTATCGATCGCCCCGCTCTCCTCGCCCACCGCCACCATCTGCAGCACGAGCGGCGGGAAGAGTTCGGTCGCCTGCGCGGCGCGCGTCAGGGTCTCACCGCGCTCGATGCCGTCACGCATCTGCAGGATGCGCACCGCCACATACTCGTTGTCCACCGCCCGGCTAATGACGGTAAGCCCCTGAATGAGTGGCACGCCGCTCTTGATGGTGATGGCGAGCGCGCGCGCGAAGCGGCCGAGCAGGGCGCGGGTCATGATCGGGCCTATGATCGGCAGGCGCAGGCGCAGGCGATGCCAACGATAGCGCCCGGCGGTCGTGCGCACATAGGCGCGTACGCCCAGCACCGCAATCACAACCACCGCCACGATATCGTACCAATAGCGGACCGTAAGGCGCGATGAGGCAATCAGAATACGCGTGGCAAGCGGCAGCCGCGCGTGCAGGCCGGCATAGACATGGGCGAATGCCGGTATGACAAAGATATTGATGATAAAGACCGCGATGATAAGCGCTGCCACGACAAAGCTCGGGTAGCGGGTGGCCGACTTCACGCGCTGCTCGGTCTCGCGATCGCGCTCCAGATAGCCCGCGAGCTGCAGAAAAGATTGATCGAGCGTGCCGCTCGTCTCTCCGATCTGCACCAGGGCGACAAACAGGGTCGAGAACACCTTGGGGTGACGCTTGACGGCCGCGGTGAGATCGAGGCCCGCGTCCAACGCCTCGCTCACCTGCCCGATCACCGCCGCCAGTGTGCGGTTATGCGTGGAATCGCGCAGACCCTTCAAGGCCTGCATGATCGGCACGCCGGCCTTGAGCAGGGTATGCATCTGGCGGCAAAAGAGCACGAGGTCCGTCAGATCGACGCGCGCGCCCCCGAGTTCCCGCACCCACAGCGAGGGCGACTGGGCGCGCGCCCCGTGGATGTCGATCGGGGTGATACCGAGATTGAAGAGGTGCGAGGCCACGGCATCGGCGCTTGCGCCCTCCATGAGGCCCGCCACCGCCTCGCCGCGGCCATTGCGCCCCTTATAACGAAAAGACGCCATCAGCCGGTCCCATACACGGCGCGCATGGCCTCTTCGACCGTAGTGACACCACGCGCCGCCTGGGCCAGGGCCTCGGTGCGCAGCCTCCGGTAATGGGGGGCATGCAAGGCCGCGCGCGCAAAGGCCTCGGGGTCGCGTTTCTGCAGGGCCGCCATCAGGGCCTCGTCGATCTCGAGGATCTCATAGACCCCGATCCGGCCGCGAAACCCGGTGCGCTGGCAAAAGGTGCAGCCGCGCCCGCGCTTTAAGGTGATGGGTGCGTCGGCACCGAGCTCGGCGGCCAAGAGCGCCTTCTCGGCGGCGGTCGCCGCGACCGGTTCGGTACAGCTCTCGCATACCCGGCGCACGAGCCTCTGGGCGACAATGCCGCGCAGCGACGCCGCCACGAGATAGGGCTCCGCACCCATGTCCAGGAGCCGCATGGCGCTCGACACCGCATCATGGGTGTGCAGGCTCGACAAGACGAGGTGCCCGGTCATGGCCGCGCGCAGCCCGATCTCCACGGTCTCGGTATCGCGCATCTCGCCGATCAGAATGATATCGGGGTCCTGGCGCAGGAAGGCCCGCAGGACGCGGCCGAACCCGAGGTCAATCTTGGGGTTGACCTGGACCTGATTGGCGCCTGAAAGCCGGTACTCGACCGGGTCTTCCACCGTCAAGACCTTCACCTCGGGGACGTTGAGCTCGTTCAAGGCGCCATAAAGGGTGGTGGTCTTGCCGCTGCCCGTGGGGCCCGTCACGAGCACCAACCCGTGCGGCTGGTGGATCATGGTGCGCAGGCGCGCCAGGATATCGGTCGGCATGCCCAACCGATCGAGTTCGAGGATGCCGGTCGACTGATTCAAAAGGCGCATGGCCACCGACTCGCCATGCTGCACCGGCACAGTCGACAGGCGCACGTCGATCACGGTACTCCGAAACCGCACCTGGCAGCGCCCGTCCTGCGGGAGCCTGCGCTCGGATATGTCGAGCGCGGCCATGAGCTTAAGACGCGACACCAGGGCCTGGGCGATCTTGCGGTCGGCGCTGGTCTGCACCCGCAGTTCGCCGTCGATGCGAAAACGCACCCGCACCGCGTTCTCATCGGGCTCGATATGGATATCCGAGGCGTTCACCTGAATCGCATCCTCGAATATGGTCTGCAGGAGCTTGACCACCGGGGCGTCGTTGGCGCCGTCGGGGACCCCCGGCACGACCCCGAGATCGATGTCATAGGCCGCGAGCTCCTGCTCGAGCTCGGCAGCCAACCCGCTGATCTCCTCGGTGCGGCGGTAGACCACATCCAGGGCCTTGAGGAGATCGCCCTCCTTGACGACCGCAAGTTTAAGGGGCCTTTTTACGAGCCGCGCGATCTCGTCGTGGGCGAAGATATCGACCGGATCGGCAAGGCCCACGAGCAGCGCGCCGCCCTCCTCGCGCAGGGCCACGGCACGAAACCGCCGCGCATAGGCCTCCGGGATGAGGCGCACGACCTCCGGTACGAAGGTGTAGCGACGCAGGTCGATGTAGGGGATACGCAACTGGCGCGACAGGAAGTCCAGGAGCGAGTCTTCGCTTAAGTAGCCGTTTTCGATAAGCACGCGCCCCAGGCGCCGCCCGCTCTTGCGTTGGTCGGCGAGCGCGGTCTCCAGCTGCTCTTTGGAAATCACCTTGTTCTCGAGCAGGAGGTCGCCTAGGCGCACCTTGCGGGGGCGCGATACCGCCATGGGTTCCGTCATCGTCGCCTCGGCCATGCGTTATCCCGGCTCCTTACTCTATGACAAGGTATAGCAAAAAGACCCGGCATATGCGCGATCACTATGCGCCCTACTGTTCAGTCCAGTTCGTCACGGTGTATGTGATCACACCACCTCCCCTGCCAGGAGGACCTCCCCTGCCGCCTCCCGTCTGCGAGGCCGTCACGGTACGCACCACGGTCCATTGCGCCCCCGATCCCGCGCAGGTCGCCACCGATGTCACCAGATAATCGCCACCGGCCGTGGTGACAGTCACCACCGGCGGGCACTCGGGGTCCGGGACCGACGGGGTCTGGGCAGGCAGGGTAAGCGGCGCTGGCGGCAACGTCTTCCAGTAGTTCGTCTCCAGATAATAGACGCCATACTGATCGCCGCTCTCGGCGGCGGTGAAGGCCTGGCCACCGCCATTCTGCGTCCCTTCGGCGCCGGTCGCGGTCCCGTACAAAAAGGCCATGGCCGCCAACAGCACGACGCCCACGAGCACTAGGAAGATGAGCGCCACCAGGATGAAGCCGCGGTCGCGGCGCGCGCTAGGAGTATGCATAGGCGGACAACATCCCGTCTACGGTAAGCTGCCCCTGGCCGCTCGGACCCGTATAGAGGAAATCATAGGTCACGGCGTACACAAAACCACCGCTCGCCGGTCCGAACGGGCAGGCCCCGCCCGGGCTCTGCAGGTCCCCCAGGATGAGGGCCTTGTCACGGTACAGACTCCGCCCGACATAATGGTAGTACTCGAGGACTTGGCCTTTATCATTGTCCAGATTGAGCCTGCAGGTTTTTGTCACCGCCATCTCGTAGGCGTTGCGGGCATCCCATTGCAGGCGCGCCACCGCCGGCCCCGCCGCAGTGGCAAGATCCGCCCCCTGAGCCCCGGTCACATAGCTCCTCACAAGATGCGTCAGCAAGGGGGCAGCCATGGCCATGAGGATCGCGGTCAGCACGATGGCGACCACCATCTCGATCAGGGTAAAGCCGGCGTCAGGTCGAGTAGACATAGGACGTAAAGACCATCGGGGTGCAGGCGCCGGAGGTGCAGGTGACCGTGACCGTCACGAGATAGGCGTCATAGGTCCCGGTCGCCACCTTCGTGGTCGCCGCAACCTTATACGTCGCGCTCGCCTGATAGGGGCCGAACGCCGTCGGATTAAGGGCGACCGGTGTGCCCGCAGCCGAGAGCTCCGTCTGCAGGAGCTCATATTCCATGACCCCCTGCGCCACCCAGGTCATGGGCGCGGCCTGCAGGCCGGCGGCATTGCGGCGGGTCACCGCCCCATACATGGCCATGAAACCCGCCCCCAGGATCGCAAGCAGCACGATGGCGACGATAAGCTCAATCAGGCTTAAGCCCGCGGCATAACGAGACCCCAAGGCCGACCCCCGGCGCCTCATGGCGGACACGACCCCTGGGGCGTGCATTCGTAGATATAGCCCGTGGCGGTCACATAGACCTTCACGGTGGAGCCGGGCCCGGCCACCGTGAAGGTCGGGGTTATGTTCGGAACCCCAGGGCGCACGAAACTCACGGTCTTCTTTTTTGGCGTGATCGTGACGCCCGCGGGCAGCGTGACGATAAAGCTTGCCGATTGCAACGTGGGATTAGCGACCGGCACGTTATTTTGCTCGACCGAAAAGGAGTTCGCCGTGACTACGAGAGACGTCTTCACCCCCTGGTTTTGCGCCAGGGTCTCGGCGTAACGCGCTGCCATCAGAAGCTTATCCGCGGTGGTCTGGCCTTCGAAACCGGAGGCCCCGATGAATTGGGGCGCGAGCACTGCAGCGAGGATCGCAACGATGATGAGGACCGCCACGACCTCGAGCAGGGTATAGCCCGCCCCCGCCCGGTAGGCACTGCGTGAGGCCATGAGGCCGGCCTGTCGCGGGTACCCGCCCTCTACTCTTGCCAGGCCAGCGGTCACAGTCATCACCAGATCATGAGAAGCGGCGGGCGGGCCCGCCGAACGGCAGGCCCGCCGACAGCCTTAGCAGCCGCTGGTGGTCACGCTGACGAGCGGCGCCACGCCGACACCCGATGACTGCGTATAACTCACCTCGCAGGAATCGTTCGCGGTACCGCCCGGGGCCGTGTAAGCAAAGGTCGCGGCGGTTGTGCCCGAACCGGCCGTAAAGGTAAACGGGAAGGCCTGGGAAGGTGTGGCCACCGCATCCTGCAGGGAATTGAATATCCCTGTCGCTGTCGCATCCGGATAACCATAAGCAGTGGTGATCTTCGTCCCGTCCGGCAAGGTCACGGATCCCGTCGCCCCGACCTCGCCCTGGACCTCGGCCAAGGCGTGGGCCATATCCGCGGCCTCCGTGACCGACCCGCTCATGCCGTTTACCACCGACACTCGCGCGTCCGTGCTAAGCCCCATGAACTTCGGCAGGGCGACCGCCGCCAGGATGCCGAGGATGATGATGACCACTACCAATTCGATCAAGGTAAAACCCGCCTGCTGCCGTTTCATATCCGATCTCCTCTCCTTAAAAGTGCCCCACGAATGAACCATGCGTGTCGGCCGCGGAATCGGCGGCGGCGATCACGCCTTCTCAAACAACCTACCCCTTGTTATGCAGGAAGCGTGCCGGAGCGGAGTATAGTGGCCTGCGGGGGTATCGCAAGATAGATGTGGGGCGGCCGCCGGCGTGGCCCAGTCCTCTCGACTGTGGTCCCTCCCGCGGGCGGATTCGCGGAATCACCTTAAAAAGAGAATCGCTATAATGATAGCGTATGCCCATGACAACAAGGGATGCGCCGCTTCACGTGGCACTCTTCGAGCCCGAGATTCCACCGAATACCGGCAACGTCATCCGGCTGTGCGCCAACACCGGGGCCCTGCTCCATCTGATCGAACCCCTGGGGTTTCGTCTGGAGGACCGCCTGCTGCGCCGCGCCGGGCTCGATTATCACGAGTGGGTGACGCTGCGCGTCCATCGGGACCTGGACGCCTTTCTCAAAGATGCCGCGCCGCGGCGTATATGGGCGTTCTCGACACGCGCCCGTCGCCTCTATACCGAGGCGCGCTACGAGCCCGGCGACGCGCTCTTGTTTGGCCCCGAGACGCGCGGCCTGCCCGCGGGGCTGCTCGCGTCACTGCCCGCCGAACACTGCCTGCGCCTGCCCATGCGGCCCGGCAACCGCAGCCTGAACCTCTCCAACAGCGTGGCCGTGGCGGTGTTCGAGGCCTGGCGACAGCACGGGTTTGCCGGCGGCACCTAGGGACTGGAAAGAAAAAGACCGAGGCCCCACATAGGCATCAGGCGATATCGCGTCAGAAGGGGTGTCCATGTCGGTCAAGCAGCTGGTGTGCCCGCACTGTGGGCAAAAGAACCGGGTCCCGGAGGAGCGCCTGGCCCAGAATCCCCGTTGCGGGGTCTGCCACAATCCGCTCATCACCGGGGAACCGATCACGGTCGACGAAAAGAGCTTTGCCCAACACGTCTCGGGCACCGATCTCCCGGTGCTGGTCGACTTCTGGGCGCCGTGGTGCGGGCCTTGCCGCATGATGGCCCCGGCGTTCGCGCAGGCGGCCGCCGACCTCAAGTTGAAGGCGCGGTTCATCAAGGTCAACACCGAGGAAAACCAGGGGCTTGCGAGCCGCTACAACATCCGCAGCATCCCCACGCTCGCGGTCTTCAAGGGCGGCCGCGAGGTGGCGCGCACTGCCGGGGCCCTGGACGCCGGCCGCCTCAAGAGTTGGATTGCCCCCCATCTCTAGTCGACTGGCCTTGCCCCAACTGGTGCTGGGACGACCCGGAACCGGAATTGAGGATGAGTGCGTCGGGCGATCATCCTGACGGGCGACTTAAGGCCGGCATGAGGGCAAACGCCAGGCCGGCCCTAGACAGCAGACCCAAGGCCCGGAGTGCAATGCGGCTGGGGATCCTCCCTTGCGTGAAAGACTGCCGGGCCTCCTTCTCATGACAGCCCCGCAACCCCTCGGCGCCGGTAGGGCACGCCCGATCCCGCTCTCAGCACACCGCGCCGACTCGCACCAGGGTGCGCCCCGTGCGCTCACCGTCCAGCAATGCCGCGATCGCGGTGTCGAGATCCCGGCGGTCCACGACCCGCTCGATATCGGCAAGGCGCGCAGGCCTCCAGGGGCCGGCCAAGCGCCGCCACAGGTCCTCGCGGACCGCGTGCGGGCACTGCACCGAATCGATTCCGAATAATCGCACGCCGCGCAGAATGAACGGATAGACGGATCCAGGAAAATCGGCACCGCCGGCCATGCCGCAGGCCGCCACCGCGCCGCCGTAACCAACGCCCTTGAGGACAAAGGCCAAGGTCTCGCCCCCGACCGTATCGATGGCCCCCGCCCACTGCGCCTTATGCAGGGCCTTGGCGGGGGCAGGAGCGGAACGGGCGACCTGAACCCGCGCCGCGCCCAATCCCTGCAGGTAGGCCTCTGCCGCGGGCTTGCGCGTCAAGGCCACTACGGAGAACCCGAGCCGTGCGAGCAGCATGACGGCGAGACTCCCGACCCCGCCGGTCGCCCCGGTCACCAGGACCTCCCCTGCAGCGGGATCGAGGCCGGCCTGCAAGAGGGCGTCGACACTCAAGGCCGCAGTCAGGCCCGCGGTCCCCAGAATCATGCTGTCGCGCACCGAGAGTCCATCGGGGATCGGCACGAGCCAATCCTCCGGGACCCGCACATAATCGCCAAAGCCGCCCCACACCTCCGTGCCCAAGCCGTAGCCCGTCACAAGCACCGGACCTGCGGCCGGATCATCGGCCAGAACGCCTGCGGCATCGATGCCGGGCACATGCGGAAAGCGCTTGACGATACCGGGGTCGCCGCGCGCGGCCAGGGCGTCTTTGTAGTTGAGGCTCGAGTACTGCACGCGCATCAGGACGCCGGGGGATGTCAGTTCGCGGACATCGCGCCGCCCAAGGCCCGCCACCAGCCCCCCGCGTCCATCCCTGTCGACGACATAGGCGTCCATGCGCCTCCTCCCGGCACGGCCCCCGTTTAAGGCAGGCGACGCACCCCATGGGCCGTGCCCAGCAAGAGGACGTCGGCGCCGCGGCGCGCAAAGAGTCCGTTGGTGACCACCCCGGTAATCTGATTCAAGCGCTCCTCCAGGGCCACGGGATCGAGGATCTTCAGCCCATGGACATCGAGGATCACGTTGCCGTTGTCGGTCTGAAAACCCGGGCGCAAGACCGGCTCGCCGCCCAGCGCCACGATCGCGCGCGCAACCAGGCTGCGCGCCATCGGAATCACCTCCACCGGCAACGGGAAGCGTCCCAGGACATCGACCAGCTTGCCCTCATCGGCAATGCACACAAACGTGCGGCTCGCCGCCGCCACGATCTTCTCGCGCGTGAGCGCCCCGCCACCCCCCTTGATCAGGGCCCGATGGACGGTGGCCTCATCGGCGCCGTCGACGTAGAGGGCGAGATCCCCGGCCTCATTGAGATCCACGACCGGGATCCCGTGTTTCGTAAGCCGCTCGGCGGTGGCGACAGAGCTGGCCACGGCCCCGTCTATGCGGCCCTTGATCGTCGCCAGGGCGTCGATGAAATGGTTTGCGGTACTGCCCGTGCCCACACCGATGATGCCGCCGTGGGGAACACACTCCAGGGCCGCCACGGCGGCCGCCTTCTTCATCTCGTCTTGAGTCATGGGCGCAGGATACCGGGGTCATGGCATGAAAGAAAGGCCGGGGCCGAGGCCCTGCTTGCAATCGCGGCGCACGGCCTTCGCGGCACGCGGCTGTGGGGCCCCCGGGGCCTTGCGGTCCGGGGGCGGCCTGTCACCGGCACAAACCGGGCAAAATCGGTGAACAAAGAAGGTTCGGTCGAGAGAGGGGGGTGGGGATCGTTAGTTTGCGATACTATTTCTATGGCTTACTAATAGAATACACTGTCGGTGCGCTCGGCGCAGCGGTCTGTACCGGGATGCGGGGCATATGACCGGCGGACCATTATTGGAACCCAGACAGAACGCGACATTAGCCTGTCCGGTGCGTGCGAGGAGGGTCATGGGTCGTCAGCATGGTGCGGTGATGCGCGTTTTTGGATGGCCGTTTGTGGGCCTATGGGCGGCGGGCACGATGGCCGCTCGGGCCGCGCTGGTGCTTGCAGGCGGGCTTGGTATCGCCAACGAACCGGGACCGAAGTTCAAGGCCGCAGCCATGGCCTATTACGCGGGCAGCCGCTGGGAGGCCGGCTATCTGAACGAGGGCGTAAACGCTGGAACGGATGGCGTCTTCATCCAGTACCGGCTTGCGAGCGCGGTCACGAAACGGCTGCATGCCACCCTCGCCCTGGGCCCCGAGGTCCTCAATACCGTCTACGACATCCGCCCCGGCGTCCAGACCAACGGCTACCACGCGTCGCTGCTCGTCTCGCTATCGACCTCCTATCGGCTGGACCGATACTGGCGGATCGGGGTGCGCTGGAATCACATCACGTTCCAGCAATCGGCGCAGTTTGGCTATCGCGATGCCGACATGGTGGTCCTGACGGTCGGCTACGGGCACTAGCGCCGGCCTTTAACCCTCACGCGCGTTGTTGCAGCCAGGTATCGAAGGCCTCGGCACCCATGGGCCGGGCGATATGAAACCCTTGCGCGTAGTCACAGCCAAGTCCCGCCAGGATCGCCATCGTCTCGGCGCTCTCGACCCCCTCGCCTATGACCTTGAGCCCCAGGGAATGGCCCAGATCGATGATCGAACGGACGATGACGCTGTCATTGCGGCTCACCCCCATATCCATGACAAAGGACTTGTCGATCTTGATCTTGGCCACGGCAAGCCTGCGCAGATAGGCCATGGACGAATAGCCCGTCCCGAAGTCATCGATCGCGACATGTACCCCGAACCCGCTCAAGGCCCGGATCGCGGCCTGTGCACGCTCCGGGTCGCGCATGAGCGCGGTCTCGGTGACCTCGAGCTCTATGAGACCGGGGGCAACACCGGCCTCCTGGAGAATACGCTCCACGCGATCCGCAAACCCGCTGTCGCTCAGGCTCACGGCCGACACGTTGACCGCGACCGCCAACCTCCGCCCACGTTCCGCCCAGGCGCGCGCCTGGGTCGCGGCCTGACGCAGCACAAAAAAGGTAAGCGGCCCTATGAGATCCGTGCGTTCCGCCAGGGGCACGAACCGCGCCGGCGCCAGCATGCCGAGCACCGGGTGCGGCCAGCGGACCAAGGCCTCCGCCCCCGAGACCTCGCCGGTGGCGAGATTGACGGTCGGCTGATAGTGCAGCACCAGATCCCCGTGCCGAATGGCACGCTCAAGGCCCACCTGTAACCGCAGGCGATCATCCCCCGCCTCATCCATGGCGGGCGCGAAAGAGAGAAACCCCTGCCGGGTGCGCTTGGCCTCGTACATGGCGCGATCGGCATGCCGCAAAAGCGTCGAGCCCTCATCCCCGTGCGACGGGAACAGCACCGCGCCGCAGCTCGCGGTGACAGATACAGCCTGATCGCCAATGGCCGTGGGCACCCTTAAGGCGTCGAGCAGCTTGCGGGCCACGATCTCGGCATCGGCACCATTCGCGACGCCGGGCAGCAGGAGGGCGAACTCGTCCCCGCCTAAGCGCGCGGCCGTGTCCGACTGGCGCAGCCGGGCGACGATACGCCGGGCCACCTCCTGGAGCAGGAGATCACCGGCCTCATGGCCTAAGCCGTCATTGATGTCCTTGAACCCGTCGAGATCAAGGATCATGAGGGCGAATGGCGTGGCCTCCCGGTGTCCGGCGCGAATGGCCTGGAACAACCGGTCTTGCAGCAGGATGCGGTTGGGCAGACCGGTCAGGGGGTCATGCATGGCCCGATACTCGAGCTCGCGGTTGGCGACCGCGAGCTCCTCGGTGCGCTCGTAGACGCGCCTCTCGAGCCGCTCATTGGCGGCCAGGACCTCGTGATGCTCTCGCGTGGCCTCGTCTTGCAGGGTCTTAAGCTGCGCCGACATGGTATTAAATCCGATGATCATGCGCGCCAGCTCATCATGACCGGCAACCGGGAGCTGAAACCCCAGCTCGCCGCTTGCGATGCGCGCGACCCCCGCCTCGATGGCGGCCACCTGACGCATGAGATAGCGTCCGAAGAGCCACGACGCCAATCCCACCAACATGATCTCACCGAGGGCGATCGCGAGGATGCGGTGGCTCGCCCGCACCAGAATCGGTCCGAAGCGGCGGTCTCTTACCTCGATCTCAACCTTGCCATAGGACGTCTTGTCGACCATGACCGAGGCCTGGGCCCGGTAGACATGCGCGCCTTCGATGGCGCGTCCCGCGTGCGCCAGGGGCCTGCCGTCCCCGTCCCACGCCGCGGCATAAATGACCCCGCGGTTACGCATCACCTGACGCACGATGCGCCGCAATGCCCCGATATCATCGCTCACAAGGGCATTGGCGGAGGCGGTCGCGAACAGACGGGCGTCGCCCTTGACCCGTGTCATGAGTGCCTGCGCGCGTGACTGCGACAAGACCGTAAGGCCGCTCATCAGGATGGCGAGCAGAAACAAGATCTGAATGAGCGCGATACCTGCGATCATTTTCGTGCGAAACGACAGGGTCATCGGCGGCATCGTCACAGGACCGGCCTGGCGCGCGTGTAGTCGCGATCGCGCGCGGCGCGAAATCCGGTAAATCCAAGCCTCCTTATGGCGCCAGGCACCACCCGGGGCAGATGCACAAGCGTTGCTGTCAGGCGCCGCACCAGGGCCGCAGGCAAGGTGCGCAGCGCGGCAAAGGGGTGCGTGAGCCCCTTGGGCCCGGCCCAGAGGATTCGCAAGCGCCGGCGGATCCGCGATGGGAGTGCATCATAGGTCCGGCGGATCCCCCCGCCTGCGACAAAGAGGCCAGCGGCCACGTCACGGTAAACGGCATCATGCGAACCGACATAGCGTACCCGGAACGGGATGCCGCGGTCTTGCAAAAAGCCCCGCGGCTCAATCGAGGCCGCAAGCGCGTGGCGGGCCGGAAACGCGATCACGCGATCCTTAAGCCCGCTGATGTCGCGCACGGGTCCCCCGCGGCGGACGATCAGGATCCCCTGCAGGCGCCCCCGCCCGCGGGCAAAGGCTCGATAATGGTTCCGGTAACGGAGGTAGTCGACCGGATTGAGATACACGAGGTCATAGTCATGGTGCGCAACACGCTGCTCGAAGCGGTGGATGGTCGGCGCCGTGCGCAAGGCGATGCGCACTCCGGCGGCCGCCGACCAGGCCCTGAGGACCGGTGTCCAGCGGCGCGCGAGCGTCCACGGTGACATCTCCGGGACGATTCCGATCGTCAGCACAGGGGGGGCGGCACACGCCCCCGGCCCCGCGGCTACCCCGGCGAGCAGGACGACTCCCCCCATCATCGGGACTATGCGATGCATGCCCAAACACCTCTGGATAAATATAGATCATGGTCTGCGGCACGTCACAAGGAGAGACGGCGCAGGCGCTAGCGCATCGTGAGGCACGTTCAGGGGCCGGGAAGGCGGGCGAAGGGTCGGCACGGGGTGACTGGCAAGGCGCGTAGCTGCGTGGCCGCGGCTGCGGTCGTCACCCAGGGGCGCCCCGAATGCCCTCGCCGGGAGGAACCCGGCGCGGATCATTCGTTCGATTGGCCGGTATAAAGAGCGTGGCGGCGCACGATTCGGGCCCATGCGAAAACGCGGCCTTGTCGCAGTCGGTGGCCGAAGACAGACCGCCTCTGCTATGCTCGCGCAAAGACCGCCCGATGACACGCGATTACCTAAAGCGCATCCTCAAGGCCCGCGTCTACGACGTGGCCATCGAAAGCCCGCTGTCCGAGGCGGCGGCGTTGTCACGCCGGTTGGGCCGGCGCATCCTCTTAAAGCGCGAGGACATGCAGCCGGTGTTCTCCTTCAAGCTGCGCGGCGCCTATAACAAGATCGCGGGCCTTGACCCTGCCGAACGGGCCCAGGGGGTACTTACCGCCTCGGCCGGGAACCACGCCCAGGGGGTGGCGCTTGCCGCGCAGCGGCTTGGCATTCGCGCGGTCATCGTCATGCCCGTCATGGCGCCCAGCATCAAGGTCGAGGCGGTGCGCGCCCGAGGCGCCGAGGTGGTGCTCGCGGGCGACAATTACGATGCCGCCTACGCCCATGCACGGCATTTGAGCGAGGCGCAGGGCCTGCCCTTCATTCATCCCTACGATGACCCTGATGTTATTGCCGGTCAAGGCACGATCGGTATGGAAATCCTAAAGCAACACCCATCCGACATCGAGGCCATCTTCGTGCCAGTCGGCGGCGGCGGGTTGATCGCGGGCATCGCCCTCTATGTCAAGTCCCTGCGGCCCGAGATTCGTATCGTGGGGGTCGAGCCGGCCGACGCCGACGCCCTCGCGCGCTCGCTTATAGCCGGCAACCGCGTGCTCCTCGACCATGTCGGCACCTTCGCCGATGGCGTCGCGGTACGCCAGGTCGGCCGCGAGCCGTTTCGTATCGCGCGGCGGCTGGTCGACGAGGTCCTGGTGGTAAGCAACGATGCGATCTGTGCGGCCATCAAGGACATCTTTGAGGATACCCGTTCCATCGTCGAGCCGTCGGGGGCGCTGGCGGTTGCAGGCCTCAAGGCCTACGCCTTAACGCACCCCGGGGACCGGCCGCTTATCGCCATCGCCTCGGGCGCGAACATGAACTTCGATCGGCTGCGGCATGTCGCCGAGCGCGCCGAGATCGGCGAGCGCCGGGAGGTCCTGTTTGCCGCCACCATCCCCGAGGTCCCGGGGAGCTTCCGGCAATTCTGCAGCCTGATCGGCGATCGCAACATAAGCGAGTTCAATTACCGCTATGCGGGACCGACGCTGGCCCATGTCTTTGTCGGGATACAGGTAGGAGAGGGCGACGATGCCCACGATCTCTTTACAGCCCTCGCGCGCGCAGGCTATGACATTCTGGATCTGACCGACAACGAAATGGCCAAGCTGCATGTGCGTCACCTGGTCGGTGGGCGCTGCCCCGTGAATGACGAGATCGTCTACCGCTTCGAGTTTCCGGACCGCCCCGGGGCCCTGATGGCGTTTCTCAACGCCATGGGTCGCGCCTGGAACATAAGCCTCTTTCATTACCGCAATCACGGCGCTGACTATGGCCGCGTCTTGATCGGCATGCAGGTGCCGCCATCCGAACGCAAGAAGCTGCCGGCCTTTCTCGAGGCGCTCGGCATGGATTACGAGGAAGAGACCGGGAATCCGGCCTACCAGCTGTTCCTGCGCTGAGCCTGCCCCGAGAGGGGCAGCGAATGGGCTTACGATCCGCGCGCGGCGAGCGCCTCGTCATTGAAGGCGCCGTCGATCGCGTGCACCGTGCGCTCCATGCGCCTTAGCTCATCGCCCGTCACATCGTCGCGCATGGCCTTCAAGCGCAAGGGCCCAAGCGCGGTCGTGGCCTGCGCGCGCAGTATGGGGGCAGTCGCCGTCGCGGTGTCGACGCTGCCGGCGATGGCCGCCACGATACGTCCGGCAAGGACATCCTTGTGGCTGCCGGCCGCGGCCTTCCTGATCGTCTCCTCGCAGTCGCCATCCAACACGGGATAGCCGGATTCCCGGTCTAGGTAAGTCAAAAGCTCGCACAGTGTCATGATCCCTCCCGCAAAGGGCCGCCGATGAGGCCGTCGCGCAGATCCACCCCGCAGACGTCCTGAACACGTTCAAAATAATACATGATGTCGATCGGCAGGGTGATGCCGTCTTGAAGCTGCAAGGGAAAGAGGTCGGCCGTAAGGAGCACGTCGGCCGCCGAAAACGCCCCCGCATAAAATCGATGCTGCGCGAGAAAGACCCCCAGATCCTTGAACCGGGTCAAGGCATCGAGCTGGGCGTAGGCCCCGTAACGATCATTGGCGAGTTCTTCCATGCTGGCGCCTAGGCGCGCTGCCACCGAGGCCTTGTAGGAGGCCAGGTGAGACGGGTGATCACCCAGGCCCCGATACGCCGGGCGCACCGGCGCATAGAGCCTCTCCAGGAGATCGGCGGCGCTCAGGCGCCATGCCTGCAGGGCCTGCCACTGCCCGTCCTGCAAGGGAGCAAAAAGCGGCGGGTCGGGCTGATCGGAATCGAGCGCGCGCACAATGGCCAGCGAATCGGTCTCCACTCGCCCATCGGCCCACCGCCACACCGGGGCCTGCCGGGCCACGCCCAGATCGAAAAATGTCTCGTCGTCGTCGTAATCGGGGATGACCCGCTCATGCGCGATGCCCTTGGCGCCGAGCGCCAGCCGCACGCGCTCCGAGACCGGCTCGAACCAGAAATGATAAAACCTCATGAGTCACGGGCGAGCCGCCGGATGACCTGCCATTCCTCCGCGGTCACCGGCAGGACCGACAAGCGATTACCGCGCGCCAGGAGCCGCATGCCGGCAAGCGCCGGACAGGCCTTGAGGCGGGCCAATGTCACCGGCGCCGGGTAGCGTTCCTTAAAGGCTACGTCGACCATGGACCAAAGATCCGGGTTTACGACCGCGCGGGGGTCATAGTGATGGTCGCCGGGGTCCAAGGCGGTATGGTCGGGATAGGATGCGCGCACGATCTCGACCTCGCCTACGATCGCGGGCTTGGCGCAGCTCGAATGATAAAAGAACCCGAGGTCGCCCGGCCTCATGGCGCGCATGAAGTTGCGCGCCTGAAAGTTGCGTACCCCGCTCCAGGGCTCAGGGGCACGGCACACCATCAGGTCTTCGAGAGAAAACGAGCTGGGCTCGCTTTTCAATAGCCAATAGGCCATCAGTCCTCGCGCACGCGTACGCGCTGAATACCGCGGCTGCGTCCGGTCTTGCCATCGACATCTATGACGACCCCGCACACGGTCGCCCGGCCCTCGGCGGCCTCGAGCCGTTCGGGCAGCTTCTGGACCATGCGCCGCAGCACCTTGTCCTTGTTCATGCCGATCACCGAGTCATAGCACCCGGTCATGCCGACATCCGAGATGTAGGCCGTGCCCGCCGGCAGGATACGCTCGTCGGCGGTCGGGACATGGGTGTGGGTGCCCACGACCGCGCTGACCTGGCCATCCAGGAACCAGCCCATCGCCATCTTCTCGCTCGTCGTTTCGGCATGGCAATCGACCAGTACCGTCTTCACGGCCTCGGGTTTTGCATCGAGCGCGGCGCGCGCGCAGGCAAACGGGCAGTCGAGCACCGGGTGCATGAACGCCGTCCCCATGACATTCAAAACAGCAAACGGCTCGCCGCCGCGCGTCTGCCCGACATACCAACCGCTCCCGGGAGTGCTTACCGGATAGTTATGAGGCCGCAACAGGCGCGGCTCGCGCCCAACGAGCTCAATCGCCTCGCGTTTGTCGAAGACATGGTTACCGGTGCTCAAGACATCGACTTTATGAGCAAGACATTCGCGCAGGATCTTGTCCGTCACCCCGAATCCGGCGGCGGCATTCTCGATATTCACAATCGTGAGATCGATCCTGAAGCGTTCCTGCAAAACCGGAAGCCTTGCCAACAATACCCGGCGACCGGCGTCGCCTACGACGTCCCCGATAAACAAGATATTCATGCCAGCCTGTCCTGCGCCCGGTATAACCGGCGTTCTGTGAGTATTGCATGCAGGCGCACGTCATGGCCCTCGCGCGGTGCCGAGACGAGGCGCTGGCATTCATAAGCGAGCCCGATCAGGACCGGCCGCCCACCGGTTCTGCGCACGAAACCAAAGGTCCGGTCATAGTGGCCGCCGCCCTGGCCGAGGCGCCACCCGCGGGCATCGAAACCGATCAGCGGGACCAGCACCACATCCAGCCGGCGCGCGCGCATCCTGCGGCCCCAGCGCGGCTCAGGTATGTCCAATGGGCCCGGAACGAACGGCGGCCGCCAGGGACGAAAGGTCATGGGGCGCCCGGGGCGACGGTCCACCGCAGGTAGATAGACGGCATGGCGCGCGCGCATGAGGGCGTAAGCGAGTGGCCGCGGATCGAGCTCCGAACCGACCGGCCAATAGACCCCGACATGCTGCGCCCGGCGCAAAAGCGGCAGGGCGCGGCGGGCGACATGCCGGGCACCGGTTGCGCGCGCGCGCGCGCCCAGGGCCTTGCGACATGCGCGCAGAGCGCGCCGCAAACCGCGTTTGTCATGCATGGGGTAGGTACCGCAAAAATATAGAGGCGCCCTCCACCTGTGCCGTACCCATTCTTTGCCTCGAACCAAAGGTTCAAGTGGGACACGTCCAGATGCTTCAGGCTTTCCGTTCGAGACGGACATGCACAACAGCACCCGGAATCGTGGTTCCCGAGGCAAGAGTTATAGGTTCAGGGGCACGGAATGGCTACGAACACCGCAGGGGGCGCCAAACCCGCAAACGACCCTGATGATTCTCAAGGCCGCTCCTGTAACTCGTCTCGCAAAACCCGTTCCACCTTGTCGGTGAGCACATTGACGCGCTTGACCCACTCATCCGACACCGACTGCTCCCGCAACCGCAGTAATTCATAAGCTATGTTGAGCGCCGCCATGACGGCATGCCGCTCCATGTTCGCCACCCGCCCGCCATGCCGCCCTTCCTGCATGCGCGAATCGACATACTGCGCCGCCTTGACCAGGGCATCCCGCTCGTCCGCGGGACAGGCCACTGCGAACTCTTTGCCGAACACGGAGATACGGATCGTCTCCTTACTGCTCGCCATCAACCGCCCTCGCGGGTCAGGGCCGCGACACGTCCTATCATCTCCTCGACACGACTACGCGCCGCGCGCGTGCGTTCATTGAGCCGCACATACTCCGCCGACAAGGCCTGATGGCGCGCACGCCAATTCGCATTGTCTTCTTGAAGTCGCCGGCACGCCGCGACCAAATCCTCGATCCGACGCTCCAGACGGGCCAGGGCGTCGGCATCATGGGGAGATTCGCCGCTCATGGGGGCCACTATAGAACTCGCCGGGGCCGGGGTCAACGTCCGCGCGATAGGGCTTCCAGGACGCGCGCGCGGGGCGTTCGCGGCCTGTGGCCTCGGACAATGAGTGGCCCCATAACGGCAAAAAGGGGCAACCTCAGATAGAATAGCGCCATGCAACATGACTTCTCCTACGACACATGGGCCATGATGCTCGAGCGCGCCGACATCGCGCTCGGGGTGTCCGAGGCCCATGGCGTTGTCATCGGACTCCTCTGTGCCGGAGCGACGGACGACAACAAGACGGTCGCGGCCTTAGGCGCCGGCGAAAGCGACGGCGACCTGCGCGATGGGCTCGAGATCATACGTCAAGGGGTCATCGAGGATGTGGCCGAGGCCGGGCTCGGGCTTGGTCCCCTGCTCCCGGACGATGACAGCTCAGCGGTTATACGCAGCCGGGCGCTGATTGACTGGTGCCGGGGTTTCGTAACGGGTTTTTCCCTATATGACTACGATAGGGAGGTGCGTGATTACCCGGAGATCGTGACCGAGGCCCTCACGGATATCGGCGGCATCGCGGAGGCCAGCGGGACCGCAGGCGAGTCGGACCTAAGCGAGCTTGTCGAATACCTGCGGGTCGCTACCCAATTGATCTACGATGAAGTCGCCAAATGAGCCGGCCGCCAATGCGGCCTGTGCGGGCGTGGTGCGGCCACCGACTTCAGGCATAATGGCATTATGGACAAGAATGCCTTCAGGCGCCGCCGCGCCGAATTCATGGGCCTCATGGGCGATGCCATAGCGATCATTCCGACCTCGCCTGCGCGTCTGCGCAATGGCGATGTGGAATACCTCTTTCGTCCTGACAGCGACTTCTACTATCTGACCCATTTTCCCGAACCCGAGGCGGTGGCAGTCCTGGTCCCCGGCCGCACCCGGGGCGAGTTTCTGCTTTTTTGCCGAGATCGGGATCCGGACAAAGAGCAATGGCAAGGGCATCGCGCGGGACCCGAAGGCGCCGTTTCCGAGTATGGGGCCGACGATGCCTTCCCGATAGACGACATCGATGACATCCTTCCGGGCCTTCTCGAAGACAGGCGGCGCGTCTACTACAGCATGGGACGCCATCCGGAATTCGATGGCCATGTTCTGGAATGGGTGAATGAAGTCCGTGCCAAGGCGCGGTCGGGGATTGCCGCACCCGAAGAGTTCGTGGACCCCAATCACATCCTTCATGAGATGCGACTGACAAAGCGGCCCGAGGAGGCCGCGCTCATGCGCCGCGCAGCGGCCGTTGCCGTCGAAGGCCACAAGCGCGCCATCCGGGCATGCGCCCCGGGGCTCTACGAGTACGAACTCGAAGCCGAGCTGCTTTATGCGTTTCGCAAAGGCGGCGCCGCGTATCCATCGTACCCGCCGATCGTAGCGAGCGGCGCCAACGCCTGCATCCTCCACTACATAGAAAACGACGCGCCGCTCAAGGATGGCACGCTGGTTCTGATCGATGCCGGCTGCGAGATGGATGGGTACGCATCGGACATTACCCGCACCTTCCCGGTGGCGCGGCGCTTCAGTGCCGAGCAACGGGCCCTCTATGACATCGTGCTCGCGGCGCAGGACGCGGCGCTGGCGGCTATAGGACCGGGACGCGAGTGGCCGGCCGCGCACGAGGCCGCTGTCAGGGTTCTGACGCAGGGATTGATCGATCTCAAACTCTTGCGTGGCACGGCCGATAGCCTGATAGAAAACGGAGGATACAAGCGTTTTTACATGCATAGAACCGGACACTGGCTGGGACTCGACGTGCATGATGTCGGGGATTACAAGGTCGGGGGCGCGCCTCGCGTACTGGAACCGGGAATGGTGACGACTGTCGAGCCGGGCCTTTATATCCCGGGAAGCGACGATATCCCGGAAAATTTCCGGAATATCGGGATCCGCATAGAAGATGATGTACTCATCACGAAATCCGGCTACGAGGTTCTTAGCCGCGACTTGCCGCGACGCGCCGAGGACATCGAGGCCCTGCGGGACGAAGGCCCGTGACGATGCAGAGATACGACATTGTGATCTGCGGCGGCGGCCTAGTGGGGGCGAGTCTTGCGCTCGCGCTTGCGCATCTGCCGCTCGACATATGCCTTCTCGATCCGGTCGCGTGCGCGCCGGCGGCCTGTCCTGACGACCGGACCTTCACGATCGCTCAGGGCTCGAAACGCGCGCTTGAGACCCTCGGCGCGTGGCCGAGGCTTTCCCCCGGGGACGTTGCGCCCATCACCGAGATCGAGATATCCGATCGCTCGGGGGGCTTTGGTCTGACCCATATCCTGGCCAAGGAGCAGGGCGTGGAGGCCCTCGGGTTCGTAGTGGGAAACGCGGCGCTGCTGGCGGCCTTGTATGAGTCGCTTGGCGCAACCAGGGTCAGGTTGCACCGCGGGCGCTTCGCGGGCCTTACCCACGACGGGAGTGAGGCACAGGTCATGGTGGCCGATGGGGACAAGAGCGGGTCTATCGTGTGCCGGCTCTTGGTCGGCGCCGATGGCACCCATTCGGCGGTACGGGCGGCGTGCGGTATCGGTGTCGTGACTCACGACTACGGGCGCTCTGCGATCGTGAGCAACTGCCGGGTATCGAGGCCGCGGCCGCATACCGCGTTCGAGCGATTTACCGCAGACGGCCCCATCGCCGCGCTACCGATCGGCGGCGACCGCTACACGTTTGTCATAAGCCGTCCCGACGGCGGGCAATGGCAGGCCCTGGATGATGAGGGGTTCCTGGAGCACCTGACCGGCCGCTTCGGCGACCGGCTCGGGAGGCTGCTTTCGGCAAGCCCCCGGCTGGGCTTCCCGCTGGTGCGTCGGCATGCGCGCGAATGGGTGGCGCCGCGCTGCGTGCTGATCGGCAATGCCGCGCACACGCTGCACCCGGTCGCAGGGCAGGGCTTCAACCTGGGATTGCGCGACGTGGCGGTCCTGGCCGAACGCATCGCGGAGGCATGCCGCGCCCACAGGGACTTCGGAGACCGTGCCTGGCTTACCGGTTATGCGCGGGCGAGGCAGGCGGACGTTGCGCGCACGACACGCTTTACCGACGGCCTGGTTCGGCTTTTTGCGCCGCGCCTGCCGCCCCTTGCGGCGGCCCGCGGCGTGGCACTGAACGTAGTCGACGCGCTACCGGGGCTTAAGCGTGCGCTCGCGATACGGACGATGGGGCTAAAAACCCCCTTGCCCAGGCTTTTCCGAGGGCTCGCGCCATGACCGGACGACGTGATCCCGACATCATCATAGCCGGCGCCGGGGCGGTGGGGACCCTGCTCGCCCACGCCCTCGCCATGCGCGGCTTTGAAATCGCCCTTATTGACGCCGCGAGCGGCGAAGACCCGATATCGGTGCGCACCAGCGCCTTAAGCCGCGGGTCTTTACAGCGCCTTTCAGACCTGGGCGCTTGGCCGCTCGAGGGCGTGGAGGCGGCCCCCTTACGCGCCTTGCACATTCTCGATCGCGGCGGGTCGGGGCGGCTGACTTTCGACAGCGCGGATATCGGCGAGGCCTGCCTCGGGGTCATCGTCAATCATGGCCGACTCGAGTCGGCGCTGCGCGCCCGGGCGCGGACGCGCGGCGTGGCCTGGCATGGCGACCGCGCGCAGGCGGTCAGAATCGGAAACGCCCGGATCGAGGTGACCATGAAGGGGGGCGGGCGGCTTGGCGCGCCGCTTTTGATCGCCGCCGACGGCGCGCAATCCGTGATCCGCGACGAGCTCGGTGTAGGGGTCCTTCAGTACCGCTATGGACAGACCGCGGTATGCGCCGATATCCGTCTGGGACGGGCCCATGAAGGCGTGGCATGGCAGCGCTTCCTCGCCCATGGACCGTGCGCGCTTTTGCCGCTGCCTGAGCCCTGCCGCGCCTCCCTCATCTGGTCTGCGGCGGACGTCGAGGCCCGGCGGCTGCGGGACCTTTCGGACGCGCAATTTGCCGCGGCGCTGAACGACGCCTTTGGAGACCATCTCGGCCGTCTCGAGGTCGACAGCAAGCGGGCCTACTTCCCGCTCGTGGCGTCCCATGCGCAAGACTACGTCGGCGCGCGCTTTGCCTTGGTGGGTGATGCCGCCCATCGCGTCCACCCGCTCGCGGGCCAAGGGGTCAACCTTGGGTTCGCCGACGCGAGCGCCCTGATCGCATCGCTCCAGGCGGCCCGTGCGCGGTCGGCTGATCTTGGGTCGCGCCGGACCCTGCGTCCCTATGAACGCGAACGCAAGGCGGATAACCTGGCCATGCTGGCGGCAACCGATCTGCTCAATCGCATGTTTTGCGATGACCGCCCGTGGGTGCGCGCGATGCTGCGCGCGGGCCTGAACATCGCTGATACCCTGCCCGCGCTCAAGGCGTTTTTCATGGACGCAGCCGGCGCACGCGTCCTGCAATCCCCTGATGTGGCGGGCGAGCGGCCTTGATATGACGCGGCTTGCGAGGGATCCACGAGGGTAACGTTACGAACGAGGGAACCAACAGGCGTGAGAACGGCCAGTCCACGACGGCCGGGCGCTTCGAGCCCGCCGGCTACCATACTGTTGGCGATGAGCACGGGCGGACGATCGTCGTGCTGACGGGGCCGTGGACGCTGCGTGGCATTAACGGGCGCGCAAACACCCTGTCGCAGGAGCTCGAGAAGTATGCGCGCAACGATGGCAAGGTTGTATGGGATTGCCGTGAGGTAGAGAGCCTCGACAACTTCGGGGCCTTGATTCTGTGGCGCCTGCAGGGATTTACGCGCGGCAATGCGATCGAGGCACGCCCTGAGCATGCCGCGCTCTGCGAGCGCTGGGCGCAACGCAACACACCCCCCGAGAATACACGCAGCCCCCGTGTGCGGCCGCTTGCCGCCTTGTCATCAATAGCGCGCGCAGCACAATCGCACCTCACTGGCTTTACCACACTCGTCGGCCAGTTCGTTCTCGATGTCTTGCATCTCGCGCGCCACGGAGAGGACATACCCTGGAAGGACATCTCGGCTACGATATACGAGGCAGGCGTGCGCGCGCTCGGCATCACCGCGCTGGTCGGCGCGCTCGTGGGCATCGTCATGAGCTATCTGTCGTCCCTGGAACTGCGCACCTTTGGCGCGCCATCCTACATCGTCAACGTGCTCGGGCTTAGTATTATGCGGGAGCTCGGCCCGCTCCTCGCGGCGATCCTGGTGGCCGGGCGCTCGGGCTCGGCCATGGCCGCCGAATTCGGGGTCATGCGGCTTACCGAGGAGCTCGATGCACTTGCGGCCATGGGGATCTCGCGGACCGTGCGCCTGGTTTTACCCAAGATCGTGGCGCTCGCCGTGGCGCTCCCGCTGCTTGTAGTATGGACGGATGCGATCGCGCTGTTCGGCGGCATGGTGGCCGCGCACATTACGCTCGGGATCGGCATGCGGGGCTTCGTTTACGCCCTCCCATCCGCGGTCCCGGTGGTCAACTTCGTGCTCGGCATCGTGAAGGGCGCGGTCTTTGGAACCATCATTGCGCTCGTCGCCTGCCACTTTGGCCTGCGCATCGAGCCGAATACCAGGAGCCTTGGCATCGAGACGACCAATGCGGTGGTGACGGGCATCACGGCCGTGATATTCGTCGATGCCATGTTTGCGATCGGATTTCGCGGGATCGGCCTGCCGTGACCGGGGATGCCATTATCGAAATGGAGCATATCGTGACGCGATTCGGGCGGCAGGTTGTGCACGAGGATATCAGCCTGACGGTGAGTCGCAGCGAGATTCTAGGGCTTGTCGGGGGATCGGGAAGCGGCAAAACGACGCTGGTACGGGAGATGATCGGTCTTGATCAGCCAAGCGAGGGGCGAGTGAGCCTTTTCGGGGAACGCCTAGACCAGATCGGGGCGGAGGCCATCGCCGCGCTGCGCAATCGCTGCGGCGTGCTGTTTCAGGGTGGGGCGCTCTTTAGCGCATTTACGGTGTTTGAGAACATCGCGTTTCCGCTTCAGGAATATCGTGCCATAGAACCGGCGCTGATCCGTGACCTCGTCTATATGAAGCTCGCGCAGGTGGGGCTCGGGCCGGAGGTCGCCACATACCTGCCAGCAGAGCTCTCCGGGGGCATGACCAAGCGGGCCGCGCTGGCGCGGGCTCTGGCGCTGGAGCCCGAGGTCTTGTTCCTCGATGAGCCGACCTCCGGGCTCGACCCGGTGACCGCACAGGCCTTTGTCCAGCACCTGCAGAGCCTGCACAGGGAACTGAAATTTACGGCAGTCGTGATCACTCACGACCTCGACCTCATGCGCGACCTGTGTACCGGGCTTGCGATCCTGGCCGACCACCATATCGTGGCCAAAGGGACTGCAGCTGAGGTCGCGACCAGTTCGCACCCGTTCGTGCACGCGATGTTTTCCGGTGTGCGCGGGCAGCGTGCATTCGGGACCATGGCATCATGAACAATCGCTCCTATGCGTTGCGCACCGGCCTTTTCGTGGCGACGTTCACGGCGGCGATTTTGCTCGTGACACTCTGGATTAGCGGGACGCACCCGCGCAGGCTCCCCTATATCGTGGTCACCCGGGGCGACGTGTTCGGCCTGAGAAACCAGTCGACGGTATTCTATCGGGGTATAGCGGCAGGCGTGGTCAAACGGATCACGGTCGATCCCCGCGACCCCCGGGAGATCTGGGTCTTTATCTCAGTCGACCAGCGCATCCCGATTACGCGTGGCACGTATGCGCAGATGAAGCTCCAGGGCGTCACTGGCACGTCCGCCCTTGAGCTGGATACGACCGCGGATATGCGGACGCTCCCGACATCGGCTGCCCATCCGGCACACATCCCCATGCGTCCGTCGTTTCTCACCCGCCTCGCGCATGCCGGCACGCGCGTCGCGCGCGAGCTTGCGCTTTTGAGCAAAGACCTTCGCAAGACCGTAAATGCCACAAACCGCCGCCATATGGCGACGATTTTGGCGAATATGGCGCAAGCCAGCCGGCAGTGGACCAGGCTCGGCGCACGGTTGAACAACGCCGCGGCCCGGCTGCCGGCCATGGAGGCCGAGGCCGATACGACGCTTGCCCGCATCGCGGGCGCCGCGCGGCAGATGCGCTCCTTGAGCCGCCGGCTGAAAAGCCTAAGCGAAACCGCACAAGGGGCAGGCGATGCCGTGCTGACGCGGACGATACCCAAGGTAAACCGTGCCATCGACCGGCTCGCGAGCGCCGCTGCCGACGTTCAGCGTCTGAGCCGATCGCTGCGCCACCATCCCCGTGAACTCCTGCTCGGGACCCGCGCGCTTCCCCCGGGGCCCGGGGAAAAGGGCTACAAGGAGGGCCCCTGACACATGATGAACGCCCCGAGGACGCTTGTCCTGATACTGACCTTTCTGGGCCTTGCGGGCTGCACCCTGTTTCCCGCACGCGCCCCGCAGATCATGACCGAACATGATTTCGGGCCGCTGCATACCCATGCCGCACGCGCGGGCATGCCGGCCGTGTTCGTGCGCTCAAAGAGCGTGCCGTGGCTTTCGGGAACGACGATCCACTACCGGCTTCTCTATCGGGACCCGACCGCGGTCCACATCTATGCGCAAAACCGCTGGATCGCCCCGCCCGCCGCCTTGCTAGGGGCGCGCGTGCGCTGGCGCCTGGGAATGGGTCCGGTGCTTGCGGCGCGCGCGATCGCGCACATCGAGCGCCTGGTGATCGTGCTTGTCCGCTTCGATCAGGATTTCACGGCGCCGCATCAGGCCTTCGTGCGGCTCGACGCCACCGCTCGTCTCTACGACGTCGCCACAGGCCGCGTGCTCGCGCAAAAGACCGTCGACCTACGCCAAACCTGCGCCCCGGATGCGCGCGGCGCAGTCACCGGCCTAAGCCGTCTTGCGCGCATGGCGAGCAGGACCTTCGCGCAGCTCGTGGCACGCACGGCCGGCGTTACATATTGAGCTCTTTGAGCTTGCGCGTCAGCGTATTGCGCCCAAGGCCCAGGCGCTTGGCGGCATCCTGTTTGCGGCCACCCGTGTGGCGCAAAGCGGCCTCTATCAGGGTTTTCTCAAACTCGATGTTCAAATCTGTGTAGACCGCCTTTTCGCCCAGGGCGAGCCTTTGCTCGACGACGGTGCGCAGGCCCGCGCGCCAATCGACGCCGGTCGGCGCGGGGTCGACCTCCTTTAACTCCGGGGCGAGATCGGCAATGCGGATGGTGCGCCCGGGGGCCATGACCGTAAGCCAGCGGCAGGTGTTCTCGAGCTGGCGGACGTTGCCTGGCCATGGCAGCTTGCATAAATACTGCTCGGCCTCGGGCGCGAGGCGCTTGGCCTCCACATTGAGCTCGGTGGCTGCGGTTGCCAGAAAATGGCGCACCAGGACCGGTATGTCCTGGCGACGCTCGCGCAGCGGCGGGACATGGATGCGGATGACGTTGAGCCTGTGGAAGAGATCCTCTCGGAACAGGCCGTCGGCTACGCGGCTCTCCAGATTCTGATGCGTGGCGGCGATGACGCGGACGTTGGTGCGGATCTTTTCATAGCCGCCGACGCGATAGAATTGGCCGTCGGACAGGACCCGCAGGAGCCGTGTCTGGAGATCGGCCGGCATGTCGCCGATCTCGTCTAGAAACAAGGTCCCGCCATCGGCCTGCTCGAAACGCCCGCGCCTTTGCGTCAGGGCGCCCGTGAAGGCGCCGCGTTCATGGCCGAAGAGCTCGGATTCCAGCAAGCCGGCGGGGATCGCGGCGATATTGAGGGCAATGAAGGCGTTGCGGGCGCGCGGGCTGTGATTATGCAGGGCGCGCGCCACGAGCTCCTTGCCGGTACCGGATTCGCCATTGATGAGGACCGTGATATGCGACCCGGACAGCCGCCCGATGGCACGAAAGACCTCCTGCATGGCGGGGGCCGCGCCTAAAATCTCGGGTGTGGACTCGGTCTGTTCGGTGTGTGCGACCTGCCCCTGACGCCTATGTTCGATCGCATAGCGCGCAAGACCCACCGCGTGGTCCACATCGAACGGTTTGGGCAGGTACTCGAAAGCGCCGCCTTGATACGCCGCCACCGCGCTGTCCAGATCGGAATGCGCGGTCATGACAATCACCGGGAGCTGCGGCAGGGTCTGGCTTATCGTCTCGAGGAGCTTAAGCCCGGAGAGTCCGCTCATGCGGATATCGGTAATGACCACATCGGGGGCGTCTTTGCGCAGCTCGTCTATGGCGCTGCCGGCGCCGCTGAAACAACGCGTCGCCATGCCGGCCTGCTGGAACGCCTTTTCCAGCACCCAGCGGATCGACTCGTCATCATCGATGATCCACACACTATCCTGTCGGGTCATAGTCCTGCCTCAAGGGAACGAGCAACGTAAAGATGGTGCGTGCCGGGCGGCTTACATATTCGATCAAGCCGCCATGGCGGCGGGCGATGTCCTGGGCGATCGACAAGCCAAGCCCGGTGCCCGCGGCATGCCCCGTGACCATGGGGTAAAACAGGGTATCGCGCAGGGCCTCCGGCACACCCGGCCCATCGTCCTCGACTTCAGCCCGCAACACGAGCTTGTGCCGCCGCTGGCCGATCGTAAACTGGCGCTCGATGCGCGAACGCAAGGTGATCACGCGGCTTGGCGCCTGCACCGCGTTACGCACCAGATTCAGAACCGCCTGCACGAGCTGATCCGGATCGCCTGCGAACTCGGGGATGCTGGGGTCATAATCACGCCTTAACACGAAATCCTCGCCGACCTCGGCGAGGATGAGCGATCGCACATGCTCGAGGACCTGATGGATATTGACCTGCACGGGCAGATAAGGGCGCGTTGGCCCCGCCAGACGATCCACGAGGCCCTGCAGCCGGTCGGCCTCACGAATAATGATGCGCGTATATTCGCGCTCGCTCTCAGAGAGCTTGCGCTCGAGGAGCTGCGCGGCGCCACGCAATCCCCCGAGGGGATTTTTGATCTCGTGCGCCAGACCACGCACCACCGCCCGCTGCGCCAGATGCCTGTCGACGATCTCCTCCTCGTGAGCGAGCCGGCGCAGGCGATCGACCTGAGTCAATTCGAACAGCAGGGCCGGATCCTGCCGCGACGACTCGGCATGGGGCAGGATCGCCGTCACGGTCATATCAATAAGCGCTTCGCGTCCGGGCAAGGAAAGCGGCAGGCCGCGGCGCGTGAACGAATGGGCGCTTTGCAAAGTATCGGAGAACAGACCCGCAAGCGGCACGGTCTGTGGCCAAAGCCGCTCCAGCGGCTGCCCCACCATCTGCTTGGCGCTCAGCTCAAACAACATCTCGCCCGCCGGATTCACGGCCTCGAGGCGTAAGTCGGCGTCCACAACCACAACAGCAGTCGTCAGGTTTTCCACAATACTTTCGAGATACCTTGCCACGGCACTCTCCAAGGCAAGATCCGGGCCACCCGCCCTGACTCAGAATACGCTGTCGCGGTGCGCCCTGACTATCCCATAATGGGGCATAGGCACCATAATAGGGCGTTGTACCCCCCTTGCATCAAATGACAATGAATCTTATTATTATTAGGAGAGGGGGGTTCAAAAATGTCTTTGCTCCACCGGCGCTCGGACACGAGGCCCAGGCTATGGCGCGTTATGCTCGCCGTACTGGGACCAGGCCTTGTGGTGATGCTTGCCGATACCGATGCCGGCAGTGTCATCACCGCGGCGCAGAGCGGGGCCCAATGGGGTTACCGGCTGCTGTTGCTTCAGGTGGTACTGATTCCAGTCCTTTATATTGTTCAGGAATTGACGGTGCGCCTCGGGGTTGCAACCGGTGAAGGCCACGGCCAGCTGATCAAGAGGCGCTTTGGCCGGGGCCTCGCGTGGCTGTCGGTCGCAACCCTGACGCTGTCATGCCTGGGGGCCCTGCTTACGGAATTGAGCGGCATGGCCGGTGTCGGGCTTTTGTTCGGTGTCCCGCGCTGGATAACCATGGCGATTCTCTTAGGTGGCCTCATCGTCATGGTCTGGAGCGCCTCCTACACCGGGGTGGAACGAGTGGCGCTGGCCGTCGGCGCCTTCGAGTTTGCCTTCCTGCTCGTGGCCTTGCGCACCCATCAGGCCCTCGGACCCCTCATAGACCACAGCCTGCATATCCCGCTTCATGACCCGGGCTATCTTTACCTTGCCGCGGCCAATGTCGGGGCCGTGATCATGCCGTGGATGGTGTTCTATCAGCAGTCGGCGGTCGTCGATAAGGGCCTTGGCGTCGAACACCTCGCGATGGCGCGCATCGACACCGCGGTAGGCGCGGTCCTGACCCAGCTCATCATGATGTCTGTGCTCATCGCGACCGCCGCTACCATCGGGCGAAGCAATCCCCACGCACCCCTCGATACCGTCCAGCAGATTGCGGGCGCGCTTACGCCGTTTCTGGGGCAACAGACGGGACGGCTGCTGTTTGCCTTGGGGATGAGCGGGGCGGCAATCGTTGCCACGATCGTGGTTTCGCTCACCGCCGCGCGTGGCGTGGGTGAGGTCATGGGTTTCAAGCACTCGCTCGAACACCACCCCCGCGAGGCCCCCTGGTTCTACGGGATCTACACGGCGCTGCTCGTGCTCGGCGGGGTCGTGGTGGCATCCGACATCAACCTCGTCATGCTGGGGGTGGCGATGGAGGTAATGAATGCGATCCTACTCCCCCTGGTGCTCGGCTTCCTGTACCTGTTGGCGCGCCGCGCCCTCTCGGGGCCCCTGCGGCTTCAAGGGCCCTATGCGGCGTTCGTGCTCGGCACCATAGTGCTCACGGCCGGATTCGGCCTCTATGCCGCAGTGCGCGGCATCGCCTTAGGCTAAGGCCGCTTATTGACGTCCTCACCGGCACTTTGATGCCAAGGGGACCATCAAGCTTGGCGCCCTTTGAGGAAAGCCTGCGTATCCGTCTTATCGGGGCGCTCAAAGAATCACCTCTCGCGATTGCGGGAGCGCGTGCCCAGGCCTCTCCGCGGCCGGGGACGACTTTGACGCAGGTATCCTATGCGGGCATGGCAGGGGGGCGACATTCGAGGTTCTCATCCCCGTTCACAGCAGTCAGCGCAAATGATAGAGCGTTCCGTTTTTCGATCGCCCCCATTAGTCCGGCTGCTCCGGAAATAAGCCGGGTACCCACCGCGATGCCAGCCTGGCCGGGAATGTCAGCCGCAACGGGGCGCGTGTACTCTGAGATCTGATCACGCCCTGTTCACTTAAGGATGCTACGACGCGCCGCGCATGGCGATCGCTTGCGCCTAGGATGCCTGCGACCTCGCCGCGCGGCAGTTCGCCCCGGTACAAAATGGCCTCAAGGATGCTGCCTGCCTTTGCGGGAAGGGAACCGGCGCGGATCTCTTCTTCGGCCCATAGGAGGATGCGGTTTCGCAGCCGGTCCGGCCGCACCAGCCCCTCCATAAACTTTACCTGATCAAGACATGTTTTCAGGAAAAACTCGGTGAATGCGGCAAGGGCTTCTTCGGTGAGATTACCCCGTCCATCAAGGTCATTGCGGCGCGGCATGTCGCAGGCCGCAAGATGGTCCTTGTAGGAGCGCGAATTACCGGCAAGGCCGCGCGCAATCGACCAGATGCCCCCAGTGTCGAGGGTATCCAGCAGCATCGCATAGGACATCAGCCGGGCCACACGGCCATTGCCGTCTAAGAATGGGTGAATCCAGAGCAAACGGTGATGCGCCGACGCCGCCGCAAGAATCATTTCTGACGTACCAAGATCGCCATACGCCTTTTCGAACCTCTCAAGGAAGCGCGGCAGCGCACCGGGGCTGATAGGGATATGCCGGCCGACTTTCACATCCCGATTGCGAAGCCTGCCCGGCACGACGCGCAGGCGCTCGCCCGTATCGGGCTCCTCAACCCACAGGAGGTCATCGGGCAGCAGTTCGCAGAACCGTCTGTGGATTTCGCACAGGCCCACAGTGGCCGTCGCGCGCCCATGCAGCCCGCCTTCATCGATCCATTGCTGAACAGCAATATGGGCCTTGGCTTCCAACTGTAAGGCCCTTTTTCCTTTATCATCGCTGTAGTCGTTTTTCAACGCGCGTTCAATATCGACCGGATGAGTATCATGGCCCTCGATCAGATTGCTGTAATAGCAATTCATCGCCCGGACCAGATCGGCTAGCGCCGTGAGGACACCCTCGGGCAGACCGCGGCGCAGGCCCGCTGAATGCACCGCAAGCTCAACCGCAAGGTCCGCCAGCGCAGCGCGATGCCGGGATCCCTCTGAAATCCGCAGCGGTTCCATCATGGACACCATCTCGTGCCGGTCTATGGCCGCGACAATGTCCGTATTCATGTCCGGTTCTGTGTCCGCATAGAGTCCTATACAAGCTCCTAGTATATCATATAGATAGTGTATTAATACGCGCCTCAATAGCCTCTAGTACGTCCGCATATCGGATAGATAGTTTATGCCCCGACGGCCACCCAAACTCCCCCAGCTGTGGCCACTTGAAAATCCCCCATCTTGACAACGAAGCCGTGAGGTAAACCGCCGGCGTAGTCGCCGGCGCCGCGACAGGACATCATCACCCCTTTTCCGGCTACCGAAGGGGGTAGAGAGGTGAATGTCTTGAAGCCACAGCAAAAACAAACGGTACTGACGCTCCTCGAGCGCCAGGTCTCGCAGCACGAGATTTCCCGCAAGACCGGCATCGATCGCAAGACGATCCGCAGGCTCTCGCGCGCGGTAACGGCCACATTGAAGCCCGAGGCGCCGGCAAAATCCCCCATGGCCACCGGCCCCGGTGAGCAAAATCCCCCACCCCGGCCACCGGCGATTTCGGCAGAAGGCCCCGATACCGCGGTCAAGGCCCCCTCGCACGCCTGCTCGGCCTGCGAGGGCCACCGCGCCTGGATCGAGACCCAGGTGCGTCTGGGACGTAACGCCGTGGCGATCTACCAGGATCTCGTCGATCGCTATGGGTTCACGAGCCGCTACAACAGTGTCAAGCGCCTCTGCCGGCATCTGAAACGACGCGAACCCGAGCTGTTCGATCGCCTGGAGTGTTTGCCAGGCGAGGAGGCCCAGGTCGATTACGGGGAGGGTGCGCCCACCCGGCATCCTGAAAGCGGCCGCTACCGCAGGCCGCGGCTCTTTGTGATGACACTCAAGTATTCGCGCCGTTCATTCCGCCGCGTCGTGTGGAAGTCAAGCTCCGAGACCTGGGCGCGACTGCATGAGGAGGCCTTCCGCTATTTCGGCGGATCGGTCAGCTATGTCGTGCTCGATAATCTGCGCGAAGGTGTGCTTACCCCGGACCGCTACGAGCCGCAACTCAATCGCCTCTATGCGATGGTACTCGCCCACTACGGGGTCGTGGCCGATCCGGCGCGCGTGCGGGATCCCAATCGAAAGG
>JAKARI010000025.1:23773-34687 GCA_021819245.1 Pseudomonadota bacterium | reverse complement strand
AGGCATCCGCGCGCTGCTGACCCATCCCCTCGATGCCGAGGCGGAGGCGTTTTACCGGCGTTTCGGCTTCGAAGCGACTCCGGGGAACGAGCGGCAGCTGATCCTCCTGCTCAAGGACGCGCGACGTCTTGCCGGGGCGCCACATTGAATCGGGCACCGCGCTTGGCTTCGTTGGCGAACAGCGTTGTCATGGGGGCATCCGTCTTGGAGAAGAATTAAAGATGCACTACCCCGTGATGACCGAAAGGCAGGTCGCTACCCGATGGAGGATCAGCCTGAAGACGCTGCGGCGGTGGCGCGCATCCGGCGAGGGTCCGCGCTGGCATAAGCTATTCAAGCTGGTACGCTACCACATGGACGACCTGTTTGAGTTCGAACGACGGGGCACTCAGTATTGGAGCACTATCCTCGACGACGGCGAACGTGTTCCCAAGGTCGTCGCGCGCCCGCCGAAGGAGGCGCCTCCGCCGGAAGATGCCACCGCCGAGTCCTTCTACCTCACCGCCAAGAAAGTGCTCGAAGCAACCGGGTTGCCGGGCTACTGGTTCACCGACCCGAAGGCACGCGCTGCCAAACGCATCCCGCACCTCGCCTTGGTCGGCAACGTGCGCTACTCGCTTGAAGCGATCTGGGCATGGGAGCAGGCCAGCAGCGTGGTCGGTCGACCACAGGAGCCGAAAGCCGCGCCAACACCGGAACTGATCGAGGTCGCCCCGCAATGCGTGCCACGCTGGTACGAGCTTGCCCGCGCGATGGACGGAGAACGGTTCGATTCCCCGCAGACGTCTGAATAGATGTCCGCTGTTTTGGGCGAATTGGCACTGTTTTGGCCGATTGTCCGCGAGAGGCCGGGGGCGGAATCGACCCACCGACACGCGGATTTATAGGTCGCGTGTCTTGCGCGCTCGCCTGGGCGCGATGCGCGCGCGGTGGCTTGGGTGCAGTTCGGCCACCCAGCCCTTGCGGATACCGAGGTGCGCGCCTTCCTTGACGAGAAAATCGAGGAATACGCTCGCAGTCAGGCCCAGGTGCTTCCCTTGCAGGTGGACGGCGTACCAGGTGCGGTGCAAGGGGAAGCCCGCGACATCGAGAATGACGAGGCGCTGGGCCTCGAGCTCGAGTTCCAGGCTGCTGAGGGCGAGCACCGACACGCCCAGGCCGGCCATGATCGCCTGCTTTATGGCCTCGCTCGACCCGAGCTCCATATAGGGCTCTACGGTGAGTCCGTGCTCGGAGAACATCTGCGCGGCCGACATGCGTGTCCCCGAGCCTACCTCCCGCAGGAGAAAGCGCTCGCGAACGATCTCTTCTAGCGGGATGTCGGCGGTGCCGGCCAAGCGGTGGTCCGGATGGGCCACGACCACCAGCAGGTTGTCCATGAACGGCCGGACCGTGAGGTCCATGTCGTTGGGGATCTGGCCCATGACGACGAAATCATCCTGGTTTTCTGCCAGGCGCTCCAGGACCCGCGCCCGGTTCGTCACGGTCAGCTGGGGCGCCACATCCGGATAATCCTGCACGAAAAGCCCCAAGAAATGCGGCATGAAGAATTTGGCCGATGTGACCACCGCCATCTTCAGGGGACCGGCCACCTTGCCCTTCATGTCGGCAATCTCGCCGGTCAGCGCGCGCAATTGACCCATCACCGCGACCGTTGCGGCATAGACCTCCTCGCCGGCACGTGTCAGCAGGAGCTTTTTGCCGACCCGTTCGATCAAGGGCAGGCCGACGATCTCCTCGAGCCTACGGACCTGGATATGGACCGCAGGCTGCGTCAGGCACAGCTCTTCTGCGGCGCGCGTATAGCTGCGGTGCCGGGCCACCGCCTCGAAGAGCCTCAGTTGCTGGAGCGTCCAGTGGTTGATCATTAACTGCGCTCAATCGTGACCGTAATGAATACTGAGTTTTCTTTACACATATTACCCTCTACATTCGTTTGCGGCTAACCATGTGGCGGATGCGTGGTGTACCCGGCTGTGGCCAGTGGCAGGCGCCCGTGTCGCGCGCGTCGATCCGGCAGCGTACGCCGTCAGGGGGGTCGTGGCGAATCAGGGCCTAAGGGGGCGTGGCGCGGCCCTGCTGGCCACGGACTTGCGGGGTATCGCCGGCCAGTACGAGGAATGCTGCTCAAGAGGGCTTGGGGCCTGCTATGCCGTTGATCGACATGAAAGACCTGCTTATGCATGCCTATGAGCACGGCTATGCGGTGGGCGCCTTCGATCTCACGGACCTGGATTTCCTGCCGGCCGTGCTGGCCGCCGCGGAATCGGCCCGTGCCCCGGTCATTTTGACCGTCACCGAGTCGCGGTTCAGGGGTCCGGTCTTCGAGTGGGTCATGGCGGCCGTCGAGGTGGCCGCGGAGCAGGCGGCGGTGCCCGTGGCCATCGAGATCCATGGCGGCCGCGATAGCGATTCCGTGACGCGAGGCGTGCGCCTGGGCGCCCATGGCATCGTCGCAAGCGCCTTTCAGGAGTCGCTGTTTCGCCATATCGACCGCACGCGCGCGGTCGTCGATGTCGCGCACGCCTGCGGCGTGCCTGTCGAGGGGGAATTGGCCTATGTGCCGGATGGCGATGCCGCGCAGGACCAGACGCCGCGCCACGCCCCCCATACGACCGTGGCCGAGGCCAAGGGCTTTGTCGAGCGCACGAAGGTCGATTTCCTTGCCGTCTCTGTGGCCATGGCGCACGGGCACGCCGGGTCGCGGGCCGACTGGGCGCGTCTCAAGGAGATCAACGCCGCGCTTGCGATGCCGCTTGGCGTTTATGGCGAGGCCACGCTTGGCGACGAGCCGTGCCGTCGGCTGATCATGCTGGGTGTGGCCAAGATCCGTTGTGCCCTGGTTCCGGGCGCCATCGCCGGCGAGCGGCTGCGGACCAATGTGCGGCGTGACCGCCGCGCGCGTTACGAAGACCTCAAGGAGGGCATTGACGAGGCGATCATTGCGCAGCTCGAGCCGCGCATGCGCGTATGGGGCTCGGCCGGGCGCGCCGCGGAGGTGCAGAGCCGCTGCCGCCCCTGGTCTAATATCATGCATGTCCTCATGTTCGATGCGCCGCGCCTGGCCGCCCCGGCGCTTGCGGCCCTGATAGAGGAGGGGCGGCAGGTGTTGTCCGGCATCCCTGGGGTCCGGACGGTGCAGGCCGCAGACATGGTCACAGAGGGCGGGCGTTATCGCCATTGTATGCTCACGCGTCTGGCCTCGGCGGTGGCGGCTGAAGGCCTGCACCGGCATCCGGCCTATACCGCGTTCATGGATCGGCGCCTTATGCCGGCGGCGGCCGATTGCATCGCGGGTGATTACCAGGTGAGCAGCGCGATCACGAAGACGACCGCTCCAGGTGCCTTGCCGCAGGCCTTGCATCCGGCACCCGCGGCCAAGCGCTAAGACAGGGCGGTGTTGCCGGGGAGCGCGCCCGCGCCCCTCGTCAAAGGTATTAACCCCAGTAAATCCTTATAATTGTTAATATCAAGTGTCATTTATTCCCTGTCGGCTTGTAAGATCAGGGCCTGCTGCGATGGGCGGCACTGCCGGGGGAATCAAGTCCGTGACCAGGATCTCGCGAACAGGGGTGGTGCGCCGCCGGCCGCCGTTTAGGCTGGGCGGGGGGCGGGCGCCATGGATGGCCCCCTGATGGTGTTTCGTGAGGACGCAATGGGTGACAGGCCCGGCGGCCCCTTGTGCGGTCATGGCCTTTCGCGGGCCGGCGGGTCTGCGCTATCCGCCTTGGTCCGTGAGGCCTGTGACCGCGCTGCGCCCGCATGGCCCGTGGCGGGCATGATCGCTGCCCCTCCCTATTTCGGATTGCGCCATCAGGATTTTGCGCAGGCGGGCATGACCCTGGTGCGCGTAGCGGGGTCGGCACTGACCATGCCGAGACGCTATTACCGGGAGCAGATGGCCGCCGGGCGTATGACGCGCGGCGACATCCATGAGGCCCTCGCGGCCCATGGCCTGCCGCCTGATGACGATTACGCCTCGCAACTCCTCGCCGACAATGGCGTGCCACCCGTGCAGCGGGTGCCGCTCGTATCTCATATCTTGCAGAGATTGGATCCGGGCACGCCGTGGGCGGCGTTTTGTGTCGAGCGCATCAGCCAATTCGCGGCGGCCTACTTCGATGCCGGCCAGTCGTCGTGGCCGATGCCCTGGCGCAATGAGTCTCTCTATGAGGCCTGGCGCGATTTTGCAAGCCTTGACGCAAGCCCCCGGACGATAGGCCTCAAGGGTGTGGCGGATATGGCGCGAAACCTGCCGCGCCGGCCGCTGGATGTCATCGCGGGGGCCTTGCAGGCGCTTGCCATTTCCGGCGCTCACACCGTCGACTACTGCCATGCGGCGCTTGCCGATATCGGCGGGTGGGCCGCGCCTATCCACCATCTGCGCCCGGCACCAGACGGCGCTCGCCAGGACATCGAGGGCCTGCTCGCCATCCGGTTGGCGTGGGAATGGATGCTCTTTCGCGCCGCCCGGGACCGCGGGCTTAAGGCGGCCTGGCAGACAGCGCTATCGGCGTGGCCTGTGACCACAGGGCGCGTCACGCCCGGCGTCCGGGGCAGCCATGTCCTGCAGACCGCGTTCGAGCTCGGTTACCGCCGGCGCATCGTCTCGGATCTCGCGGCCTGTGCGCAGCGTCCCGATCGCCACGCCGGCCGGGGCCGTGTCGCGATTCAGGCGGTATTGTGCATGGGCACGCGTTGCGAGGTCTTGCGCCGCGCCCTGGAGGCGCTCGCCCCGCCGATTCAGACCCACGGATTTGCCGCCTTGTGCGCAGGCCCCATGGGGCCTGCCTCGGTGCATCCCCTCCAAGGCGTCCCCCCGGCGGTCCCGGACGCAGGCCGTGAGGTGGTGTGGGCCCGAAATATCCTTCGCGCCCTGTCGCTCACCGAGGGTTTTGCCCGGCTCGTTTTGTTCATCGCAGGCGGTCCTGCGCCAAGCCCTGGGCCGCACCCTATGCCTGAGCGTATGGACGCGCGGGCCATGGCGAGTCTGTTGAATAGCCGGCCCGTGCGCGCGGGGCTTGCGCAAGAGGGGATAGCGATCCCCGCGGATACGCGCTTCGTGGCGGTCTACTATGACCGTGCGCAAGATGACATCACGTTTTTCCCTAGCGAGGCCTGCGCCGTGACCCACGCCCGGGATCTGCAGGATGCGCGTATGGCGCTCTTGGCGGCGGGTCTGCGCGCGCGCCAGGAGGGGGGCGAGGGACCGGTCTTTCCGGCGTTCATGAAAGGCCCGGCGCGCACCCCCATCATTGCCCGGGAGTTTGTCGGCGCCGCGGCCTTTATCGCCGCGCCGCGGTCGCGTACAGAGGAGGTGGGGCTTTCCGGCCGCGCGTTCCTGCATGATTACGAGTGGCGTAAGGATCCGGATCGTTGGGCCCTGCGCTACATCATGACCGTCGCCATGATGGTGGCCCATGCGATCAGCGTGCAGTACTACGCCTCGATGGTCGACAACAGACGCTTTGGCAGCGGCAACAGCGCGCTTCATAACACAGTCGGCGGATCGCTTGGGGTATTCGAAGGACTGGGCGGCGATCTGCGCACGGGCCTTGCGATTCAGGCGCTTTCCGACGGCCGGCACTGGCTGCACGAGCCCATGCGCCTGCATGCGTTTATAGAGGCCCCCCGCGCGTGTATCGATGAGGTCCTGGCAGATCACGAGATGGTGCGCAGCCTGGTGGAGCACAGGTGGCTCTTCTTGTTTCAGATGGACAGCGGGACCGACGCGATATTTCTGCGCGCCCCCGACAGACACTGGCAGCAGGTCTCGTAAATCCGCCCGCGACGTACAATCGCGGGCCTTATTGCTGGAGAATGGAGCCATGCCCTCTTCGCCGGACAAGCCCGAGGTTTACACGAAGACCCTGGGCCTTAGGCCGCCCCTCGCCTTGCGATGCCGGTTGCCGAATCATGGCAAGACGCTCATGTCCTGTGGGGCGGACCTTAGGCCATCGGCCTGCGTCAGTCATTCCTCGTTCCTTCGTCGAGTCGCTCTGTCACGGGGGGATACCGGCCATGCACGCATGTTCAGGCCATTGCCCCCGCGATTGAGGTCGCGGGCGCCCTTGCGGAGGTCCTCATGAACGCGAACGGTCACGCTGTCCGCCACGCGCCGGCTGCAAAGAGCCTCTATCGGGGACAGCGGGCGGCGTTTCTGACACAGCATGGCAAGGAGCGCATCGTAGGCCCGGTCCTCGAGGGTTTCGTCGGCTGCCAGGTCGAGCGCGCCATGGGCTATGACACCGATCGTCTCGGCACCTTCACCCGGGATATCCCGCGGGCCGGCACGCAGATCGAGGCGGCCCGCCAGAAGGCGCGCATCGGCATGCAGCTTGCGGGCCTGCCGCTTGGGCTTGCCAGTGAAGGGTCGTTTGGCCTCGATCCCTATGCCGGCATGTTCCCGTGGAATGTCGAGTTCGTGGTGTTTCTCGACGACCTGCTGGGGCTTGAGGTGGTGGGCATGGCGCAGGGGCGGGCCAACAGCCGCCAGGTCCTGGCGGCGAGCTGGGAGGACGCCGAGGGCTTTGCCCGCGCCGTGCATTTTCCCGAGCACTACCTGGTTGTAAGGCCGGATCATGAGGGCGATCCGCGGATAGGTAAGGGGATCGCCGACTGGCCGGCCTTTAGGGCCGCGTATGACAAGGCCGCCTCCCAGTCGCCGCATGGGCGGGTCTTTATCGAAGTGGATCTGCGCGCCTACGCCAATCCCACGCGGCTCGTCACTATCCGGCTCGCCGCCGTCGATCTCGGCCGGCGTCTGGCGTCCCTCTGCCCGGTGTGCCGCGCCCCCGGGTTTTGGGCCGTCGAGTCGATTGCCGGTCTGCCATGCCAGGCCTGCGGGCGGCCCACACGCGAGCCGCGCGCCCTCATAGACGGCTGTCTCAAGTGCGGCCATAGGGTGACGCGCGCATGCCATGACCCAGTCTGCGCCGATCCCGCGCGCTGCGATTTCTGTAATCCGTAGGATACCCATCGCATGGAGATAGCGCGCCTTAGGCTTGCGCCATCAGCGGGAGTGCGCCCGCAAGCGGCCCGCGGCACAAGGCCTGTGTGCGTCCGCCGGGACCGAGACGATGTCCGGGCCGGGGCGCGTGCCGTGCGGGTGGGTGTCGCCGGTCCGGTCGTCCTGTTATGAGCCCCCGCCTTGGTGGGTCCGCGCGACCCCCCGTTGCCGCCGGCTGTGATCGGAAGCCCCCGGGGCCTGTTGCACACTTAAGTCTCGCCCGCCCTGATGACTGGCATGTGCACCTGCGCGACGGCGCGATTTTGGCGGCGGTGCTTCCCGATACCGCGCGGCGCTTTGCGCGCGCCATCGTCATGCCCAATCTCGATCCGCCGGTGCGCACCGTCGCCGAGGCCCTGGCCTACCGCGCGCGCATCCTGGCAGCGTTGCCTGCACACGCGCGCTTCGAACCCCTGATGACGCTCTATCTCACCGAGGCCACGCCCGTAGCCGAGATCGCCCGCGCGCACGCATCGGGCGTGATCCATGCCGTTAAGTATTACCCGGCCGGGGCCACCACCAATGCCGCCTTCGGCGTGCGCGATCTTACGCGCTGCTACCCGGTGCTGGCGGCCATGGAGCGTCATGACCTGCCCCTGCTTTTGCATGGCGAGGTCACGGATCCGGCGGTGGATGTCTTCGATCGCGAGGCGGTGTTCCTCGAGCGCCACCTGGCGCCGCTTCTGCGTGCCTTCCCGGGGCTGCGCATCGTCCTCGAACATATCACGACCCGGGCCGCCGCGCAGTTCGTAAGCGAGGGGCCGGACACGCTGGCCGCGACCATCACCGCCCACCATGTGCTGCTCGATCGCAATGCGCTCTTCGAGGGGGGGCTGCGGCCGCATCATTACTGCCGGCCGCTCTTAAAGCGTGCGGATCATCGCGCCGCGCTCATCGCTGCGGCCACGGGCGGCAGCCCGAAATTCTTCCTCGGGACCGACAGTGCCCCGCACCTAAGGCATGCCAAGGAGTCGGATTGCGGGTGTGCCGGGATCTATACCGCGCACGCCGCGCTGGAGCTCTATGCCGAGGTCTTTGAGCAGGCCCGCGCGCTTGACCGTTTGGAGGCATTCGCAAGCATAAATGGCGCCGATTTCTATGGGCTGCCACGCAACGAAGACCGTATCACGCTCGTAAGGGAGCCGTGGCGTGTACCACCCACCATACCCGCCGGTCGCGGCGTGCTCGTGCCGTTGCGCGCCGGAGAGGCCATCGCATGGCGGCTCGCCGGATGAGCCGGTACACAGTCGCGGCCACCCGCCCGCCTGTCTGCCGACCGCCATCCGACACGCGGCCTGAGGGGAATTGACCACCGTTTTTTTAAGGAGAGCGCCTATGTCCGATAATCACAAAAGCTGCATCGTCACGACCGGTATCGAACGCGCGCCCAACCGGGCCTTGCTGCGCGCAACCGGTTTTCATGATAGCGATTTCGTCAAGCCGATCGTGGGTATCGCCAACGCCCATAGCACCATCACCCCCTGCAATATGGGGATCGGGGCCCTGGCCGATCGCGCCGAGGCGGCCCTGCGCGACGCGGGGGCCATGCCTCAGATGTTTGGGACCATTACCATATCGGATGGTATCGCCATGGGAACCGAGGGCATGAAGTACTCCTTGGTGTCGCGCGAGGTGATCGCCGATTCCATAGAGACGGTGTGCGCGGGCCAAAGTATGGATGGGGTGCTGGCCTTCGGCGGCTGCGACAAGAATATGCCGGGGGCCATGATCGCCATCGCGCGCCTCAACATCCCCGCCGTGTTCGTCTATGGGGGCACCATAAAGCCGGGCCACCACGACGGGCATGATCTCACCATCGTCAGCGTCTTCGAGGCCGTCGGCGCGCGGATCGCAGACCGGATCGATGACCGGGAATTGCATGAGATCGAGCGCAAGGCCTGTCCGGGCGCAGGCTCGTGCGGCGGCATGTATACCGCCAACACCATGTCGGCCCTGTTTGAGGCCATGGGCATGAGTCTGCCGTATTCTGCGACCATGGCCACCGAGGACGCCGACAAGGCCGACAGCGCGGCCCGGTCGGCACGCGTGCTGGTCGATGCCATCAGGGCGCGGCGGCGACCCCGCGAGATCCTCACGCGCAAGGCCTTCGAGAACGCCCTTGCGGTCCTCATGGCGCTGGGGGGCTCCACCAATGCCGTCATTCATCTGCCGGCCATCGCGCATGCCGCCGGGGTGGAGCTCACCCTGGATGATTTCAATGCCTTCAGCGCGCGCGTCCCGGTGCTCTGCGACCTCAAGCCGTCCGGCCGCTATGTGGCGACCGATCTGCACCGCGCAGGGGGCGTGCCGCAGGTGATGAAGATATTGCTTGCGCACGGTCTTTTGCATGGGGACACGCTGACCGTGAGCGGCCAGACGACAGCCGAGGTCCTGCACGATGTGCCCGAGTGTCCGCCGGCCGATCAGGATGTCATCCGGCCCTGGGGGCGCCCGGTCTATGCGCACGGCCATCTGGCGATTCTCAAAGGCAATCTCGCCTGCGAGGGGGCGTTGGCCAAGACGAGTGGGGTCAAGGTCCCGAAGATCGCGGGCCCTGCGCGCGTTTTTGATTCCGAGGAGGCGTGTATGGCCGCCATCCTCGCGCGGCGCATAGTCCCGGGCGATGTGATCGTGATCCGTTACGAGGGCCCGCGCGGCGGCCCGGGCATGCGCGAGATGCTTTCGCCCACCGCCGCTTTGGTCGGCCAGGGGCTCGGCGATCAGGTGGGGCTTGTCACCGATGGGCGTTTCTCGGGCGGCACTTATGGTATGGTGGTGGGCCACGTGGCGCCGGAGGCGGCGGTCGGCGGCACGATCGCGCTTGTGGCCGATGGCGACCGGGTGATCATCGATGCCGATCGGCACACCCTTGAGCTCGATGTGCCGGAAGAAGAGCTTGCGCGCCGCCGCGCCCTGTGGGCGCCCCCTGCGCCGCGCTATACACGCGGAATCTTGGCCAAATATGCGCGCCTGGTCTCGTCTGCGAGCCTAGGCGCGGTAACGGATGGGGCATGAGCAGGACGGAACCGGGATCGGGAATGAGGGCCTATGTCAGGGCGACGGAGGACGGCGTATCGGGCGTCGCGCCCGGGGCCGGCAGTCCTGCGCCTTGGGATTGGGCGGGCGCGATGGCATTCGACCAGACCCATCTCTGGCATCCCTATGCGGCGATGGGGGCGCCGGTGCGGCCGGTGGTGGAGGCCCATGGCGTGCGACTGACGCTCGCCGACGGCCGGCAGCTCATCGACGGCATGAGTTCGTGGTGGGCGGCGATTCACGGCTATAATCACCCCGTCTTGCATCATGCCATAACCGAGCAGCTGGGGCGCATGGCGCATGTGATGTTTGGGGGGCTTACGCACGCGCCAGCGATCGAGCTTGGGCGCCGCCTCGTGGATCTCACCCCAGACCCCCTCGACAAGGTCTTTTTGTGCGACTCGGGCTCGGTGGCCGTCGAGGTCGCCATCAAGATGGCGATTCAGTATTGGCAGGCGCGCGCGTATCCGGCCAAGCGCCGGCTGCTGGCCCTGCGCGGGGGGTATCATGGCGACACCTTCGGGGCCATGTCGGTGTGCGATCCGGTCACCGGCATGCATCGCCTGTTCGCCGGGGTGGTCCCGGAGCAACTCTTCGCGCCGCGGCCGGCCTGCCGGTTCGATGGCCCCTGGGAGCCATCGGCGATTGCCGAATTCGCCGACCTGATCGCATTGCACAAAGACGAACTGGCGGCGGTCATTCTGGAACCCATCGCGCAAGGCGCGGGCGGGATGTGGTTTTATCACCCACAATACCTGCGCGAGGTGCGTGCCTTGTGCGACGCCCATGGGGTATTGTTCATCGCAGACGAGATCGCCACGGGCTTTGGCCGGACCGGCCGGATGTTTGCGTGTGAGCACGCGGAGGTG
>JAKARI010000025.1:0-23673 GCA_021819245.1 Pseudomonadota bacterium | reverse complement strand
TCACCCACAATACCTGCGCGAGGTGCGTGCCTTGTGCGACGCCCATGGGGTATTGTTCATCGCAGACGAGATCGCCACGGGCTTTGGCCGGACCGGCCGGATGTTTGCGTGTGAGCACGCGGAGGTGGCACCGGATATCCTGTGCCTGGGCAAGGCCCTGACGGGGGGCTCCATGACCCTGGCCGCGACCCTGACGACTGCCGAGATCGCCACCGTCATCGGGCGCGGCGAGGCCGGGTGTCTCATGCACGGACCCACGTTCATGGCCAATCCGTTGGCGTGCGCGGCGGCGGTCGCGAGTATCGACCTGCTGATGGCAGGCGATTGGCAGGCCCGCGTAGGCGGCATCGCCCGCCAGCTTACGCGGGAGCTCGAGGCCTGCCGCGGGCTGGCGGCGGTGGCCGATGTCCGGGTCCTGGGTGCGATCGGGATCGTTGAGACCCATATGGCGATCGATCTGCCGGCGCTCACCGCGCGGTTCATAGACGCCGGTGTGTGGTTGCGTCCCTTTGGACGGCTTGTCTATGTGATGCCCCCCTATGTCATAAGCCCCGAGGACTTATCGATGCTGACGGGCGCGATCGCGTGCGTGCTCGCCGATATCTGATATGCAAGCGGCCCGCAACGCCGTCTCCTCCTGTGCCGGCAGGCCCGGATGGGCAGGTGGACGCGGCGGGATGCGAGGATATCCGCGTGATGGGAATTTGAGGCGGCTGGGCGATTTAGCATGCGCTATGGCGGGCCATGACGCATTGTGAAGGAGGGGGGGATGCAGGGCGTGTTCATCACCGGGAGCGACACAGGTGTCGGCAAGACCGCCATAGGGGCCGCGCTGGCATGGCAGCTTGCCCTTCAGGGCCTTGCGGTCCGGCCGCGCAAGCCCGTGGAATCGGGCTATGCCGCGGACCAAGACGGCCTTGGGGGCGGTGACGCGGAGCTCTACCATGGCGCGGTGGGGGGGCGGGAGCCGCTTGCGCGCATTCGCCGCTACCGGTTTCGCGCGCCCCTTGCGCCTGCGCGCGCGGCGGCCCTGGAGGGCCAGGCCCTGAAGCTCAATGACCTCATAGCGGCCTGTCGCGACGGCGTCGATCCCGGCGATTTTCTGCTGGTCGAGGGCGCCGGCGGATTCTATTCCCCGATTGCAGGCGATGGCCTCAATGCCGATCTGGCCGTGGCGCTTGGCCTTCCCGTGCTGGTCGTGAGCGCCGATCGACTGGGCGCCATTCATCAAGCCCTGGTGACGGCCGAGGCGGTTATGCGCCGTGGCCTCACTCTGGCCGGCGTCGTCTTGAATCAGGTGGCGCCTCGTGCCGACCCGCAGATGGATAACGGCGCGGATCTGGCCCGCTGGCTTGGGTGTGATCCGGTTGTCATTGGGCATCAGGACACCCCCGGCGACACCCTCGTGTGGCGTGCGATCGCCCCAGGTCTCGCATCGCTTGCCGCATCGCTCGCCTCAGGCGCTGGCTCATGAGCACGGGCTATTATGATGGCGTGTCCTGGTCCTCGCGGCGCGTCCCGGAGTCGGAGATCCTGCGTGCCGCCGAAATCCTCGATCAGGGCGGTCTGGTCGCGTTTCCGACCGAGACGGTCTATGGATTGGGCGCAGACGCGCACGATCCCGCAGCCGTGGCGCGGGTATTCGCCGCCAAGGGGCGCCCGGCCGATCACCCCCTCATTGTTCATATCAGCAATGCCGATCAGATGCGCCGCTACGCGCGCGACATCCCGCCGATCGCCTGGCGGCTTGCCGAGCGCTTCTGGCCCGGGCCCTTGACGCTGATTCTGCCGCGCGGCCCGGGCCTTTCGGATGCCGTTACCGGTGGCCAGGATACCATCGGCCTGCGCGTCCCGGCCCATCCGGTGGCGCTTGCGCTTTTGAGGGCCTTTGGCCGCGGGCTGGCCGCCCCCTCGGCCAATCCGTTTGGCGGCGTAAGCCCAACCACCGCGGCGCATGTCGCGGCCGGTCTCGGGCACGCGGTGGATGCGATTTTGGATGGCGGTCCTTGTGCGGTCGGTCTTGAGTCCACCATTCTCGATCTGAGCGGGCCTGTGCCGCGCATACTGCGCCCGGGCGCGGTGACGCCCCGGGCGCTCGCCGCGGTCATCGGCCTGACGCCGGCGTTTTTGGCAACGGGCGGTCCGCGTGCCCCTGGGCGCCTGCCGTCTCATTATGCGCCCGCGACTCCCCTGCGGCTCGTCGCCGATCCGGATCGGCAATGGCGCCAGTGGCCGCAGCCGCTCGCGGTGATCGCGCGCCATCCTCCGGCCCACGGACCTGTGCGGTGCCGCTGGCTTGTGATGCCGCGGTCGGCCGGTGGCTATGGGCGCGCCCTCTATGCGCGCCTGCGCGCAATCGACCATTGGGGCTGCCGCGTGATCCTCGTCGAGCAGCCTCCGATGACCGAGGCGTGGGCTGCGGTGCGCGATCGCCTGGAGCGGGCCGCCAAGGGCGGTGGCACCCTCACATCCTGGGCTCGCCAGGGTGTTCGCGCGGGGCGCCATCGCCATGAGACTTTTGCGGGCTCATTCACACAAAGTGGGGAGGAAGGGCATATTGACTGACGCCATTACGCTCGAGGGTGGCTCTGCCTCCCTTGATGTTGGCCATGGGTAGGATAGGCATTATCGCTTGGTATATCTAGGAAGGCGAGGGGTTATGCAAGTCGCCACATGGGGTAATAGCTTGGCCATCCGCTTGCCTGCCATCGTAGTCGGGGCCCTCGGGCTGACAGAGGGCGACGAAATCGAAATCCACGTCGCCAACGCTCGAGCCTTCGCTGTCGCCCGCAAGCCTGGGCGAAAGGAATTGCGGGATCGCCTTCCGCGGGCGCCTGCCCGATGACTTCACATTTGACCGGGGAGATTTAAATGCCCGGTCATTTCATTGACATGGACGTCCTCGTCTATTTCGCGGCCCATGACACCGCCAAGGCGGATCGGGCGGAGAAAATTGTGGCAGAGGGCGGCACGATCAGCGTGCAGACGCTAAACGGATTGGCTAATGTGGCGCGCCGCAAGATGCGGATGTCCTGGTGGGAAACGCGCACGCTTTTGTCCACGATCCGCGCCCTGCTTCTCGTACAATCGAACACCGTTGATATCCACGAAGCAGGGCTGGTCCTTGCTGAACGCCATAATCTCTTGATCGACGATGCGATGATTACCGCCTCGGCTCTTCACGCCGATTGCGATACACTTTGGTCAGAAGACATGCACGATGGCATGGTCGTTCAAAATCGGCTACACATCTATAACCCGTTTCGCACAGCCTCATAATGATGACCGGGGACTCTAAGGCCCGTTCGCGCCCCAAGAGGCGCGTGCGACCGAAGGTACCCCATACCCATAAACCCGCCGACCTGACCCCCGTCGACTGGCAGCGGGCCTTGCGCCGGCAGTTCGGGCGCGAGCAGGCGTTTCCCTGGGAGAACATCGGGGATGAGGCGGTCTTCTCGGATTTTCACGTGACTAATCCGGCGACCCGATCCCGCTATCGCGTGGTGATTCGCGGCCTACAGCCGGACGATAACCGCTGTTCCTGCCCGGACTTCGCCACCAATGAGCTCGGTACCTGCAAGCATGTCGAGTTTGTGCTTGGCAAGTTCCTGAAGAAGCGCGGCGCCAAGGCGGTCTTCGCGCGCGGATACCAGCCGGCATTCTCGGAGCTCGCCTTGCATAACGATGGCCGTCGCTCCGTGCGGTTCCGGCCGGGGACCTCCTGTCCCGCCGTATTGCGCAAGGCGGCCGCGCGGCTTTTCGAGCAACCGGGGGATGATTTGCGCCCGGATCGTTCCGGTGATTTGGAGTCCTTCGTGAATGCTGTCGCCAAGGTCGGCCACGAGCTGCGGGTTCCCGGCGAGGTTCCGGATTTCGTCGCCGGCCTGCGCGATGCCGCACACAGGGCCCGGACCCTGGACCGCCTATTTCCGGGGGGGCGCCGCCGACTGGAGCCGTGCGCGGTTCACGAGGCTTGCGCTCTACCCCTATCAAGTCGAGGGCGCCTTATTCGCGGCGCGTGCCGGACGCGCCCTCATAGGCGATGAGATGGGGCTTGGCAAGACCGCGCAGGCGATCGCCGCGGCCGAGATCCTGGCCCGCCACTTCGGGGTCTCGCGCGTGCTTGTGGTCTGCCCGACGTAGCTTAAGTATCAGTGGCAGGGCGAAGTCCTGCGTTTTGCAGGCCGCAAGGGGCGGGTGATCGCGGGTGGGCGCGTGCAGCGCCAGAAGGATTATGCGCAGGACGATTTCTGCAAGATCACAAATTACGAAAAGCTCGATCCGGACCTCGATCTCATCGCTGGCTGGGCGCCCGAGCTTGTCATTGTCGACGAGGCGCAGCGCATCAAGAACTGGAATACGATCGCATCGCGCGCCCTGAAGCGTATCGACAGCCCCTACGCCATCGTGCTCACGGGGACGCCGCTCGAGAATAAGCTTGAGGAGCTGATCTCGATCGTCCAGTATGTGGATCAGCACAGGCTCGGGCCTACCTGGAGGCTTTTGCATGAGCATCAGGTGCGCGATGAGGTCGGGCGCGTCATCGGTTACGCCGGTCTCGCCAAGACTGGCGAGACGCTCGCGCCCATCATGATCCGGCGGCGCAAGAGTGAAGTCCTACGCCAGCTCCCGGGACGCACCGACAGCACTATCCTCGTTGCTATGACCGAGCTGCAGATGCGCTATCACGACGATAATGCTGACATCGTCGCGCGTATCGTCCAGCGTTGGCGCAAGACGCGCTTTCTACCGGATGTCGATCAAAGGCGCCTCACTTGCGCCCATGCAGAACATGCGCATGGTGTGCAACAGCACCTATCTCCTCGATCAGGAAGGCGATCATGGTGTGAAGGCCGACGAAGTGACAGCGCTCGTCGACGGACTTGCCGCGCAGGACGCCAAGGCCGTCATCTTCTCGCAGTGGACACGCAGCCACGATATCGTCATCCGCAGGCTTGAGGCCCGCGGCGTGGGCTACGTAAGCTTCCATGGCAAGATCCCCTCGGAGAAGCGCCCGGCGCTCGTCGAACGGTTTCGCGAGGATCCGGACTGTCGTGTGTTCCTGTCTACGGACGCTGGCAGTACCGGCTTGAACCTGCAAAATGCCGCGACCTTGATCAACATGGATATGCCTCGGAATCCGGCCATCCTCGGGCAACGCATCGCGCGTATTCATAGGATGGGGCAAAAGCGGCCGGTGCGTGTCGTGAACCTCGTGGCCAAGGGGACCATCGAAGAGGGTATGCTCTCGGTGCTCGCGTTCAAGCGCTCGCTATCGGCCGGCATACTCGACGGAGGGGCCGGTGAGGTGTCACTTGGCGGCTCACGCCTCAACCGGTTCATGAAGGAAGTGGAGAACGTGACCGGGCGCATGGGTGAGGCCGGAGAGGCGGCGCCCGCCGAGGAGCGCGCGTTCACAGGTACCGAATCGCGGCCGGACGTGCCAGGCCCCCCACTGGTGCGAAACAGGCGCAGGCGGCCGCGGGTCAGGCCAACCCTGCGTCGCATACCGTTACCGGGGCCACGAATGATCCGTGGACGACGCTCGCGGGTCTGGGCCGCGAGCTCCTGGCGGCGCTTGCCGCCTCCAATGGCGATGGCGCGTCCCATCCGTGGATAGAGCATGACGCATCGAGCGGCCGGTCTTCGCTCAGGATCCCGCTGCCGCCACCAGAGATAGCGCGGGAGCTAGCGGCGGCGTTTTCACGGCTCGCGGACATGTTTTACGACCGCAGGCCATCGTGATGAGTATCCGCCAAAGGTCATGCGCCAGACGAGCCGATGGGCGCCGTTTCGTCCTAGAAGGCGGTCTTTAGGCCCATGTAGAAGCCGTGTGGGAGCAGGCTCAATATAAAAGGGCTGTGGCGTTCGTGGGCATAATAGCCGCTTAGCGCGCCGATCACCGCGCCCGCGGCGACATCGGTCTCCCAATGCCCGTGGGCCTTCACCCGCGCCACCATGTCGAAGGCGGGTACGAGGGCGAGCGCCCAGACCGCCGGGTCGCGACGCTTGTAGGTCAGGATGAGCGGGGTGACGAGTGCCGTGATCGAGGACACGTCGCCGCTTGGAAAGCTTTGCGAGTGGATGCCCTGAAACCAGAGATTCGGATTGTTCGGGCTTTGCGAGGGGCGGTTGCGCTGAAAGGTGAATTTCAGGATCTGGGTGGACACCCCCGCGAGCGCCGCGGCATCGAGGCTTTGCCAGAGGGTATGGCCAAGCCGCGTCTGGCCGCCCTCCCAGATCGCCGCCCCGAGCGTCGTCATGATGAGCTCGAACGGAAAGTTGGGGGTCTTGGCGACTGCGTAGAGGCCGCTCGTGTCCTGCGTGACCGGGTGGTCGAGATTGTGCAGGCCGGCGTAATCCAAAAGGCCAAGCCCCATGCCGACCAGGGTGGTGTCCCCCAGGGCGCCGAGCGCAGACGATGGTTTCGTGAAATCCTGGGATAGGTTTTGCGTGAGGGTGGGGGCAGGCTTTGCGTGGGCGAGCGGCACCAATGCCAGACTCAACACCAGCGTCATGGCGACAAGATAGCGAGGACCGGACATGAACCCCCTCTCGCGGGCCGCGCTCGCACGCCGCCTCCTTTTCCCTAAGGTCGACCTTAGCCCCGATTGCGCCGATGTGCAACCTGCGTTGCGGCCCAGGAGTCGCCTATCGCCACGTGTGGGCGCACGCGACCCGACTGCCGCGCCAGGGGTTTCCTGGCCTCGCGCGCAAACCTTCTCCTATTCCAGAAGCGCCCTGCTGCGCGCGCGGATTTCAGCGCCACCTTTCTATGATGCCTGGCATCCCTAAGTCCCCATGGAATATGGCCACACCAAGGCTGTCTCCCGCGGCCTGTGCCCTTTGCGCTCGCGTGACGCCAAACCCACGCCCGGTGATTGCGCAGACCGAAAGGCGCGCTCGCCAGACCCCGGGGCGGCGTATATAATCCCCGCGTATTTTTGTGCAAGGCGATCTGTCGCCGCTGCCCCGGCACCAAGGGGCATCGAAGACGGTTTTCCTAAGCGGAAGGCTGCCCAGACAGCGGGACTGCGTGCCGCCGGCGCATCCCGGCATATCAAGAAACCGGCAAGGGCTGTGTGCCATGCCTAAACCTTGCGTCTTTGGCCATGCTCAACAGGATTCTGTCGGCCGCAACCGGCGTTCGGAGGTCTGATGGCGGCACTTGTGGGGATCATCATGGGGTCGCGTTCCGATTGGGACACGATGCAGCATGGCGCGCAGACATTAAGTGATCTCGGTATCGCCCATGAGGTTCGGGTCGTCTCGGCGCATCGCACCCCCGACCTGCTTTTTGCCTATGCCGCGCAGGCCGAGGGGCGGGGGCTGCGCGCCATCATCGCGGGCGCGGGGGGTGCTGCCCATCTCCCGGGCATGGTGGCGGCCAAGACCGCGCTCCCGGTCCTGGGTGTACCCGTGCAGTCCCAGGCCCTGAAGGGGATCGATTCGTTGTTGTCCATCGTTCAGATGCCCGCCGGCGTTCCGGTCGCCACCTTCGCCATCGGCAAGGCGGGGGCGATCAACGCCGCGCTTTTTGCAGCCGCCCTGCTTGCCGGACATGACGCCGCGATTCGCGAGGCCCTCGCGGCCTTCCGGTCCCATCAGACCGAGGCGGTCCTTGCCCACGGCGATCCGCGCATCCCATGATTGTCGGCGTGATTGGCGGGGGGCAGCTGGCGCGCATGCTGGCCCTGGCCGGCCAGCCGCTTGGCATCCGATGCCTCTTTCTGGATCCCGCCCCGGATGCCTGCGCGCGCACGGTCGGGGAGCTATTGTGCGGCGACTATGGCGATGAGCGCCTGCTAGACGAACTCGCGTCCCGCGCTGCAGTCGTGACCTATGAATTTGAGAACGTCCCGGAGGCAAGCCTTCGCTATCTCGCCTCGCGTGTCAGCGTGCACCCGCGTCCCAGGGCGCTTGCGCTGGCGCGCGATAGGTGGCACGAGAAGCGGCTATTCGCCGATCTTTCCATACCGACCCCGTCATTTGCGGCCATCGATACGCGTGCTGATCTCGAGCAGGCGCTGGCGGTCGTGGGCAGGCCTGCGGTCTTGAAGACCCGCACCATGGGTTATGACGGCAAGGGCCAGCGGGTGATACGCGAGGCCCGTGACGCGGATGACGCCTTTAGCGCGCTCTGCGGGACCCCATTGATCCTCGAGGGCTTCGTGGCCTTCGAACGCGAGGTCTCGCTGATTGCCGTGCGCAATACCGCTGGCACGATACACTTCTATCCGCTGACGGAAAACATCCATAGAAATGGCATCCTCGTACAATCGTTGGCGCGCCCTGGCGACCCTATGACGCCCTGTGCCGAGGCCCATGTCCAGAGCATCCTTATGCATCTCGACTATGTCGGGGTCCTGGCCGTGGAGTTCTTTCAGAAAGGCGACACGCTGTTAGCGAACGAAATGGCCCCGCGGGTCCACAACTCGGGTCACTGGACGATCGAGGGAGCGGAGACGAGCCAGTTCGAAAATCATCTGCGTGCCGTGCTTGATCTGCCGCTTGGCGCGACGCGCACGGTGGCGCCATCTGGCATGGTCAATTTCGTGGGCCACCTGCCCGAGGCGTCAGCGGTGCTTGCGGTGCCCGGCGCCCACCTCCACGTCTATGGGAAGGCCCCGCGCCCCGGCCGCAAGCTCGGGCATGCCACGGCGCGCGCTCCAAAAGAGCGCGATGTCCTCGAGGCCCTGCGGCGCCTGCGTGCGCTTGCCGATGCGGGTCCGCCGAATTAGCCTATCGCAAGCCCGTTTGCATTACGGCTTAAGAGTGCGTTCTGGATGCTGCAAAACCATGGCGGCGCAGACGCCGGTAGAGTGTGCGTTCACTGATGCCCAGGGCATCGGCCATAGCCCGGCGCTTGCCGTGGTAGCGCAAGGCGAGCGTCTCGAGCTGCTCGCGTTCCAGGCCATTCGGGGCCGGCGTGGCTTGAGGGGCCGTTTCCTCGAGGCCGAGGTCCTCGGCTTCAATGATTTGCCCGTGGCAGAGCGCGACGGCGCGCTGAAGGATATTGCGCAGCTCACGGACATTTCCCGGGAAATCGTGCCGCATGAGGCGCGTCCAGGCCGCCTCGCTCATGCGCGCGTGGCGGCCGTTGGCGGCATTGATGCGCGCAAGCAGGGCCTCGACCAGAAGGGGGATATCCATGCGCCGTTCGCGCAACGAGGGGAGCGCGATCGTGATGCACGCGATGCGATAATAGAGGTCTTCGCGCAACAGGCCGGCTGCAACCGCGCTTTTAAGGTCCCTATTGGTGGCCGCCACGAGCCTCGTCTCGGCATGGAGGGTCTCGCGGCCCCCGAGCCGGCGGAACGCCCCGGTCTCCAGTACCCGCAAAAGCTTGGCCTGCATGGCGAGCGGAATCTCTCCGATCTCGTCTAGGAACAGCGTGCCATTGCGCGCGTCTTCGAAAAGCCCGGTCTTGCGCCCCACGCACCCCGTGAAGGCCCCGGCCTCGTGGCCAAACAACTCGCTCTCGAACAGATTTTCAGGGAGCGTCGTGCAGTCGATGGCGACGAATGGCCCATTACGGCGCGGTCCATGATCATGCAGATAGCGGGCGGCGAGCTCCTTGCCCACGCCGCTTTCGCCGGTCAAAAGGACGGGGGCCGGGCTGGCCGCTGCCAGACTCAACTGATCGATCGCGCGCAATAGGGGGCGCGACCGCCCGACCATCCGCATCTCTTCGCAATTCATGGCCTCCGGCGGCGCGAGCCTCTGAATGGATTCCCCCAGATAGGTCTCGCCATCCGGGAGTACGACCGGGTGCCCCTTTATCCCGACATATTCCGGGCGGCCCTTGATGTCAAAATGAGTATGCACGACACGCGAAACCTCCCCCCGCTCGAAGACCTGCTGGTGCGGACAGTCCTCGCCGTGCAGATGGCAGGGCGTATCACGATGATGGGAGATCTCATAGCAGCGGCGGCCGATCAATTGCTCGCTCCTGAGGCCATAGGTCGTGCGGTAGGCGCTATTGGCGGCAATGATGCGGTAGTCGCGGTCGATGAGCACGGCCGGGTGTTCGTGCATGTCGATCAGGGATTGCACGGATTCGCGGCACGGCGACACTGACAGATCTGACATGCCGTCATGACAGCACTGCCATGGGTGTCATGTCAAGTCCGTGCGCCCGCGAGCCAAACCGCGCTCCCGTGCGGTTTATGGGCCGCCCTTACCCATGTGGCATGTGGCACGGCTGTTGCTTTCCCCGGACCCCGTCGCCAACCCACGCGCCGGACCGCGCGTCTTTGCATGTACAGGAGCCCCATGCCAGAGAGCATTCGCATCATTATGACTTCCGGAACCCGCGAGAAGCTGCAAATGGCCGCCATGACCGCGGCCGTGGCCGCAGCCGGCGGGACGGATGTGGGCATTTTCCTATCGATGAATGCCCTGCCATATTTTCGTCGCGAAGGGGTCCCCGAAGCCCCTGCCGAAGGCGAGGTCGGGCATGCGCTGCGCGCGCGCAACGCCCCGCGCTTCCTGGATCTGTTCGCGCAGGCCGTCGATCTGGGATCGGCCAAGATCTACCCCTGCTCCATGGCCCTGGATGTCCTGTCGCTTGGGCCTGGCGATCTCGTCTCGTATCTGGAAAAACCCACAGGCCTTACCAAGTTTCTGAGCGAACTGGAAGGCAGCCACGTCCTTACTTTCTAAAGGGAAGGAAACAATGAGCGAAGCCAGGATCGTCGATGCCCGCGGAAGCTTCTGTCCCGGTCCCCTTATGGAACTCATTGCCGCGATGAAGGCGGCGAGCGTGGGTGATGAGCTCGAGGTTCTGTCCACAGACCGGGGGTCGGCCGAGGATATCCCGGAGTGGATCAAAAAGGTTGGCCACACCATGGTCTCGAGCTCGGAGGAGGGTGGCGTCTACCACCTGCGCGTTCGCAAGGCCAAATGATGCCTTCATGCCGAAGGTCGGAGGAGAAACAATTTTATGAAAAGAATACTCATAGTCGGCGGTGGAACGGGCGGGACGATTCTTGCTAACAACCTGGCGCGCAGGCTTCGCCAGGAGATCGATAGCGCGCGCGTGTCGGTGACCATGCTTTCCGCCAGTGCGCGGCACATGTATCAACCGGGCCTTTTGTATGTCGCGTTCGGTAAGATGCCCGCATCTGATCTCTATGCCGATGAAAAGGCCCTTCTTGACCCGTCCATTCATTTCCATGTCGATCCGGCGGAGTCCTTTGATCTCGACCATAACGAGGTCAAGGCCAAGAGCGGGAAGGCTTACGGCTACGATTATCTCGCAATCTGCACGGGTTCGCGCCCGGTGCTTGCTGCGGTACCCGGTCTCATGGAAAACGCCCACCATGTGTATACCGAGGAGGCGGCAACAAAGACCGCAGAGGCCCTGAGGACATTTCAGGGGGGGCGCATCGCAATCGTCACCGGTGTGCCGCACAAGTGCCCCATGGTACCCCTTGAGCTCACGTTCATGATGTATGACTACTTCAAGGACCGCGAGCTCCTGGATAAGGTAAGCTTTACTTATACCTACCCCATAGGCCGCATCCATTCTCTGGAGAATGTCGCCAAGTGGGCGGCGCCTGAGTTCGACCGCATGGGGGTGCGCTACGAGACGCTCTTTAACGCCAAAGAGGTGGATGGGGTAAAAAAGCGCGTACACAGCGAGGAGGGAAGCGTGGTCGAGTTCGACCTTTTGATAACCGTCCCGCCGCACAAGGGCATGGAGGTCTTGGAGCAGAATAAGCTCGGAACCTCGGGATGGATACCGACCAATCGCGCGACGCTTGCCATGGAAGGCCGCGATAATGTGTTCGTTCTCGGCGACACCACGAACCTGCCGATCAGCAAGGCCGGTTCCACGGCGCACTACGAGGCCGAGGTGTTGGGGGAGAATCTCGCCCGGCTCGCGACATTGGGCGGGGCTATGCGCTCCTATGAAGGCAAGGTCTTTTGCTTTATCGAGGCCGGCAAGGATCGCGCGACCTACGCCTCATTCGATTATAAGAATCCACCCCAGCCTCAGCCGCCGTCACGCGCCATCCACTGGTTCAAGCTCGCCTACAATCGCTTGTACTGGAATAGCGTACGCGGCCTGCTGTAAGGAGCGATGATTATGCCTACAGAGAATGCGAATACGGCGGATGTGGCCGGAATCCTGATCGGAGCGGGATTCGAGACGCTGACCGACGAGATGGTGGGGCGGCTTGCGCAGGCGGCAAGCCAGGGCCTCGATGTGCTAGACGACCTGCAGCGCCATCGTATTTCCTCGGAGGTCTTGCCGACGCTAGGCGAGCTCGCGGCGTCCGGTGATCTGGCCCGGCTGGCGCGCCTGGCGCGCCTCGTAGGGGCGGCCGAGGATGCCTTGACCGACGAGATGGTGGGCAGGCTTGCCGGCCTTGCCAGCCGGACCATGTCCATTCTCGATCATGTCAGCTGCGCCGACGACGGCCGTTATGCCCGCATATGGGAGCGGCTTACGGAACGCTTGACACCCGCGCTTGTCGATCGGATCCTAAAGGCCCTCCCGGCGTTGCTCGACTTGTTCGAGCGCGTTGCGGCAAGCGGGCTTTTTACGGATTTTGCAGACGGCATCGAGGGGCTTCAGGGGGAGCTTGCCAAGGCGCCTCGTCCGAGCGGCGGGCTCGCCGGGCTGTGGGCCTTGCTCAAGGACGCCGATAACCAGAGGGTCTTGCAGGCCCTGCTGCTCTACGGGCGCCGCGTCTTTAAGACCGAGAACGCAGGGGCCTCACGATAAAGCGCCCATACATGTGAAACGCCAGGGCATGGCCAGGAATGGGGCAGATGTAATAATAGGTGCCCGCGCGCCCTGCGACGAAGTGAACTGTGGCCTCGGCATAGCGAGCGGCATTCAGCCGGGCGTTCGACCGCGGCGCCAGGGCGTTTATGCGCGCGAGCACGGCGGGCAGGTGCCGCGATATCCGCAGCGGGTACGGGGGTTTGGCCGATGTGATGACTAGGCCATGGGCCATACCCGGACCATAATCCATGTTGCTAAATTCCAGCGTGACATGCGCCCCTTGCGTCACGCACACCGTGGGATTAGTGAGCCCCCCGGTCTCAAAGCTCATGTCCGGGTGGTGCGGGGCGTTGGCGATCATGGTAATGACAACATTGCGCCCCGGGAACATGACCGCATCGGGGCCGCAGCGTTTCCCTATTTTCTGGGACGACCGCCATGCGATCCGCTCCTGTGCCCAGGGGATCGTGGCGGCCCGCGCGCGCGTCTTCGTGCCCGCCATGGTCATCGTCCCCATGTTCCGGCTGGCTGGCATCCCTGCAAAACCTGCGGGGGCCACAAGCACAAGAGCCAACGCGACAGCTGACAGACGCCAATTCATACGGACCGCAGGCTTTAAGATCACGATCCGATGTTAAGAATTCCCCCCGCGCCGGTCAATACCGAAAAACGTCAGGGTGCACGGTTGCCCGGTGGCTCGGTCCGGGTATCGTGCCGCAAACGACGCGGGGGCCGCTAGGGTGCGGCCCGGGGCCACGAGGCGGGCTTGGCTGTCACGTCCAGTAAACGCGCGCTGGGTCGTCGTTTAGCTCGGCTACGGCCAGAATGAGGCTCGGCTGCGCGCTTTGTATCACCCAGGTGTCGGTCCCATGATCTCGCCGGTAGAGATGCCAGACATTATGGCTGCTGCGAAACCGCAACCACGCAACATCAATGATGCCGCCCCTGCTATCGACTGTGCGTGAGCAGCAGGGACTGCGCACAATGTAGCCGTCGGGACCAGGGAGCACGGTGGGCGTCACGTAGCGGTAGCGGCGGCGATTTTTGAGAAGCCGCAGGATGCGTCGCCGGTCGATCTCGTTGGGGTGGGCGCCAGGCACCGATGGCTCGCCGCGAGGACCTTGGCTGGGGCGGTGGGCATCGGTCATGGCCAAAGATCCGATCGAGGGTCCGGGGGCGCGGATTCCCTGTCCGGCGAGGTATCCGGCCTTGGCGTGCGCCTGCCAGCGGTCCCGCGCATGGCCTAATTCCGGGTCATCGTCGCGGCCCATTGCAGTCGGCTGGCGGCAATCGTGCGGACACCCAGGGCCCGATCCCCGGCAAGGACCCCGAGCCACGCCGCGTCTATACGCCGCGCCAAAACCCGCCGAACATGCGCATCGGTATCGCCAAGCATGAGTGGCAGCATGGGCGCCGGGATGCGCGCGGCTACGATGCGTCGTACGGCATGATTCGGATCGTCCATCATGATGATGAGGTCGCTCCCGAGGAGCCTACGCGCCACGGCCACCCGCACGCCGATGTCGGCATCTTCGCGCAGCCGCATGATCTCGCGAAGCGGCGCGTGCTTGACGGCCTGGCGACGCACATGCCGGTCGGGATCGTGGAGGAGCTCCGAGGCATAATAAGGGTGGGTGTGCGCGGCCGCCGCCCGCCGAATGCCAGTAGGCCACTGTGAGGTCGCGCAGCGCGTGCCAAATGAGGGGTTGCTCCGGAAGAAACGATGGATACCGAGGGCGCTGCGCGCACATGGGCACGATGATTCCCGGCGGCATCGGACCGGCCACGGCCATGCGCGTATGGGGCAAGCCCCGCAGTCATGCCCGCGGCCAGAATCGTCGCGCGCGCTATGTGCTGTCGTGTCGGTCGTCATCATATCGCCTCCGCGCGTCATCACGCCCCGCGGTTACCGGTTCGCCGGATCTCATGTCCCTGCCCTGCCACTTGCAATGAGCATGCCAGGCCCCGCACGCGGCTTATGCGGCCGCCGGTCCGGCGCGCCTAGAGCCGCCGCAAGGGGATGGCATGTTTCTTCAGGGCATAGCCGACCTGTCGTGGTGTCAGGTTGAGGAGGCGGGCGGCCTTCGCCTGGACCCACCCGCATTGCTCGAGCGCCCAGATCAGGCGCTCACGCTCGGATGCCGGCGGGGGTTGTGCCGGGCGCGTGCCGCCGGCTGTCATGCCGTCTGGATGGATATTCACGCGCGGCAGGGGACGCGCGGGGCCCTTGGTGCCCCAGCCTTCCTGCAGCACGCCCGAAAAGCACCTCCCTTGCTGACAAGACAGGTCCGAGAGCTCGATGACATCGCCTTGCGCCATGGTCGCGGAGCGCTCCACGCAGTTCTCGAGCTCGCGCACGTTGCCGGTCCAATTACACTTGAGAAGGGCCCGCATCGCCTCGGGCGCAACGCGCACCTGCCGGTCATTCTCGCGGTTGAACTTCTCCAGGCAATGCGCGACCAAAAACGGGATGTCCTCATGGCGTTCGCGCAGGGGGGGCAAGAAGATCGCCACGACGTTGATACGATAGTAGAGGTCTTCGCGGAATGTTCCCGAGGTGACCGCGGCCTCCAGGTCGCGATTGGTGGCGCATATGAGGCGTACATCAACGCGGATGGACTTGTTTCCGCCGACTCTCTCGAACTCGCGTTCCTGCAGTACGCGCAAGAGTTTTGTCTGGAACGCCGGTGAGATCTCGCCGATCTCATCCAAAAACAGCGTACCGCCATGCGCAGACTCAAAGCGCCCCTTGCGCTCCTGCGAGGCGCCGGTGAAGGCCCCCTTTTCATGGCCAAAGAGTTCGGATTCGAGCAGGGTCTCGGTGAGCGCAGCGCAATTGACGCGTACGAACGGTTTGTCCTTGCGCGGGCTTAAGTAATGGATGGCGCGCGCAATCATCTCTTTTCCAGTGCCCGACTCGCCGCGCAAAAGCACGGTGGCGCGCCCCGGCGCTACCTTATGGACCTCCGCGAACACCTCCTGCATGCGCTTGCCGTGGCCGATCACGTTGTCGATGCTGTAGCGGACCTTCAAGGCCGTCTCGAGTTCATGTTTCTCCGACAACAATTCGGCGCGTTCGCTTGCGATCGCGCGACTGTGTTTGACCGCATGCCCGATGAGGATCGCAACCATCTTCAAAAAGCGTATGTCCTGCTCAAAGCGCGTGGATCGTTGTCCGGCATCGGCCTCGCGGTCGGCACTCAATACCCCCGCTGTCTCGCGGCCCACCTTGATAGGGACGCAAATAAAAGCGATCGCGCGCCCCTCACCCATGTTCCGCGACTGCGTGCGATTCAGAAACAGCGGTTCATGGGCGACGTTTGGTATGACGACGGGCAGGCCGGTCTTGAGGACCCGCCCAATGATGCCCTCGCCCTTCAAGTACCGTCCGCGGTCCTTCTCCTGGCGGCTCAGGCCATGGGCGCTTACGGTCTGCAAGGCCCCGTCATCCTGCACGAGCGCCACCATGCCGCGCTGCATATGCAGGTAAGACGCCAGGATCTCGAGGGTCGCGCGCAGGCACTTGGCTAGCTCGGCGCAGGAGTTGAGGGCCTTGCTGATTTCGTACATGGCAAGCACTTGTGTTGCCGCGCTTATTTCTGGCCGCTTGGTCATGACATCACCCTATGAGGCATCGCGCATCCGGATTTCCATTCTAGCCCCACCCCAGGCAATTTATGTACCGCCTGTAAGAGGTGTCGCCTGAGAGCCCCTGTCCTTGGGCCACACAGGGTGTGCCGAAGGCGGGGCCCCGGGACCGTTCAGGGGGGCGGGTTACCGCCCTGGCCCGCCGGTACCGCCGAGGAATTGTCTAGTATGCGACAAAACCCGACATCGTGTCGGGGTATTGTCGATGAGCAGACGGCACGTCCGGCGCGCGGACCTTACATTATGAGGCGGCATGAGACTTGCTTACTTGAGGGTGCGGCGTGCGTGGACGGCATGACGGGCAAGGGGTGCGGTGATCACGGCCGATCCACGTACCCCGCGCCACACGGTCGGCCGTTGTCCAGGCCCTGCGTATCGTATTTCGGGAGGCGGTATCCATGAGCTATGGCGACAAGGTGCTTGATCACTACGAAAACCCGCGCAACGTCGGCGGTTTTGATAAGAACGACGATACCGTCGGCACGGGCATGGTCGGGGCGCCGGCCTGCGGCGACGTCATGCGCCTGCAGATTCGCGTCGACGATCACGGCGTCATTGCCGAGGCCCGGTTCAAGACCTACGGCTGTGGCAGCGCCATCGCCGCAAGCTCGCTGACCACCGAGTGGCTTAAAGGGCGGACCCTGGCAGAGGCCCTCACCATCAGCAATCAGGCGATTGCCGATGAGCTGGCCCTGCCGCCCGTCAAGATCCATTGCTCGGTCTTGGCCGAAGACGCCATTCGTGCAGCGGTCGCCGATTACCGCGCCAAGCACGAGGCCCAGGCCTGCGCCCATCACGCCGCCTGACACGGTCTCGCGACCCCCTTAAAGATCTTTGCCGATCCCTACGGTCCCCGTGGCGGCACGAGTGCGGGCCGTCCGCGCCATTCCGGCCGCCGGTCCTAAGCCCCGGCGATTGTCCCGCCGCCAAGACCGGCCTTCCCATGGGTTGATCCGCGATCGTCGGTTTCCCGACATACACGAAGGTCGCAAAGCCCACATGGTGGCCCCGGACGCGGCCCGATGCCGCCATTTCCTTAAGGGTCTTTCCTTGGCATGGCCCTTGCTATCCGAGATGTCGAATGATCTTGAGGGCGGCGACATGGATCTTGCGGTAGGAATCAACGACACCACGCTACGCGATGGTGAGCAGACCGCTGGGGTAGTGTTCCGTGCCGAGGAGAAGATCGCCATTGCGCGCGCCCTGGACCGCGCCGGGGTCCCCGAGATGGAGGTCGGTATCCCGATGCTCGGTCCTGAGGAGTGCGAGACCATCCGTGCCATTGGCGCGCTCGGCCTGCGCGCCCGCCTCATGGTGTGGGCCCGCATGTGCCAGGCGGATCTCGATGCCGCACGCCTCTGTGGCAATGTGATCGTCCACCTGTCGATCCCGGTCTCGGATATCCATATCCATGGCAAGCTCCGCCGCGATCGCGCGTGGGTACTAAAGACCATCACGCGATTCGTGGCGGCGGCCGTCGATCGGGGGGCGGGTGTGTCGGTCGGGGCCGAGGACGCCTCGCGCGCCGACCCGGACTTCCTGTGCCAAGTGGCGCAGGCCGCGCAGGCCGCCGGCGCCTGCCGCTTGCGATTTGCCGACACGTTGGGGGTATTGGACCCGTTTGCCACCTTCGACCGCATACGGGCCCTGGCACGCCGGACCGACCTGCCAATCGAGATGCACGCGCATGACGACCTCGGGCTTGCCACTGCCAATACCCTGGCGGCGGTGCAGGCGGGTGCCCGTTACGTCAATACCACGGTAAACGGCCTGGGCGAGCGCGCCGGCAATGCCAGTCTCGAGGAGGTCGTGGTGGCGCTGCATGTGATCTACCGGCGCGCGACCGATATCGATATGACGCATTTGCCGACCATCTCCAGGCTGGTGGCCGGGGCCTCGGGCCGGCCCCCGTCGCCTCAAAAGAGCGTGGTCGGCGACGCGGTCTTTACGCACGAGGCTGGCATTCACGTCGATGGACTATTGAAGGATGTGCGCACCTACGAAGGGTTCGATCCGGCGGAAGTGGGGCGCTCGCACCGTATCGTGCTCGGTAAATACTCAGGTTCGCGGGCCGTGGCATACGTCTACGGGAAACTCGGAATCGCGTTAAGCCGCGAGCAGGCGCGCAAAATCGTGGCCCTGGTGCGGGCCCATGCGACGCGCACCAAGGCCTCGCCTAGCGATCAGGATCTCTACGATTTTCTGGGTCAAGTCCAAACACATACGCTTGCGGGGGTGGCTCCATGAACGATCGGCTTCAAGACTCTCCGAGCCGAAAACTTTTTCGGGATCTCGGCCTGCTGTCGGCGGCGGAGGAGTTTTTCGAGTATCTCGCGGTGCCCTATGACAGCCATGTGGTAAACGTAAACCGCCTCCATATCCTCAAGCGTTTCCGCCAATATCTGGCGACCGCCCTCGATCAGGCGCCCGAGGACGGGACGGCGCTGCGGGCCCTGTGCGCTTCTCTGCTTGCCAAGGCCCATGAGGACTTTGCGCGATCGAGCGCGCAGGCGGAAAAGGTCTTTCGCGTATTCCAGGGCCAGATGCCCGAGATCGCGGTGACTGCGATCAAGCAGACCTGCGCCTCGCGTCCCAAGGGAGGTTGATATGCATATCGTGGTGTGTATCAAACAGGTGCCCGATAGCGCGCAGATCCGCGTGCATCCGGTGACCAATACGATCATGCGCCAAGGGGTGCCGGCGATCGTCAATCCCTATGATCTCTATGCCCTCGAGGAGGCGCTGCGCCTGAAAGACCGCTACCGCGGGCGCATCACGGCCTTGTGCATGGGTCCGCCCCAGGCCGAGGCGGCGCTGCGCAAGGCCCTGGCGTTCGGCGCCGACGAGGCCATCTTGCTGACCGATCGTGCATTTGCGGGGGCCGATACCCTGGCTACGAGCTACGCGCTTTCGGCGGCCATACGCCAGATTCACCAAGGATTGCCAGTCGATCTGGTGTTTGCTGGCAAGCAAACCATAGATGGCGATACCGCGCAGGTGGGCCCGGGGATCGCCACGCGCCTCGACATGCAGCTTTTGACCTATGTGAGCAAGATCGTGTCTCTGGATCTTGCGGCCCGCGAGGTCGTCGTACACAGGCGCTCCGAGGGCGGGGTGCAGGTGTTGAAGACCAGCCTGCCCGCGCTTATCACCGTGCTCGAGGGTATCAACGAGATGCGGTTTGCATCGCTCACTGACATGTTTCGTGCCGAGCGCCACAGGCTCACGACCTGGAACAAGGACGACGCGCACATCGAGGATGCCACCAAGATCGGCCTCAAGGGGTCGCCTACCGCAGTCTCCAAGGTCTTTGCGCCCACGGCAACCAATCGCCGCGCGGAGATCATCGAGACTCAGAGCGGACAGCCAGTCGATCTGGCGGCGACCCTCGTCGCCAAACTGTTTTCCCAGCGCCCGGAGGTGGCGCTGGCCATGAAGCCATCTTCGACGCATGACAGCAGGGGGTCCGCATGACATCCTCACCTACGCCACAAGCGCCGCCACGCCCGGCCGGCAGGCGAGCGCCCAAGCTCGACGAGCGCCTAGCAGGCTACAAGGGCGTCTGGGTCTTTGTCGAGTACGAGCGGGGACAGGTCCACCCGGTCTCCTGGGAACTCCTCGGGGAGGGCCGCAAGCTTGCCGATACCCTCAAGGTCGATCTCGCCGCCGTCGTGCTCGGTCCGCCGGACCCCGCCATCCGCGCGTCCTGCGATCAGGCCATACAGTATGGGGCCGATCTCTGTTATCTCGCGTGCGACCCGGTCTTGAAGGACTACCGCAACGCCCCCTACACAGCCGTGCTCACAGAGCTCGTCAATCGCTATTTGCCCGAGATCTTATTGCTTGGGGCGACGACGCTAGGGCGCGATCTCGCCGGCAGCGTTGCGACCACCTTGAAGACCGGATTGACCGCTGACTGCACGGGGCTTGCCATCGACGCCGAGAATCGGGGGCTTGCGGCCACCCGTCCGACCTTTGGCGGCAGCCTGTTATGCACCATCGTGACTCTCAATTATCGGCCGCAGATGGCGACCATAAGGCCGCGGGTCATGGCGATGCCTACGGCAAGCCCCGATCGCACAGGGCGCGTGATTGAGCATCCCCTTGCGCTCGTCGAGGACTCCGTGGTCACGAAGATCCTGGAATTCGTTCCCGATAACCATAGCGCGGAGGCCAACCTCCCATTCGCCGACATCATCGTAAGCGGGGGCCGCGGCATGAAGCGCCAGGAGAACTTCCGGCTCATCCACGATCTGGCGCGGGTGCTGGGTGCCGAGGTGGGTGCAAGTCGCCCAGCGGTGCAGGCCGGATGGGCCGGCGTCGACCGCCAGGTGGGGCAGTCCGGAAAGACCGTCCGACCCAGGCTCTACATCGCCGCGGGCATATCGGGGGCCGTGCAGCATCGGGTCGGCATGGATAAATCCGACGTCATCATCGCCATCAACGAGGACGCCAATGCCCCGATATTCGATTTTGCGCACTACGGGATCGTCGGTAACGCCATGACCATATTGCCGGCCCTGACGCAGGCGTTTACCGAGCATTTAAGGACCCTGAAGCGGGCCTGCTGAGCGTGTAGAAAGGAGGTCGTATGTCAGAGCATTTCGATGCGATTGTCGTGGGGGCGGGCCCGGCCGGAAATACCGCGGCTTATACCATGGCCAAGGCGGGCCTCAAGGTCCTGCAGATCGAGCGGGGCGAATATTCGGGGTCCAAGAATGTCCAGGGGGCCATTTTGTATTCCGACGCCTTGGAGAGGATCATTCCCGATTTTCGCGAGGATGCGCCGCTTGAGCGCCATGTCATCGAGCAGCGCATGTGGGTGCTAGACGACGAGTCCTATGTAGGCGGGACCTACCGCTCCGCCGATTTCAGCAAGCCCCCATACAATCGCTATACCATAATCCGCTCGCAATTCGATCGCTGGTTTTCGCAAAAGGTCCGCGCCGCCGGCGCCCTTGTCGTCTGCGAGACCACGGTACTCGACCTGCACATGGATGGGAATCAGGTGGTAGGGGTGCGCACCGACCGCGAGAACGGATCGGTCTACGCGGATATCGTCGTGCTGGCCGATGGCGTCAATTCCCTGCTGGCCCGCAAGGCCGGGTTCCACGGCGAGCTCAAGCCCCGCGATGTGGCGCTCGCGGTAAAAGAGATCCACTTTCTGCCGGAACAGACGATCGAGGAGCGCTTCAACGTCAAGGGCACCGAGGGTGTGGTGATCGAGATGGCCGGCAAGATCACCCAGGGCATGGTGGGCACGGGTTTTCTCTATACGAACAAGGAGTCCGTGACCATAGGCGTAGGCTGCCTGCTCTCGGACTTCAAGAGCCGCGGGATCGCCCCTTATGCCCTGCTCGAGCAGATGAAGGCGCATCCGGCCATCAAACCGCTACTCGCCGGCGGCGAGATGAAGGAATATACCGCGCACCTGATCCCGGAGGGCGGTTATAACGCCATCCCTCCCATTTACGGCGACGGCTGGCTCATGGTGGGCGATGCCGGCATGTTCGTAAACGCCGTGCACCGGGAGGGATCAAATCTCGCCATGACCACAGGGCGCGTCGCGGCCGAGACGGTGATCGCGCTCAAGGCTCAGGGAAAGCCCATGATCGCGCGAAATCTCGCGGCCTATCGTAAGGCCTTGGACGAGAGCTTCGTCATGAAGGACCTGAAGAAATACAAAGACATCCCCGACATCATGGACAAGCATCGCCAGTTCTTCACGGCCTACCCGAGGCTTGTCAGCGAGGCCGCCCATACCATGTTGACAGTCGACGGTATCGACAAAAAGACCAAGGAGCGCGCGATTCGCAAGAAATTCACGCTCGCGCGCTCGGCATTTGGCTTGTTCGCCGACGCCTTTCGGCTGTGGAGGGCATTCGAATGACGCGCATAGAGGAAAAGCTGTTTCAGAACCGCTACCGTGTCGACACGGGTCGCGCCCATATCGAGATCGCCGATGCCGATATCTGCGCGGTCGATTGCCAGGAGAAGCCCTGCACATTCTGTTGCCCGGCCGGCTGCTACGCAGAAGACAATGGCGGGCGCGTGACCCTGATAACAGACGGGTGCCTGGAGTGCGGGACGTGCCGGGTCATCTGCGGAGAGCACCGCAATGTCCGCTGGGAGTATCCGCGCGGCGGTTACGGGATACTGTTCAAGTTCGGGTAAGCCTTGGGGCGCGCCGCCCCAAGGGACCCTCAGGATCTGCGCACGGTGTCGGCAAATCATCTGGGGCCGACACCATCGGCCTTTGAGGTTGACATCACTGAGCCTGCGCCGCCGCGTGACCGAGATGGGGTCCGCCAAATCCTGCACGCCTGCCTGACAGCTCGCGCGCGTAGCGCTCCTTGATTGCAAAACCGAGGCCCGGCCGTGGCTCACCTCTTTGGGATTATGGTGAACGCCGGCCGTCTCCTGGTCCTCGGGTCGTGCCCGAGGGGATCGAGACCGACACCGCACCCCCATGGGACGCGCGTGGTGAGGCCTATGCGCTGGCCGCGCCCATGCCCGCCGAGGAACTCCCCGAGCGGTGCGGCGCCTATGAAGCGCGGTCCGCTTAAACCCGCTTGCCACAAGATTCAATGCCGGGCGCCAACCTATGGGCCAGCGGGGCCTGCACGAGCGCGACGCCTGTCACGCTGAAAATGAGTTCCCGCATCCGCAGGTCGTGCGCGCATTGGGGTTTTTCACGACAAAGCGCGCCCCCTTGAGGTCCTCCCGATAGTCGATAGCGACCCCGGTGAGATACGGCAGGCTCAGCGGATCGATGATCACCTGCACCTCGCCCTTATCGATGATCCGGTCGCCGGGCTCGACCTCACCCTCGAAGCAGAAGCCATACTGGAATCCGGCGCATCCCCCGCCGCCTACCCATATACGCAAAAAGAGACCCCCGGGGCCCTCCGCGGCCTTAAGCGCCCGCATCTTTGCCATCGCGCTTACGCTGACGGTAATGAGATCCGAAGCCTCCTCGGCCGGGTCGATTGCATCGACCGGCGCTCTTACCTTTCGTGCCGCCGCTTGCCTCATGACTTGTCCTCCCTCTTCATATCCGCGTAGTGCCGGTCCACAGGAGGATCTCCCTACGTGCGCCCCTGTTGCTGGAAATATGCCGGCCGTTTTTTGATAAAAAGCAAATCCCGTGCCACGCCACGGGCCTGCGCATGGCCCCCCTATTTCCCACAAGAGACCCCTGGGCGCGGAATACCCTGTGTCACATAAGCGACCAACAGAGACCGTTTTGTCCGGATCTGTCGTTATTGCGACATGCCCCCCGTGCC
>JAKARI010000045.1 GCA_021819245.1 Pseudomonadota bacterium | reverse complement strand
ATTTGCGCGAACTGGTGCGGGGGCTCGGGGACTGCCCGGGGGTCTACCGCATGATCGATGAAGGCGGCACGGTGCTCTATGTGGGCAAGGCCGTGAGCCTGCGTAAGCGCGTAGCAAGCTACCTGCGGCCCGCAAAGAGCCCGCGGATCGCCTCGCTCATGGGGGCTGTGCGCCATATCGAGGTGACGGTGACGCACACCGAGACCGAGGCCCTGCTTCTCGAAAATAACCTCATAAAAACCTTAAGACCTCGTTATAACGTCTTGTTACGAGACGATAAAAGTTATCCGATGATCTATCTCGGCGGGGACGGGGATTTCCCGAGGCTCGGGTTTCATCGCGGGGCGCGGCGCGCGCCCGGGCGGTATTTCGGGCCCTATCCCAGCGCCGCCGCTGTGCGCGAGACCTTAAGCCTCCTGCAGCGGGTGTTTCCGGTGCGCCAGTGCGAGGATTCGGTGTTTCGCAATCGCACGCGGGCGTGCCTGCAGTATCAGATCCACCGGTGCTCCGGGCCGTGCGTAGGCCTTGTGGACAAGGACAGTTATGCGCGTGATGTGGTGCGCACGCTGTGGTTTCTCGAGGGCCGCAACAAGACTTTGCTTGCCGATCTCAAGAGTGATATGGCGCAGGCCGCGGCGCGGCTCGATTTCGAGCAGGCCGCGCGGCTGCGCGATCGCGTGGCGCTTCTCGGCGCGATTCAGGAGCGGCAATTCGTCGATAACGACAAAGGTGACGCGGATGTCGTGGCGGTGGCCGAGGAGGACGGAGCGCTTTCGGTCGCCGTCCTGGCGATACGTGGCGGGCGCCAGCTCGGATGCAAGACGCTCTTTCCGCATGTGCCCAAGGCCGTATCCGCGGGCGAGGCCCTGGCGGCCTTTCTTCCGCAGTACTATCTCGGACAATCACCGCCGGCGCGCATCTATCTCGGCACCCCGGTGTCAGGGCGGGACGGGATTGCCGCGGCGCTGCGCGCGGATGCCGGATATGCGGTGACCATAGGGGTGCCATCGCGCGGGATCCCCCGCCAATGGGTGGCCTTGGCGCAGACCAATGCCGCCGATGCCCTGCGCCGCCGGCAAGCGGAACGCACAGGTCACCGCGCGCGCTGGACGGCGATGGCCGCCGCCCTGGGACTCGGTGAGGCGGCGCGCGTCGAATGCTTCGATATCAGCCACACGCAAGGCGAACTCCCGGTGGCCTCGTGCGTGGTCTTTGGCCCGGAAGGCCCGATCAAAGGCGATTATCGGCGATTCCATATCGCGGATGTCGGGGCCGGCGATGACTATGCGGCCATCGGCCAGGCGGTCGCGCGCCGCTATGCCAAGGCCCCGCTGCCCGATCTCGTGCTGATCGACGGAGGGGCGGGACAGGTGGCGCGCGCCCATGAGGCCCTGCAGGCCTTGGGGCACACGGCCCGGATTCTGGGCATCGCCAAGGGCCCGGATCGGCGATTCGGGGACGAGGAGTTTTATGAACCGGGACGCGCGCACCCCTTGACCCTTGATCAGGCGCCGGCGGCCTTGATGTTTCTCGCCGCCGTGCGTGATGAGGCCCACAGGTTTGCCATAACCGGGCATCGCGCGCGGCGTACCCGGGCGCGGCTTGTGTCGGAGCTCGACACCATCCCCGGGGTTGGGCCCAAGCGCCGCCAGGCGCTGGTCAAGGCCTTGGGGGGTACGCGTTTCGTGGCGCAGGCGGAACTGGCCGATCTGGAACGGCTTCCGGGGATCAGCAAGGGTCTGGCGCGGCGCATCTATGACATCTTTCATGCCCAAGGTGAGTCGTGCCCATAAACGCCCCCAATATCCTGACGCTCTTACGGATCGCACTCATCCCGGTGTTCGTGCTCATCTACTTTCTGTCGGTGCCCTGGGTCCATGTCGGGGCCGCGGGATTTTTCCTGCTCGCGGCACTGACCGATTGGCTGGACGGGTATCTCGCCCGGCGCTGGAATCAGTCGTCGGCATTCGGGGCCTTTCTCGATCCGGTGGCCGATAAGCTCATGGTGGCGGCGGCGCTCATCATGATCGTGGCCAATCCCGGGCAGCATCCGCCCTTGCTGAGCGCCCCGCTCTTTTCGGTGGTGGTGCTGATCATCATCGGGCGCGAGATCGCGGTCTCGGCACTGCGGGAGTGGATGGCGGAGGTCGGCAAGCGCAAGAGTGTCGCGGTGTCGGTGGTGGGCAAGTTCAAGACCGGGGCCCAGATGGTGGCGATACTGCTTTTGCTCTATGAGCGGCCCATCGCCGGCATTCCATCCTTTCGCGTCGGCGAGCTTTTGCTGTATGTGGCGGCCCTCCTTACGCTCTGGTCGATGGGTGTGTATCTGAAGGCCGCCTGGCCGGAGCTCACCAAGACCCGGGACTAAAGGCGCGACCGGCCCTGCGGCACGCCCGGCCTTGCGTGGCCCGGCACGCCGTTCATAGGCTCAAGGCTTTGCCGCGACGTAACCCTGCATCTCCTTGCGCGCCACCTCGAGAATGCCGGCGGGGACAACGCGCGCGAATGCGAAGATGTCCTTGCGCACGAGGTGTGTTGCGAGCATGGCATTGTGACAGGCGCGGACCTTAAGGCCGTGGCTTACCAGGTGTTCGAGCGGCACGCGGTTATGGGCGTCACTCCACACCGACAGCATGCGGATTCCGGGACCGAAGGCCACGAGTTCGAGGCGGTAGCGCCGGGGGTCGTTGCCGAACGCCTTTTCGATATTCGTGAGGACCGCGATGGCGTAATTCCATTTCGCGGCCGCCGGGCTGTCGACCTCGATCACCATCTTGAGAACCTTGCCTTTAAAGAATCGCGGTGTCGGCAGGGGGTGGCTATTATAGAAGGCCGAGTAGGTATTGTAGGATGCGGGGCCATAACGCAATGCCCACGCGCTGGGCACGCACACAAGGAGACCCGCACCCGCCAGCAAAGCCCCACACACCCGCGATCGTTGTTTATGCACGATGTCTCCTCCCCGTGGTCATGGATTATTTTTAAGAACAGGGCCCCGCCACATTCCCCTCGAACCCCTGCCCCGAACGGTTGCCTTGTACGCTAGTGCCGGGCGCGCACGCGGGTCCATATCTCTTAGGGCATAGTTTCGAGGGCAGGCTATCGCCATTCGGGCGAGGGCAGGTATCGGTCCCCGGCCGTTGCTCTCGCGCCATGGGGCGGCCTACCCCTTGGCCGCGGTTCATACACAGTGGTCCGATGCGCAGGGGCCGACACGCCCGGCCGCCCGATTCCCTCGAGCGTGCGGCCCCCCATGTTGCGGGCGGCGCTCATCCGCACCTTAAGGAGGCGGCGTCTCTTAGCCCGCGCAGCACGACAACTGCTTCACATCTTTGGTGAAGGTCTGCGCGCAGAGCTTTAGGCCCTCGACCATGGTGAGATAAGGGAAGAGCTGATCGGCCATCTGCGCAATGGTCATGTTTTGGGCGATGGCGATGGCCGCGGTCTGAATGACCTCCCCCGCTTCGGCCGCCAGGACCTGCGCGCCGAGGATGCGGCCCGATGATTTTTCCGCAACCAGCCTTATGAAGCCGCGGACATCAAAGTTCGCGAGCGCCCGCGGGACATTCTCGAGCGGCAATGTGCGGACATCGACGGCCAGACCCTGATCTGTTGCCGCCTGTTCAGAAAGGCCGACGGTCGCGACCTGCGGATCCGTGAATACCACTGCCGGCATCGCGCGCCGATCGAGGATGGCATCGCCACCGGTCATGTTGATGGCGGCGCGCGTCCCGCCGGCGGCTGCGACATAGACGAATTGCGGCAGCGCGCAGCAGTCGCCGGCGGCATAGATGTGCGGGGCGCTCGTGCGCAGGTGATCGTCGACCACAATGGCGCCGTGCCCGTCGACCGCGACGCCGGCCTCCATAAGGCCCAGGTCCACGGTGTTGGGTGTGCGGCCGGTGGCAACGAGCAGATGGCTGCCTTCGATCGGCCCGTGGGATGTGGTCAGGACAAAGGCCCCCCGTTCATGGCGCACGCGATTTACCGAGACATCCGTCAGGACGCGCATGCCTTCGTCCTCGAAGGCGGCCTTAAGGCCCAGGCCCAGATCGGCATCCTCGCGCGAGAGCAGGCGGCTGCGGGCAAGCACGGTCACCTCCGAACCCAGGCGCCGAAACGCCTGCGCAAGCTCCACGGCGACCACCGAGGCCCCCAGCACCAGCAGATGCGCTGGCGCATCGCCTGCCACCAGGGCCTCGGTCGATGTCCAAAACGGGGTACCGGCCAGTCCCGGCACATCGGGAATGGCGGGTGAGGCGCCGGCTGCGATCAGGAAGCGGTCGGCGCCAAGGCGTGTCTCATGGCCGGCGGCGTCTGTGACGCTTAGGGTATGATCGTCGACGAAGCGTGCGCGGCCGCGCCTTAGGGTGATGCCGGGATTGGTGTCTAGGATATTGTCATACTTGGCCTGCCTTAAGGCCTCGACCCGCGCCTGTTGCTGGCCGACCAGTCTGCGGCGATCGATCACCGGCGCGTGGGGGCGTATACCCTCAAAGCGGGGGGCCGCCTGATCATGGGCGATCTGCGCCGCCCGAATCAGGATCTTGGAGGGCACGCAGCCTATGTTGACGCAGGTCCCGCCAATGACCGGATTTTTCTCGATCAGGGTCACACGCGCACCCTGCTCGGTCGCGCGAATGGCGCACGCGAACGCCGCCGAGCCGCTGCCTATGATGGCGACATGCAGTGCATCATCCCCGCCGCGTCTTTTCGTAACGGGCGCCGGTGTGTCTGTCGCAAGGGACGCGCCGTAACCGGCTGCCCGTATCGTGCGGATTACATCGGGCAGCGTGGCACTCCCTAAGCTTTTTATAGTGGCCGTGGCCTTCGGATAGGAGACACGTGCATGGACGCCGGGCAGGGTCGCCAAGGCCTTCTCGATGGCGAGCGCACAATGATCGCAGGTCATGCCCGTTACAGGGATTTCGATCGTCTGATTGGTCATGGCGGCAGGCCTCGCGTGGTTCAGAGTGCGCCGAGTCTGGGGTCCGTACATTGGTACGGTGTCAAGGGGCGTGCCGGGGCGGAGGGGGTGGGTCCGTCGCCGAATCGGTCCGGTCCTCGATTCAGAATGGGGTCTGTGGGCTGCACTGATCCCGCTATGAGCCGCAGGAGCCGGACATCATCGACAGGGCGCGCAACGGGGCGCGGACGGCCTCGTCGACCGAGCTCACCTCGGCTAACAATCAAAACGGCGCAGGGCTTGCGACGGCGTCTCCTTGCAGGGCTGCGGAATATGCAAGGCCAATGGATCCCGTCTGTTCCCGAAGGCCCCCTGAAGCTTACAGCGGCGATGGGCTGATGCCCGCGCCGCCCCCCTCCATTTGGGCTTAGCGTGAGTCGTTCGTAGCCCAGCTTCTCTTCCGCACCGACATCAAACCGTTACCCAGACGGGTCCTTGTGGGGTGACGGATCGCCCTCTTGCGTGTCGCAAGCCGGAGTATCAGGGTGGATTTCCCTGGGGATGGGGGCGGCGAGGATCCGTTCCAGTCTTTTCTCGAGAACAGATGCGGTAAGTCCATAGACCGTCAGTCGTGCTACGGGGACCTCTTGGATCCGCGCCCGCACAACATCGGGGTCAGCAAACCGGTGGACAAAGAGGGCAGTAACGAATGGGCCGTCCTTTTCGCGTCCGGCCGCTAATGTGGCAACGGCCAGATCCGCCGGGTCAAGCGCCAGGCCCACGGCCGCACTGAGTGGGCTCTGTATGGGTCTCAGCCTCTTCTCCCATCCGCTCGGCAGAATAGCCGTCTCCAAACCAACCGCCTGCGCATACTACCCAAAAGTTTCAATGACCCCTCGATCAGATCTGTTAGCTCCGGGGCATCGAGCGCAACAATGTCGGCTTCCCTGGAGGCCCCCAATATGTCTGGGGGATCATTAACCACGCCGATAATGGACTGAAACCCGATGTTCAAAAACCGGTTCTGCCGGGTAATGGCGGATGCCGCCCGAAGTATGTGTTCAAGATTCTCGCGATTCACGACCGTAGATCTCTCGAAAAATTTCCATCCGGCGGGCCTGACTTATAATGCCGCAAAAGGGGGAACTTTGGCGCAGGCGATCACCTTCTTCCGTGCGCGCGACCATCACCGATAGGATGTACTCCACGGGCTTAGACAGGATCTCGGACCATGTATCGAGATCACGCGAAGTGGATCGTCCCAGCTGCCTTTTCCAGCGGGCAATGTTCGCGTGCGCTCGTTCCAGCAGAACCGGGTTGGCGCGAATGCGCCACGCGATTTCCTCGTGCAACCGCAAACTGAAGAGGTCGGCCTGCGCATGAGTGCGGGCGGTGCTGGGGCTCGACATCGATGTGGTATTGATGGTGGAACTTTAGCACATATGGCGTCACCAACGGATAACGGGGACGACCTCCTGAAAGCGTTGTCGCTGAGGGTCATCGCATCGATATTACGCATCGGTACGCGAAAGTGCCGCTCCAGTACTACGGCGGATCCGCCCTAATGCAGAGGTCCACCGTCACGGATCTCCTGAGCGCTTTGTCCGAACGTAAGCGCCCATAAACCCACCGTGCTGCGGTTCCCATGATCCCGTTATGCTTTGCGCCGATCACGTGGATGGAGGAGTGCACGACCACGCCCCGACGACCTCTGGCCGACCCAAGAATTTGGGCAGGGAGTTACCCCTTTGCGTGGGAATCGGTACCTGACTGGGCGTGTGTCTGTGTGTCTGTGCGTCTCGGTGTTTCGAGAAAAGTTCGATGACGCAAAATAATGGGTATGGTCAGGGCGCGAGGGTGCGGCGGGCCGCGGCCAGAACCGGGTGCTGTCGGCCGGATCTCTCGGTAATCATCTCCTTCGCCAACTTATCCGGCACGCCCCCCTTGACCTCTGCCGCGGGCCCGTTGCCAAACCGGCCCGGACCTTGATTCAGGATGAGGTCTGTGGGCTGCGCCAATCCCAAATGAGCTGCAGGAGTTGTACGTCATCGACGTGGCGCGCAACGGGACACTGACGGCACCCGTCGTACCTCGGCGGTTTCTGGCAATCGAAACATTGCCGCACCAAGGTCTGGGCGGCATCGATCTGGCGCAGCACCGCCTC
>JAKARI010000024.1 GCA_021819245.1 Pseudomonadota bacterium | reverse complement strand
GGCCGATCAAGGTGTGACATAATGCACCCCCCACACGGCCCGTCAGGTTGATGAGGCGTTTATGGTCAGCACAGAAACCCCCGTTTGCGATTTCGGGCGTCCGGCGCCTGATTTTCGGCTCCCGGCCACCGATGGCCGCGTCCTTGGTCTCGCCGATGTGCGTGGCGAGCGCGGCCTGCTCGTGATGTTTATCTGCAATCATTGTCCCTATGTGAAGGCGATCCGCGACCGCCTTATTCGCGATGTGGCCGCCTTGCGCGCCGAGGGGATCGGAAGCTGCGCCATCATGTCCAATGATCCGACGGATTACCCCGAGGATTCGTTCGCGAACATGCAGCGTATGGCACAGGAGCACCACTTCCCGTTCCCTTATCTCTACGACGAGACGCAGGAGGTGGCGCGTCGATTCGGGGCGGTGTGTACGCCGGATTTTTTCGGTTACGGGCCGGATCTGACGCTTCAGTACCGCGGAAGACTCGATGCCAGCCGCAAGGAGCCGGTCGCCGGTGCGCGGCGTGAGCTTTTCGAGGCCATGGTCCAGGTGGCACGTACCGGCCAGGGGCCACGCGATCAGGTCCCAAGCATCGGCTGCTCAATAAAATGGAAGGGGGCGTGACCCCTTGACGGCAGGCCGGGGCCCCGATCCGTGCAACCACGCCGCGCTGTTGGTTCTGGAGGGCCTCGTGCGAGAGGCCGCTGTGCGGGAAATCATGCCGCTCTATGGCGTAACCGGGTCGCGATTCAAGGAAGACGGCAGTCTCGTGACCGCAGCCGATACCGCGGTGCAGGCACGACTTTCTGAGGAACTCCGGGTCCGCTGGCCACAGTTTGCCGTCATGGGCGAGGAGATGTCCGAGGCCGAACAGCGCGCCTCGCTTGACTCGGCGCATGGCGTTTGGTGCCTCGATCCGCTCGACGGGACGACGAATTTCGTAAACCGCCTGCCCTTTTTTTCGGTGTCGCTCGCGCTTTTGCAAGAAGGAAAGCCGGTCCTTGGCGTGGTCTACGACCCGGTGCGTGGGGAGTGTTTCACGGCCTTGCGCGGCCAAGGGGCCTGGCTCAACGGTGAGCGCCTGCCCGCGCTCGGGCGGCCACCGGCATTGCGACGGTGCGTGGCGCTGGTGGATTTCAAGCGTCTTAAGCCCCGATTGGCCGGACGGCTGGGTACGGATCCGCCCTACGGGTCGCAGCGCAATTGGGGGTCATGTGCGCTCGAGTGGTGCTGGCTCGCGGTAGGTCGCGCCCATATCTCCCTTCATGGCGGCCAGAAATTGTGGGATTACGCGGCGGGCAGCCTGATTCTCTGTGAAACGGGCGGGGTCGCCACGACCATCGACGGCGACCCGTTGCCGTATGGCAACCTTGCGCCATCGTCGGCGCTTGCCGCCCGCTCCATGGACTTGCATGAGGCCTGGCGGGCCTGGATCTGCCAGGGTACGGAAGGGCATTAAGGGCGCCGCTATTGCCGAACGGGGGCAAGGTGAGGGAAAATACGCGGCTCTTGGCCGCGGCTTGGTTCTTTGGGCCAGTCCGGGCGGCAAATCGCGTCCCTTTGGTGGGGAGGTTCAAAGGCCGGGGGAGTTTTTGTTGTCGATTGGCAAGAGGCTCGGATAGCGCGATAAACAGCACAATCATTCATGGGTGAGGCGGGGGGGTAAGGCAGGATCTGCCGGACCATTTTGCCTGATCGAGGAGCAGTGAGATGGGAAAGAAGCCGATCCTGTTGGGGATCGTCGGTGATTCGGCGGCCGGAAAGACCACCATTACAAGTGGCATTGCCAAGGTGATCGGTGAGCACCGGTGCACGGTTATCTGCACGGATGACTATCACAAGTATAACCGCGTGCAGCGCGCCGAGAAGGGGCTTACGGCCCTGCACCCGGACTGCAATTATATGGACATCATTGAGCAGCACCTCAATCTGCTCAAGGATGGTCAGGCCATCCTGAAGCCGCATTATAACCATTCGACGGGGGATTTCGATCCGCCGTCTTATGTCGAGGCCAAGGAGTTCATCATCGTCGAGGGTCTGCTCGGATTCTCGACCAAGGCGATGCGCGACGCCTATGACGTCAAGCTCTATCTCGCGCCGCCCGAAGACCTCCGCTTCCAGTGGAAGATGCGGCGCGACACGCAAAAGCGCGGACACACGGCCGAGGCCGTGGCGAAGGAAATGAAACTGCGCGAGCCGGACTCCGAGGCGTTTATTCGGCCCCAGCGCAAGTGGGCGGATATGGTGATATGTTTCTGGCCGCCCGAGAACGACAAGAAGGAGACGGGAAGCCATCTCAATGCCTCGCTGATTTTGCGCCCCACCTTGCCCCATCCCGATCTCTCCGATGTTCTGGAGCAAGGCGGCAATGGCGTCCATATGGTGCTCGACCGCGACATGGGCCTGCCGGTAGACCGGCTCGAGATCGACGGCAACATCTCGGACGAAAAGGCCAAGCGTCTGGAGGATCTCTTGTGGCGTCACATCCCGGGCGAACATCATCACCTCCGGCACGGGAGTATCGGTGATATCACCGGCACGACCGGGGAGAAGTTGAGGTCGCACCCGCTTGCGTTGACGCAGCTTCTAATCGCCTATCATCTGCTGAAGGCCGCATCCGGCCATTACGAGTAAAGATTACTGTTCTTTTCGAGGATTAATCATGTCTGTGAAGCCCGAAAGCCGCTCAAAAGCGGGGGGGCAGGTCGACCCCCGCCGCCGTGAACTCGCCAATGCCGTGCGCGCGCTCAGCATGGATGCCGTGCAAAAGGCCAATTCCGGCCACCCGGGCGCGCCCATGGGCATGGCGGACATTGCCGAGGTCCTCTGGAACGACTACCTAAAGCACAATCCGGCCAACCCGGCATGGGCCGACCGCGATCGTTTCGTGTTGTCGAACGGCCACGGGTCGATGCTGCTTTACAGCCTTTTGCACCTTACGGGCTACGCCCTGCCCATGGAGGAGATCAAGCGGTTTCGCCAGATGGGGTCGATGACCCCTGGGCATCCGGAATACGGCTGCACCCCGGGCGTCGAGACGACTACCGGCCCCCTGGGTCAGGGGGTCGCCAACGCGGTGGGCATGGCGATCGCCGAGCGCGCGCTCGCGAGCCAGTTCAATAAGCCCGGGCATGATATCGTCGACCATCACACCTATGTGTTCATGGGAGACGGGTGCCTGATGGAGGGCATTTCCCATGAGGCCTGCTCGCTTGCCGGACACCTGGGCCTTGGCAAACTGATCGCGTTTTATGACGATAACGGCATTTCCATCGATGGCGAGGTGCATGGCTGGTTTACCGATGACACCCCGAAGCGTTTCGAGGCCTATGGGTGGCATGTGGTGCCGCGTGTCGATGGCCATGACGCGCATGCGGTCAAAGCCGCGATCGAGGCCTCGCGCAAGGTCACTGACAAGCCCTCGCTCATCTGCTGCCAGACGGTGATCGGGTTCGGATCACCGAACAAGGAAGGCAAGGAGGAGTGCCATGGCGCGGCCCTTGGTGAAAAGGAGGTTGCGGCGACGCGCGAGCGGCTGGGCTGGAAGTATGGGCCCTTCGAAATCCCCGATGCCATCTATAAGGGGTGGGACGCAAAGGCCCGAGGGGGACAGGCCGAGGCCGACTGGCGGCGGCGTTTTGACGCCTACCGTGCCGCCTATCCTGAGCTCGCCGCGGAGTACCTGCGGCGCATGCAGGGTGAGCTGCCCAAGGATTTTGCCGCGCAGGCCGACGCCTATATCGCTGACACCAATGCCAAGGCGGCGACCATCGCCTCGCGCAACGCCTCGCAGAATACATTGAACGCCTTCGGGCCGCGGCTGCCCGAGCTCATGGGCGGGTCTGCAGACCTTGCGGGCTCCAACCTTACCATATGGTCCGGCTGTCGCGGCGTGTCGGCGGAAAACCCCGGCGGCAATTACATTTACTACGGCGTGCGCGAGTTCGGCATGTCGGCGATCATGAACGGCATCGCATTGCACAAGGGCTTCGTGCCCTATGGCGCAACATTCCTCATGTTCTCCGAATATGCGCGCAATGCCCTGCGCATGGCCGCCCTCATGAAGCAGCGGTCGATCTTCGTCTATACCCATGACTCTATCGGCCTAGGCGAGGATGGACCGACGCATCAACCCATTGAGCAGCTGGCCACCTTGCGCATGATTCCGAACATGTCGGTGTGGCGCCCGTCCGATGCCGTCGAGTCGGCCGTGGCATGGAAGGAGGCCTTGTACCGCACCAATGGTCCGACTTGTCTGGTGTTTTCGCGGCAAAAACTGAACCATCAGGCACGGTCCGGCGAGACCATAAAGCAGATCACCCGCGGGGGCTATGTCCTGGCGGAGGCCCAGGGTGGCGCCCCGGAGGCCATCATCATCGCTACCGGATCCGAGGTGGGCATCGCGATGGACGCCTACAAGAAGCTTACCGAGGCAGGCCGGCGGGTCCGGCTTGTGTCCATGCCCAATACCGGGGTGTTTGATGCCCAAGACGAGGGCTATCGCGAGTCGGTTCTGCCGAAGGCTGTGACGCGACGGGTTGCGGTCGAGGCCGGCATCACGAGCTTCTGGCGCAAGTACGTGGGTCTCACTGGGGCAGTGGTGGGCATCGACCAATTCGGTGAGTCCGCGCCTGCAGAGGCCTTGTTCGAGCATTTCGGCTTCACGGCGGCCCGCGTGGCCGAGACGGTCTTGTCGCTGCTGAAATAAATTTGCGGGGCGGGGCGCACAATGGAAACTGCGCCCCAGGCCCTTTTTCCGGATATTTCATCTAACGGGGGATGGTGGTATGGCAATCAGAGTCGCGATCAACGGCTATGGGCGCATCGGGCGTAATGTCTTGCGCGCCTTGTATGAGTCGGGACGGAACAAGGAGATCGAGATCGTCGCGATAAATGACCTCGGAAACGCCGAGACCAACGCGCATCTCACCCAGTACGATACCGTTCATGGCCGCTTTCGGGGTTCGGTCACCGTTGACGGCGATTACATGATCGTCAACGGTGACAAGATTCGCGTGGTATCGAATCGCGATCCATCGCAGCTCCCATGGAAGGACCTGAAGGTTGATGTCGTTCACGAGTGCACGGGCTTTTTCACGACCAAGGAGAAGGCCTCGGCGCACCTGAAGGCGGGTGCGAAGAAGGTCATTATCTCGGCCCCCGGCGGAAAGGATGTCGATGCGACCATCGTCTATGGCGTAAACCACGCCTCGCTCAAGGCCACGGATACCGTGATCTCGAATGCCTCATGCACTACCAACTGCTTGGCGCCGCTGGTAAAGCCCTTGCATGAGAAGATTGGCATCAAGCATGGCCTTATGACCACCGTGCATTCCTATACCAACGACCAGGTCCTGACGGATGTCTATCACAGCGACCTGCGCCGCGCGCGTTCGGCGACGCAGTCGATGATTCCCACCAAGACCGGTGCGGCTGCAGCCGTGGGCCTCGTGTTGCCCGACTTGAATGGCAAGCTCGACGGCTTCGCCGTGCGCGTGCCGACGATCAATGTCTCGCTTGTCGATCTTACGTTTACCGCCGCGCGCAGCACCACCAAGGACGAGGTTCACGCGATCATGAGGGCCGCGGCTGATGGCGAGCTCAAGGGGATCCTGAATTATAACGACAAGCCGCTCGTGTCGGTGGATTTCAATCACGATCCAGCGTCATCCACCTACGAGGCAACCCTCACGAAGGTTATGGAGGGGACCCTCGTCAAGGTCCTCGCCTGGTACGACAACGAGTGGGGGTTCTCCAACCGCATGCTCGACACCACCGTAGCCTTGATGAAGGCACGCTAAAGGGGGCTCGGAGGGATCGATATGACGATACTGAAGATGGTCGACCTCGACCTGGCCGGTAAACGGGTCCTGGTGCGCGAGGATTTGAACGTCCCGCTCAAGGATGGCAAGGTAGCCGACGATACGCGTATCCGTGCAAGCCTGCCGACGATCATCTCGGCGTCCAAAAAGGGCGGGCGGGTGATGCTCATGTCGCACCTGGGCCGGCCCGAGGAAGGGGTGGCGGACGCGAAGTACTCGCTTGCGCCGGTCGCGGAGCACTTAAGTGGCCTGCTCGGCAAGCCGGTACGGCTGGTGGCAAACTGGCTGGATGGTGTGTCGGGAATGAAGGACGGGGACGTCGTGTTGTGTGAAAACGTCCGCTTCAACAAAGGCGAAAAGAAAAACGACGACGCGCTTTCGCGCAAGATGGCGGCTTTGTGCGACGTCTATGTCATGGATGCCTTCGGTACCGCCCATCGCGCCCAGGCGTCGACTCATGGTGTCGCCAAATATGCCCCTGTGGCGTGCGCGGGTCCCTTGCTCGCGGCCGAACTCGATGCCCTCGGACGGGCCCTCCATAGCCCCAGGCGGCCGATGGTGGCCATTGTCGGCGGATCCAAGGTCTCGACCAAGCTCGTGGTTCTTGAAAGCTTGAGCAAGCGCGTGGATCAGCTGATCGTGGGGGGAGGTATCGCCAATACCTTTATGGCGGCCGCGGGGCTTCCGATTGGCAAATCGCTTTCGGAGCCGGATTTGGTCGACACGGCCAAGAAGTTGATGAAAGAGACGAACGAGCGGGGCGCGTCGATCCCCATTCCGGTGGATGTGGTGTGCGGCAAGGAATTCTCGCCGGATGCCAAGGCGACCTTGAAGGGTGCCCGCGACGTGGCCGCAGACGACATGATCTTTGATGTCGGACCCAAAACCGTAGGAATGCTCGCCGATATCCTGCGCAAGGCCGGAACCATCGTGTGGAACGGACCGGTCGGGGTCTTCGAATTCGACCAATTCGGGGATGGGACGCGTGCGTTGGCGCATGCCATAGCCGACAGCGAGGCATTTTCGATCGCCGGCGGCGGTGATACGCTCGCGGCGGTCGCGAAATACGGGGTTGCTGACAAGATCAGCTACATTTCTACCGGCGGAGGCGCGTTTCTCGAGTTTCTCGAGGGCCGCACCCTTCCGGCGGTCGCGATTCTGGAAGAGCGGGGCGCCGGCGCTTGAGGCGGCGTCCGCGCATGGCAGGCGATGGGTGGCATCGGGGTCGGGTAAGGGACACTATGGGTAAGTACTGCAGGGTGGCGGCGGCAAAGACCGTCGTCATGTCGTAGGGTATGCAGCGTCGAACGAAGATCGTGGCCACTCTGGGCCCTGCCACGGATGACCCCAAGGTCCTGGATAAGCTGATCGAGGCCGGGGTTGATGTGGTCCGGCTCAATTTCTCCCATGGTCTGCCCGAGGTCCACAAGCAGCGTGCCGAGTTCGTGCGGGATCGCGCACAGGCCCATGGTCGGCAGGTCGGCGTCATCGCCGACATGCAGGGACCGAAGATCCGCATAGGGCGCTTCAAGGGCAAATGCGTGCGGCTCGAGGAGGGCCAGCGATTTGTCATTGATGCCGACTTGCCGCTGGACGCCGGAGATGCGACGCGCGTGGGGGTTACCTATAAGGCGCTCCCCAAGGATGTCGCGCGCGGCGCTACCTTGTTGCTCGACGACGGGCGCATCGTTCTGTGGGTCGATCAGGTTAATGGCGCCGAGATCGTGTGTCGGGTGGTAGTCGGCGGCGAACTCTCGGACAACAAGGGCGTCAACCGCCAGGGCGGTGGCTTGTCTGCGCGTGCCCTGACCGATAAGGATCGCGAAGACATCAAGTGGGCGGCGCAGATTCAGGCCGACTATGTGGCGATCTCCTTTCCCCGTAATGCCAAGGATATCGAGGAGGCCCGCACGCTGCTGCGCGCCGCCGGCGGCAACGGCGGAATCGTAGCCAAGATCGAGCGCGCCGAGGCGGTGGAGGCGATCGAGGAGATCATCCGGGTGTCTGACGCCATCATGCTGGCGCGCGGCGACCTCGGGGTCGAGATCGGTGATGCCGCCCTGCCGCCGGTTCAAAAGCGCATTATTCGGCTCGCACGCAAGATGAATCGGGTCGTCATTACGGCAACACAGATGATGGAATCGATGATCGAGAACGCGATTCCCACGCGTGCCGAGGTATCGGATGTGGCGAATGCGGTCCTGGACGGGACTGACGCCGTCATGCTGTCGGCCGAGACCGCCACGGGCAAGCACCCGGTGGCCGCTGTTGCCGCCATGGACCGGGTGTGCCGCGAGGCCGAAAAAGAGGATGAGGCGGTGTTTTCCATGCACCGCATGTCCAATCATTTCGAGCGCGTCGACGAGGCCATCGCCATGGCGGTCATGTATAGCGCCAACCATCTACCGGTGCGCGCCATAGCCTCCTTGACCGAATCCGGGTCAACGCCACTTTGGATGTCGCGCATCAGTTCGGCGGTGCCGATCTACGCCTTGACGCCGCATGTGGAAACCCGTAGAAAGGTGACTCTCTACCGCGGTGTTTATCCGGTGGGGTTTTCCCTGACCTCCACAGATCCGGCGCGGATCATGGCGGAAGCCATTGACGAGCTGCGGCGGCGCGGAGCGGTTCGGGACGGCGATCTCGTCATTCTCAGCATTGGCGAGCCGCTGGCCAAGCCCGGCGGCACAAATACCATGAAGATCGTGCGCGCTGGCGATTTCGCGGTTAGCGACTGAATTCGATTCATTTGGAATTTTAAGGAGAAGACCATGTCCCTTGTATCTCTGCGCCAGCTGCTGGATCATGCCGCCGAGCACGGCTATGGCGTGCCCGCCTTCAATGTGAACAACATGGAGCAAATACAGTCGATCATGCAGGCTGCCCAAGAGGTCGATAGCCCGGTGATCGTTCAGGCATCGGCCGGGGCGCGCAGCTATGCCGGCGAGCCGTTTCTGCGCCATCTGATTCTGGCGGCCATAGAGCAGTACCCGCATATTCCGATCGTGATGCATCAGGACCACGGGGCGAGCCCCGCGGTGTGCCAGCGCTCGATACGGTCGGGATTCAGTTCTGTAATGATGGATGGGTCCCTGAAGGAAGACATGAAGACCCCTTCGACCTATGAATACAATATCGAGGTCACGAGCCGGGTCGTGGATATGGCGCATGCGGTCGGTGTTTCCGTCGAAGGTGAGCTCGGATGCCTGGGTTCGCTCGAATCCGGGATGGCGGGCGAAGAGGATGGTTCGGGGGCCGAAGGCAAGCTGTCTCATGACCAGCTGCTTACCGATCCAGAACAGGCGGCGGATTTCGTGAAAAAGACCAAGGTGGACGCGCTTGCGATCGCCATTGGCACGAGCCACGGGGCGTACAAATTCTCCCGGCCGCCCACGGGGGATATTCTCGCCATCGAGCGCATCAAGGAGATTCACAAGCGCATCCCCGACACGCATCTCGTCATGCACGGGTCTTCGTCCGTACCCCAGGAATGGCTCAAGATCATTCACGAGTTCGGTGGTGATATCGGCGAGACCTACGGTGTGCCGGTCAAGGAGATTCAGGAAGGGATCAAGTATGGCGTGCGCAAGGTCAACATCGATACCGATCTGCGGCTCGCCATCACCGGGGCGATTCGCAGGAGCCTCGCGAAGAATCCCAAGAATTTCGACCCGCGGAAGTTCCTAAAGGACTCGGTCCAGGCCGGAAAGGATATCTGCAAGGCACGCTACGAGGCCTTCGGTTCGGCGGGAAAGGCCTCGAAGATCCGGGTCATCGATCTCGAGGATATGACCAAACGCTACGCCAAGGGCGAGTTGAACCCGCGCGTAAACTAAGGTCGCGCGTCAAGAAGACCCCGCGGGTCCCGGGCCCGTGGGGTATTTTCGCCCTGTCATTGTCGAGGGCTTTCATGGCATACTCTGACCGACGCGATCTCGGGAGGTGTCATGGCCTTCGATCCCCGAACCCACGCCCCGGTCCGTACCCTGCCCAGGATGATTGATGCGGCCTGCTACAACCGTGTTGCTCTGGCGCTGGCGCGGCTTGGCGGACCCCTGAATGTCGAAATTTCTGTGTTGCGCATAACGATCCGTGTGGAGCGCCGGTTGTGGGTGGCGCGCTCGCTTACTGACCACATGCCGGTCATGGCGTGGCTGAATTTTCAGGTGGCGGGGCGGGGCCTGCACGAGGCCGTGCCATGCGAGGTGCGGCTCTACCACTTTTATGGCGGTCTTTTGATGGGGCATGCCCCACAACTGCTTGTCAGCCGTCTCGATGCATGGTTGGCTCGTCACCATGAAGATCCGGATAGGCGTAGGCGGGTGGTGTTGGCGTTCACGCGATGTAAGGACCGGCAATCCCCTTGTGGCGCATGAGGTGATGGCGAGCGGGAATCAGGATTTATGAGGAGGCGGTAGTCATGATCGAAGACGGACAGGTGGCATACGGGTTCGACGTCTTGGTGGCGGGTGATTTCGAGGCTGTAAGAGGGCGAGTGGTCGAGGCGCTCAAGGGGCAGGGGTTTGGGGTGCTGACCGAGATCGATGTCAGCGCCACGATGAAGGCCAAGCTCGGCCGCGACATGCCGCACTACAACATACTCGGGGCCTGCAATCCCGTGCTGGCCGATAAGGCGATCTCCGCGGAACCCGCCATCGGGCTGCTGCTCCCCTGCAATGTGGTCGTGCGCGAGACCCCGAAGGCGGGGACCATCAAGGTATCATTCATGGACCCGGTGTCGGTCCTGGCGCTTGTCAACAATGCGCGCGTGACGGAATTGGGGTGGGAGGTCCGCGCCAAGCTTGAGGCGGTGCGCGACGCGCTCGCGGCCTCTCCCTGAGGCCGTGATGGTGACCGCGGGGCCGCGCCGCCGCGGGGGGCGGCGCGCTCGCCTCGAGGTGACGCCGGGTAACGGCTAACCCTTCGCATTCGCGATGGGCGCCATGACGGCGGTGAGATCATGGGTATCGGCGGCAACGATTCTGCAGTCCACGAAATCCCCCGGACGGGCCCCGCCGACCGCGATGCGGACTACGCCGTCGACCTCCGGGGCCTCGGCGTAGCTGCGGCCGATGAGCCCGCTGTCGGTGTGTTCGTCGATCAATATCCGGTAGGTCTGGCCGATGCGCGCCTTAAGGCGCGCGGCGCTCAAAGTCGCCTGACGCGCCATGAGCCGTTCAAGCCGCTCGTGCTTGATGGTCTCAGGGACCGGATTGGGCAGGGCATTGGCCGCCGCGCCAGCAACCGGGGAATAGGGGAATGCCCCCAGGCGGTCGATTCCGGCCTCTTCCATGAACTCAAGCAGGGTCTCGAACTCAGCCTCGGTCTCCCCTGGAAAGCCGACGATGAAGGTGCTGCGCAAGACCAGATCGGGGCGCGCCTTGCGCCATGCCTGTACGCTGGCGCTGGGGTGCGCGCGCCCCGCTGGCCTGCGCATGGCCGTCAGTATCCGCGGATGCGCGTGTTGAAATGGGACGTCGAGGTAGGGCAACACCCCGTCGATGTCGAGGAGCGCGAGGATCCTGTCTACGCTTTTGTAGGGATAGACGTAGTGTAGCCGCACCCATACCCCAAGCCTCGCGAGTTCCGCGACCAGCCCCGGAAAAGACATCTTCACAGGACGCCCCCCCACAAACGCGACGCGGTGCTTGTGATCGACGCCGTAGGCGCTGGTGTCTTGCGAGACGATGAGCAGCTCTTTGACGCCGGAGTCTACCAGGCGTTCGGCCTCGCCGATGATGTCCCCCATGGGGCGACTGACCAGCCGACCGCGCAATGAGGGGATAATGCAAAACCGGCAGCTATGATTGCAGCCTTCCGAGATCTTCAGGTAGGCGTAATGGCGCGGGGTCAGTTTGATGCCCTGAGGCGGAACGAGGTCGACAAAGGGGTCATGAGGCCTTGGCAGGTGCCTATGTACGGCCGCCATGACCGCCGGCTCGTCGTGGGGCCCTGTGATCGCCAGGACCTCGGGGTAGCGCGCCCGAATGATCTCGGCCTTGGCGCCTAAGCATCCCGTGACAATGACGCGCCCGTTATCGCTGACCGCCTCGCCAATCGCGTCGAGCGACTCCTCGATGGCGGCATCGATGAATCCGCAGGTGTTGATGATGACGAGGTCCGCATCCTGGTAGGAGGCAGCGGTATGGTAACCCTCGGTGCGCAGCCGGGTCAGGATCTGTTCCGAGTCGACGAGGGCCTTGGGGCAGCCGAGGCTCACGAAACCGACCCGAGGGGGCGGCGGGGATGACGGGCTGTGCATGAACGGGTCCCGAAAAGGCCTTGGGCCGCTAGGGGGCAAAAGCGCCTAGTTGGCGCCGACGAGGGCGATGAAGATGGTGATAAGTCCCAGCACCATGTTGATCGCGACCAATCGACGGATCTGGCCGAGGGCGTGCCCGGCCTTTACGAAATCGCCCGCCACAACCCCTTGCCGCAGGCGCCGGTAGGGCGCGAAAAAGATATGGAGGTACAAAAGGATCATGACGATCCCCAGCACCTGCATGATGTTGATAAACGGGGGCAGGGCCGCCATCCCCCCGAAGCGCGTGATGGCGAGATAGTAACCGCTCACAGGCAAGACCACGACCGCGCCCCATACCCACGGGAAGAAACGTCCAAAGGTCCGGGCCCAAAGGGATAATCTCTGGGCCGCCTCAAGCGGCTGGGCCGCCGGCCGCAGGATCATGTAAGCAAAGAACATGCCTCCGACCCATAACACCGCGAACAGGCCATGGATGGCGATGAGATACGACATGGGGCGCAACCTCGAAAGAAACCCTCCCCCTCATACGCAAGTTGACCCCTGCTGTCAATTGCCGGGACCGGCGCGCCTCTCATCCGCGCGGCGCCCTATCGGCACGAATACGGCCGATACCGCGCGATCCCCGCGCAGCGGCCCGAAGGCCCTCTTTGCGCCGGATGTCCGGGTCACCGGCCCCGTTTCGGCGACGTGTCATAAATCCGTCATCCTCACGCCAAACGCAGGTCACATAAGGGCGTCATCGTGGCGCCTTTACGGAGGACTGGCGATGACCGTTCATTATTTAATCCATCTTGCAAATTACTCCGATGGCGTACTCTACCTCATGGTCGTGATCCTCACGATTGCGCTGGCCGTCATCATCGACCGCTCGTGGTATCTGCGGCGTACGCTGCTTCAAGGTAATACCCTAGTCGAGCGTCTGGGCGCCTACAAAGAGGCAACCCGGGCCCAGCTCGCGGCCCTTGCGGCGAGCGCCCCCGGTCTCCCCGAGGCCATTTTGGTCGATGTGGCGGTGCGCCACATGGGCCTTACGAGCGGCGAACAACTGGCCAATCGCCTAGACGAGGCCACCTTGCGCCTGGCCCCGGCCCTCGACAAGCGGCTTTGGGTCCTCGATACGGTGGTGACGTTGGCCCCCCTCTTGGGGCTTTTCGGCACCATCGTCGGTATGTTTCACGCGTTTTCCGTACTGTCGGCCCCCGGGCATGCCCCGACTGCGGTTACGGGCGGTATCGCCGATGCCCTTGTTGCCACCGCGTCCGGGCTTTTTGTCGCCATGACCGGTCTGCTCGCCTTCAATGGGCTCAACAACAAGGTGCGTGTCGTCTTGCATCAGCTCGATATCGTCAAGACCATGCTCTTGAATCGCATGGACGGCGCGCCGGTCATGATCCCCTCCGATGAGGAAGTCGTGGCCGATACCGGTGCGGCCCCGGCACGCATGGCGAAGTCCTCATGAGGATGCGTTATTTCGAGACCAAGAAGGGGCGCATCGAGCTCATCCCCATGATCGATGTGATGTTCTTCTTGCTGGTGTTTTTCATGATCCTGACCTTGCGCATGATCCCGGATCATGGCCTAGGGCTCGCGCTGCCGCAGGCCAGCACTGCGAAAATGCTCCCGAGGCCGCAGATCCTGATCGCGCTCACATCCAGTGGGGCGATTCATGTCCAGGGCCGCGTCGTGGGCCGCGCCGCGCTGACACGGATTTTGTCGCGCCGCGTGGGCGGCCGGCGCCCCGACGTCACCGTCGCGGCGGCGAAGAACGTGCCGTTTCAGGACTTCGTGACGGTCATGAGCGCGGCACGCAAGGCCGGTGTCGCGAGCATCGGCATTGCCGCCCATCAGCACTGACATCGGCGGGAGTGATCTCATGAGTGCTTCGCGGCTGCCTATCGCGCCGGTCCTTCCGGAGAAGCGATTCCCGTTCCTGCGGGCGACGCTCTGGGCGGTCGTCCTCGAGGGCCTCTTGTTTGCCGTCCTGATGGTCTGGGCGCACTCACAGGCCAAGACCGTGGGGCTGCGCCGCAAACCCATGGCCGTGCATTTCGTGACATTGCCCAAGCCCCCGAAGCCACACCCGGTGGTCCGGCCTCGACCCATCCCCAAGCCGCTGCCGCCCAAGCCCCGGCCGATCGTGCACCGTCGCCCGGTGCCCTTGCCGACGCCGGTCAAGAAGCAGCCCAAGCCAGAGCCCAAGGCGATCGTGCGTCCGACCCCGCCGCCGCCCCCACCATCCGCGGCGGTCGTGGCGCAGGCCGTCGATCGCTATGCTGTGATGCTGCGTACACGTATTCAGCAAGGTCTGGTGGTGCCGCGCCGGGTGGCGGCGCTGCGGCTGTCTGGTATGGCCGTGGTCGCCTTCGAACTGACCCCGGCCGGGCACCTGTTATGGGTGCGTATCCTGCACTCGAGCGGCATTGGCGCCATCGATCGCGCGGCCCTGGCGGCGGTGCGCGATCGCAGCTACCCGCCCTTTACAAAGAATATGCCCCATCATGCGACGGTATTTCGCGTGCGCGTCGGCCTAAACGACAGGCGGCACCGTTTCTAGCGAGGGACCAGGCTCTGCGCATAGTGCCTGACCGGCTGCGCGGTCCAGCCAAAACTCCACGGGCGCCCGGGCGAGCAGCTCCGCAAGCGGGGTCTTGGCGCCGGGCGCGAGACTTGCGCGCAAGGCCTCGGCCTTGGCCGGTCCCTGAGCCAGGATGATCCGCCGGTGCGACGCCACCAACGCCGGCAGGGTGAGCGTGATACGGGCGATCCGGTCGGCCGTCGCGGGCACCGCCTCGGCGGCGCGGGTCGCGGCGAGCGGCGCCTCTGGGAAGAGCGAGGCGATATGGCCGTCCGGCCCAAAGCCGAGCAGGACGATATCGAGCCCCTGTCCGTCGGCCATCGCGCGCCTGACGAGCAGATCGTAGGCGTCGGCGGCCGCCTGCGCCCCGAGTTCGCCGCGGATGCGGTGGATGGGCGTGCCGGGCGGGGCCTTGGACAGCCACGGGAGGGAGGCCAGGCGATAGTTGCTGGCAGGATCCTGGGCGCCGACCGCACGCTCATCGCTAAAGAAGATCTCCAGCGCCTGCCAGGGAAGGGTGGCGGCGCGCCGGCCCAGCGCCTCATACAGGCCGCGCGGGGTCGACCCGCCGGCGAGCGCGATGCGCAACCGCCGGGTCTGCGCCCAAGCGGCCCAGGCCTCCACTATGAGCCGATCGGCCAGGCCCTCTGCCAGGGCGTCCGCGTCTTTGGCAATGGTAAAGGTCATGAGGGTGCGGGAGGATCCAGCGGGTGCCAGGATCGGCCGTCGGCGCGCATGAGCGCATCGGCCTTTGCGGGTCCGTCGCTGCCGGCGGCATAGTTGGGAAAGTCGGTGGCCGGGTCTTGCGCCCAGGCATCGAGGATCGGCGTTATGAAGCGCCACGCCTCTTCGACCGAGTCACGGCGCGCAAATAGGGCCGCGTAGCCGCGCATCGCGTCCGTCAAGAGTCGCTCATAGGCAAGCGGCATCTCGCCCTCGTAACGATGATCGTAGGTAAATCGCATGCGCACATGGTCGACATGCGTCTCCTGGCCCGGGGCCTTGATCCCTAGCCCCAGACTGATGCCCTCATGGGGTTGAATGCGCAGCACGAGCCGGTTGGGTTCTATGTGCGACACCTGGTCCTGCCCGAACAGGCTAAACGGGATCTGGCGGAACTGGATGACGACCTCCGTCGACGAATGCCGCAGGGCCTTGCCGGTCCGGATATAAAAGGGCACGCCCTGCCAGCGCCAATTGTCGATGAACAGCCGCAGCGCCACATAGGTCGGGACCTGCGATTGCGGGCTCACCCCGGGCTCTGCCCGGTAGGCCGGCAGGGTGCCATCGGGGCTTGGCCCATACTGGCCGCGGACGGTCGCGGCGGCTACGTCCGCGGGGTTTGCCAGGCGCCGCAGGGCGCGCAGCACCTCGGTCCGCTTGTCGCGCACCGCATCGGCATCGAAAGACAACGGGGGTTCCATCGCGACCAGGCTCAAGACCTGCAGCAGGTGGTTTTGCACCATGTCACGCAGGACGCCCGCCTCCTCGTAGTAGTCCCCGCGACCCTCGATACCCAGGGTCTCCGAGGCCGTGATCTGGACGTGGTCGACGTGAATGCGGTTCCAAAGGGGTTCGAACAGGGCATTTGCGAATCGAAACACCAGGATATTCTGGACCGTTTCCTTACCCAGGTAATGGTCGATCCGGTAGACCTGATTTTCGCGGAACACGCTTGCGATCTCATCGTTGAGGGCGATGGCGCTATTGAGGTCGCGGCCGAAGGGCTTTTCGACCAGGAGGCGCGTAAACGGGTGATCATCGACCTTGTTGATCATCTCCGCCCCTTGAAGCTGGCGCACAAGGAGGGGGTAGCTGCTGGGCAGGGTCGCAAGATAGAAGATGCGGTTCCCCCCGGTTTCATGGCGATGATCGATCTCGCGCAGCGACATATTGAGCCGCTGGAACAGGGTCGGGTCGGTAAAGTGCCCTGCCTCATAGTAGAGACGTTCGGCGAAGCCCTGCCACTGCTCGTCGCTCGGTGGGGTGGGGCAAAACTGGGCGCAGGACTCGCGCATGAGCGCCCGGAACTGGTCGTTGGATAGCGGCCTGCGGCTTGCGCCCAGGACCGCGAAGCCCTTGGGGAGCAGGCCTTGCGCATGCAGCCGGAACAGCGCCGGTGCGAGTTTGCGCCGGGTCAGGTCGCCGGTGGCGCCAAAGATGAGGAGTACGCAAGATTCCGGAACTTCTGTCATGGCTTGGCCTCTGCCGGGGGGACGTCTTGCGGGACGCCGCGCGTTTTTTGCGAATTATCGATCGAAGGGCCACATGACACCGGCTGACCGCATCGTCCTTTCTGAAAGGGGCCTATCGGGGTCGAGGCATCCGCTCCTGGGCCCGTACCGCCCCCGGCCGGACCCTTTCCGACACCATAGTGCAGCAGGCCGCCAGCGTCGAGGGCCGGGCGTCGGGTGCTGCAAATCGGCGCACTATCGGGTACATTGCCGACTTTAGCTCTGGGGCCATTCATGCGCGACTTCAAGATTGCACCGTCCATCCTTTCCGCCGACTTCGCCCGTCTGGGCGAAGAGGTCCATTCCGTGCTGGCGGCGGGCGCGGATATCGTCCACTTCGATGTCATGGACAACCATTATGTGCCCAATCTGACGATAGGCCCCCTGGTCTGCGAGGCCCTGCGCAAAAATGGGGTCAAGGCCGATATCGACGTCCACCTCATGGTCAAGCCCGTCGATCGCCTCATTCCGGATTTCGTCAAGGCCGGGGCCACTTATATTACCTTTCATCCCGAGGCGAGTGAGCATATAGACCGCTCTTTGAGCCTCATCAAGGATAGCGGCTGTCGATGCGGTCTGGTATTCAATCCGGCGACGCCCCTCACGTATCTGGATTATGTCATGGACAAGGTCGATATGATCCTCATCATGTCGGTCAATCCGGGTTTCGGAGGCCAGAGTTTTATCCACTCCGCCCTCGACAAGCTGCGCGCCGTGCGCGCGCGCATCGATGCGAGCGGGCGTCCGATACGCCTCGAGATCGACGGCGGGGTGAAGATCGACAATATCCGGGAGATCGCCGCCGCCGGTGCCGATACATTCGTTGCCGGATCGGCGATCTTCGGCACGCCCGACTATCGGGCCACCATTCAAAAAATGCGCGAGGAGCTCGCGAAGGCATGACCACCTTCCCGCTGGCGGGGCTCTTGTTCGATCTAGACGGCACCCTCGTCCATACCGCCCCGGATCTGGCCGATGCCGCCAATCACATGCTGGCGAGCCTTGGGCGTCCGGCATGCGATGAGGCGATGGTGGGCGCATGGATCGGGGATGGGGTTCCGCGGCTCATCAAGAGGGCCTTGACGGGCGAGCGCTTCGGGGAGCCCGATCCGGTCCTCTTCAAGGAGGCGCAGGCCCTCTATGGCGCGTATTACGAGGCCCATGTCGCCGACCGCAGTTCTCTGTACCCAGGGGTCGCACAGACCCTGACCGAGTTGCGCGCCGACGGGTTTCGTCTGGCCTGCGTCACGAACAAGGCCTCGCGGTTTACAAGGCCCCTGCTGCGGGCCTTGGGTCTTGCCGGCGCCTTCGATCTTATTCTCTGCGGCGATGAGCTGCCGCGCGCAAAACCCGATCCCTTGCCGCTCTTAACGGCCTGCGAGCGTCTCGGTGTTGCGCCTAATGGGGCCGCGCTGGTGGGGGATTCGGCAAACGACATGCGCGCCGCGCACGCGGCCGGGATGCCGGCGCTCGCGGTCGCCTACGGCTATCATCACGGCGCCGACCTCATGGCGCTGGGTGCTGTGGCCATGATTCCAGCATTTCCCGGCGTCCGGGATTTTTTTCGCTTCGAGGCGCGTTTCTTGTGCGCGCAGGCCCTGCCATGACCTGCCCCGGCCGCCGATGGCGCCTTAAGGGAACGATGATGAGCCCGTACCCCTTGAGGACCTTATCCCATGCCAGAAAAGCGTTGTTTGACATGTAATGCCGTAGGTGGCCGCCTGACCCCCGTTATCCGGGAGGTGCCGGCCGATCTCGATACCCCGCTGAGCTGTTATCTGAAGCTCGCGCAGGGGCGATATTCCTATTTGCTCGAGTCCGTGCAGGGTGGCGAGAAGTGGGGCCGATATTCAGTGATCGGCCTGCCTGCGCGCCTCTGTCTGCAGCTCTTTGGGCACGAGGTGGCGCTCGAGCGCGACGGGGTGGTCATCGAGCGGGGGTGGACCGATGATATTCTCGCCACGGTGCGGGCCTTCAAGGCGCGCTTCGAGGTCCTGCCGGATCCAGCACTCCCGAGATTCCATGGCGGCCTCGTCGGGTATTTCGGATACGAGACGGTGCGCCACATCGAACCCACCCTCGGGGAAAATCACAAGCCTGACGAGATCGGCGGGCCCGACGCCTTATTCCTGGTGAGCGAAGAACTCGTCATCTTCGACAATCTGCGCGGGACCCTGTCTTTAGTTGTCTATGCCGATGCCGCCTCGGGCGAGGCCGGCCGCGCGCAGGCGAACCGGCGGCTCGACGAGCTTGAAGGCGCCTTGCGCGAGCCGATTGCGGCACCGATGTCCCCGCCCGGGACGGCGCGCGCGGTGCGCGAGGCCGATTTCGTGTCGGGGTTCACCCGGTCCGGTTTCGAGGCCGCCGTCGAGCGCTCCCGCGAGTACATCGCCGCCGGCGATATCATGCAGGTGGCCCTGTCGCAAAGGTTGTCGGCGCCCATGGGCTTTACCCCGCTCGACCTGTACCGGGCCTTACGCCGCATCAACCCCTCCCCCTACATGTATCTCTTCGATCTCGGCGAGTTTCACGTCGTAGGCTCGTCACCCGAGATCCTGGCCAAGCTCGAGGGCCGTGAGGTGGCGGTCCGACCGATCGCAGGCACCCGGCCGCGCAGCGAGGATAGCGAGCGCGATGCGGCGCTGGCGGCCGAACTCCTGGCCGATCCCAAGGAGCGGGCGGAGCATGTCATGCTCGTCGATCTTGGGCGCAATGACGTCGGGCGGGTGGCGGAGACCGGGAGCGTGGCGGTGACCGACTGCATGACCATAGAACGCTATTCGCATGTCATGCATCTCGTATCGCACGTCACGGGACGTCTGCGTCCCGGGCTCGACGCCTTCGACGTCCTGCGCGCCACCTTTCCGGCGGGCACCTTGACCGGTGCCCCCAAGGTGCGCGCCATGGAGATTATCGATGAGCTGGAGCCGGTCAAGCGTGGGCTCTATGCCGGCGCGGTGGGGTATATCGGCTGGAACGGCAATATGGACATGGCGATTGCCATTCGTACGGCCGTGGTGCGCAATGGCCGGCTCTTCCTGCAGGTCGGGGCCGGGATCGTGGCAGACTCGGTCCCGGAGCGCGAGTGGGACGAGACCATGAATAAGGCGCGGGCCATGATCAAGGCCGCGGAGCTCGCGGTCTCGGGCTTTGGGTCACGCGACAAGGTCCATGAGGGAGCGCCAGCAGCGCCCAAGGCGGGTGACCTATGATTCTCATGATCGACAACTACGACTCATTTACCTATAACCTCGTGCAATATCTGGGCGAATTGGGCCAAGAGGTGCATGTGGCACGCAACGACCAGATATCGCTCGAGGAGATCGAGCGTCTGGCGCCCGAGCGGATCGTCATATCTCCGGGCCCGTGCACGCCCAATGAGGCCGGCATATCGCTCGATCTCATCATGCGTTTCGGCGAGCACATACCGTTGCTTGGCGTGTGTCTTGGGCATCAGAGCATAGGGCAGGCCTTCGGCGGGCGGGTGGTGCGTGCCGGGCGCGTGATGCATGGCAAGACCTCGCCCATATCCCATACGGGGACGGGTGTCTTCCGGGGCCTGCCAAAGCCCTTTACGGCGACCCGCTATCATTCGCTTGTGGTTGCCAAAGAGGACCTGCCGGAGTGCCTAGAGGTCACCGCCGTGAGCGAGGATGACGGCGAGATCATGGGACTGCGTCACAAGTGGTGGCCGGTGGAGGGCGTACAGTTTCATCCCGAGTCGATCTTGAGCGAACAGGGGCACGCCCTGCTCGAGAACTTTCTGCATGGCGGGCGGCCGTGAGCGCCCTGACACACGCCATCGCACGGCTTGCCATCCGGGCCGATCTGAGTGCTGCCGAGATGAAGGGGGCCGTATCCGAGATCATGAGCGGGGCCGGGACGCCGGCACAGATCGGCGCCTTGCTCATGGGGCTGCGCGTCAAGGGCGAGACGGTCACCGAGATCGTCGCCGCAGCCGAGGTGCTGCGCGACCTGTCGACCCGGGTGGCGATCGCCGATAGCAGCCATCTGGTCGACACCTGCGGCACCGGGGGTGATGGCGCCTCGACATTCAATATCTCGACGGCCGCGGCGATCGTGTGCGCGTGCGCGGGGGCCAAGGTGGCCAAGCATGGCAACCGCTCGGTGTCGAGCCGCTCGGGCAGCGCCGATGTGCTCGAGGCCGCGGGGGCGCTTCTGACCCTGACCCCTGAGCAGGTTGCGTTGTGCATCGAGCGTGTCGGCGTGGGGTTTCTGTTTGCCCCGCGCCACCATGAGGCCATGCGCCACGCCGCCTTGCCCCGCCGGGAGCTTGGCATACGCACCCTTTTCAACATGCTCGGGCCGCTCACCAATCCGGCGCGCGCCCCGTACCAGCTCGTAGGCGTGTTCTCCCGCGACCTGCTCGAGCCGTTTGCGTCGGCGCTCGCCGCGCTCGGCGGCCGCCATGCCCTCGTGGTTCACTCGGAAGACGGGCTCGACGAGATCAGCCCGGCGGCACCGACGGAGGTGTGCGAAATGAAAGAGGGCGTACTCAGCCGGTACCGGCTGGCGCCCACGGATTTCGGGCTACCGGCCGGGGATCTCGGCCTGCTCAAGGTGGATTCCGCGCAGATGAGCCTTGAGGTGTTAAGGCGGGTCCTCGCGGGACGCGATCAGGGACCGGCGGCGGTCGCTGTCATTCTTAATGCCGGGGCGGCCCTTTATGTGGCCGGACTGGTCGCGGATATCGGTGCCGGTGTGGCGCGTGCGCGCGCCCTTCTGCAGGAGGGTCGACCCGCCGCCAAGCTCGCGGAGTTCGTGACGTTGACGCACGGGTTTACATGAACGGGGTCTTGACGCGTATATTGACGGACAAGCGCGCGGAGGTCGCGCGCGCCCGTGCCCAGGTCGGACTTGCGGATCTCGAGGCGCGTATCCGGGCCGCTGCCCCGGCGCGTGGCTTCGCAGCGGCGCTTTCGGCTAGTGTGGCGCGCGGTAAACCGGCGGTGGTCGCGGAGATGAAGCGTGCCTCCCCGAGCCGGGGGGTATTGCGCCAGGGCCTGGATCCTGAGGCGGTGGCGCGCGCCTATGAGCGCGCCGGCGCCTCGGCCCTTTCGGTGCTCACCGATGCGCACTATTTTGGCGCGCAGCCCGATGACTTGGTGCGGGCCCGGGCGGCCTGTCGGCTCCCGGTGTTGCGCAAGGATTTCATGGTGGACGCCTATCAGATCGCCCAGTCGCGGGCTATGGATGCAGATTGCGTCTTGCTGATTGTGGCAGCCCTGCCTCCAGGAGAACTCGAAGAGCTGTATGACGCCTCCCAGGCCTACGGTCTGGATGCCCTGATCGAGGTGCATGATGCCGCCGAGCTCGAGCGCGCCCTGGCGCTTCCGGGGGGGCTGCTTGGCATCAATAACCGCGATCTCCAGAGCTTTGTCACGACCATCGATCGAACACTGGAATTGGTAGGGTTCGTGCCGCCCGGACGTCTTGTCGTAACCGAGAGCGGGATCCTGGGTCAAGACGAGGTCCAGCGTCTCAAGGCGGCTGGGTTGCGCGGGTTTTTGGTGGGCGAGGCCTTCATGGTTGCCGCGGATCCCGGCGCGAGACTTGCTGAATTATTTGAGGGGTGGGTCGATGAAAGCAGTAGTTGAGTGGGATGGGGAGGTCGCTTTTACCGCGACCACAGACAGCGGCCATAAGGTTGCCATGGACGGGCCCCCTGATCATGGCGGCCGTAATCTCGGACCACGGCCGATGGAGGTCGTGCTCGCCGGAATGGGGGGCTGCACGTCTTTCGATGTCGTCCATATCCTGCGCAAGGCCCGTGCGGATATCCGTGGTTGCAGCGCGCGCATCGAGGCCGAACGCGCCGAACAGGACCCCAAGGTCTTTACCCGCATCCATGTGCATTTTGTGGTAAGCGGCCGGGGCCTGAAGGAGGCGGCGGTGGAGCGGGCCATCCGCCTGTCCGCCGAGAAATACTGCTCGGTGTCGATCATGCTCGGCAAGACCGCCGAGATCAGCCATTCATTCGAGATCGTGGATGTCGCTTAACGACCCACAAGGGGCCGGCGGCCGTGTGCGCCTAAACCACGTGGCCCTTGTGTGCAAAGACCTCGAGGCGTGCGAGGCATTCTATGCCCAGGTCCTGGGGCTTGCCGTGGTGTGGCGGCCGGATGCCGATAATGTCTATCTCTCCTCGGGTTTTGACAATCTCGCCTTGCATCGGGGCACCCCTCAACCGGGCGGGGCCCTCGATCATATCGGGTTTTCGGTGGCGAGCGCAGATGATGTGGATGCCTGGCATGAACGGTTGCGGGGGGCCCGGGTGCGGATCGCCGCGGCCCCGCGCACGCATCGCGACGGGTCGCGCAGCCTCTATTGCCGGGATCCCGAAGGCACGCTCGTCCAGCTGATTTTTCTCCCGCCGCAGGCCCTCACGCCCGGCCCTGGGGCAGCGCCTAGCGGCTAAATCCAGAACGCAGTCTTGGTCATGACGCGCGCGGCAAGCCGCATGGCGAGTTGGGCAGGCCTCGGCAAGGGACGGCCTCCGGCGTCGGCGGCCGCGGCCGCGTGCCGGGCCTCATCGGCGGCCATGTGCTCTATGATCGCGCGCGTCCTTTGGTCGGCGGCCGGGAGCCTTTCGAGATGGCCTTGCAGGTGTGCAATCACCTGACGCTCGGTTTCTGCGACAAAGCCTAGGCTCACCTTGTCTCCCAACAGCGCGGTGGCCGCCCCTATGGCGAACGATCCCAGGTACCAGACGGGCGTGAGGTAGCTTGTGTGGGTTTTGAGTTCCTTCACGCGCGCGGCCGTCCAGTCGAGGTGTTGCCGTTCGTCACGGCTGGCCGCGCGCAGGGTATCATGCGTCTGCGCATCGCGCGCCCATAAGGCCTGTCCCTGGTACAGGGCCTGTGCGGCGACCTCGCCGGCATGATTGACGCGCATAAGTCGCCCCCCCAGCGCGCGTTCCTCGGGCGACAGGCCCTCCTGTTCGTGTGGCACGGTCTCGGGGTAAGGGTCCGCGGGGGGTGGCACGAGCAGGGCTTTGAGGCCCTGGTCGAGCTGGTCGATGAGCCGGTCTATGCGGGTGAACGTTCTCATGACCCGAGACTTTAGCACGGGTCACGGGCCGGCGGGAGTTGTCGGGCCACCACCCAAAGCGGGTGGTGAACGGGAATCGGCGACCCTTGCCGGGCAAGGGCTGCCGAAAGATGCAGGGCGCAGCCGATATTGGCAGATACCACCATATCAGCCCCGGCCTCGCGGGCGGCGTCAGCCTTGCTGCGGGCGAGGGCCTGGGCGCGCGCCGGTTCCCGCAGGAAATAGTCGCCGGCGGCCCCACAGCACACCGCGTTGCCCGGCAGCTCGACTAACCGTATCTCCGGAATGCGGGCCAGCACCTCATAGACGAAGCGCTCGCCCCCGAGGGCGTTTCGGAGCGAGCAGGGGTCGTGTACGGCGAGGGTCCGCGGCAGCGGCGCAAGCGCGAGGCGCGCAAGGTCGGTCTTTTCCACCAGATAGCGGTGAACGTCGTAGACCGCGGGGAATCCGGCCCCCGGCCGGGGGTGGTCGTGGCGCAATTCGGCGGCGCAGCCCGAGGCCACCGACACGAGGGCCGGGGCCGCAGCCTCGAAGGCCTCGTTGTTACGCAGCCTTTGGCGGCAGGCGATGTCGGCGAAGCCCGCGTGGGCGGCGAGCGCCCCGCAGCAACCTTGAGCGCGCGGGATGCTGACGTGCTGGCCTGCCGCGCGCAGGATCCGGATCGCGGCGTTCAATGCCGGACGGTCGAGATCGGCCGTGCAACCGCGAAACAGCGCGACATCGGCCACCCTCCCATCCCCCGGATCGGCCAGTGCCGGGCGCGGCCGCGCGGGCAGGCCGTGTACGGCGCTGCCCAGGCCGGTGCGCGCCGCCCGGGACCCCGGCGGCAGCGACCCGATGAGGCGCGCGACACCGTAGGCCATCGCCATCGCCCCGGGCACATCGACCCCGCGGATCAGCGATCGATACAAGCGGCGGCGCCACGTGCCGGGGTGATTTTGGTTAAGCCAGGCGCGGCCGTTTCTGAGAAGCGCCCCATAGGGGACATGGCTCGGGCAGACCTTTTCACAGGCCAGGCAGCCAAGACAGTGGTCAATATGGGTAGACAAGGCGGAAGTGACTGGCAGGGTACCGCGGGCGGCGGCGGCGAGCAGGCTGATGCGCCCGCGCGGGGACTCGTTTTCGTTTAGACTGTCCCGATAGGTGGGGCAGTGCGGTAGGCACAGGCCGCACGCCACGCAGCGGTCGCTCGCGTCGTGTATGGCAGCGGCGAGGGCCGATGGCGCGCCGTCACCTGGGTTTGAGCAATCGAAAAGCGGCATGGGGGCCTCTTGTACTATAGACAACACGTCTTTTTTTGCACGAATGAACGCACCGACGGGCGGCGGTGTTGCCAGCAGCAGGACGCGCGCGCCTTGCGCGATTATGCCAAACAGCGGATCAAGGCGCTGGGCCTTGCCGGCCCGGGCGGTGTGCGCATCAATACCGCCGGCTGCATGGACCGTTGCGAGGAGGGGCCGGTCCTTGTCGTCTATCCGGAGGGTATCTGGTACACCTACGTGGACCGCGAGGATATAGACGAGATCCTAGAGCAGCATATTGTCGGCGGGCGGCCCGTCGCGCGTCTGCGCCTCGACGACTCATGAAAAAAGAGGGGAGACCGGGAACCAGTCTCCCCTTTTCATGGTCTTACAGAGCCAGAATATCTGTCCTTCTTCCTCGGGAGTGGGGTCCATCGGAAGAGGCCCTTGACAGCAGGGAAATTATATTAGATAATTATTATATGCTTTTTACAGATCGGGTCATGGCCCGACTGTCGACCGGCTCCTCCATCCTCCTAGTGGTGGTTCAAGGCGTGGTTTACCCCACGCCTTCTTTTTTTCTCCGCTCTATATACCACAACGCGCGCAAGGGTCAACTGTTATTATGGGGAAAACGTTGACAGCACGGCCGCTCGCCCGTACCATGCGGCGCTTCGTACTCTTTTGCCTCGGAAAAGATTTTCATGACGACCTTCACGGCGAAGTCAGAGACAGTAAGGCGCGACTGGTTTGTTGTCGACGCCACGGATCATGTGTTGGGTCGCCTGGCGACCGAGCTCGCGCGTCGGCTGCGCGGCAAACACAAGCCCGAATTCACCCCGCATGTTGATACCGGCGACTACATTGTCGTGGTGAACGCGGACAAGGTTCAGGTGACCGGCCGCAAGGCCCAACACAAGCTCTATCACAGCTATTCCGGGTATCAGAGCGGGTTGAAGACGCACACCTTCACCGAGATGAAGGCGCGCGCCCCCGAAGAGGTGATCGAGGCGGCAGTGCGCGGTATGTTGCCCAAGGGGCCTCTTGGTCGCCAGATGTTGCGCAAGTTGAAGGTTTTTGCAGGCAGCGCCCACAGCCATGCGGCGCAGCAGCCCAAGCCGCTCGAATTAAGAAAGGGATAAGGGACTCATATGGCCGAAGCCAAGCATTACGGGACGGGGCGGCGCAAGTCCGCCAATGCGCGCGTGTACCTGCGGCGCGGGAAGGGGGCGTTTCTGGTCAATAACCGGCCCGTGGACGAATATTTCGGGCGCGAGACGTCGCGCACGCTCGTGCGCCAGCCGTTTGCCGTGACCGAGACCGAGAACCGGTTTGACGTCTTGGTAAACGTCCGCGGCGGGGGGCCAAGCGGCCAGGCGGGGGCCGTGCTGCACGGCATCGCGCGCGCCTTGCTCGCCTATGATGAATCGCTGCGACTGCCATTGCGCCGCGCGGGTTTCCTGACGCGGGATGCGCGTGAGGTCGAGCGCAAGAAGGTCGGTCTCCACAAGGCCCGCAAGCGGCCGCAGTACTCCAAGCGCTAAGGCGTTCCTCTTTGGGGGATCGTCTAGTGGTAGGACAGCGGACTCTGACTCCGTTAACCGAGGTTCGAATCCTCGTCCCCCAGCCATAGATCGTGAGGGCCTAGGTGCAAACCTAGGCCCTTTTTCGTGGGCGTGGGCAGCGTGTGGCTCGGGACCTAGGGGCGGATCGCGCGGCGATCCGGCGCCGCCAGGGCCTCCAGGAGCAGGGTATCCAATTCCTCTTCGGCGGACTGGAGTTGCGTGAGCACCGTCACGCGTGCCGGCGACCCCTCGGCATGTTCGCGCATGGCCTCGGCCATGATGTGATGAACACGGGCATGAAGGGTCGCGAGCGGGGCGCCCATCCAGGACTGCAAGGCCTTGTGGAGCGGGCAGACATCCAGCGCGAGCGCGGTCTCCGGGATCGGTGCGCGGGCAAACCGCAAGGCCTCCATCACGGCCTTGAGCTGTTTCTTGTGATGGGCGCGCGCAAGCCAGGGCAGGGCATCGGTGGTGGCCGGCCGCCGGCCGCCGATCCAGGCGCCAGGGGCCCGCCAGTCGTGTAGCCACCGCGCGATCGCTTCGAGGGGGATGGGCCTGCTGATGGCGTAACCCTGACCGTACTCGCAGCCCAGATCGCGCAAAAGCAGACCTTGCTCGGCCTGCTCGATTCCTTCGGCTACGGTGGTGAGATGCAGGACGCGCGCCGCTGTCAGGATGCCGCTTACGATCGCAAAGTCCCGGGGGTCCTCGCTCATGTCGCTTACGAAGCTCTTGTCGATCTTGAGGATATCGCACGGCAGTTTCTGGAGATAATTGAGCGAGGCATAGCCGGTGCCGAAGTCGTCTAGGGCGATGGCGATACCGAGCGCCCGGCATTCCCTCAGCGTCTCGCCCGCTGCCGTGAGATCGGAGACCTGGCAGGTCTCGGTGATCTCGAGTTCGAGGCCGCGCTCGATGTCCGGGTTCTCCTTGAGGATGGTGCGGATATCCTTCAGGAAGTTCGGGTGCAGGAGGTGGTGGCCGTGGATGTTGACGGCAATGGGGACACGAATGCCCTCGCCGGCGAGTTGGCGGATCGCTGCGGCGGCCTGGTGAAGGACATAGAGGTCCAGCCGGCGCATGAGATCGGCATCCTGTTCTATGACCGGGAAATATTCCCCCGGAACCCAGACCCTGCCATCGGGGCGCGGCCAGCGCAGCAGGGCCTCGAGGCTGCGCAGGCGCCCGGTGACGATCTCGACTTGCGGCTGGAAATAGAGCACAGGAACGGATTCGCGCAGGGCCGTGATGAACTCGCGCTGCAGCCTGTGCTGATTGAGCAGGCGCTCCTCGAGCGCCGGGCTAAAAAAGCGGTAGACGTTCTTGCCCAGGCGCTTGGCCTCATATAAGGCGAGATCGGCGCGCCGTATGAGATCGTCGACCTGATCGCCATCGTCCGGGAATATGCTGATTCCGATGCTGGCCGCTATCGCCAGCTGTTCGTGGCCCGCGGCTACGAAGGGGTTGTCGAATGTGGCGCGGATGGCCTCTATGATGGGTATCGCCCGCCCCCGCTCATCGATCGGGGACAGGATCAGGCCGAATTCGTCCCCGCCGAGGCGCGCCACGGCGGTGGCGGGTGGGACGGCTACCCGTATTCGCGCCGCTATATGCCGCAGGAGTTCGTCGCCCACGATATGGCCGAATTGGTCGTTGATGCCCTTGAAGCCGTCTAGGTCGAGGATCGCGACCGCCAGTCCCCGGCGTAATGCCGCAGGCTGGGCCAGGGCCTCCTCGAGTCTTTGACGAAAGAGGGCGCGGTTGTCGAGGCCGGTCAGGGCATCGTGCCGCGCCTGAAAGAGGAGTTGCTGTTCGCGCTCCCCATCCTCGAGCGAGAACGCGAGATCCTGGGCCAGACCCTCCAGCAGACGCACGAGGGGTGGGGCAAAGAGATTCAGCCGTTCCGATCCCAGCGCCAGTATCGCCACGGTCCCGCCCTTGGTGCGGATCGGGAGCGCGGCCGCAGATTGCGTGCCCGCCTGTTCGCGCATGGCCCGCCATGGGATAAAGCGGCCGTCCTGGGCCAGGTCGTCTGTGATCTCAATGTGTCCACTGCGTGCCGCCCGCCCGGCGGTGCCCAAACCCTCCGGCCGATTCGGGTCGGTGCTAAAGGTGCAGTGCGCCCAGTCGATGCCGAGCGGATGTTTCTCGCTCCAGGCCACGATCCGGATGTCGCCCGAGGGCTCGACGCGGCCGATCCAGGCAAAGAGCAGGCCGGTGTAGGCGATGATGATCCGGCAGGTCTCGGCAAAGAGCCGATCCGGGTCCGGGTGGCGCACGATGAATTGATTGAGTTCGCTTACGGCCAGATAGAAGTCGCGCTGTTGCTCGGCAAACAGCCTCTCCTCGCGGATACGGGCGTCGGCCAGGGCCTGGACGGCCTCGGTGCGGGCAATCTCCCGGCGCGAGGATCGATAATAGACGGTGGCGCTTACGAGCAGGGCACATATCAGCCCAAGCGGTATCTCGAGCCGGCGCACGAAGGTCTCGATCACGTTTTTCAGGGGCAGGCTGACGCCGGCGACAAGGCCGTAATGGGCCGATTCATAGGCCCCGAAGCGCCATCCGGTCTGAGTCTGCCCGGAAAATGTCCCGCCATTGAGGGCGGCCTTTTTCATGGCCCGCATGAGCGCGCCATGGCGCGGCCCGGGATATCCGGTATGCGCCGGGCGCGGGAGCCGGTATTCGAGGGTGCCATTGTGGTTTACGATGAAGACGTGAAAGCGGGGCGGCAGCTTCTGAATGAGGGCACGCAGCTGCGGCCAGGTGAAGAGCGGCCGTTCGAGGATCAGGGTCGTATGGGCCGTCAGGGGTCGCGCAAAAAGGGTCTGGCGTGCGCTCGGGGCGGCAAGCGGGGGCGAGAAGCATAAGCGGTGGCCCGGTGGGCATGCGGCGATGATGTGGGTGATGGCCGGGGTTAAGGCCGGCGATGCCACCGCGAGGGGCCCTGCCGCGACCACGATGTGGCCATGCGCACCGATGATCGCGACACTCGTGTCGCGCGGGTGGTCGGCGAGATAGAGGCGCAGGATGCGCCCGCGCTGTGGCCCGGATGTGTGCTTGAGGAGGTGATCGAGCCTCCGCATCGCGCGCGCGGTATGATCGAGGTTGGCCTGCTCCATGCGCCCGATGGCGGCCGCCATGATCGCCAGGCGGTGGCGCGTGGCCTGTTCGAGCCCGCGCCATGAGGTGACCACGAAGATGAGCGTGGTCATGAGGATGCCGAGCACGAAAAACGCCCACAGGCGGCTGACCGCGTGCGGACCGGGGTCAGCGGGGATGGGTGGCCCCTGCGTCACCATTGTCCCCCGTGATCGCCTGCCGGGGCGGGCCTAGCCACCGGGCTGCATCCTGGGCGCCGGGCGACCTTGTATCCGAGACCAGCGGGTACGCTTGCGGCGTCTCTGCCGGGCGGCCTCCCTATCATGCGATCACTCCATAGTGATTTCGTATATTAGAATGCGCTTCTCTATTGCTTTTGCCAGGGACGCTTGATATATCTCCCCAGGATAGACGCTCTGGCGTCTAGAGTTAATCAAAAACAATATATCCTGTTTGGTGAGGAGGCTCGTCTCAACATGAAATATAAGGTGCTGACGGCTGCGGTGAGCGCGGCCTTGATGGTAGCCCCTATGGTCGCGGTCGCCGGCGTCAAGATCGGCGGCATGGCCCAGGGCGAGCTCGGTTACTGGACCGACTCGAGCAATGGCGTCGTCAAGAGCCAGGGCACCAACACGCTCGACAACGGCCGCGGCCGGCTCTGGGTCGAGGCCGACCAGAAACTCGGCTATGGCCTGACCGGTATGGCCTACTACATGGTGAAGGTCAATACCATGGGTAATGCGGGATTCGATACCTCTCCCTACGCCCCGGGGAGCGACGCCGGGGAGAAGTACGTGGGCTTGAGGGGGGGGTTTGGCTCCATCGAGATCGGCAATATCGCAAGCCCCTATAAGTATACGGGCGGCGTCATGTGGGATGCCTTTGTCACCACCGACCTGCAGGCGCGCGGCAACGGCGGCATGTCGGCCGGTGTGTTCGGCCAAAACGGCTTTATGACGGACTCTCTCCTCTACCAGTCCCCGAACTTCAAGGGCTTTCATATCGCCTTCGCCTATAGCCCCATGAATGCCGGCGTCAACGGCGCGGGCGGGGTCAAGACCATGACGGCGCAGCACGGCGACTACGCCGCGGCGGCCCAGTGGAAGGCCCTGGGCTGGAGCGTGTTCGTAGCCGGCGACCATGCCGCGGCCCCGGCCGGCGATCAGACCTTCAAGCCCTATGCCGCCCCGATCGGGGTGGGCGATGGCCTGACCTACGTGGAACCGGCTGGGAGCGCCGGCATTGGCGTGGCGCAGACCAATACCAAGTTCGGTCTAAAGTACAACTTCGGTCCGGTGGCGGTCATGGGGCAGGTGGAGAACCTCGACACCTCCGGCGAGGCCAATCCCACCCGCGACTACTTCCTGGGGGTCGATGGCGCAGTCGGCCACTGGGCACCGGCCCTGCAGGTGGGTGACACCACCGACAAGTACTATGTCGGCTCGGATATCAATGTGAGCTATGTGGCGGTCGGCACCTTCTACAATTTCAAGAAGGGCTTTAGCCTCTACGGCGGCTACCGGCGCACGCACATCACCGGGGTGTCCTCGGCGGCTGCGGTGGCGGCCGGCGCCACCGATGGCACGCAGAGCGTGTTCTCGATCGGTATGCGCGAGGTGTTCTAAGTCAGACGCCATGTCGCACCAAGACGGGGCCTTCGGGCCCCGTTTCTTTTGGGGCTCTGTTACAATGGCGCCCCTTCATAGGCAAGCGGGGTTCCCATGGTCAAGGTCGGGATCATCGGCGGCACGGGCTACACGGGTTCGGAGCTTTTGCGGCTCTTGCTGCGCCATCCGCGCGTGCGCATTGCCGCAATCACCTCGCGCGCCGAGGTCGGGCGCGAGGTCGCGAGCCTGTTCCCGAGCCTGCGCGGGCGCCTCGATCTCGCATTTTCCGATCCCGAGGACGACACGGTCCTTGCGGGTTGCGATGTGGTGATGAGCGCCACCCCCAATGGCATCGCCATGACGCATGCGCCGGGGCTTCTGGCCCAAGGCGTGCGCCTGATCGACATCGCCGCGGATTTTCGGATTCGGGATGTGGCCCTCTGGGAGCAGTGGTATGGCATGAAGCATGCGTGCCCCGAGCTCGTCGCCGAGGCAGTCTATGGCCTACCGGAACGCCATCGCGAGGCGATCCGCGGCGCGCGACTTATCGCCAATCCCGGCTGCTATCCGACGGCCGTGCAGCTTGGCTTCCTGCCGCTTGTCGAGAATGACCTCGTGGATCTCTCCTCGCTCATGGCCTCGGCGATCTCGGGCACGAGCGGCGCCGGGCGCGGCGCGCATGTGCCGATGTTGCTCTCCGAGGCCTCCGAGTCGGTGAAGGCCTATGCCGTGGGTGGTCATCGCCACCAGCCGGAGATCGCCCAGGGGCTTGCGCAGGCCGCCGGCCGGCCCGTCGAGTTCGTGTTCGTGCCCCATTTGGGGCCCATGATCCGCGGCATTCATGCGACACTCTATGCGCGTCTCAAGGACCCCTCCGTCGACCTTCAGGGGCTCTATGAGGAGCGCTACCGCGACGAGCCCTTCGTGGATGTCCTGCCCCCCGGCGGGCATCCGGAGACGCGCAGCGTGCGCGGCACCAATCTCTGCCGCATCGCCGTTCACAGGCCGCGCGGCACCGACAAGGTGATCGTCTTGAGCGCCATCGACAATCTCACCAAGGGTGCGAGCGGACAGGCCGTGCAAAACTTAAATCTGATGTGCGGATTTGACGAGACCGAGGGGCTAGACGATATCGCGCTGTTCCCGTGACGTTGTCGCGTAGCTCGCAACCGTTATACTCTCTAGAGGGGGTTTGCGGAGGCGTTGTGGTAAACCGTATAGGTGATCTGGTAGTCAGGCGACGGGTGTCGCCTGCGGTGCGTTATGGACTGATCGCCGGGGCCGTGGTCCTCGGCGTTTTGACTGGTATCGGGCTATTCTGGCGGGGCGAATCGGTGGCGGGCTACAACGCCGTGCATGCGGTTCGCGATGAGGCCCGGGCCCGCGTGCGCATTGCGTCCCTGCAGGCGCGGGTGAAGAGGCTTTCGGCGCAGCTTGCGATGAGCAAGCGGCTGCTGCAGTCGGGAAATGTCGCCTATGCGGCGCTGTCCTCGGCCTTGAAAAAGAGCGATGCCCGGCGCATGCATCTGAAGGAACGCCTGGGTTTTTACAAGACCGTGCTCGCGGCCTCGAAGGCCGCGAAGGGGCTTAAGATCGACAGCTTTCAGGTCGTGCGCGCATCATCGGGTTGGCGGTACCGTTTGGTCCTGGTGCAGCCATTCGCCGCCGACCGCTGGATCTACGCCCGTGTCCGGCTCACCGTTCAGGGGCGAGGGGCGGGCCGTTCGTCGGGCGCGCCGCCCGCCCGCCTTGTTGACGTGCTGCGCAATGTCCATTTTAAGTACTTTGACGAGGTTCGCGGGTCCGTGCAGCTGCCCGTGAATGTCACCCCGCAACGGGTCATGATTCAGGTGGCATCGGGTGCATATGTCGTCACGCAGAGCTACGCGTGGCCGCACCCGGTGTCCCCGAACTCTAGCGAATGAGGGCAGGTGCCATGTTGGAGAAGATGGGAAAGAAGTCGGGCGAAAAGCCCTGCAACACCATAGATACCCTGATCGGCGAGCAGACACAGATCACGGGCAATGTGGTCTTTTCGGGCGGCCTGCGCGTCGACGGCAAGATTCACGGCGATATTACCGCGCAGGGCGAGGGCAGTACCCTGATCTTGAGCGAGCGCGGGGAGGTGACGGGGAACATCAAGGTCCCGCATCTCATTCTCAATGGGATCGTCCGGGGCAACGTCCATTCCTCGGAACGCGTGGAGCTGCAGGCCAAGGCCGAGATTACCGGCGATATGACCTATAAGAGCCTGGAGATGGCCCTTGGCGCCACGATCAATGGCGGGCTGATCCATGAGGCCGAAAAGGGGGCCCCGAAGCTCAAGGCCATAGGGATCTCCGATCCCGTCATAACCTAATGGGGTTTGACCCGGCGGTACCGTGCGCGGATAATGAAAATTAGTGTGAGCTTATGAGGAGTTGCGAGCATGACAGAAGCCGTTGCCGTGGAGATGCCAAGCCCCCTGCACTTTACCGATAGCGCGGCGCAGAAGGTCAGGGAGCTGATTGCCGAGGAGAATAACCCGGCGCTCATGCTGCGGGTCTTTGTCTCGGGCGGGGGATGTTCGGGTTTCCAGTATGGGTTTACCTTCGACGAGAACGCCAACGAGGACGATACGCGTATCGACAAGGGCGGCGTGACCTTACTTGTCGATCCCATGAGCTTCCAGTATCTGGCGGGGGCCGAGATCGACTATCAAGAGGGTCTCGACGGCGCGCAGTTCGTTATCAAAAATCCCCAGGCCAAGAGCACCTGCGGGTGCGGGTCGTCATTCTCGGTCTAACGTCTATTCGGATCGGTCGCGGTCCCCGAAGGCCCCTCCTTAGCGAGGGGCCTTCGCGTTTGGGCCGGTCATGCGGGATAGAGGGCGCCCAGCACCACCGGGTGGCGGGCGCCGGTGACCGATGGCAGGTTGGCGGGACGCCCGGCGAGGGCCTCTCGGGCGAGCCAGGCGAAGGCGGTGGGCTCGACCAGTTGCGGGTCGAGGCCCAAGCGGGCGGTGGTCTCGATCGGGACCCCCACACGAGCCGCGAGCGCCGCGACCAGTACCGGGTTTGCGGTACCGCCGCCGCACAGGTAGACCTCTTCGGGATGGAGTGGCGCGAGCGCCTCATGGATCGTGTCGGCGGTCAGCCCAATCAGGGTGGCCTGAACGTCGGCGGGCGTGAGGTCGCGGCCGAGCCGTGTGAGGCGGTCGGCGAGCCACTTCGAGGTAAAGTGTTCGCGGCCCGTGCTCTTGGGCGGCGGGGCACTAAAATACGGGTCGTCTTTCAGGATCGCCAAGAGCGCGTCATCCATCCGTCCCCGGGCGGCAAGTCTCCCATCGGTGTCCTGGGCCTTGCCGGTGTGCTGATAGGCCCAGCCGTCCAGCAGGGCATTGCCGGGTCCGGTATCGAGGCCGCGCACGGGGGCCTGGGCGGTTGCGGCCGGGATCACCGTGATATTGGCGATCCCGCCGATATTGACAATGGCGCGAGTGCGCGTGGCGTGGCCAAAGAGCCACTGGTGAAAGGCCGGCACGAGCGGCGCTCCCTGGCCGCCGGCCGCCATGTCCCGGCGCCGGAAATCGGCGATCGTCATGATCCCGGTGCGGTCGGCGATCCGCGCCGGGTCGCCGATCTGCAGGGTGAAGGCGCAAGACGCATGAGGCCGATGGCGGATGGTCTGCCCATGGGAGCCAATGGCGGCGATATCGGTGGCCGCAAGGCCCGCCTTGCGGTGTACCGCGACACTGGCCGCGGCAAATATTTCCGCGAGCTCCCCCTCGAGTACACCCATGCGGTCGATCTCGTCATCCCCCGGGACCATGAGCGATAGCAGGCGTTGGCGCAGGGATTCGGGGTAGGGCCGGTATTCATGCGCCGCCAGCGCGACGCGCCGCGGGTTGTCATCGAAGCGCACGCACACCGCATCCACGCCATCTGCGCTCGTGCCCGACATGAGCCCGATATAGTGGCGCGCGCTGGTTTCGGTCCCGCCTGACATGGTCGCTATGGTACCCTTGGCGCTGCCAAAGGGGGTAGTGATCGTGAAGGCAGCCATAGAGGACGCGCTGTCCATCATCCGGATGGGCACAGCCGACATTGTTTCCGAGGCGCAGTTGCGCGAAAAGCTCGCCCTGGGCCGACCGTTACGCGTCAAGGCCGGGTTTGATCCCACGGCCCCTGACTTGCATCTGGGGCATACCGTGTTGTTGCGTAAGCTGCGCCAGTTTCAGGATCTTGGCCATAATGTCGTGTTTTTGATAGGAGATTTCACAGGCCGGATCGGGGACCCCACGGGTAAGAATACCACCCGGCCGGCGCTTTCGGCCGAGGATGTGGCGCGCAACGCCGCAAGCTATGAGCAGCAGGTCTTCAAGATCCTCGACCGGTCACGCACCGAGGTGGTCTTTAACTCGCAGTGGATGGAGACCTTCGGGGCCTATGATTTTGTGCGTCTGGCCTCACATTACACCATTGCGCGGCTTCTCGAGCGCGACGATTTCGCGAAACGCTATAGGGAACATCAGCCGATTGCCGTCCATGAGTTCCTCTACCCCCTCGTGCAGGGCTATGATTCCGTGGCCTTGTGTGCCGACATAGAGCTCGGGGGTACCGATCAGCGATTCAATCTGCTCGTGGGCCGCGAGCTCCAGCGCGCCTATGGCCAAGCCCCTCAGGTCGTCATGACCCTGCCCATTCTGGAGGGTACCGATGGCGTTCAGAAGATGTCTAAATCCCTGGGGAATGCGATCGGGGTCTCCGACCCCCCCAACACCTTGTTTGGTAAGGTGATGTCGATCTCCGACCCGCTCATGTGGCGGTATTTCGCGCTCTTGTCATTGCGCCCCCAGGCCGAGTTAGACGATCTCCGTCGGGCCGTGGATCATGGCGCCAATCCGCGGGACGCGAAGCTTGCGCTGGCCCATGAGCTGGTGGCGCGATTCCATGGCGCCGCCGAGGCCGACCGTAGCCAGGAATATTTTCTGTCCGTAGTGAGCCGAAAGGGTTTACCGGAGGCCATCGACGAGCGTATGCTAGACATCCCTTCGGCAGGATTGCCGGTTGCGCAGGCGCTTAAGGGCGCGGGCTTGGTCGAGTCGACCTCCGGGGGTTTGAGGCTCATCCGTCAAGGCGGGGTCAAGGTAGATGGGGAACGCGCCGTCGAGACCTTGGTCTTTTTGCCCAACACGGTGAGGCTGGTGCAGGTCGGGAAGCATCGTTTCTTGCGTTTGCGGTTTTCTGAAAAAGACGCTTGACGGACCTCACCAACTGCGTATAATGCGCGTCTCTTCCAAGGGTGCCTTGGAACTGCTCTTTAAAAAATCGGATCAAGTAATTTGTGTGGGCGCTTTTGTCGAGCCGGGTCTTCAATGAAAGACCGGTCGATAGTCGCAAGATTGTCGATCATAAGATTTGTCCCCTTAAGGGACTTCAAGCTTTGCAATTGGAGAGTTTGATCCTGGCTCAGATTGAACGCTGGCGGCATGCTTAACACATGCAAGTCGAACGCGAAAGGGGGCAACCCCAAGTAGAGTGGCGGACGGGTGAGTAACGCGTAGGAATCTGCCCAGTAGTGGGGGATAACCCGGCGAAAGCCGGGCTAATACCGCATGTGCCCTAAGGGGCAAAGCAGGGGATCTTCGGACCTTGCGCTATTGGATGAGCCTGCGTCGGATTAGCTAGTTGGTAGGGTAAAGGCCTACCAAGGCGACGATCCGTAGCTGGTCTGAGAGGATGATCAGCCACA
>JAKARI010000023.1 GCA_021819245.1 Pseudomonadota bacterium | reverse complement strand
GAGCCGATCCGCGTGACCTTGAGCGCGGGCGTGGCCGCGTTTCCGGAGACCAGCCAAGGGCTGCGCGACGCCATCAGCCAGACGACATCGGCGCTCCATGATGCCAAGGGCCAGGGGCGCGATACTGTGGTCGCGGCCCAGCCCAACACGATTGGGCTATGCCGGCTCGGGGCCGAGGTCGAGTCCGCGCTGAGCGAGCGGCGGATCTGTGCCGCCTATCAGCCGATCGTGAATCTCCAGACCGGCCAGATGGTGGCCGAGGAGGGGCTTGCGCGCGTGATCTTGCCGCATGGCCAGGTACTCGGTGCCGATCAGTTCATGGGCGCCGCGACGGATCTGCGGCTGGCGAGCCGCATCGACGAGGTCCTTATCGATCAGGCGCTCGATCGGTGCCGGGTGCAAAGCCCGCGTGGCGACCGGCGCCTGCGGTTTATCAATGTTTCTGCGGCGCTTCTTCAGGAGCAGGAGTTGCTCCGTCGGGTGGCGTCGGCGTTTAGCGGATGCGATGTCTTGGGCGAGCTTACGGGCAGCCGCAATCCCCTGGTAGTCGAGATCACTGAACGCGAGTTGTTACATGACCCGGAGGCGGCCTTACAGGCCCTGCAGCCTTTGCTCGACATCGGCGTACGGCTCGCCATCGACGATTTTGGCAGCGGCTATTCGTCATTCCTTTATCTCACTACGCTCCCTGTGTCTTTTCTGAAGATCGAGATGGCGCTCTTGAAGGCGGCCCGGACGAGCGCGCGCGCGCGTTCGATTCTGAAGGGGATTCAGGCTATCGCCAAGGATCTGAATATCCTGACCATAGCCGAAGGGATCGAAGACGAGGACCTGGCAGGGGTCGCGCGCGATCACGGCATGGATTGGGCGCAGGGATACTATTTCGGGCGTCCTCAGCTCGAGATGGCGCCATCCCCCGCGCCACTCGCCCAGAGGGGCTCTTTAAGGCCAACGATATAGAGGCGAACGCGATCCCCGTCGGGTGCGGTGCGCACCCGCGAGGCGGCGCACAAGGCCCCCGAGCCCGGTGGTGTTGGGGGAGTGGGTCTTTAAAAGGAGGGTGTGGAGGAGGCGAGAGAAACGGCGATTCTTGCCGTGATTTGTCATTTGTCATTGCCCTAAGGGTCGCCGTGGGCGGCAATCTCAAATAAAAAGGTCACAGGATCCTGGCGATCACGCAGACGGCACAAATACAATACTGGGGGTGGGTCATGCTAAAAACCGAGGATTTCTGGGCCACGATCGTTGGGCTTCTGGCGCTGTTTGGGGTCTGGATGGCCTGGCAGACGGGTTCGCCGCTTGCGCAAATCGTAGCGTCGAACTCCGGGGCACTGCATTGGCAGACCTGGGGGGCACTCGCGACATTCTTCGGCCACCACCGGGACGCGCTGGTATTGCAGCCCGTGGCCTTTGCCTTGATTCTCGCGATACCGGTGATCTTTCTCAATCTGGATCTCGAGCGCTTTCTCTTAGGGTTGGTCGTTCTTTTCCTACTAGGGCTTCTCACCTTCGCGATCGCCGGCTGGGCGGGGGCCGCGCAATTCGAACTCGAGCCGCCGGTGGTGGCCCTGCTCCTGGGCCTTCTCATAAGCAATGTCATGGTGGTACCGGACTGGGTAAAGCCGTCTTTGCGCGTCGAGCTCTATCTGAAGATCGGGATCGTGCTGCTGGGCGCAACCTTTCCCATTTCGCTCTTATTGAGCGCAGGCCCCGCGGCCTTGATACAGGCAGCGATCGGGACGATGGTCACGGTCGGCGCGATCTATGGCCTGGGCCGATGGAGCGGTTTGAGCCATAGCCAATCGGCGGTGCTTGGCACGGGCGCCGGGGTCTGCGGGGTGTCCGCTGCCATGGCCGCGGGTTCCGCGGTCGAGGCGAAGCGCCAGGAGATCTATCAGGCCATATCCCTGGTCATCCTTTTTGCCCTGGCCTGGGTGGTGGTGCTCCCGCAGCTTGCGGTTCTCTTGGGCATGACGCCCGGTCAGGGCGGGGCCTGGATCGGGTCGTCCGAATTGGCCGATGCCGCGGGCATGGCGGCGGCGAGCAGTCTGGGGGGGATGATCGGGCACTCAAGCGTGGTGATCAAGGCCTTCACCCTGACCAAGGTCATCGGGCGCGATGTCTGGATAGGCCTGTGGGCGATCTTCTGGACATTTACCGTGAAGTCCCGCGGCGAAGAGGGGCGGGGCCACGGACACGTTGTTGCCCGGTCCTGGTGGCAACGCCTCCCCAAGTTCGTCATCGGCTTTTTGCTGGCGGCGGGCATCATGAGCCTTCTGACCTTACATCTCACCCCCGCGCTTCGCCATAGCCTGCTGGTGCCGCTCGTGGGCCTGCGGACCTGGGCGTTTACGCTGTGCTTTCTTGCCATCGGCCTCAACACCCACATTCGCCAACTGCTGGCCATCGAACGGCGCGTGGTGCTGGTATTCTCCGCCGGCGTGGCCGTGAACCTGGTCGTGGGGTATGTCTTATCGGCGGTCGTGTTCGGGGGCCAATGGGCGGCCTTGCATTGACAGGCGAGGGCTGTGTCGGCTGCCGGCACTGGACGACCGGCAAGGACCTCGAGCGAGGGGGTCTGTTTCCGGGGCTGCTCGCGTTGTCATCGGGCACGAGCAGCCTCGGGGCCACATATGGCTATTGCGCCTTGCGGGATCGCCTGACGCCCTGCGATACCCCTATGCCGTGCCGGGAACCGCCCCCGCCGATCCCGGGCCGGGCGCTATCCTGACGGGTCGGGGGACGGCCCTGGGCGCGGATTGTCGCGCTAGGGCAGCGGTGCGCGTCCGGTCTTTGCTGCTGACCCCGGTCGGATCCCGCATCCCATCGCGAGACGTGCCAATCAGGCCTCGCGGCCCCGGTAGGGGTGGTATCGGCGGGCTGTCTTAAGTCGTGTCATATCCGCAAAGCACCCGTTTGCGGTACCATGGGCCCGGTGCCGCCTCACGCACCCCCTCGGTCTTCGATCACGGCCACGATTCGCGCCCCGTACCTTTTATTGCGTGCCGGCGCGGGCGCGGCGGGTGGTCGGGCGGCCCATACCCCGACCATCCGGCTGCCTGGGACCCGGCGGACTGGGGGTGTGCTGGCAATGGGCGGCAATTGGGTTAGAATGGGCGCGCCTGTCATATGGTTGTCATAAAGCCTCCGTAGGCTTCACGGCAATCCACAACCCTAGAGGCAGCTATGTTAACGAGAAAGAGCAAGTCCCCGCTCCACGCCGCGCTCGGGGGGTCGGTACTCGCGCTCGCGGTCGCCGGAATGCTCAACGCCCCGCACGCGTTTGCGCGCACGATCAATGTGACCGAGACCGGCTCCACCTTGCTCTATCCGCTCTTTAACCTATGGGTGCCGGCCTATACGCGCAGCCACCCGGGTGTGCGCATTACCACCCAAGGGACGGGGAGCGGCACCGGGATCTCCGAGGCCGTTTCAGGCGTGGCCCAGATCGGCGCGTCGGATGCGTATATGAGCAATATGCAGGTCAAGCAGAACCCCGGGATCTTGAATATCCCGCTGGCCATCTCGGCGCAGACCATCAATTACAATGTCCCCGGGCTCAATGGCATCCATTTGAAATTGAGCGGCCCGGTCATCGCGGGGATCTATGATGGTCAGATTCGTTATTGGAATGCCCCGGCCATTGCCCGCCTGAACCCCGGGCGGCGCCTGCCGCACCACCTCATTACGCCGATTCACAGGACCGACGGCAGCGGCGATACCTTCATCTTCAGCCAGTATCTGTCGTTCTCGACACCGTACTGGAACTCGCATGTCGGTTACGGCACCACCATCAGCTGGCCGGCGGTACCCGGTGGCCTGGGGGCGCTCGGCAATCCGGGCATGGTGCAGGCCGCAGCGCAGACACCCTACTCGATCGCCTACATCGGGGTGAGCTTCACAAAAGAGGTGGCGCGCGCCCATCTTGGCACCGCGGTTATCAGAAACCGCGCCGGACGATTCCTCTTGCCGACTCGGATGACGGTCGGCGCGGCAGCCGCCGAGCTCGTCAACAAGACCCCGAAGGATGAACGCATCAGTCTCGTGTTTGCCCCTGGCGCCGAGTCTTATCCGATCATCAATTACGAGTACGCCATCGTCAATGATCATCAGGCAAGTCGCGCGATGGCCATGACCCTGCGTGAGTTCTTGTCGTGGGCGGTCGATACGCGTGAAGGCAACGCGCAGAGATTTCTGCGCCAAGTGCACTTTATCGCATTGCCGCCGCGCATCTCGGCGCTTAGCCGCACGCAGATCGCCAAGATCCATTAAGGAGCAGATCGCCGGGGTCTCGCCTGGAGACCCCGGCCTTTTTTTGGGAGGCTCATGACGATTCGACCATTTCGGATCCTACTGGTATTTGTCACAAGCCTCATACCGCTCGCTCTCCTCGCCGTTTTTGTCTTTTTGGCCCGCTATTCCTGGCCGGCCCTGACGTTCAATGGCTGGCATTTCCTTGTCGGCCGAACCTGGAGTCTGGGAAATCTCTATGCTGATCCCGTGACGCAGCGCGGTGTACTCGTGCCGATCGGGGCAGACTATGGCATTCTCGTATTCATTGCGGGCACGCTTCTTACATCGGCCATCGCGCTTGTCATAGCCATTCCCGTAAGCCTTGGGGTGGCAATATTTTTGGCGGAAGGCCTGCGCAGCCGCCTCAAGGTTCCTTTATCATTCGTAGTCGAGATGCTGGCAGCGGTACCAAGCGTCGTATATGGCCTGTGGGGATATGCGGTACTCACCCCGCTTGTCGCCCACACCCTCGGCCCCGGACTGCGGGCCGTGCTGGGTTTTGTTCCCTTCTTTGCAGGACCTATCGGGAGCGGATATGGGTTGCTCGCTGCGTCCATCGTGCTTGCGCTCATGGTCGTCCCGATCATAGCGGCCACCGTGCGCGACGCCTTGGCCCGAGTCCCGGCGGAGACCAAAGAGGCGGCCTATGCCCTCGGGGCCACGCATTTCGAGGTCGTGCGGCGCGCCATGCTGCCGACGGTGCGCACTAACATCATAGGCGCTGGCATTCTCGGATTGGGCCGGGCGCTCGGCGAGACCATGGCGGTGCTCATGGTAAGCGGCGGTGCCCTGAATTATTTCCCGAGCAATATCTATAGCCCCATCACCACCATGGCCTCGTTTATCGTCTCACAGCTCGACAGCGCCATGCAGGATCCGACCGGCATGGCGGTCAGGTCGCTGGCGGAGATTGCGCTGATCTTGTTCATTATCTCGGTCGTCACCAATATCATAGCGCGCCTGCTTACCGGGGCTTCGCGTAATGCCTCTGCCGTTTAAGGTGTCGCGTATTGCGCGCCGGAAAGGCCTGTCCGGTCTCGGCTGGGCCTTGGCGGCGGTGTCATTCGTGCTGGTCGCAGCGCCCCTGCTCGATATCCTCTACACGGTCATTCGCAAGGGCCTGTCGGCCTTGTCGTTTACGCTTTTTACGCAAGTCACGAATGGGATATCGGGGGGGCTGCTCAATGCCATTACCGGTACGCTCGCCCTGGTCTTCGGGGCCCTGGTCTTCGCCGCCCCGGTCGGCATCTTGGCCGGTATCTATCTCTCGGAGTTCGGGCGCGGCCGATTCGGCCGGACGGTGCGCTTTCTCGATGATGTCCTGGCCGGGGTTCCGTCCATCGTTCTCGGATATTTTAGCTATGTGACGCTCGTGATCGGCATGGGCTGGCAATTCTCGGTGCTGGCCGGATCCTTGACGCTTGCCATCATGGTCGTCCCCTATGTGGCGCGCTTTACCGAGATATCTTTCCTGCAGGTCCCCAACAGTCTGCGCGAGGCGGGCTACGCTCTGGGATTGCGTGAGCTCACGGTCATAACGCGCATCGCCCTGCCGCTTGCGCTCCCCGGCATCCTGACCGGCGTCTTGTTTGCGATCGCGATTGCCTTAGGCGAGACCGCGCCGCTCATCTATACGGCGGGCTGGTCGAATTTCCTGTGGAACGGAAAGCTCATTCATGAGCCGATCGGCTACCTCACCTATGTCATCTGGAGTTTCATAAACCAGCCGTATCGGTCAGCGCATGCGCTCGCGTTCGCCGCGGCATTTTTGGTGATTCTGATGGTCCTTCTGGTCAATGTCGGGCTGAGCATCATCCTGCGCCGGACACGCCCCATGCGCCCCGGCCCACAGTAAGGGGCTGGCGCGCGCAAGCATGGGCAACCCCCGCGAGGACCTGGATCCGTCATGGGCTGCCGGTGTGGTGCGTGGTCCTGCGACGGGCCGGTCTAAGCGATCGAGAGATACAGCGCCATGACCGTATTGACCGTTACGGCGCGGGGCAGGTGACGTTCCGAAAGGATGGGCGGCAACAGCGTGGTATCAGGCCAGGCGACAAGATCGAGCCGAACCGGCTACCGGATGGCCGGGGCGCACTCAAGGCCGTGCGGCGCATAGGGGCGATAGCGAACCTTGCCGGCCTGCTCGCAGGCGGAGCGCGCAAGGTGGCCGCTATCGAAGAAGTCAACGAGGCGGCGGCGCGGTGCGTTGTTGTGCGTGACGATCCGGGCACAGGCGACCGTTGTCGCCGCGCGCGGAGTTGGTCGTCGTCGCCCTGCCGTGCCTGTGCGAACGTGTTTGGGCGCTGCTGCGCCCCTACAAGGCTTCCCGCAAGCGATTCGAGTGCGACCGGCCACCGCCAATGGGGAGGTGAATCGGCCCGCAGAGGAGGCCGGTTGGCTGATGCTTGAGGCGGGCGGAGACTGCGCCGATGGCGTCGGTGCCTATGAAGGCCATTGGCGCGGCGGGGACACCTGCGTTTTCTTCGCTAAGAAGGCGGCGGCACGGCTCGCCGCCCAAGGGCCATCAAGGCATCTTTTGTGATAGGCGTGCGCCAGTACGCATTGCGCCGACCGGCCTGCGGCCTCGCGTGGCGTGTCGGGCAGCGAACGGCCGACACATCTATAGGTGTACCATCCCCCCTTTTCTGAGATGACCCGAAGGGGGAATACCGCGTGAGAAAAAACTCGATGTATATTATGTATCATATTGATGTATAATATACTTATGAGAAAATTATGCCCTCAATATCCAGGCGCGACACGGGGGGTCTTTTCGCGTGTTTTCAGGGCCGCGATTTCTTTGCCATGATGCCGAGCGGATAGGACCCATCGTCTTTGGTATGACAAGATAGGCCAAGGCCGTTTCGGGGAATGGCGCAGGGGAGGGTGTGTACATGGAGGATTTTGATACGCCCATCGAGCGGCGTCACACCGGGAGTGTCAAATGGGATCGCTATCGCGACCGGGACATCCTGCCGCTGTGGGTCGCGGATATGGACTTTGCGTCGCCGGACGTCATTGTCCGGGCCCTGCACGAACGGGTCGCGCATGGTGTCTTTGGATATGGGAACGCCCCCCGGGGGCTGCTTGAGGCGATCTTGGCCTATGTGCAGACGCACCAGGGCTGGTCGCTCAGGCCGGAGTGGATCGTATGGCTGCCGGGGCTCGTGTCGGGACTCAATCTCGCCTGCCGCGCCACGGGGGCAGCCGGGGATGCGGTTGCCACCTTGACCCCGGTCTATCCGCCGTTTTTGAGCGCGCCACGCCTGGCATCGCGCGAACTCATTGCGGTGTCTCTGGTGCGCCGTGCGGATCGCTACGTCATCGACTGGGATGCGCTGGAGGCGGCGATGACGCCAAGGACCCGGCTCTTTTTGTTATGCAACCCCCATAATCCCGTGGGTCGGGTCTATCAGACGCAAGAACTCGAGCGCCTGGGCCGATTGTGTGAGCGCCACGACATCGTCATCTGCGCAGACGAGATCCATGCCGGCCTTGTGCTCGATGCCACCTTGCGCCATCAGTCGATCGCGGCCCTTGATTCAGAACTGGCCCGGCGCACGATCACGCTCATGGCCCCGAGCAAGACCTTCAATGTCCCGGGGCTGGGATTTTCGTTCGCGGTGATCCCGGATCTGGCCCTGCGCGAGCAGTTCCGCGCGACCATGAAAGGCATCGTCCCGGATGTCAATGTGATGGGTTTCGCAGCCGCCCTGGCCGCTTATCGTGGCGCCGAGCCCTGGCGGCGCTCGCTGATCGATTATCTGCGGGATAATGCGCAGCGCACGGTCAATGCCGTGCGGACCATGCCCGGGCTTGATATCACGCCCGTGGAGGCGACCTATTTAGCCTGGATCGATGCCCGCGGCGTGGGGGCCGATAACCCCCAGCGATTCTTCGAGCGCGCAGGCGTCGGGCTCTCCGATGGAGCGGATTTCGGGGCCGAGGGCTTTGTCCGGCTGAATTTCGGATGCCGGCGGGCGCTGCTTGAGGAGGCCCTTGCCCGCATGCGGCATGCCGTCGAAGAGGGGGGAGGGGAGAGATAGGCGCTCCGGCAGGGCATGGCGTGCCCCGCCCGGGGTTTCTTGAGAGGCACGGGCCCCGAGACCGGCGCCGTGGCTGTGCAACGCCTGGCGGCGACGCTAGAGGATCTCCCATCCCTCGGTCTCGAGCATTCGCACCAGGCGGATGAGCGGCAGGCCGATCAGGGTGGTCGGGTCATCGCCGATAAAGCGCTCGAACAGGGCGATGCCGAGCCCCTCGGATTTCACGCTTCCCGCGCAATCGTAGGGCTGCTCCTTTTGCAGATAACGCGTGATGCGCCGCTCGTCGAGTACGCGAAAGGCGACCTCGAAGAGTGCGACCTCCGACTGAGTCCGGCCAGTGCGCGCGTTCATGAGCGCAAGCCCCGTGTAGAGACGTGCGGTCTTGCCGGAAATGCGCCGCAACTGGCGGGCCGCCTCGTCAAACGTACCCGATTTGCCGACGATCTCGCCGTCATATTCGGCGACCTGATCGGATCCTATTATGAGGGCATCCGGCGCAAGGGAGGCGACGGCCCGCGCCTTGGTGATCGCCAGCCGTTCGGTCAGCGCGCGCGGGTCTTCACCGGCGCGCCTCGTCTCGTCGATATCCGGGGCCATGACCTCAAAAGGGACCTTGAGACGCCCCAGAAGTTCGCGCCGATAGCGTGAACCCGAGGCCAGGATCAGCCGTTGCGGCGCCGACATGGCCTAGCCGATCTCGACCAAGGCTTCGTTGGGGTTGACGTTATCGCCCTTTTTGACATGAATGCTTTTGACAGTGCCCTTGATCGGGGCGGGCACCTCGTTTTCCATTTTCATCGCCTCGATGACAAGCACCGGATCGCCCGCCTTCAGGACCTGTCCGACGGTCACGAGGACATCGACGACGGTCCCCGGCATGGCGCTTGTGACATCGCCGGCCTTGCTCGCCTTGGGCCGGCGAGGATTGGCGCCAGGGACGCCCGCCGCGGCGGCCGAAGGCTCGCGGAGATCGCCACCGCTGTCGGTGGGTACGATACCCATGGTTTCCACCATGATCTCTTCTGGCATGCCGTCGACATACACGTAGAAGGGCCGTTGCTCCTCGTTTTTGTGCCCGGCCCCGCGGATCTTGATGTTATAGGTCTCGCCATGCATCGTGATATTGAAATCGGTGGGCGCAAGATGGCAAGGCGCGGCCTGCGCCTCGGGTGGAGGCAAAAGCTCCTCGGGACGCAGCGTACCGGCGGCGCGTTCTTCCAGGAATTGGCGGCCGACCTCCGGAAACATGGCATAGGTCAGGATATCTTCCTCGCTCTTTGCGAGGTCGCCGATCTCGGCGCGCAATTTGGCCATCTCCGGGGGGATGTCGTCGGCCGGCCGGTGCGTTATGACCAGTTGATTGCCGATGCCGAGCCGACGCACCCGGCTGTCCACGCTGCCGGGGGGCGCGCCGTAGCGGCCCTGGAGATAGAGCTTGACCTCGTTTGTGATGCTTTTGTAGCGCTGGCCGGTCAGTACGTTCAAGACCGCCTGCGTCCCTACGATCTGGGATGTCGGTGTAACGAGCGGCGGGTAGCCGAGATCAGCGCGTACCCGGGGAATCTCCAGCAAAACCTCATCCATGCGCGCAAGCGCCCCTTGCTCGCGCAGCTGGTTTGCGAGATTGGAGATCATGCCGCCCGGCACCTGATTGACATGAACGCGGCTATCGACCCCGGTATAGTCGCTCTCGAACTGGTGATACCGCTTACGCACCTCACGGAAATAGGCGTTGATGCGCTCGAGACGATCGAGGTCTAGGCCGGTGTCATGCGGCGTGCCGGCAAGCGCCGCAACCAGGCTTTCGGTCGGCGGATGACTGGTGCCGTCGGCGAAGGACGATAGGGCCGTATCAACCAGATAGCAGCCGTTTTCGATCGCCTTCCATTGGCAGATCGCCGCAAGCCCCGACGTCGAATGGGAGTGGAGGTGCAAGGGGACCTTGATGGCCTTGACCAGGGCCTTGACGAGCGCGGTCGTCTTGGTCGGCGTGAGCAGGCCGGCCATGTCCTTGATGGCAATCGTCTGGCATCCCATGGCCTCCAACTCCCGGGCCATGGCGACGAACATGGCGACGTTGTGAATCGGGCTTGTCGTATAACAGATGGTGCCTTCCGCGTGCTTGCCGCTCTCCAAGACCGCCTCGATCGCCACCCGCAGGTTACGGGTATCGTTCATGGCGTCGAATATCCGAAACACATCGACGCCGTTCGTGGCGGCCTTGGCCACGAACGCGCGCACCACGTCATCCGCATAGTGACGGTAGCCAAGGAGATTTTGGCCGCGCAGCAGCATCTGAATACGCGTGCGCGGCAAGGCGGCCTTCAGGAGCCGCAGCCGCTCCCATGGGTCTTCTTTCAGGAACCTTAAGCAGGCATCGAAGGTCGCGCCCCCCCAGGCCTCGAGCGACCAAAAGCCGATGGCGTCCAGATCCGGACACGCGGGCAGCATGTCTTCGGTGCGCATGCGGGTGGCAATCAAGGATTGATGGGCGTCCCGCAGGGTCACGTCCGTGATTTGTACGCGCGTTTTGGCCACGATTTATCTACCTGTCGTCAAGAGTGCTCGATTATAACCAGGGATGCGCCTGGCGTCGCGTCCAATCCCGGTGCGCGCCGATCGGCTCACAGTCCATGGTGCGCGGCGATGGCGGCGGCGATGGCGGCGGCGAGGTGTGAGGTCGGCCGGCGTGCCGAATAGTTGCTGAGTTCCGGATGGTCCTCGACGAACGCTGTATTAAACATGCCGCTGCGGAACTCGGCGGTTTTTAGGATCTCGAGATGATAGGGGATCGTCGTCTTGACGCCGGAGACCCCCATGTCGAGGAGCGCGCGGCGGGCGCGCGCCAAGGCCTTTTCCCAGGTCAGCGCCCAGATGGTGAGCTTGGCGCACATGGAATCGTAATAGGGCGGGAACTCATAGCCCGTGTAGATGGCGGCATCCGTGCGCACGCCCGGCCCGCCCGGCGAGTAATAGCGGGTAATACGTCCGAAGTTGGGCAGAAAGTCGTTTTTTGGGTCTTCGGCGTTGATACGAAACTGCAAGGCATAGCCGCGCCGTTGAATATCATTTTGCGTAAACGATAGAGGGGTCCCGCCGGCTATGAGGATCTGTTCTTGCACGATATCAAGCCCGGTAATCTGTTCGGTCACGGTATGCTCGACCTGCAGGCGGGTATTCATCTCCATGAAGTAAAACTGCTTATCCTGATCGAACAGGAATTCAACCGTGCCCGCGTTCTCATAGCCGACCGCCTTGGCCGCGCGCACAGCGAGCCCGCAGACCTCGTTGCGCTGGTCTTCCGTGAGCTGTGGCGACGGGGCGATCTCAAGCAGCTTCTGGTGGCGCCTCTGAATGGAACAGTCGCGCTCAAAGAGATGGACGACATTGCCGAAACGGTCGCCCAGGATCTGGACCTCTATATGGCGTGGGTTCACGACGCACTTCTCGAGAAACACCTCCGCCGCCCCAAAGGCCTTGGTAGTTTCGGAAACCACCCGGTCATACTGGCGGCGAAGCTCTTCCTCCGAATCGCAGCGCCGGATACCGCGTCCGCCCCCGCCCGAGGTCGCCTTGAGCATGACCGGATAGCCTATGGCCCGGGCGGCGTCGATCGCCTCGTCGAGGGTTGCCACGTTGCCCTCGCTGCCCGGGACGACCGGGAGGCCGGCCTCGATGGCGGCGCGCCGTGCAAGGGTCTTGTCGCCCATCTGCCGAATGACCGCCGGCGAAGGGCCCACAAAGATGAGGCCGCGGCGCATGCAGATCTCGGCCAGTTCCGGGTTTTCGGACAAAAACCCGTATCCCGGATGGACGGCATCGCAGCCGGCTCCCAGGGCGACACTTGTGATGCGGTGGGCGTTGAGATAGCCGCCGACCGGGTCAGGGCCGAGGTTATAGGCCTCGCCCGCCTTCTTGACGTGCAGGGCGTGGCGATCCGCATCGGTGTATACGGCCACGGATTCTATGCCCATTTCGGCACAGGCCCGGACTATCCGCACTGCGATCTCGCCGCGGTTTGCCACCAATAGCTTCTTGATCACCCGTATGCCCCCGAACATGCCCTGGTAAAGCCGGGGGCGTATTGTAAAGCTTTAGCGACCAGGATTCACCAGAGCCGCGACCTCCGGGGCGTTTGTTGTTACGGGGGCGTGGCCTGTCGACACGCATCCGCAGGCGTTAGGCCCGTCGCAGGGGCCGGAACCCAAGGCGTGCGAACCCGGGGCAAGGGGGGACGGGACCGCAAGGCCGCCATGCGTCGGGGCGTGGGCCTGGGCGGCCGCCGGCGCCGGCTGCGGCGGGGCGCGAGATGGGGCCGGTCGCGCCGGCCCCTGCGCACTTTAAGGCGACTTAAAAAGAATTCGGTCTGCCGGCGGCATCGGGTCGGGCCGCCTGCGGCCTTATGGGGTGCCGTTTTGACAGTTTTTGCCCCCCCCTATATCATGACGCATGGAATCAGGGGTTCTACCAAGGTCTGTCGACCCGGAACGGGCCGCGGATGCGGGTGTCGCGTGTGTCGGTATGTTCGATCCGGCGCCCTTGGCGCGGCTGAGGGCCCTGGCGGCGGAAGATGCGGGCCCGATCAGCGTCCGTTACCAGTTTGCGCGCGACGAGCAGGGACGGGCCGTGATGGAGGGCCATGCCGAGACGCCGCTCCCCCTGTTATGCCAGCGATGTGCCCGTGTGTTCCTGTTCGTAGTACGCGCCGACTGGCGGCGGGTGTTTGTGCGCTCGCAGGCCGATGAACGGGATCTGGCGGAAAAAGGGGTGGATGTCTGCTATCATCACGGCCCGCTTGATGTCGCGGATGTGGTGGAAGAGGAGCTGATGCTGGCCCTCCCGATGGCGCCGAGACATCTTGAGGAGTGCGAATCTGTCCTGAGGCCGTTGGCCGGGGCCCACCCGTTTGCCGGGTTGGCGGGGTTATTGAAGCGTGATCGACACAATAATTAGGAACTGAGGAAAGAACACAATGGCGGTACAAAAAAGCCGGAAGACCCCCTCCAAGCGCGGCATGCGCCGCTCCCATGATGCCTTGTCCCGCCCGACTTTGTCCGTCGACCCCACGAGCGGCGAGACCCACCGTCGCCACCATGTGAGCCCGGACGGTTATTATCGCGGCCGCAAGGTCCTCGATATCAAGTCTGACTAGGTCGACTCCGGAGCCGTAAGTGACGATTACTATCGCCCTCGATGCCATGGGGGGTGATCATGGCCCGCGGGTGACGATTTCGGCGGCGCTGGCCTTCCTGAAGGCCCGGCCGGAGGCGTGCATCGCGCTTGTCGGGCAGCCGGACGCGATCGGGGGCGAACTGCGCCGTTTGGCGGCGGCGCCCAGCGAGCGGCTACAGGTCGTGCCGGCCTCGGAGGTCGTGCGCATGGACGAACCCCCGGCGCAGGCCCTGCGCACCAAGCGTGATTCGTCGATGCGCGTGGCCTTGAACCTGTTGCGTGACGGGCGCGCGGATGCCTGTGTGAGCGCCGGCAATACCGGCGCGCTCATGGCGGTCGCGCATTTTGTCTTAAAGACCTTGCCGGGAATCGATCGGCCGGCGATCGTGACCGCGCTCCCGACCCTCAATGGGCACGTGCACCTGCTCGATCTGGGCGCGAACGTCGATTGCACAACGGAGAATCTCCGGCAATTTGCGGTGATGGGCGTTATTGTGGCGGCCGCCGTCGACGGCAAGGAGCGGCCGAGCGTGGCGCTTTTGAATGTGGGTGTAGAGGACATCAAGGGTAACGAGGTGGTCAAGGCCGCGGCGCAGTTACTCGGCAATAGCGGATTGAATTATATCGGATATATCGAGGGCGATGGGATTTACACCGGGGGTGCGGATGTCATCGTCTGTGATGGATTCGTGGGAAATATCGCACTCAAGGCGAGTGAGGGCGTGGCGCGCATGATCCGTGCGTTTCTGAAAGAGGAATTCGGGCGCAACATGTTCACCTTGCTCGCGGGCCTTGTCGCACGGCCAGTCTTGAAGGCGTTTGCGCGGCGGGTGGACCCCAAGCGCTATAACGGCGCGACGCTGGTCGGTTTGAACGGTGTCGTTGTAAAAAGCCATGGGAGCGCGGACGCGGTGGCGTTGCGCAACGCCCTGGAAGTCGCCTTGCGCGAGGTGCGGCAGAATATTCCGGATCGAATCCGGCGCGAAATGGAGCCCTCGCCACAGCGGGGACTGGCGTGACCTACGCCCGGATCCTCGGCACAGGGAGTTTCCTGCCCGAGCACGTTGTGACCAATGCCGATCTGGCGTCACAGGTCAACACATCGGATGAGTGGATCGTCTCGCGCACCGGGATCCGCGAGCGGCGCATCGCACGTGCCGGGGAGACGACGTGCGATCTGGCAGAGCGCGCCGCCCGGCAGGCGCTCGACGCCGCCGGCTGCGTGGCTTCCGACATCGATCTTGTGATCGTGGCCACGACGACCCCGGACCGCGTTTTTCCGGGGACCGCCTGTCTGCTTCAGGAGCGCCTGGGAATTCATGGCCCGGCGGCCTTCGATGTGCAGGCAGTGTGCACGGGTTTTGTGTACGCGCTTGCGATCGCCGAAAAGTTCATTCGCACCGGTAGCACGAAGCGCGCGCTTGTGGTCGGCGCCGAGACGATGTCACGCATCGTCGACTGGAATGACCGGTCGACGTGCGTCTTGTTTGGCGATGGCGCGGGCGCGGTGGTGTTGGGGGCTGGGGACGCCCCAGGCATCCTGTCGTCGCACCTGCATGCCGATGGGGCCTATAAAGAGCTTTTGACGGTAGCCGCCACCGAGCCTTTGCAGGGGGCCGCGACCGGACATATCACGATGCGCGGCAACGAGGTGTTCCGCATGGCCGTGACCACGCTCGACGCCCTTGTCGGCGAGACCCTGGCGGCCAACGATTTACGGCAGACCGATATCCGCTGGCTCGTCCCGCATCAGGCCAATATCCGCATCATAGCGGCCACCGCCAAGAGGCTGGGGATGGCGATGGACCAGGTGATCGTGACCGTTGATCGCCACGGCAATACGTCGGCGGCGTCGATTCCGCTTGCGTTCGACGTCGGGGTTCGCGATGGCCGCATCCAGCGCGGCGACGTTGTGCTCATGGAGGCGTTTGGCGGCGGGTTGACGTGGGGCTCTGTGCTTCTCCGGTATTAGATGAAACAGCCTTAAAAGAGGTCATGATGAACGCAAGCGGTGGGGCGGCCTTCGTGTTTCCCGGGCAGGGATCGCAATCCGTGGGGATGTTGAAGGCCCTGGCGGCGGAACACCCTGAGATCGTGGAGACCTTTCGGGAGGCCTCCGGGGTGTTGGGCTATGACCTGTGGGATAGGGCCCAAAACGGCCCCGAGGAGGCGCTCAACCGCACGGCCGTAACCCAACCCGCGCTGCTCGCCGCCGATGTCGGTTGTTATCGGGCGTGGCATGCCAATGGCGGGGCGCGGCCCGTGGTCATGGCCGGCCATAGCCTGGGCGAGTATGCGGCCCTGGTGTGCGCCGAGGCCCTGGATTTCCGGGAGGCCGTGCGGCTGGTCGCGCGGCGCGGAGAGCTCATGCAGGCGGCGGTGCCGGAAGGGGAGGGGGCCATGGCGGCGATCCTCGGGCTCGCCGATGAGGCCGTCGAGGCCGTATGCCGGGATTGCGCGCAAGACGAGGTCCTGGCGGCGGCCAATTATAACGCCCCGGGACAGGTTGTGATCGCCGGGGCCCGGGCCGCAGTCGACCGTGCCCTGACCGCGGCACGGGCCGCCGGGGCCCGCCGCAGCGTGGTGCTTGCGGTCAGCGCCCCCTCGCATTGCGGGCTCATGCGCAGTGCCGCCCAGGAGTTTGCCCTGGCGCTTGCGCCCGTGGCGGTCAAGGCCCCGGTGGTGCCCGTCATCCATAACGCGATGGTGGCCGCCGTGTCGGAACCGGATCGAATCCGCGAGGCCCTCATAAGCCAGCTGTTTTCACCGGTGCGCTGGGTTGAGACAATTCGCCAGATGGCGGAACGGGGCGCATCGCGGATCCTTGAATGCGGCCCTGGGAAGGTGCTTACCGGCCTCAACAAGCGTATCGTCGACCTGCCGTGCGCGGCCCTGGGAGAGCCGGCCGATTTTGGCGCGGCCCTCGGGGCCGCGGGGCCTTAACGGACCACGACAAGACTCAGGGGGACAATCATGGGACTTGAGAACGAGATTGCCTTGGTCACGGGGGCGAGCCGCGGGATAGGCAAGGCATGCGCGGTGCGGCTCGCGGCCCAGGGGGCGCGCGTGATCGCGACCGCCACCTCGGAAACGGGCCTTCAGGCGATCACCGCGTACTTCGCGGCCCATGGTATCCGGGGGTGGGCGTTTGCCCTGGATCTTTCGGACCGGGCATCGGTCGATGCCTTGCTCGCCGAATTGGAAAAGCGCGGCCAATGGCCGAGCATTCTGGTAAACAATGGCGCCATAACGCGCGATGGATTGGCGATGAGAATGCGCGACGAGGACTGGGACGCGGTCTTGGCGACCAACCTTACGGGGGCATTCCGCCTTGTTCGCGGCTGCCTGCGCCCGATGAGCAAGGCGCGCAAGGGCCGTATTATCAATATCAGCTCGGTCGTCGGTGTAGCGGGAAACCCGGGGCAGACGAATTATGCCGCCGCCAAGGCCGGTCTGATCGGCTTTGGGCGCGCCCTGGCGCGCGAGGTGGGCAGCCGCAACATCACGGTCAATGCCATCGCCCCGGGCTTCATCGACACCGACATGACCCGCGCGTTAAGCCAGGAGCAAAGAGACGCCCTGGTCACCCAGATCCCGCTCGCGCGCCTCGGGACGCCTGAGGATATCGCCCATGCCGTGGCGTTTCTGGCGTCCCCGGAGGCGTCTTACATCACCGGGGCGACCTTGCACATCAATGGTGGAATGTATATGAATTAGCCGATTGGCGTTCAAGGTAGACTTCCGTGGTGGGGATGTGGTAACTATGCCGCCGCACGGCTTTGTAACGATTCTCTGGAGGAATGAAAAATGAGCAGCATAGAAGAGCGGGTAAAAAAGATCGTGGTCGAGCAGCTCGGCGTCAATGAAAACGAGGTGTCGACCGACGCATCGTTTGTCGACGATCTCGGCGCCGATTCGCTGGACACCGTGGAACTCGTCATGGCGCTCGAGGAGGAGTTTGATTGCGAGATCTCGGATGACGAGGCCGAGAAGATCACGACCGTAAAGCAGGCGGTCGATTACATCACGGCGCATGCTGCCAATTGATCCGATGATCCGGGCCGTGACCCGGACCTTGCCGTGCGTTTATTATTTATATCCGGGGAGATTTGTTTGAATAAGAGGCGCGTGGTCATCACAGGGCTCGGGGCGGTCACGCCGCTTGGCCTCAATGTCGCCGACAATTGGCGGCGGATCACCGCCGGAGAAAGCGGGATCGGCCCTGTGACGCAGTTCGACGCGACCGGGTTTCCGTCGACCATCGCCGGAGAGGTCCGGGGGTTCGATACGAGCGCGTTTCTGTCGGACAAGGAAGCCCGCAAGATGGACCGGTTCATTCAGCTCGGGATGGCCGCAGGCGTTGAGGCGATCAAGGATGCCGGTATTGTCGTGACCGAGGCCAATGCCGAACGCATCGGGTGCTACATCGGATCGGGCATAGGCGGCGTTCATACCATAGAGGAGACCACGCGGCAGTATCTGGAAAAGGGTGCGCGGCGTATCTCGCCGTTTTACATCCCCATGAGCATCATCAACATGATATCGGGGAACCTGTCCATATTGTATGGATTGAAGGGCCCCAATCTGGCGGTTGTGACGGCATGCGCCACATCGACGCATGCCATAGGCGAGGCGGGCCGGATCGTCGAATATGGCGATGCCGACATCATGATTGCCGGCGGTGCCGAGGCGTCCGTGACGCCGACCTCTATGGCTGGCTTTGGAAATGCGCGGGCCTTAAGTTCGCGCAACGATGACCCGACACGGGCGAGCCGCCCGTGGGACAAGGATCGGGACGGATTCGTCTTGAGCGAAGGCGGGGCGGTGGTGGTGCTCGAGGAACTCGAGCACGCCAAGGCGCGCGGCGCGCGCATCTACGCCGAGCTTCGGGGCTTTGGCATGAGCGGCGATGCTTATCATATGACAAGTCCGCCGGAAGACGGTGACGGAGCGGCCCGATGCATGCTCTATGCCCTGCGCAATGCCGGCATCGATATCAGGGACGTATCTTATATCAACGCCCATGGGACCTCGACCCCGCTGGGGGACCGCGCCGAGACCCTGGCGATCAAGCGGGTGTTTGGCGACTGCGCCAAGACGCTGCCGGTCAGTTCGACCAAATCCATGACCGGGCATCTCCTGGGGGCGGCCGGTGCCATAGAGGCGATCTACACCACGCTTGCCCTCTATGAGCAGGTCGCGCCGCCGACTATCAACCTCGATGAGCCAGGCGAGGGCTGTGACCTCGACTATATCCCGCATACCGCGCGGCAGATGCCGATCGCCCATGCCCTGTCGAACTCGTTTGGATTCGGCGGCACGAACGGGACACTCGTACTCAGCCGCTTTCAATAACGGCATGGGTGGCCGCGCGGCGATTCGGGTGATTCCGGAGGGCGCCGACCTCCTGCGGATCCACGACGCCTTTCCGGAACGCTATCCGCACCTCCTCGAGGGCCGTGCAGGCGCAGGATGGGGATGGGATATCCTGTTTGCCGGACCCGAACCTCCCGTCATCCTGCCGATCGGGGCAACTGACGTCGAACGCGCGCGATTCTTTTCCGCTCTGGATGACGGCACCGGCAGGCACACTGCCACGGGCACAGTCCCCGATGAGACCCTGCCCTTCTTCCATGGACACTTCCTCTTTCTGAGCTATGAGCTCGTTACCGTCCTCGAGCCGCGACTGGCGTCGCTGCCGATGCCTATGGATGTGCCGCTCGGGTGGCTGCAGGGCTTCGCGGGCGCGGTCTTGCAGGAGCGGGGCTCCGGCCGCACGGTCATCACCGGCAAGGATGCCTCGGTGGTCGCGGAGATCGCCTCCGATATGGAGCGGCTCCCCGCGCCAAGGCCCTGGCCCGCGGTTGCGCTCACGCATCTCAACTGGGACCCGCCGGAGGACTATGAGCAGGGTGTGCGCGACATTTTGGCCCGCATTGCCGAGGGGGAGGTCTTTCAGGCCAATCTGTCGCGGCGCTATGTGGGCTCCTTCGAGGCCCCTACACCCGCTAGCACCGTGTTTGCAGGTCTGCGGGGGCGCAATCCGGCGCCCTTTGCGGCGCTTGCACGATTGGGCGACACGATAATCGTAAGCGCGTCCCCCGAGCGGCTCCTGCGGCGCCGCGGGTCGCAAGTCATGACCCAGCCTATTGCCGGGACCTGCGCGCGGCATTCCGAGGCGTCGGCGGATGATCGCGCACAGCGTGATCTGCGCGCCGACCCCAAGGAGCGCGCCGAGCACCTGATGCTCGTCGATCTGGAGCGTAACGACATCGGCCGCGTGTGCGTGCCGGGCAGTGTGCGGGTCCCGGACTTCATGCGCATCGAAAGCTTTGCTACGGTCCACCATCTGGTATCCGATGTGCACGGCACGCTGCGCGACGGTGTGCGGCCGTCGGATCTCATTCGTGCGCTATTTCCCGGCGGATCCATTACGGGCTGCCCCAAGGTACACTGCATCGAGATCCTGGCGCAGAGCGAACGCTGCGCGCGTGGCGTCTATACTGGAAGCCTCGGTTATATTAATGAGCGCGGGGATATGGACCTCAATATCCTGATCCGGACGCTTGTGGCGCGCGGGTCGGAGGTCACGTTTCGCGTAGGCGCGGGGATCGTCGCTGACTCTTGCCCCAAGCGGGAGTTGCGCGAGACAAAGGCCAAGGCCGCGGGTCTCATGCGGGCCCTGGGAATGGACCTCTATGCCTGACGGGATGATGCTTTGCGCCGGGCTTACGTCGTGCGCCACACGCGCCCTGCGTTTCGTCGGCGCGGCGCGCATCGTCTGCGGGGCATCTGCCGTGCCTGTCTGCCGGGAACGATGATATGGACCCCCTAGATGTCCGTGTAAATGGCCGCCCTCAGGCCGCAATCCCGGTGACAAGCCGGCTTCAGTATGGTGACGGGCTGTTCGAGACGGTCGTCATGGACAATGGCCGTCTGCTGCTCTGGCCGGAACACCTGGAGCGGCTCGTTCGCGGCATCGAGAGACTCGGGCTTGACCCCATCGATCCCGTTATCCTGACCGCTGAGGCAGAAGGCTTGGCGATCAAGCAGGGCCTCGCTATCCTGAAGGTCATGGTAGTGCGCGGGGGCCTTGGGCGGGGCTATCGGCCCGGGCCGGGCGCGAGCGATCGCATGATGACCACATGGCCTTGGTCCGATCGCAAGATCGATGACGAGGCGCCGGTCTTCTGGTGCCGGACGCGGCTGGCAAGACAGCCCTTGCTCGCTGGTCTAAAGCATATGAACAGGCTCGAACAGATCCTGGCGCAACAGGAGTTTACAGACCCCTACTGGGAAGGATTGATGCAGGATACACAGGGATGGGTTGTAGAGGGGACCATGAGCAATCTGTTTGTGGTGGAGCAGGGCGTATTGACGACGCCTGCCCTCGATCATGCCGGGGTCGCGGGGGTGATGCGCGGCCAAGTCATGAAGCGCGCGCAGGGATTGGGCATGGCGGTGCGCATCGACAGCCTCACGAGCAAGCGGATCCTGGAGGCCGACGAGGTCTTTTTGAGCAACTCCGTGATGGGGGTGCGCCCGATCCTGCGTCTGGGGCAGCGCTCATGGGACCGTGGACCGGTCATGTCGCAGATCGCCGATGCGCTGCGGGCTTGTGGCGATGCGCCGGCTCTTTAAGGCGGGGCTTGGCATTGTGATGCTCGGCGGCCTGATGGCAGCCGGATGGTATCAGCTTGCTTTGCGCCCGCTGCACCCGGGGGCAAAGACCTTTCATCTGGCCCCGGGGACGACCATGCGGGCCTTCGCCGAGAGGCTGCAGAGGCGCCATGTCATCGATTTCGCCGATTCCTTTATAGCGCTCGCCGAGCTTACCGGGGAGGGCAACGCCCTAAAGACCGGCGTCTATCGCTTTCCCGATCCGACGACCCCTCTCGATATCCTGCATCGCGTGGTCACGGGGCAGGTCGTCGAGTATCCGGTTACGCTCGTTCCCGGCTGGACGTTTCATCAAGTCCGGCAGGCCTTGGCGCACGCCCCGCACCTGGCAGATGACATTCGAGGTCGGACGCACCGTGCAGTGCGCGCCATGCTCCATATGCACTCGAGCCTGGAGGGGGCGTTTTTCCCCGACACGTATTACTACACCTATGGGTCCCCGGCGGTGTCCGTGTTGGCGCGCGCCCGCAGGCGGCTGCGCGCCGTACTCGGAACGGACTGGCTGGGTCGTGCGCGCCATCTGCCCGTGCATACACCGCAGCAGGCCTTGATCCTCGCGTCCCTTATCGAAAAGGAGACCGCCAAGGACGGTGAACGGCGTAAGATCGCCGGCGTGTTCGTAAACCGTCTGCGCCTTGGCATGCAGCTCGAGACCGATCCGACGGTGATCTTTGGTCTTGGCACACGCTACCATGGGGTCCTGACCGTCGCGGATCTGGCGTTTCCGAGCCCCTATAACACCTATATCCATTATGGGCTGCCGCCCACGCCGATCGGCCTTTGCAGCGCCCGGGCCCTGTATGCGGCGCTGCACCCCGACAAGACGCATGCCCTGTACTTTGTGGCCACGGGGCGCGGCGGTCATGTATTCTCTGATACCCTGAAGGAGCAAGACGAGGCCATTCTGAAATATGAGATCGACAGCACCCCGCCGGCCACGGTTCCTAAGCCTCGAGGGGCTCGACGGCTCGGGCAAGACCACACACATTGAGCGGATCGTGGACATCTGCAGGCGCCAGAATCCGCAGGGTGTCGTGGTGACCCGGGAGCCTGGGGGGACGGAGGTCGGGGAGCGTATCCGCGATATCCTGCTCAAGCAGGTCTCTTTGCACGCGCAAACAGAACTCTTGTTGCTGTTTGCGGCCCGTGTGCAGCACATAAAGGCCGTCATCGAACCGGCCCTTGCGCTCGGCAAGACCGTTGTCTGCGACCGCTATCAGGATGCCACGTACGCCTATCAAGGATATGGGCGAGGCCTCGAGATCCCCTTGATCGATGCGTTAACACGGCTTTTGGCGATCCCCTCTCCGGACCTCACGTTGTATTTCGATGTCCCGGTGGATGTCGCCTTGGCCCGGCGCGCGGGGCGCGCCGCGGATCGCATCGAGGCAGAGGGTGAGGAATTCTTCAAGCGAGTGCGTGATGGTTATCGCTTTCGCGCGCACAGCGAGCCGGAGCGCTTCGTGGTCATACCGGCCGCGGGGTCGCTCGCCGAGGTCGGAGAGGCTGTGGACGCCGCGCTTGCCGGGTGCTGGTAGGGGAAGGCCTGCCCATGTTGCCATGGCATAAGGCGGCCTGGAATCGCGTGGCGCGCGCCGAACAGCTGCCCCATGCGCTGCTCATCACCGGACCGCCTGGGATCGGCAAACGGCCCTTTGCCGAGCGCCTGGCGCGCAGGCTGGTGTGCGAGCAGGGCACGGCCTGCGACGCCTGCCGCGCCTGCCGGCTGGCGGCAAGCGGCCATCATCCGGATGTCCTGACTCTCCGCGTGCCCGAGGGCAAGGCCGAGATCCCGGTCGACGAGGCCCGCGCCGTCAATGAGTTCTTGACCTTAAAGCCCCACCTCGCATCGCGCCGCGTGGTCCTGATCGTCGATGCCGACTGCCTCAATCGTTCGGCCTCGAATGCCCTTCTCAAGACGCTCGAAGAGCCCCCGCCCGAGAGTTATCTGCTCTTGGTGAGTGACGCCCCGGCGCGGCTTTTGCCGACTATCCGTTCCCGCTGCCAGAACCTGGTCCTGCCGCGGCCCGCACAGGGGGAGGGGCTCTCCTATCTGAAGGCCCACCAGGTACCGGACCCCGAGTTAGTGCTGGCATTGGCCCATGGGGCGCCGCTGCGTGCCCTGACATGGCCGAAGGATGCGCCGGCCCTGGCGCAGCGCCTTTTGGCGAGCCTCGAGGCCGTGGCCGTGGGGCGCGGCTCGGCGCTCGAGGCGACTGAGGCCTGGCATGCCGTCGACCTGGAGGTCGGATTGAGCTTTCTTACGGAGGTCGCCTCGGTCCTGACCCAATTGATGGTGACCGGGACCATCGCCCGGGGTTGGCACGGGACACAGGAGGGCCGCTTGCGTGCGCTTGCCGCCAAGCTAGACTTAACGCAGGTCCTTGGTGTTTGGGACGAGGCGCTCTCGGCGCGAGGCCTGGCGGCCGCGCCCCTGGATCGGCGTTTGGTGTGGGACCGGCTGTTTATGCATGTTGAGCCGCGAGGATGAGTTGAATGTCGACGGTGGAGTCACAGACGCCAGATGCGTTAAGGGGTTCGGCGAGGCCTGGCGTGCTCTCGCTTGTGATCAAGGACCGCAATGCCTTGTATACGGCCTATATGCCGTTTCTCAAAGGCGGGGGTCTCTTTATACCGAGCAATAAGGCCTACAAGCTCGGCGATGAGGTATTCATGCTGCTGACCCTCATAGACAGCAAGGAGAAGGTGCCTGTCGCAGGCCATGTCGTGTGGGTGACGCCGCAGGATGCGCCCGGCGGCCGTGCGCCCGGCATTGGCATTCAGTTTAGCGCCAAGGATGCCGATGTCGCGCGTACCAAGATCGAGACGTTACTCATCGGCCAATTGCAATCGGATCGCCCGACCCATACGATGTAGCAATGCCGTTAGTCGATTCGCACTGCCATCTTCACTTCGAACCCCTGCGTGACGATATCGAGGCCGTTTTGGCGCGCGCCCATGAGTGCGGTGTAGCGCACATGCTGTGCGTAAGCGTCGGGCTTTCGGATATCGGGCCCATACAAGAGATCATGCGCCACGACCCCGGCATCTTCGGTTCGGTTGGTATTCACCCCAACGAGGCAGGCGCCACGGGGTCACTGGTCGACGATCTGGTGCGTCTGAGCGCGCAGGATCGTATGGTTGCCATCGGCGAGACCGGTCTCGATTATTATCGCCTCGAGGAGCCCGACGCCGCTCGCCAACAGCGCCAGTTTCGGGCCCATATCGCCGCCGCACGGCGGGTCGGCAAGCCGCTCATCATTCATACACGCGAGGCCGCCGCAGATACCCTGCACATTCTGCGTGACGAGCAGGCCGCCGATATCGGGGGGGTGCTGCATTGCTTCACCGAGAGCGCCGATTTCGCCCGCGCGGTCCTAGACCAGAACTTCTATATCTCCTTTTCCGGGATCGTCACCTTCAAGAACGCCCACGCCCTGCGCGATGTCGCGCGCCTGGTGCCGGATGATCGGCTTCTGATCGAGACCGATGCCCCCTATCTGGCCCCGGTTCCGCACCGGGGGCAGTCAAACGAACCCTCGTATGTCACCCATGTCGCGCAGTGCTTGGCCGATATCCGGGGTGTATCCCGGGAGCAGATCGCCGATCTGACGGCGCGCAACTTCTTTGCGCTGTTCACGCACGCGGCGTCCGCTGTCGCCGTATCATGATATAGTTATCATATATATCAATACGATATAAGACATCGTTAAGAAAAAACATACGCGCACATGAGAAAGCGTCTCTAACCGATTATCCTGCCTCGCATTACCGGTGTCTCTTGTCGAGGAGATAGGCGATCATCAGATAGAGGTAGACGACCATGTAGATATTGGTCGTGCCCAGCATGTCCCCGCGGTTTGCGGTCACCCCCGGCAGATAGGGCCCGCCCCAACCCTCAGCCGTCGTCCAGATCCCGAAGGAATAGAGAAAGCCGATCGGCAGCAGCCATTTTTGCCAGCGCTTAAGGAGCAGACTCGCGGCCAGGACGGTCTCGAGGGCGGCGGCAAAGATCCCGAATACGATCGGCCCGACCAGACGGATCACGGCAATTACGAAACCGATGTAGGCCACGATCCAGGCCGGTTGGCCAACCTGGGACTGTTCCAGGTAGGACAGGCTATGTTCGAAGAACGCCGGCTGCCATTTCCAGTAGGCATCGAAGGCCCACAAGAGCCCAAAGAGAATACGGACCAACTCAATGCCGCGGGTCCCGGCGACCGTCTGCGATTTGGGTCCGATCGCAAACCTTTGATCGGAAGGCACGGCGAGAATGGCGACGAACACGAGCGCATAGACGATAGCCGTCCCCGGGTCGGTGGCGCCCGGCCCGAATGGCCCGCCAAAACCCCCGACCGTCGCCCATAGGGCAAGGCTGTAGACGGTCCCGACGATCGCCATGGGGCGCACCGCAAGGCCCGCGATGAGCGAGACGGCGAGTAGGCCGTCAAGGACCACGGTGCCGATGGCCACATGCTGCGGCCCCAGTATCGTCACGACATGGATGACGCCACGCATAAAGCCCTGTATCGCGTGCGGCTGGCCTTTCACCCGCTTGACGAGAGATGCAAGAAAGCCGCTGACATAATGGGTGTTGGCCTCGAGTAGGGTGTTGATCAGCCAGATCACACCAAAAAGGATGCGCACTCCGGCAAAGGCTGCCTCCTGATTTCCAGAGTAGTGCGACGATCGATCATCAAACATGAAACAGATTCTCCTTTCGCGGCGCGCTGATAGAACATGGCATTATCTCAGGCGAACTATATAGAAAGCCGGGCCTCCTGCCCACCCGAAGTGCTTTGGATATCGCGGTGTTCGCGGGGCAGGGGAGGGAGGTATGCCGCGGGTCGCCCTATCGTCCGGCGCGCAGGCCCTTTTGTCGGACCGCCCGCCATGGCGGCCTGGGCCCCTTGTGACGCGGCGCGGGGCTTTGCCATTATGTGGTCTGAACCTCTCAGGAGTGTACGATGTCGCGGTTTCCCACGGTCTCCCGGATCCTCGCGCGCGGCCTGCTCATTCTCGGTGCTGCGGCCATGTTGTCAGGGTGTTTCTTTGTGCCCCCAGGCGCCTATGTGCGTCATGGCTGCTACGGTTGCAGCGACCATCCTTATTCCTACCATCGGCGCGATCATGGGGATGATGATTGATTGCATGAGGCCACCGCGGAAACCCAGCTGGGCTTCCGCGGGAGTCAGGCACATAGCGGCTCAAGGCGATGGCGCGATGCGGACCTCAGAACTGGTAAATGCCATCGACGCCGGTGAGCAGTAGGCCCCCGTTCGTGTATTCCCCGCTTGTCAGGGTCTCGCTCGATCCGATCCGGGTGATGTAGGACACCGATATCCCGACCGACCAATGGCGCGACATACGAAAGCCAAACCCGCCGGACACCACCGGGGCTATACGCGTAGTGGAGGTGTTGGTCATAACCGCGATCGTGCCGTTGGTGATGGTGGTGGATTCGGCGTCATTGGTCATCGCCGCCCCGGCCCCCAGGTGCCAGAACAGGCCGCGCCTGTGCCCCCGGATAAGGGCCTCCACCGCCCCGCCATAGAGCTGATCGTTCGCGGCGAAGTAATCGGTCTGCGTGGCGGTATACTCAAGGCCTTGCAGATGATACGTCCCCGCCACGAACACGGATCCCTGTACCGCGAAGCCGCGGGCGAGACGGAACGCAATGGCAAGCCGCCCGGCGGGCTCCCGTGTCGCAATCGTCGACTCAACGGCGCAACCGCACTGCGCCCCGATCTGCCATACCAGACCGCTCCCTTGCGAATAGGCATCAAGCGCATCGGCGGTGCCGACCATACCGCTAATAGTGACCTGTGACGCGTAGGCCGATGTGCAGGCCAGCAGGCCGACGACACCTATGATTTTTCGCATCGCGTAGCTCCCTAGGTTAACTACGGGCGCAGGATAATCGTACGGCCCCTGATTATCAAATCGGCCTCGCGTGATGCGGCCGCGCGCATCGGGTGATCGGATGGCTGCGAGGTTCATCCTTCAAATGCCGGTGCGGCCGGCAGGGGTATAGGGGTACCGGGATGCGGGATTGGTCCGCCACATCACGCCGTCTAGAAGTTCGTATAATGTATATTATGTAAAATAACAGAGAGGGATAGGATAAGGCGAGTTAATGCCTACTCGCCCCATCCCCCCTTTTTCTGCCCGCAATCGCGTCGGCATGGCTTGGCACGACGGTGTCCTGGAACCTCGGTGAGCGCGTGCAGTATCACCGACCGGGTTTCTGGGCGATAATAGAAGCGTTATGTCTGACCATGGAGGAGTACAACAATGACTGTCAACGAAGGGTTGCTGGATCGCATCATTCGCGTCGTTATCGGACTGGTCTTGATCGCCCTCGCGGTCACGGGCCGCTGGGCGCCATGGGGCTGGATTGGTGTTTTGCCGCTCATTACCGGGCTGGTGGGGTTTTGTGGGCTGTACCAGGTCTTGGGAATCAAGACATGCCCTATTAAGGCGGGAAAGAATGCCCAGTCGTGAGGTGCGTGCGGTACGCACGGGCTTTTCGCGGAACTGAGGGCGAAAAAGACATTCCAGATAAGGGTATCCCGAATACGGCCACGGCCCGGGGTGTCTGACGGACGCCCCGGGTCGCGGCAATCACGCGTGGCCATCGGCAGCAGGGAGGACTTGATGGGGGAAGTGACGGATAAGGGGGCGTTTCAGGCGGCGCTAACGGGTCCGTTCAGCGGTATCGTGAGTTGGGCGCAGCTCACGGATTTATGGACGACGGTTCGCTCCCGCCCGGAGGGGTGGTACATCTATGCCATCGGTGAGCCGGCCCCGACTATGCCAGCAAGCGGCGAGGCCTTGGTACGGTTCACCGAGGAATTGGACACCCTTTTGCGGCGTGAACATCGCGAAGATTATTGCGGTATCGTCTATGCCGACGATAAGGCGCAGCCGAGTTTTATCAAGGTCTTCGACCCTCATAATTTGGGGAGCTCATGCGGCAGTTCGGGCCTTAAAACCCTCCCCGGGTGGTTATTGACCCGTATGCCACCGGAGACCCTGGACGACCCGCGGCCATTGCCGGAGAGTCGCAAGCGCTGGTGGCGGGGATTGTTTCAGCGCCAGTCGGCCTAGGGTCTGTCCCCGGCAGAGGGGTGCGGGCCAAGGCCGGGCATCATTGCAGGGAGGAGCATCGCACGATCGACCTCTATACAAGCCCCGGGTGTCCAGACTGTGCCGCGCTGAAGGCCTGGTTTACGGCGCATAACGTGGTCTTTGCGGAACACGATTTAAGCGCGCCGGGGGCCGCGGACAAGGCCAAGGCCGCCTTCGGCGTGCGCATCGCGCCCATCACGGTGTATGAGGGGCAGGTATTCTACGGAACGGCCGAGGAACAATTACCGCGCCTAAAGCGCCTTCTTGGTGTTATGTGAGTATCACGGCCGCTGCCGGACGATACGCCATTCTCCCCCACCGGGTGCATCCGTGCTATCTGAGAAAACACATTAATTGTATAGTGTAATATACTGGTTTTACTAATTTAAGTATTTTAAGAGGAAGCGTCTTTGGGGTATGTACGACTGGCGCGCGAGGCGCGACTCCTCATTATCATTCGGGCTGCGCGCAGTGTGGGGCAAGGGGCGCTGGTGGTCGATTTTGCGCTGTATCTGCATGCGCTCCACTGGTCGGCCCCCGTGATTGGCGCCCTTTTCATGGTGGCCCTCCTCGTCTCTGGTACGCTTGCCCTCTTCGCCGGCCCCCTCTCCGACACGCATGGACACAAGGCCTTTTTGCAGGGTTATGAGTGGGTCCAGATTGCGGCCGCGCTCATGGCGCTGGGCGACTCGCAGCCTTCGGTCCTGGCGATAGCGGCTATCCTCGGCGGCTTTGGACACGGCTTAAACGGGGGCGCAGGCCCGTTTGCGCCGGTCGAGCTTGCATGGCTGTCGCGGCTTGTCGACGCCCGCGACCGTGCGGCGGTCTACAGCCTGAATACGGCCATGGGATTTACGGGCATGGCGGTGGGCGCGCTGCTTGCCACCCTTCCCTCCTTTCTGGGCACCTGGCTTCCGGGGCCGCTTGCCTATCGCCCACTATTCCTCGTCGTGCTCTTTGGCGCCATACTCGGGCTGATCTTATTGCGGGCCATTCCGGAAGTGGCACCCGCGCCATCCGATCATGAACAGGATACCGATGGCAAGGCGGCTGCGGATGCCTTGACGCACGCCGAGAATCGCAAGCTCCTCAAACTCTTTGGAATCAATGCGCTCAACGGGCTCGGCATAGGTCTTATGGGGCCTTTGATGGCCTACTGGTTTGCCGTTCGTTTTCACCATGGGCCGCTGAGCATCGGGCCCATCATGAGCGCCGCACTGATCGTCACCGCCACCTCCTCCCTTCTGGTGGGTCGGCTGACGCGCCGCTACGGCGTCGTGAGGTCCGTGCTGACTATGCGTTATCTCGGGCTCGCTGTGCTCTTGGTGCTCCCGTTAGCCCCATCCTTCCCGATAGCTGCGCTCCTTTACATCGTGCGTTCGGCGCTCAACCGCGGTACGGCCGGGGCGCGCCAGGCGCTCAATCTCGGTCTCGTCCGAGGCCATCGGCGCGGGCTTGCTGCCAGTCTCAACAATGTCTCGGTTCAGATACCGCGGGCCATCGGGCCCGTGTTCGCAGGCCTCCTCTATCATGCGGGATTCCTGGCCCTCCCGTTCTTCATTGCTGGCGGTTTCCAGGGGGTGTATCTCGTCTTGTACCGCCGACTGTTCCGGGAGTCGCCGGCAGCCCCCCTTTCTTCATCTCAATAAAATACATTAATAAGTATTGATAACATCCCGTAAATGAAAGAGAAAGATATCTAAGAATCCCCCCTTCATTCTGAATCGCGAGTGGAATCACCAGGGCCGCTGCGATGATCGCCTCCTCCTTAAGGGGCGCACACTGTAAGGCCCCCTCCTCCCGCTTGCATTCGCGCCGCCGCGTCTTCGAAAGAGGCCTTAAGGGTTGGGGGTATGGCGGTATGACGCAGGCACCCCGACCGGCGGCAGTCCCGGTGTCCCTGAGGCGACATGAGTGGCGTCGACTTTTGGCGCGAAAGGCCTATACATTAAGGATAGGCCGGCCGTAGAGGGTCTACTGTGAAGCGGCGGCAATGGCTCGGCTTGCGGGCAGACGAATGTCCTGCCGATAATAGCGCGTGTTGTTTGCCTAGGTGTTCTCGAATGGGCTGCTGTCACCCATTCTTGATCCTCGCGAAAAGGCGGTTCTGACCTGGGTTGCAGACGCACGAGAACCGCTAACCGGCCGCTTGGGTGTCGTTAATCACGCAGAGGGTCTTTTTTTGATGTCACGATGCTGTTTAGGGGCGCGCACGCCCCGTCGTTGCGATTCCGTGAGGAGAATGCGGGCACCGCTCGCGCTGGTGACATTGCTTACCGTTGTTGCAAGCGCCTCTGCACAGGATCTTGCTTGGCAACGAAGCGGGACGCTGCTCTATCAGCATCTAGGCAGGCTCCACTGGCTGGCGGCCGGCCACGGACGCAAGGTCTTGTATGATTTCATCGACCCCAATTCGCGACCCAATCATGTCCTCTTTGAGCGTCTGGCGCCGCTTATCAGGCGTGACGATCTGACGATTCGCCAGATCGTCGTGGCCTATCTAACGCGCACGAGCGCCGGCAAGGCTGCCGCCATCCTGCAATCGCCACAGCCGTTGCAAGTGCTTGACGAGGGGGAGGCCCGCTTCATGCGCAAGACGGGTGCCGGTATTACGCCCGTGCCCGTGCAACCACAGACCCAGTACATCCTTCATCAGAATTTTCAGGCATTGACCGCCGTGGAAGGGAATCCATGGATGCGGTTCGCGCCCATTCTCATATATCGGGCGAAGAGCGGTCGTGTGCGTGTCTTTCAAAGGCGTCTCACAAACCAGCGCCTTCTGTCGATACTGGCCTCGGTGGCACCGTGAGCGCAGCCAACGGTTATGGCGATCTTGCAAAGGCGATGGGTTGACCGTCAAGAGCGGATCGCGCTGGTATCAAGTTGAGCCTGGGAAGGCACCAGATCTCGCCAATCCCGACGACCGAGCCAGGGAAGATGCGCACCACCAAGGCGAGGAGCCCGCGGAAGGCGCAGTCCTGGCAGGTGGCCTTAAGGCCACCTGCCACCAGCCCTGCGGTCGGCAATGTCGACACGCCGTCCCGTCATTGCGGGCGCGCCTCGTGTGCGCCGGAAAAGCGCACGGCTCGTCCGCAGGATAGCCCCGTGGACAACCCCCTTTGTGTGGGGGCGGCATCTCGCGCTTTGCTGTGAGATCATGGGCCATGCGGCCCACACAATGTCAATTGCGCCGAGATCGAGGGCGTGAGGGCGACTCGGACGTCCCATGGCGCATACCGAGAGCCGGCGCACACTTGGGTCGGCCATGCGGGCTTAGGTGATTTAAGTCCCGCAGCTTGGGACAGGTACGCGGGACATCCGGCGGCCACGTGCTGGGCGCCATACAATCGCCAACGCTCACACCGAATCATCCCGAGGGCCTCAGAGCCGCCTCATGGGGCCCTAGCCGTGAAATAGCCCCCCTTCTTGTCATGCTCCTCACAGAGCCAGGCTCGGTCTATGGCTATTGAGACGCTATGCGGCATCAAGCGTGCCATCACGTCCCGCCCCGACACGTAAGACGTTAAAGAGCCACGTGGCGACCACCACGACCACAAGATTGATGGTCAAGGCATAGAGCGCGGCATAGGCCGGGATGGTGTGTCCGGCAATGACCAGTGGGTAGATCACGCTCGTAAACGACGTACTGGCCGCCATCGCGGTCCCGGTCCCCATGCCGACAAGCCAGCCGAGTACCAGGGCGTAACGATGCGGCCAGCGGGTATAAAGCCCAATCACGATCGCCGGGAAGGTCTGAATGATCCAGATTCCCCCGAGGAGTTGGAGCATGATCGCGTACTTTTCCGGAATCCCCAGCACAAAGGCCAGCGCGCCAACCTTCACAAAGAGCGACGCGATCTTCGCTATCCTCGCCTCCCCCGTCGGGCTTACGGCCGGGTCCAGGAAGGCCTTATAGATATTGCGGGTAAAGAGGTTCGCGGCCGCTACCGACATGATGGCCGCCGGAACCAAGGCGCCTATCGCAATGGCGGCGAACGCAAACCCCACGAACCATGAAGGAAAGAATCGCATCAAGAGCACAGGCACGGCATAACTCGGCCCATAGGCCTTGAAGCCCCCCTGAAACTGCGGGAGCGTGTTGACGTGCGCGACATAGGCCATGTAGCCAAACAGGGCAAGCAGGCCGAGGATGAAGGAGTAGGCCGGCAGGAACACCGCGTTTCTTTGCACGACGCCGGGGCTTTTCGCACCGAGCACCCCCGTGATGGTGTGGGGGTACATCATGAGCGCGAGCGCCGAACCCAAGGCCAGGGTGGCATACCCGGAATAGATTCCGGTGCTGTGCGGCGGCGGCGGCGGGAAGGTCAACTTAGCGGCCGGAATGTGTCCGAAGATATTCCCCCAGCCCCCGAGATGGGCCGGGATCACGATAATGGCGGTGAGTACAGTCGTGTATATCAGAACATCCTTAACGATGGCGATAAGCGCCGGGGCGCGCAGTCCCCCTGTATAGGTGTAGGCCGCCAGGATAACGAACGCGATGACAAGCGGGGCGTCCGACCACACCCCGCCACCGCCTAGCTTCAGGGCCGCCAGCACGACCTGCAGGCCCACGAGCTGCAGGGCGATATAGGGCATAGTGGCGAGGATTCCGGTGATGGCCACGAGTAGCCCCAGCGTCCGGCAATCGAACTTGTGCTCGACAAAGTCGGCGGCTGTGACGTAACCGCGCTCGCGCGCGATGGTCCACAGCCTGGGCATGATCACGAACATTACGGGATACATGACGATGGTGTACGGGAGCGCGAAGAACCCCAGGGCCCCCTGGCCGAATACGAGTGCGGGTACGGCGATGAAGGTGTAGGCCGTGTACAGATCTCCGCCCAGCAGAAACCATGTGACGAAGCTTCCGAATCGCCGCCCACCCAGGCCCCATTCGTTCAGCAGGTTGAGGTCACCGGGCCGCCAGCGGCTGGCCCAGAAGCCGAGCGCCGTGACCAGCAGAAAGAGCGTCAGGAAGACCCAAAGAGCGGCGCTCATGAGCCGGCCTCATGGGATTTGTGGGTATGTAGGCGCAGGAGGCGGTAGACGATTCCGGTCACCAATACACTGATCGGGACCCAGGCCAGCTGATACCAGTAGAAAAAGGGGAACCCTAGGACAGTCGGGTGGACGTGGTCATATAACGGCACATACAAAGTCCCCACGAACGGGATGATCAGCAACGCGTACGGCCACCGCGACGCACGGGCACTCATATATACTCCTCCCCACTTTTCTAATTTATAGTGTACGTTCTAACTCGACTCGTTTAAGCGTACTCAATAGTCTCTGTTTCGTCAAACCGTGAAGGAATCGGTCGTGCCTTGCTTTATTAACGATCGCAAGGGGCCTTGGATGGTATAGGTTCGAGGATACCCTGCCAGCTCTGTGGGCCCTGCTGTATTGGATGCCTGCAATATACGGCCTGCGGTTTTTGTCATTCGGGCTTACTGCCGCCACCCTTGAGGCTATATCCTCATAATGTACTAATCCCTATGATCGCGCAGCATCCCCGGTTCCCATGTATATTAGGACATCCGTATAGGGAAATGTGTGGAGCAAGAGGGCGCTCAAACCGTTTGAGCGAATTACCGGCAATCAGAAACGAGGCGATAAGGGCAATGATCGAGCGTTATGGGGATCACGCCGCGAACGAGCGCACCTACCTTGCGTGGGTGCGGACCGGGGTTGCAGTCATGGCGTTCGGATTCCTGGTCGAAAAATTCGATATCTTTCTCATCTACATAGGCAAGGCGCTGCACAGAAGAACCGGCGCGCATCATGGACTGCATGGCGCCGAGATTTTAGGGATGGGGCTCGTTGCTCTGGGCATACTCATGATGGTTGGGGCATCGGTACGATTCATGCAAACCCGTCGCGCCATCATGAGCGAGGCCATCACCCGGGAACCCGGCAATCCCGTTCTTTATGTCGGGATGGTTTTGATCCTGGTGGTGATGGGTATTACGCTGCTTGTCTACTTGGCGCAGGTGAGCGGTCATTCCTGACCATGAGGGCGCGCCCTGCTAATTGCCGCGTGCGCGAAAGCGTCCGGCCCGGGGGTGACGATCGCACCATGGGCCGTATCAGGTGCGGGGCCAACGCGCCCGGGCTTGGTATGTCAGCCGCCCGGGAGGGAAATTCCAGTAACTTTTTTGTAGAGGGATACAGCGTAACTATCTGTCATTCCTGATATAAAGTCGGTCAAGCGCAAAAGGCGCCGGTAGGGGTCCGCGTCCACGTCCCCATTGGGTCCGAGAAACTGCGCCGGTATGAGTTTAAGACGCATCCTATCCCGCGTATTTACTCGCCCGCGCGCTTGGGCCTCGATCGCCCCGCCAAAGACCGCGAGCAGGCCGGCGAGAACCTCGAACCCCGCCGCTTCGATTTCGACTACCGGCGGCGCCATATAGATGCGCTGTTCACCGAGGTCACGCAGGGCCTGCATTCCGCTTGCGGCGGTGACCTCCGATAACAAGGGTTTGTCGCACTCCCCGGCCCGCAGGCGATCCTCAATGGCAAGAAAGCGCTCGGCGGCCTGTGCGACCAGGGTATTGATGCTGCGCGCCCGGAGGTATTCGATACGGCCATTGTCGTCGCCCATGCTGGCCAAACGATGAGGTAATTCCGGGTCATTGATGATGCCGGCCAACACCCCTTCCACGTCCCTGTAAGACAGAATACCGAGCCGGTACGCATCTTCCACATCGACGACGTGGTAACAGATGTCGTCGGCGGCCTCGACGAGGTAGGCAAGCGGATGGCGTCTCCAGATGCCATCGGCCCGCGCTGCCAGACCGAGTCCACGGGCGACCCGTGCAAAGGATTCTTCATCGGCCGCCATGAAGCCATGCTTGCGCATGCTGACGGATTCGGGTGTCGGATAGTGGCGGGCCCCACGGGGGTATTTTGTGAACGCGCCCAGGGTAGCGAGGGTCAATTGCAGGCCGCCGATGTTATCCGGGCTTTGCAGGCGGGTCAGGATACGAAAGCCCTGGGCGTTGCCTTCGAACTGCAGAAAGTCCGCGCGCTGTGCCTCGGTGAGCGATGCCAGGAGGTCGGCGCCCGTGGTATGGGTCTCAAAAAAGAGCCGGATGGCGTCTTCGCCGGAGTGACCAAATGGCGGATTACCGATATCGTGAGCGACGCACGCGGCCGCCACAATGGCGCCGATATCAAAAGGCGATACCTGAAGGTCGTCGATCTCCGGGTATCGTGATTTAAGCCCGGCCCCGACCAGCGTGCCAAGCGAGCGCCCGACGCTTGAGGCCTCAAGGCTGTGCGTAAGGCGCGTGCGCACATAATCACTCTCGGCGAGCGGGAATACCTGGGTCTTGTCCTGGAGCCGCCGGAACGCCGAGGAGAAGATGATACGATCGAAATCCCTCTGAAACTCACTGCGCCCGGCATTGGGCGACTCGCGCGCCGCTGTGACCCCAAGCCGCGCCGAGGTCAACAATGCCTTCCAGCCCATAGATCCGCCCGAAGCGTGCCCCCTCTGCCCTTTCCGATCCACCACGCCCCCGTCAGTATTCGCGTAGGCCGTGATCCTAGCACGAGCCGCCGGCGATATCTGCACAGGGCACGGGCCTTCAAGGGGTCGCTTAGAACGCCCAATCGGCATAGGGTCCGGCTGCTGCCAGGGCCAGCCTAGCCCCTATTCGGCAACCTTTTTCACAAACCGCTGCTCGATATGGCAACGCGAACCTTCGACTTATAGGCCATTATGGCGCCTGAGAAGGACCTGATGTCTTGCCGGACAATGGGCGGGAATGCGGGCGTGGTGTTGCTATATGCCCGCTGAAGTTCTAGGCTAACCGGCCTTGCCCGAGTGGCGAAATTGGTAGACGCAAGGGACTTAAAATCCCTCGACCGCAAGGTCATGCCGGTTCGACCCCGGCCTCGGGCACTAGCAAAATCAAGGACTTAGCAAACGTCTTTGTCATGAAGCATGGAAGTTTGTCCACCGCCCGTCCACCGTGATATAACGTAAAACGTTACATCACATGGGGACGAAAAATGGCAAGTTTTCGGCAACGGCCGGGGCCGGGCGGGCGGCGGGTGTGGCAGGCTCAGATTAAACGAAAGGGCTTTGAAGAACAAGCGCACACGTTCGATACTAAGACTGAAGCCGAGGCGTGGGGCCGAGTTATTGTCAAATCTGGTGTTTAGCAAGCTGAATCAAGCGGCGACCTGATCGACTGCTGTGACCTCGACACCATCTTTGAATTGGATTCCGGTAATCACCTTCGCCAAGTAATCGCAACCGCGTAATCGTCTCCATTTTTGCTCCGCACATAGGCCGAGTTTGAACATCATGTGCAGCATGCCATCACGCGTCAGGCAACCCTTGGAACGTTTGGTCCGATGCCGGATCGTCCCGAAGGTCGATTCGATCGGATTGCTGGTTCGAATGCTCTGCCAGTGCCGGGCGGGGAAGTCGCAGAAGGCAAGCAGCTCCTCCCGGTCTTTGTGCAGGCACAGGGCCGCTTTCGGGTATTTCGGTTCGTAGGTTTTGATGAACAGATCAAAAGCCTTCTCCGCCTCCGCCCACGTCTGCGCTTGCCAGATGGCGTGCAGCGCCTGCTTCGCCTTTGGCTGAACCGATTTCGGCAGGCCGTTCAATACATTCATGCTCTTGTGCATCCGGCAACGTTGCTGGCGGGTTTCGGGATACACCTCCTCCAGCGCCGCCCAGAAGCCCATGGCCCCATCGCCGATGGCCAGTCCGGGGACATTCATCCCGCGTGCCTTGAGCTTCAGCAGCACTTCACGCCAGCTCTGCGTAGACTCCCGCATTCCGTCCTCGATGGCGAGAAAACGCTTCTGGCCACGTTCATTGACGCCGATCACCACCAGCGCGCACAGCTTCGTGTGCTCTGCCCGCAGGCCGCTATGGACGCCGTCCGCCCACACGTACACCCAGCGGTCCTTGTCCAAGCGTTCCTCGCGCCGGACTTGGTACTCTTGCGCCCAGACCTGCTTCAGCCGCGACACCGTGCCAGCCGACAGACCGTCTGCATCCGGACCGACCGGCACTTTCAGGGCTTCGCCCATCTCGCCACTGGAAATCCCCTTCAGGTACAGCCAGGGCAGCGCCGCTTCCAACGACTTCGTCTTGCGCACATACGGCGGCACGAGCGCCGATCGACACGTCACCGGCGCACCGGTCTTCGCCCGAACCTTGGGGATCTCGACCGTTACCGGCCCCAGACCCGTCTGCAGCTTACGGGGTGGCAGATGGCCGTTACGTACCACACCCGCTTTGCCGTCCTGTGTCCGTCGCTCGGCGTGTTCCGCCAGCAGTTCCTGCCATTCCGCCTCTACAGCCTGATAGTAAGCGTCTAGCCATCCCACCTACTCTTGCTTGAGCGGCTAAGGCAGACTGGGCTTCCAGTTGAAGGGCAGGAGTTCGGGTAGGCGCCTATGGGGCCAGGCGGGGAGTTTCTCGAGGACGTCGCAG
>JAKARI010000022.1 GCA_021819245.1 Pseudomonadota bacterium | reverse complement strand
CGGGCGGTCGGCAGGTCCGGGGAAAGACAAACATTGTCGATCAGAGTGTAGGTCAGGACGCCGGCAATGCCCAACGGCATCAAGCACCTCTACGATGAGCCGATCGCTGTGGGAGTCAAACTCACCCGGGAATGCCTGACAGGGATATTCTTACTATCGGAGTGGAGGATGACACCCCGAGGGCGCTTGCGCCGCCACAAGGTCCTACGCAGGGCATCGCAGGTGAGCTTCACCGTCATCCGCTCCGACATGGCCCAGCCGATGACCCTGCGGGCATAGAGATCAAGCACCACGGCGAGATACAGCCAGCCCTCGTCGGTGGCGATATACGTGATATCCGACACCCACTTCTCGTTGGGGCGCTTGGCGCTGAAGTCCTGGTTCAAGAGGTTGGGGGCCACCGGCAGATTGTGCTGGGAGTGGGTCGTCGCCTTGAATTTGCGGGCGGCCTTGGGCCCCAGGGCCTTTTGGCGCATCAGGCGGGCTGCGCGGTTCTTCCCGACCCGCTGTCCTTTGGCCCTAAGGGCCCAGGTCATCCGCGGGAAGCCGCTGCCCCTTGTGGTCGTCATAGATGCGCTCGATTGCCTTCAGAAGGCCCTCATCGGCTTGTGCGCGGGGCGGGGCGGGACGGTCCCGCCCATCGTAATAGCCGCTGCGGGAGACCGACAACAGGCGGCACATGAGGGAGACCGCGTGGTCTGCTTCGTGGCGTCGGATCCAGGCGTACTTCACTTCGAGTGTCTCGCCGCGAAGTACGCCGAGGCTTTTTTTAAGAAGGCGTTCTCCTCTTCGAGGCGCGCCATATCCCGTTTCAGGCGGGCAAGCTCCGCGTCCTTCAGCCTCTGCTCCTCGGTGACCGCGCCCTCCCGCTCGCGCTTGCGCCGCCAGGCGTATATCTGGGTCTTTGCAATCCCGAGGTCCCGGGCCACCAGGGCCACGCCATCTTGCTCGGCGCGCTTTAGGGCTTGGTCCTTGAATTCGTCACTGGTACGCTTGCGGGTCATCTTCCCGATTGGTTTCTTGGCTTTCATTCGTTCACCTTAAGGTCAAGAGTGTATTCTCTTTAACCGGGTGTCCGGGAAACTGGGGGAGGATCAGTCGGAGGGCTCCTGCCCATCATGTTCAGTCACGGGGCCGGCGCCGATGTCATGAAGCGCATCGCCGCCCCATCGCCGGTGGCATGTTCAACGCAGCACTCCTGGCACTGCTCGTGGCCCCCGCCCTCTATGCCTTGTGGCAACGGCGGCGCCCGGGATTGCGCGGAGGGTATACCGATGACGCAAAGACCCGTTAGGCCGCTATGGGATCCAGGCGACGCCCTTGTTGGGGGGGCAAAAATGGGCGCGGCATAGCCGCGCCCACGAGTCTCGCCTTAAGGCAGAAAGGGACGCGGGCCGGGGCGTAAACCGCTAGCTCGCGTCCCTCATGGGGGGGGTTAGAACATAAGGCCTGTCTCCACCATGCCGCGGAACTGGTTGGGCGCAGTGCCGGCGCTGCCGAAGGCTGCAGTCGCATTCGTCACACGCACGAGCGACAACTCGACGCGTGTGAAAAAGCCCTTGTCCTGGAAAGTCGGCGTGATCGTAAACGACCAGGCCTTGGCGCCGGGGCCGTAGCCAAGCAGGTTATTGTTACCCGCATTGGAGTCGGTCGAGATACCAGTACTGGTCTCGTACTCGGCGCGCGCCGCCGTCGACCACATTGGCGTGAAGTGATAGTTGGCGATCATCGCGGCCCCGAAGACGTGATCGGAGTGGCCATAACCCGCTCCGAGCGTCGCCGAGCTCGGGGCATAGATGTACTGCAGATAGGGCGACACGGTGAGCGCGCCGATCTTGGTCGTGTAGAGCAGGTTATAGATATCGCTGTTGTCGAGATTCTCCGGGGCGGCGTAGACGTTGTTTAGCGTCGTATCGTTGATGATGGTCGAGCCGAAGTGGTGATAGAAGAACACCGAGGCGGTGCTGTTCTTGTTCACGGCATAGCTGACTAGCCCCGTCAGGACGTTATAGTGCCCGGAATAGTAGCCATCATTGAACGACAGCGAGGCGCTGACCGGCCCCACGGCGTAATTAGCCTGCACGCCGCGGCTGACGGCGTTCTCGCTGCTCCAGAGGAGACCGCGCTCGATGTTCTGATTCATCCAGCTCCATGTGGTCTCCCCGCCCATCAGGGTCGGGAGCTTGCCGACCTCGACCGAAAAGCTGCTGGTCGGGGCGAGCGTGAGGTAGGCCTCCGGGACTGCCCCATAATAATAGTCGGGTATAGCGGGGGTCGGAAGTATCGCCTGGCCGAGGGTCGGGAAATTGTAGGACCCGGCCATGGCAAAGAACTGCACGAGACCGGTGGTCTTCTGCAGGATCAGTTCGGCGTTTGTGATGTCGAGCCGCGCGTTACGGTTGGTGCCGTATGTAGCTGGGCCTGTCAGGGTCACGGGGTTGCTTTGCCAGGTGCCGGCAGCGCTCAGAACACCCTCCGCCGATAGGGTTCCAAGCGGGCCACCCGAAAAGTTGATCGCGGTGGGTGAGTTTAGAGTGGCATGGGCATGGGGGGCGGCAAGGCCGAGCCCGCACAACGCGACCGGTACCGCAAACAGCATCTTACGCATAATGTCCTTCCTCTTTGTCAGATTGTGTTGTGGGCGCGCCATGGGCCGCGGAGGGCTTGCCCATCCGGATTAGCTCGGAAGCGCGCCTTTAGCTATGAAATGTCATCCCTGGATGCCGGCACCTGCATGAACGTCGGCTGCGAGAAGTGTCCCGGCCTCTCGTTTGCTGGACCATGTCCCCGAAACATGGCGCAAGCATGGCCCCCGCCAATATTTCTTTTGGGAACAATCGCCTTCAGGTCGTTATTGATACACATTGGGGTCCTCCCCATTTAACTGCTCGAGGAGCGTCTTGAGCAAGAACGGTGCCAAGATGGTGGGGTGGGCCGTAGATGCGCGGTATACAAAGATGACCAGGGGGTTTTTGCCGCAGTGGCGTGCCGCGCCATGCCCCGCGCGCCCGCTTCCGGTGCAAGTGGCGGTTGCGCCTGCCCTTTAACGAGGCAGCGGGAAGGCCTTAAAGACCACCTTCACGCTCGAGAAACGACGCGACATCGGACAGCCCCCCAATCTTTAGGTCCGTTAAGGCAAACGGGCGCGCGCGGCGCATACGGGCAGCATTAGGGCACACGACCTCGAGCGAGGCCCGGACATACGGCGCGAGATTGATCCTGTTAATGGCGGGCAGGTCGAGGACTGGGAAGTGGCGGGCTAGATCGTCGGCGGCGGCAAGATTCATGGACACATCCTCGCGGATCGCGGTATGCGGGCAACTGCCGATCTCGACGCTAAACGCGCCGCTTCGTATCAGAAACTTGGCGCCCTCGCGGGTATAGATATCGTTGCCGACCACCGCGATCTCATAGCTATCGCGCATGTGCTTGCACAGGGTATCGACGAGCGCGGTCCTGCTCGAGCCCACCGGCCTGCCGACATCAACCCGCAAGGGCCCGTTCCCATGAGACCTAGTCAGGCTGATGAAGCCCTTCCTCGCACCAGGAGGGAAGTTGCACAGCTTGACGGAAACAACCCCGAAATAATGATGGGCTCATGATACGAGGGCGCACCACCCAAGGGCCGGTGCCGCCTTGCCCCGGCGGCCTGTTGGTGCACACGCCCCCGGCCGACGCGGCACGGTCGCGATCAGAAAAGAGAGGGTGAAAGGCCACCGCCAATCGGTCACCAGAGATCGTCGACGGTAACGAGGCCCGCGCGACACACAGACTCGCCATGGACCGCCCGCGGGCGCGCGCAAAAGGCAGTGCGTATTTGGCAAGCATCAAAGGCCCCGGCACCCGCGCCCTGAGAGGGTACCGGGGCACCTTCCCATCAATGATGGTCTAGGTAAAAATGCCGCAGGACGTTATGGCCGAGCACCTGCTGCAGGAGCGCGAAAAACACATGCCCGACCAGGTAGGCCCAGACGACATACGACAGCCACAGGTGCGTGGTTGCGAGCACCGTAAAGAACGCGAAGGCCGTCGAGTGCAAAGACAGCCCATAACCACCGGGGATCTCCATATACATCAGGATGCCGGTGATGGCCATCCCCGAGACCGCGAGCAGTCCCACGCCATGAACAAAGCTCGACAGGCCCGTCCGATCCCCGGTGCCCGGCAGTTTGCCCTGAAACACCTCGAAGGCCTCGCGGCCCACTATGCGCATCCCGGCGCGGTTCCACGGAAACAAGATCGGCAGATCGCGCCGTGCCCATGTCCACATCCAGTCAATGATAATGACGAGCGTGGTCGCCATGCCCAATATGCTGTGAATGTAAAGCCAGTGCGGACGGGTGGCTTGCGCTACGACCAGACCCGTCGCCAGCTCCGCGAGGACTGTGATGGCGAGCGCCGCATGCACAATCCGTGTACCGTTATCCCATGGACGTGATTCCATAATCATCTCCTTTTATACTTATATAGCCATCTCTTCCGGTCGTGGCCTGAAGACCGCCCCCCACAGTTATTAGGGGGCACTCCTGCACATCTAATATGAACGGATTTCTGCCGCCTTGTCAAAACCGCGTGACATGCGCCATGATCCGCGCCGCCACATGCCGCGCATGGGCAACTTAAAGCCGAATACCAGCGCCGGCCGCACGGGACAGACAACATGAGCGGAAAGGTTCTTGCTTTCGCCTTAAGGGCCCTTGTAATGCGTTTTGCGTGTGTGTATGGAATTGTCGTACGAATATTTTTTCTATTTTGTGGGCGGCGGTTTTGCTTGCCGGACGCAGACCATCGCAGGCATAGCATAGGTCATGCCCGGGCCTTTTGTGACATGCGCGATGAGGCGCCGGGGTAGCCGGGAGGGCACGGCGGCGCCTGCCAGAAACCTAAAGGCAGCGCGGCCAACTTGAAGTTTCTTGTCAAAAGAGCGAGTAGGGATCGACGTCGAGCGACCAGCGCACACGGGATGCAAGCGGGGTCTTGGCAAGGCGCGGCAGCCAGACCTTGAGCCAGCCCTGAAGGGCGGCACGGTTGAGGCTTGTCGCGAGGAGCTGGGCGCGGTGGTAGCCCGCGCGACGCGCGAGCACCGCCGGAAGGACACACCCCAGGGCGACATCCGGAGGCCCCTTGGCGAGCTCTCGAGCGGCCTCGAGAAAGCGGGTCGCAGACTCGGGGTCGCGCGCCTCGGCGCGCAGAAGCGCGCAATAGGCATAGGGAGGAAAGAGCGTATCGCGCCGATCCTTCAGGGCCATCTCGGCGAATGCGCCGTAGTCAAGACGAGTCAGGGGCTCCCACAGCGGGTGCGCGGGATGGTAGGTCTGAATAAGGACCTCGCCGGGCTTTGCGGCGCGGCCGGCGCGGCCGGCGACCTGCACGATCTGCGCGAACAATTGCTCGTCGGCGCGAAAATCGCTGCCATGCAGTCCCTGATCGGCCGCAATGACGCCGACGAGCGTCACGTGGGGGAAATCATGACCCTTGGCCAGCATCTGTGTGCCGATCAAGACATCGATCTCGCGCCCATGGACCTTCTGTAATAACGTCTCGAAGGAGAGCCGGCTTGCGGTGGTGTCGCGGTCGACGCGTGCGATGCGGGCGCCCGGCAGGATGCGGCGCAGGGCTTCCTCGATGCGCTCAGTACCCTCACCCACATGCAAAAGCCTGAGATGACCGCACTGCGGACACGCCTGCGGCACGGGTTGTTCACGACCACAATGATGGCAGCGCAGACGCTGGCGGCCGAGATGGACGGTCAGACGCGCGTCACAACGGTCGCAGGGGGCATGCCAGCGGCACTCCGGGCAAAAGAGTACCGGGGCATAGCCGCGGCGGTTGAGAAACAACAACGCCTGTTCGCCGCGTGAAAGACACCCGCGCAAGGCCTCGATCAACGAGACCGACAGGCCTGCGCGCAACGGCTCCCGCCCCAGATCGATCAGGCGCACGGCCGGCAGGGCGCTGTGCGGCCCGCGATCAGGCAGAGTAAGCAGGCGATAGCGGCCCTGGCACGCGTGGCGGTAGCTTTCAAGCGAGGGCGTGGCCGATCCCAGCACGATCGGGATGCCAAGCTGCTTGGCGCGCCACACGGCGAGGTCGCGGGCGTGATAACGAAAGCCCTCCTGCTGCTTAAAAGAGGCGTCGTGCTCCTCGTCGACGATGATAAGCGCGGGGTGTTTCAAGGGGACAAATACCGCCGAGCGGGTCCCAACCACCACCCGGATGTGCCCGGCGGCGGCCGCCGACCAGACGCGCGCGCGCTCCGTGGCGGTGCAGCCCGAATGCAGGACGCCAATGAAGGTCCCGAGCCGCGCCGAGAGGCGCGCGACGATTTGCGGGGTGAGGCCGATCTCCGGCACCAGCACGAGCGCCTGGCCGCCGGCGGCCAGCACCTGCGCCAAGAGCTCCAGGTAGACCTCGGTCTTGCCGCTGCCCGTGACCCCAAACACGAGGAAGGCGGCAAAGCGCCCATAGGCCTCGGCCACGGCCTTGCAGGCCGCCTGCTGATCCGGCCGCAAGGTCACGGCCGAGGGGGACAGCGCGCGCGGGGATTCCCGCTCGGGGTCGCGCCGCTCCACCAGGCCTTGCGCCAATAATGCCCTCATGGCGGGCCCAAAGCCCGGCCCGAGCGCCTTGAGGGCTGCCTCGGTCATCACGCCCGCGGCCTTGATGGCCTGCCATAAGGCGGCCTGGCGTTTGGCTCGCGCAAAACGCGTATCCGCTGCCGCCTGACCCTCGGGCGTGAGGACATAGACCTGAGGGGCAGCGACACCCCGGCCGCGCTTGAGACCCGCGGGCAAGGCGGCAAACAGGACCTCCCCGAGGGGGTGATGGTAGTAGTCGGCGGCAAAGTACAGCAATTGCAGCTGCGCGGCCGACAGAAGCGGCTCATCATCGATCACCTCGAGGATCGCGCGCCGGGCCACACCGGGGACCGGATCGGCCGGCACCTCGATCACGAACCCCGTCAGGACACGCCGCCCCCATGGGACGCGGACCCGGACCCCGGGGGCGAGCGGCCGCTCATATTCATAGTCAAAGCCCCGTCGCAACGGAACCGGCAAGCTGACGCGTATCGCGACCATGTCCTGCCCCTTGGCCCCTTGGCCCCTCGGCCGGCGCCCGATGCGGTCTGAAAACCGCTTGCGATTCCGGCGCTAACCGGCTGGATAAAAAAGCAATTCCACCTTACCCACAAACTCTGTGGATAACTGTGTTGAAAAGCGGCGGGAAGGATTCCGCGCTTGGCCTGATTACTGGCTCCGCTTCAAACTGATGAAAAAATAAGCGGCCTTTATACTCAATTATAATTCAATAACTTAAAGACGATCCCCGGGGGTTCGCAAGGCCCTGCGCAAGACCGGTTCCAGGGGGCTTGACACAGGGCTGAAATGTGAATAACCAAGGAGGCGCATCAGAAAAACCTAAAATAATGCGGCCCAAAAAGGGGCGCAGCTCGGCCTCCTCAGGGCGCGTCGTGGCATCCCCAGCGCCCATCCCGTCACGGATGCGAACGCACACTCGCGGCATGCACAGCATCGATGCACAGGCCGACCTGATCCGGATCGACATCCGGCCGCACACCGTGGCCGAGATTGAAGATGTGGCCTTGGCCCTCGCCGAAATCCGCGAGCACCGCCTGCACCTCGGCCTTAAGCCGCTCGGGCGGGGCATAGAGCGCCATGGGGTCGAGGTTGCCCTGCAAGGCCACCTCGCCCCTGGTCGCTGCACGGGCCGCGGCGAGAGAGGTCGTCCAATCGATGCCCACGGCATCGCAACCGGTCTCGACCAAGGCCTGCAGCCAGCATCCCCCGCCCTTCGTGAAGACCACGACCGGCACGCGCGCGCCATCGCGCCGGCGATTGAGATTGCTTATGATAGCGGCCATGGGGTCGCGCGAGTAGCGCAGGAAGTGATGGGCCGCGAGGCTCCCTCCCCAGGTGTCGAAGATCATGACGGCCTGGGCGCCGGCCTCGATCTGGGCATTGAGATAGCTGGTGACCGCCTCCACGAGCACGGCGAGCAGGGTCGCAAGCGTCGCGGGGTCCGTAAACAAAAGCCCCTTGATGCGTCGGAAATCCTCGCTCGCCTGACCTTCCACCATATAGGTTGCAAGCGTCCAAGGGGAGCCTGAAAACCCGATCAGCGGGCACAGGCCGGCGAGTTCGCGCCGCACGCGGCTGACGGTATCAAGCACATAGTGCAGGCCCACCGTGGGATCCGGGGCCCGTAAGCCCGCGACGTCGTGGCGGTCGCGAATCGGCCGCTGAAATCGCGGGCCCTCGCCCTCCACGAACGATAATCCGAGCCCCATGGCGTCCGGTATGGTCAGGATATCGGAAAACAGGATCGCGGCATCCACGGAGAATCGGCGCACCGGCTGCAGCGTCACCTCGCACGCAAGCTCCGGCGTCTGGCACATCGCCAGAAACGACCCGGCGGCGGCGCGCAGCGCCCGGTACTCCGGCAGATAGCGGCCGGCCTGGCGCATGAGCCACACCGGGGTCATGTCGACAGGCATGCGCAAAAGCGCCCGAAGCAGCCGGTTGCCGCGGTCCGAGGCCGCATTCACATCGGTCATGGCGCGAGGTAGTCCAGGATCCCTTCAGCGGCCTGGCGCCCCTCATAGACGGCCGTGACCACGAGATCCGAACCCCGTACCGCATCCCCGCCCGCAAACACCTTGGCATGCGTCGTCTGGTAACGATAATGGCCGCCGGCCGGCGCCAGGATACGGCCCGCATCGTCCGTCTGTATCCCGGACTCGGCAAGCCAGGCGGGCGGGCTCGGACGAAAACCAAACGCCACGAGCACGGCGTCGGCCGGGATGATCTGCTCGCTGCCGGCGACCAGCTCCGGCCGCCTGCGGCCGCGCGCATCGGGCGGGCCGAGCCGTGTCTCGACGACCCGCACCCCCTCGACGCGCCCCGCGCCCAGAATCTCCACCGGGGCACGGTTCCAGACGAATTGGACGCCCTCGTCCTTGGCATTGGCGACCTCGCGCCGCGACCCAGGCATATTGGCCTCGTCGCGCCGGTAGACGCAGGTCACCTGCGCCGCGCCCTGCCGGATCGCGGTGCGATTGCAATCCATGCCGGTATCGCCGCCCCCGAGGACTACCACGCGCTGGCCCTTGAGATTGGCATAGGGGACCTCGCCCTCGGGGAGATGAAGATCATGGCGCGTCACCGCCGCGAGATAGGGGAGCGCCTTGTGGACGCCCGGCAAGCCCTCGCCGGGGAAGCCGCCCTCGATAGAGTTGTAAGCACCGACACCGACGAATACCGCATCGGAGTCGCGCAAGAGATCGGCAAAGGCCAGATCCTCGCCGACATGGGTATTCAGGACAAATTCGATCCCCATGCCTTCGAAGATGGCGCGGCGCACGCGCACGACCTCTTTCTCGAGCTTAAAGCCCGGGATGCCGAAGGTCAGCAGGCCGCCGATCTCGGGATTGCGGTCGTAGACCACGGCCTTGACGCCATTGCGCGCCAAGACATCCGCGCAGGCAAGCCCCGCGGGTCCGGCACCGACGATGGCGACACGCTGGCCGGTAGCCACGACCCCGCTCATGTCCGGCCGCCAGCCGCGCGCGTAGGCCTCGGTGAATATGTACTTTTCGATCGAGCCTATGGTGACCGCACCAAAGCCGTCGTTCAGTGTGCATGCCCCCTCGCACAGGCGGTCCTGAGGACACACCCGGCCGCAGACCTCAGGCAGGCTATTGGTGCGGTGCAAAAGCTCGGCGGCCTCGAAGATATTGGCCTCCGCGATCAGCTTCAACCAGTTGGGGATGTAGTTGTGGACCGGACAGCGCCACTCACAATACGGATTACCGCATCCCAGGCAGCGGCCGGCCTGTTCGGCGGCCTTTTCGGGGTCGAAGCCCCCGTAGATTTCGCGAAAGTCGCGCAGGCGCACCACCACGTCCTTCTTGACGGGTTCGGCGCGCGGCTTGTCGAGAAACTGAAAGACGTTGGCCATTACTCGCTCTCCACGAGCAGCGCTTCGATACGCACGGCCTTGGGCTTTACAAGCCAGACGTGTGCTATCGCCTGGGACCAATCGGCCAGCAACGTGCGCGCATGGGCGCTGGCGGTCGCTTTCTCGTAGTGTGCCACACGGTCATGCAGAAACACCTGGTAGGCGCTCATGGCCTCGCCGGTGATGCGATGGATATCGATGAGCTCATGGTTGTAACGATCGGCAAAGACCCCGGCCTTGTCGTAGATGAAGGCAAAGCCTCCCGTCATGCCGGCGCCAAAGTTCACGCCGGTCGCGCCCAGCACGATGACGCAGCCTCCGGTCATGTACTCGCAGCCATGGTCCCCCACCCCCTCGACAATGGCCACCGCGCCGCCATTGCGAACCGCGAACCGCTCGCCGGCCAGTCCGGCGGCGTAGAGGGTGCCGCCGGTCGCGCCATACAGGCAGGTATTGCCGATGATCGCGGCCTGGTCGCTTGCGAACCGGGAGTCGCGCGGCGGGTAGATCACAACGCGGCCGCCCGCCATGCCCTTGCCGACGTAATCGTTCGCATCCCCTTCGAGTTCTATGGATAGACCGGGGGCGTTGAATGCCGCGAGGCTTTGTCCGGCAGAGCCGCGCAGCCGCAGCGTTATGGTTCCGTCCGGAAGACCCTTGGCCCCGAAGTGGCGCGCGATCTCGCCGGACAATCGCGCGCCGATCGAACGATGCACGTTGCGGACCGCATAGGCAAGTGCCACAGGCTCACGGGTGGTAAGCGCCAGCGCGGCGTCCTTGACGATGCGCTCGGCGAGCTCTCCCTTATCGAATGGCGCGTTGCGTTCGGTCAGGCAGTGCCGCGGCAACCCTTGATCGATGCCGGCATCGGAAATCATTTCGTGAAGGCGCAGCGCCCTTTGGCGGGGCGTCTGCCCCGGCAGGATCGTCAGGAATTCGGTGTGGCCGATGATCTCTTCGAGACGCGAGACTCCGAGATAGGCAAGCCACTCACGCACCTCCTCGGCGATGAACCGGAAGTAGTTCATCACCATCTCCGGTAGGCCCCGGAAATGCGCCTCGCGCAGGCGCTTGTCCTGGGTCGCGATTCCGGTCGCGCAGTTGTTGAGGTGACAGATGCGCAGATACTTGCAGCCCAGCGCCACCATGGGTCCGGTGCCGAATCCAAAGCTTTCGGCCCCGAGAATCGCCGCCTTGACGACATCGAGGCCTGTCTTTAGGCCGCCGTCGGTCTGCAGTATCACCTTGTCGCGCAGACCATTGGCACGCAGGGTCTGATGGGCCTCGCTCAAGCCAAGCTCCCAGGGGGTGCCGGCGTACTTCACCGAGGTAAGGGGGCTTGCGCCGGTGCCGCCATCGTAACCGGAGATCGTGATGTGGTCGGCATAGGCCTTGGCAACGCCGGCCGCGATCGTGCCCACGCCGGGGCCCGAGACCAGCTTTACCGAGACCCGTGCCGTGGGATTGACCTGCTTTAAATCGAAGATGAGCTGCGCCAGATCCTCGATGGAATAGATATCGTGATGCGGCGGCGGTGAGATCAGGGCGATACCGGGCTTCGAGCAGCGCAGGCGCGCGATCATCTCGTTGACCTTGTGCCCCGGCAACTGGCCGCCCTCGCCGGGCTTGGCCCCTTGCGCCACCTTGATCTGCAGCACATCGGCGTGGACCAGGTAGTGTGGCGTCACACCAAACCGCCCCGAGGCGATCTGCTTGATCTTGGACGTCTTGATCGTGCCGTAGCGCGCCGGATCCTCGCCACCCTCGCCGGAATTCGATCGTCCGCCCAGGGTATTCATGGCGATCGCCAGGGCCTCGTGCGCCTCGGGCGAGAGCGCGCCCAGGCTCATGCCTGCCGAATCGAAGCGCGGGTAGAGGGCGGTTGCCGGCTCGACATCGCTTATGGGGATGGCAGCGCGGTCGGTACGCAAGGCGAGCAGATCGCGGACCATGGCCGGCTTGCGCCCATTCACGAGCCCCGCATAGACCTTGTAGGCGTCGTAGTCGCCCGAACGCACCGCATCCTGCAAGGCCTGCACCACGTCCGGATTGTAGGCGTGATACTCGCCGCCATGGATATATTTGAGCAGCCCCCCCTGGCGGATGGGCGTGCGGTGGCTGTAGGCCTCGCGGGCCAGGATCTCGGCATCCCGCTCAAAATCGGCAAAGGTGCTGCCGCCGATGCGGCTCGTGGTTCCGCGAAAACAGAGGTCGACCACCTCGTCTGCCAGGCCTATCGCCTCGAAGAGCTGGGCACCGCGGTAGCTTGCGATCGTCGAGATGCCCATCTTCGACATGATCTTAAGAAGCCCCTTGTTGATGCCCTTGCGGTAATTCTTGACGGCGTGGGCCTCGTCTTGCGACGTGATCTCGCCTGTGCGCACCAAATCGGCTATGACCTCGTAGGCGAGGTAGGGAAACACCGCGGTCGCGCCATAGCCTATGAGGCAGGCAAAGTGATGCGGGTCGCGCGCGCTTGCGGTCTCGACGACGATATTGGCGTGACAGCGCAGGCCGGTTGCCACCAGGGCGTGATGGACCGCGCCCACCGCAAAGAGGGCGTGGATAGGCAAGTGGCCGCGGGCGGTATCGCGATCAGACAGCAGGATGATGACCGTGCCCGCGCGCACCGCAGCCACGGCGGCATCGATCAGCGCCTGGATCGCCGATGCCAGGGTCGTTCCGGAATCATAGCGCAGGCCCAGGCGGACCACGCTATAGGTCGGGTGGGCCTGCGAGACGAGGCGCGCGAACTTGCAGCGGCTCAAGACCGGTGACGATGTCTCGAGGCGCGCGGCATGGTCGGCAGTCTCCTCGAAGAGATTGCGTTCCGGGCCGAAGCTCGTGGCAAGCGACATGACGATCGCCTCGCGCAGCGGGTCGATCGGCGGATTCGTGACCTGTGCGAATTGCTGGCGGAAATAGTCGTAGAGCGAGCGCACGCCGGTCGACAAGACAGCCATCGGGGTATCGTCCCCCATCGAGCCCGTCGCCTCCTGGCCGTCTTCGGCAAGAACCCGGATGATCTGATCGCGCTCCTCGAAGGTCACCTGGAAGAGTTTCTGGTACACAGCGAGGTCGATCGGCGGGGCCTCGGGCATGTCGGCGTCGGGCGCGCCCTCCAGATGGAGGGTCCTTTCGTCCAGCCATTTCCGGTAGGGCCGGCGGGCGGCGAGTTGTGCGTCGATCTCCGCCGGCAGGAGCAGCTTGCCGGTCTCGGTATCCACCGACAGAAGCTCGCCTGGGCGCAGGCGGCCCTTGGCGACCACGTCGCTGCTGGCATAGGGGTGGACGCCGGTCTCGGAGGCAATGGTGATATGCCGGTCGGCCGTGATCACCCAGCGCGCGGGGCGCAGGCCGTTGCGATCCATGACGCATGAGGCGTAGCGCCCGTCGGTAAATACGATACCCGCCGGGCCGTCCCACGGTTCCATATGCATCGCATGATACTCATAGAACGCGCGCAGCGCGGGATCCATGTGCGGGATGTTCTGCCAGGCGGGCGGGATCAAAAGCCGTACGGCCCGGAAATAGTCGGCGCCGCCGGCAAGCAGGGCCTCGAGCATATTGTCGAGGCTCATGGAGTCGGATCCCGATTGCGAGACCAGGGGGCGCGCCTCGCTGATATCGATGCGGCTCGATGCCAGGGTGGTGCCGCGCGCCAGCGCCCATGAGCGATTGCCCTGAATGGTGTTGATCTCGCCATTATGGGCCAGATGGCGAAAGGGTTGGGCAAGCCGCCATTGGGGCCAGGTGTTGGTCGAGAATCGCTGATGGAAGAGGCAGATCGCCGAGGCGAAGTCCGGGGCCTTGAGATCGGGGTAGAAGACCGGCAGGTAGGCCGGCATGACGAGCCCCTTGTACGACAATAGGCGGGTCGAAAGGCTTGCGATATAGAAGTCCGCGTCCACCGGCTCCAGGCGCTTCTCGCAGCGCCGGTGGACAAGATAGAGCTTGGCGTCGGCAAGCCCGGTGTCGGCCTCGGGATTGGCAACGAATATCTGTTCGATGCGCGGCATGGTGCGGCGCGCCTCGGGACCGAGGGCCGAGGGGTCGGTGGGCACCACGCGGAAACCCATCACCGGGAACCCGGCGCGCTCGCACTCTTCCCGCAGCACCGCACGCGCCGCGTGCGCCTTGGCCGCGTCCGGGGCCAAGAACACCATGCCGACGGCAAAGCGGGCGGGGGGCTCCATGCCCTGCTCGCGGGCGGCACGGCGCAGGAACGCCTCCGGGGTCTTGAGCAGCAGGCCGCACCCATCGCCACTCTTGCCGTCGGCCGCGACCGCGCCGCGGTGCGTAAGGCATGACAGCGAGGCCATCGCGGTCTGAACGATCCATGGGCTCGGGACCCCGTCGAGATGCGCGATAAGGCCAAATCCACAGGAATCTTTCTCGAATTCGGGCCGATACAGGCCCTTGGGCTGTCGCGATCGCGTCACTGGTCCGGGTCGGTCGAAACCGTCACAAAAAGGCCGTTCAGTATACTGCCCGGTCCGCGGGGTTTCAACGAATCCGCGCGCGAGGGTCTAGCCGCCGGGATCGAGAATGGCCATGAGCGCATCCTCGGGGACATCGTCGGTCAGAAACGCCTCCCCGAGGGCCCGGAGTAAAACGAACCGTATACGCCCATGGGCGGCCTTCTTGTCGACGGCCATGAGCTCCCGATAGCGCTGCGGGGCCAAGGCGGGCGCACGGGTCGGCAGGCCCGCCCGCGCGATGAGCACCCGCAGGCGCTCGGCGTCGGCGGCGGCAAGCCAACCCAGCCGCTGCGACAGCTGCGCGGCCATGACCATGCCGGCCGCGACCGCCTCGCCGTGCAGCCAGCACCCGTAGCCCATGCCCCCCTCGATGGCGTGCCCGAAGGTATGCCCGAAATTGAGCAGGGCGCGGACCCCGGCCTCGCGCTCATCGGCCATCACCACCCGCGCCTTGTCGCGGCACGAGACCTCTATGGCGTAGGCCAAGGCATCCGGGTCGCGCCGCAAAAGCGCCTCCATGTTGCGCTCGAGCCACTCGAGAAACGCGCGGTTTCCTATGGCCCCGTATTTGATGACCTCCGCCAAGCCTGCGGACAGCTCGCGATCCGGGAGCGTCGCCAGAGTCGCGGTATCGATGATCACCGCCTTGGGCTGATAAAAGCAACCGATCATGTTTTTGCCGAGGGCGTGATTGACGCCGGTCTTGCCCCCCACCGAGGAGTCCACCTGCGACAACAGGGTGGTCGGGACCTGCACGAAGGGCACGCCGCGCTGATAGACGGCCGCGGCAAATCCGGTGATATCACCGACCACCCCCCCGCCGAGGGCAAAGAGGGTCGTCGCCCGGTCGCAACGCGCCGCAAGAAGCGCACCCGTAATATGGTCGATGGTCGATAAGGCCTTTTGGGTCTCGCCGTCTGGCAGGATCACGACCGCCGGATCGTAGGGCGCAAGGGCCAAGGTGAGATGCGCAAGGTACAGGGGGGCTACGATCTCGTTGGTGATGATCGCCACCCGGTCCCCCGCCACCGGCGCGCGCAGCAGATCGCCGGATGGGAGCAGGCCGGTGCCGATATGAATGGGGTAGCCCCCGTCCGGGAGATCAAGCGTCAGCGTCGACACCGCTTACCCTCTTAAGTCCGCACACGATCACCCGGGCGGCGACATGCGGCGCGCGCCGGTCGGTGTCCACGATGAGATCGGCGACCTCGCGGTACAGCGGATCGCGCTCCTGAAAGAGCGCGGCCACCCGCGCCTGGGGGTCCTCGGTCTGCAGAAGCGGCCGGTGCCGGTCGCGGCGCACGCGATCCCACAAGGTCTGGCAATCGGCATGGAGATAGACGGTCTTGCCGTGCGCCTTCAGGAGCGCGCGATTTTCCGGGGCCAGGACCGCGCCGCCGCCGGTGGCCACCACGGCATGCGGCCGGTGGACCAGATCTTCGAGCACGAGCGACTCCCAGCGCCGGAATCCGGCCTCGCCCTCGACGGCAAAGATGAGCGAGACGCTCGCCCCCGTGCGCCGCTCGATCTCCTGGTCGCAGTCGTAGAACTCCCGCCCCAGGCGCTCCGCCAGACAGCGCCCGATGGTCGACTTCCCGGCCCCCATGGGGCCCACCAGAAATATCCGCTCCTCGCCTGCCCTCATGCGGGCGTTATGCCAGCATGAGGGCCATAAATCAACCCGACTGCAGAGACAGGGCGGGCGCGAGGATGCGCGGCGTCAGGAAGATCAGCAGCTCCGAACGGGTGTTGTTGACCGAGGTATTGCGGAACAGATAGCCCAAAAACGGGATATCCCCGAGGAACGGGACCTTGGTCACCGTGCGCAGGCGGCTGTTTTGGTAGATGCCGCCGATCACGACCGTCTGCCCATTGTTCACCAGCACCTGGGTCTTGAGGCTCTTCTCATCCAAGGTCCCTTGGACCGCATTCGCGAAGCTGTTGTCCGTAATCTTCACGGTCATGATGATGCGGTTGTCGGGCGTGATCTGGGGCGTCACGGAAAGACCGAGGACGGCCTGCTGGAGCATGCTCTGGCCAAAGCCCAGGTTAAAGAACTGCTCCTGACCCTGCTTGATGTCGGCCTTGCGGTCGTTGGCGGTAATGAGACGCGGGCTCGATATGATCTTGCCCTTGTTTTCCGCCTGCAGGGCCGACAGCTCGAGGTTCAACAGGTTGTTGCTGGCGAGCTTGGCGACGGTCAGCGCAAAGGTCGCCGGCAGCGTGCTGCCGACCCCCACCGAGGGCAGGTTCACATTGAATGCCCCGAGCGTCGAGCTCGGCAGCGTCCCGGCGGTGGTGGATGGCAGCCCCGGATTCGCCGACAGGCCGGATCCGGCGCACTGCGCTGCGGGACAGGTCGAGACCGAAGTCGACGGCGTGCTGTAGGAGTAATTGAGGCCCAACTGCGCGCCGAGGCTCTTGTTGAAGCCATCGTTGGCCTCCACCAGCCGGGCCTCGATCAGCACCTGGCGCACCGGCCGATCGAGCTTGGCGATGAGCCTGCGAATGGCGCGGACACGCTGCGGGGTGTCCTGAATGATCAAGGAGTTCGTGCGCTTGTCCACGGTCACCTGGCCGCGCTTGGAGAGCAGCGAGGTCGATTCCGTGGCCTGCTTGCTATAGCTCACGGAGCTAAAGGGCATGTTGCTCGTCTGCGTGCCCACCGTGCGGGTCGACTTGAGCAGCGTCGCAATCTCCGAGGCCTTGGCGTAATTTAGGCGAATCAGGACCGTCTCCAGGGGCTCGAGCTTGCGCGCCTCGGCACGCGCCTTGAGCCGCGCGTCGCGTTCCTTGGCCATTTGCGCGGCCGGCGCCACGAGAATGATATTGCCCTTGCGCTCCATACCCAGGTTCTTGGTCCGCAGGATGAGATGCAGGGCCTGCTTCCACGGCACGTCGTGCAGCTCGAGCGTCAGGGTCCCGTGGACCGCGCTGCTCGTCACGAAATTGAGCCCGCTGAAGTTGGCGAGGACCTCGAGTGCCGCGCGCACGCCGATGTGCTGGAAATTGAGCGAGATCTTGCGGCTGGCATACTTATTCTTCTTGCGCTCGAGAATCCGGTAGGCGCGCCGGGAGACCGGCGTGACGCGCATCAGGAATTCCCGCTGGGCCTGATAGCCCATTTGCGTGTAATGGCCATAGGCATGCAGGACCATGCGCACCGAACGCCCATCCTGAAACGTGCGAATGGTATCGATCGGTGTCGCGAAATCGGTCACGATGAGCCGGCGCTGCTCGGCCGGCGGCACCGCCGTATCGTGGAAGGTCAAGACGATGCGATGGCCACGGTTATGAACGCTCACCGCGACATTCGAACTCGACAGTCTGACCTCGACCTTGCCGGCCCCGTTGCGGCCACGGTGAAACGATATGGCGCGCAGCGTATAGCGCGGGAGATGGTTGGGACCCGGCGGCAGGACGCGGGCCTTGGGCTCGGCGATAGCGGCCTGAGCGATGTGGTTATTGGGGCTTGCGATAATGACGTCTATGGCATTGGGCCGCACATAGGCGCGATAGGCGGCGGGGCTTACCAGGCGGATCACGACGCGGGCCATATTATTGCCCTCGACCGCGGCCACGTTGCGCACATCCCCGGCACCCACCTGCAACTCACCCAGCGACGGCTTGATCACGGTATCCGGGATGTCGAGCACCACCATGGCGGGCTTGGTCAGCACAAAGGCGGCCGGCGCCGTGGGGTGCTTTGAAGTGACGATATGGAGCTCGATCCTGTTACCGGGAAACGCGAAATAGCTCAATTTCTCCAGCACGTTCGGGCCGCTGGCATCGGACTGGGCCGGCATCGGCGCAGCCACCGGGGAGGGCGCAGCGCCCGTGAGCCCCGTGACCCCCGTGACCCCCGTGAGCACCGCCTCGTACCCATAGGAGGCGCGCATCAGATGCATCCCGCCGCGTTTCGTCAGCAGCACATCGACGTTGACGCCGTGGCCATTGTGGGCAAGATACGGGTAGACGCCCTTGACGGCGCCCCTCCCCGGGAGGTCCTGGACATGGGCACCAAGCGTGGTATCGCGCAGATCCACGCGTAAGAGCCGCCCATGGCGTCTGACCTCGAGCCGACCGTGGCGGCCCCCGCTGATGATAAGCCGCAGGGCCGGTTTGCCGGCGGCGGCGGTCCAGGATAGCCCGGTGAGCGTTGCGGCCCCGGCCACGGCAAACGCGGACACCGCGAAGGCAATGGCAATGAGCTTGGTTCTAATCATGATGGGGCTCCCTTTACTTGATGGCCAAAGACACGGGCTGCTTGACCCAGCCCGTCGGGCCAGCGACGGTTTCCACGATATGAATCTTGTGCGCCGTGATGCGCACGACCTTTCCGTAATGCTCACCCATGTAACTCCCGACATGGACGCGGTAGATCGAATGATTGGGGGTCCTGACCAGACCCCACAAGGCAGGGCCGGCAGCCAGGGTCCCGACCATCGTCAGCGCATCCAGCGGGAAGCGCTGCAACGGACCCTTGGGGAGACCGAGGTCGGGATTGGGACCGCGGCCCGGCAGACGCATGGAGAAAGGCTCAAACGGATCGATATAGTGATGCATGTTAAACGCCACGATGTGCGGCGCGGGCATCTTCGGGACCGGCAAGACAGGGGGGCGATAGCCGGCGTCGGCGGTCGCCACGAACCTCTGGAGGCGCGTCATGCCGCCACCAGAGCACCCGGCAAGCAGCGCGCAGACTACGATCATAATCGATGTGCGCATCGTCATTTCTTCATAACCCGGTGCTTGAGATAACGATAGGTCTTGGCGGTCACGGACATCGACAAGTAATCGCCCTTCTTGACCACCACGCTCACGTCACCGAGCGTCACGATGCGGGGCAGCGCGGCGATGTCACCCACAAAATGGCCCAGCTGCTCATAGGTCCCGGCAACGGTAAGCGCTATCGGGAGCTCCGCATAGAAGTCCTGGGGCACCTCTTTTTCGGGTCTAAAAAGCGCAAACTGCAGGCCGCTGCTCTTGCCCGCCTGCGTCACCTCGGTCACGAATTCCGGCATGTGGGTGGTATTGGGAAGCTCCTGCAATGCCCCCCCGAACACGACCTTCATCTTCTTCATCTGCTGCTCATAGGCAGGCAGCTGCGCGGCCTCCATCTTCTGTTGCACGAACTGCTGCTTCAGCGCGGTCTCCTGAGTCCGCAGGCCGTCATAGGTCTGGATCTGTCCTCTCAGAAAGAGCCAGTAGCCGGCTACCAGCAGGAGCACGCACGACACGCCCACCCCCACGACCTTGACGGAATACGGGGAGGCCGCGAGGTTGTTGATGTCGACGCTCTTCAGGTCTTCGATCGTCTGCCGCCAGTCCACGGCTACCCCCTTCTCGCGACGGGCTTCTTGATGGGCGCCATGCCCTTGCCCTGCGCGGTCAATGTAAAATAGCTCAGGTGGCCTGCGCCGCTCTTTTTCACGGTAATGACGTCCAAAACCGGATTTGTGAACCACGGTGAGGCCGCCAAGTTGCGCATGAACTGGGACACCCGTTCGTTGGATTGCGCAACGCCGGAGATCGTAAACGCCTCGCCCTTCTGCCCAAGCGACACGAGATACACGCCCGGAGGGACATCGCGCGCCAGACTGTTAAAGCTGTGCACGATCATCATCCGGTCGGTCTGAAGCTGCTGAATGACGTTCATGCGCGCAAGCAACGCCGCGCGCTTCTTTTTGATCAAGGCGATCTTATGAATCTTGGTGGCCATCAGCGCTATCTGCTGCTGGAGATAGCTATTGCGCGCCCGCTGGTGGGCCACTATGGCATCAAGCTGCATATAGGCGTAAAAAAGCACGAGCAAGACGACGGCCCAGGCCATCGCCGCGTCGCGGATAAGTCGCTTATCCTGCTCCTTGCGGCGCTGCTCGCGCCATGGCAGAAGATTGAGCCGTATCATGGATCGAAGCTCCGGAGCGCAAGCCCGCAGGCGATGACGAGGGAGGGGGTCTCGGTGGAAAAGACCTGCGGCTTGACCCGTGAGGCCAGTGTCATGCCGGCGAACGGATTCGCGATCGCCACAGGCACCCCGACCCGGCTTGCCAAGAGCTTGTCGACCGCCGGGATCTGCGCGCAACCGCCAGCGAGCAAAATGAGATCGACTTTATTGAAGGGGCTCGAGGAGTAAAAGAACTGCAGGGAGCGGATAACCTCCTGGCACAGGGCCTCCAGAAACGGTCGCAACACCTCGGACTGGTAATTCTCGGGGAGCCCGCCCTGCTTCTTGGCGAGCCCGGCCTCCTCGTAGGACAGGCCGTAGCGCCTCTGAATCTCCTCGGTCAGCTGGCGACCCCCGAAACTATTGGCCCGCGAATAAACCGAACGATTGTTATGCATGACGCTTAATGTCGTGGCGGTCGCGCCGATATCATAGACCGCAACGGTCTTTGCCATGCCGCCGCCGGCCATATGTTCGGCGAGGAGCCCGTAGGCGTTTTCTATGGCGTACGTCTCGAGATCCACGACGACCGGCTGGAATCCGGAGGCCTGAACAACCGCGACATATTCGTCCACTACCTCCTTGCGGCAAGCGGCAATCAGAACGTCCACCTCCTCGGCGTTGTCCTCGGCCGGGCCCAGGACCTGGAAGTCGACATTGACCTCGTCCAGCGGGTAGGGGATGTGGTGTTCGGCCTCCATCTCGATCTGGGTCTGAAGCTCCGACTCGCTCAAGGCCGCCGACATGCGCACGGTCTTGCTGATCGCCTGGCTTGCCGGAACCGACACGGCCACGCGCTTTAACCGCGTCCCGCTGCGCTTCATCGCGCGCTCGATGGTCGCGCTCACCTGTTCGACATCGGCGATGGCGCGCTCGACGACCGCATTCTGCGGCATGGGCTCCACGGCATACCGTTCCACGCGATACTGGCTCTGGCTGCGGCTCAACTCCAGGACCTTGACCGACGAGGTACTGATGTCCAAACCGACGAGCGGCGGTTTTTTTTGGTTGAGAAGACTCAATTTCCTCCCTTTTTCGGGAACTTATGCCCGGTACGTCGCTCTTTAGGTGAGCTTGCCTTGAACTATAGATCAGGGATTGGCGGTATGCCAATGCTTTAGGCTTCCCGCGTTTACCTTTATACTAGACGCTACCCTGCTGATTGAGAGATTATGGCCCCATCATCACCACCCGGCGCGTCCCTGCAACGCCGGCTCGCGTTTCGGCTAGTACTTATTTTCTTTGGATTATTTGCCGCCGGCGTGCTCGCTGCGGCGGTAACGGCCGTCGTGCTCGCGCCGACCCTCCCGCCGGTCCACAATATCCTGCGCAAACGGCTCAAGGCCCCGCTGCAGGTCCTGACCCGCCATGGGCAATTGATTGCGGAATTCGGCAATGAGGAGCGGATGCCGGTGACCCTGAAACAGGTCCCGACGACGCTCGTCAAGGCCATACTGGCCGCCGAAGACCGGTCCTTTTATACGAACCCCGGCATAGATCTGCTCGGTATCGCGCGCGCCGCCTGGGTCGATATCGTGACCGGGCGCAAGGCCCAGGGCGCCAGCACGATCACGATGCAGGTCGCGCGCAATTATTTCCTGAGCCCGCGCAAGACCTTCACGCGCAAGATCAAAGAGGTCTTGCTGTCGTTCAAGATTGCACGGGAATTGACCAAAAATCAGATCCTTACGCTGTACCTGAACAAGATCTTTCTCGGCAATCACGCCTACGGGTTCGAGGCCGCCGCGCACGTTTACTATGGAAAGCCCCTCAAGGCCCTCCATCTGGCGCAGCTTGCGATGCTCGCCGGGCTCCCGCAGGCCCCGTCGCTCGACAACCCGATAGACCACCCGCACAACGCCCGTGCCCGCCGCCAGTATGTGTTGCAGCGCATGCTGGCGCTCGGGGATATCAGTCAGGCGCAGTATGCCAAGGCCGACGCCGCGCCGATCACGACCCGGGCCCACTCCATCCATTACCGTGTCCAGGCGCCCTACGTCGCGGAGATGGTCCGGGAATATATGGTCAAACATTTCGGCAAGAAAAAGACTTACAACGGCGGTTACCGGGTGTATACCACGCTCGGGGCCCATGAACAGCGGGCCGCCGATCGCGCTGTCATCGATGGCCTGCTGGCCTATAACATCCGCCACGGTTACTACGGCCCGACTGCGGTCGTGCCGATCACCGCGCAGACGACCAAGAGCGACCTGCGCCATGACCTGCGGCACTATACGACCGTCGGAGGACTCATACCGGCGATCGTAACGGCCGTCGGCCATCACTCAATAAAGGCCTACGACCTGGACCATCACACCGTACAGGTAGGATGGCAGGGATTATCCTGGGCGGCGCCGTTTATCACCGTGAACGCCGAGGGGTATGCGCCCCAACAGGCGAGCGACATCCTGAAGATAGGCGACATCATCTACCTATGGCACCATAGGACCGGCCAATGGGCCTTATCACAGATCCCGCGTCCGTACGCCGCACTCGTATCCCTGCGGCCGCACGACGGCTCGGTGGCGGCGCTGGTCGGCGGCTTCGACTTTTATCACAACAACTTCAATAACGTGACCCAGGCCTACCGCCAGCCCGGATCGAGCTTCAAGCCCTTCGTATACTCGGCGGCCATCGCCAAGGGTTACACGGCGGCGAGTCTCTTTAGCGGCGCGCCGATCGTGGCGCTGAGCGGGGCGCATGGCGAGCTGTGGCGGCCGCATAACTACTCGGATCATTTCCGGGGCCTGACACGCATGCGTGTGGGCCTTGCCCAGTCGATCAATCTCGTCTCGATCCGCATCCTGCGCGCCGTGGGCATACGCTATGCCATACGCTATGCGACGCGGTTTGGTTTCAAGGCCTCCGCACTCCCGCATAGCCTGTCGCTGGTGCTCGGTAGCGCCACGCTCACGCCGCTTGAGATGGCACGCGGCTATACCGTGTTTGCCAACGGCGGCTTTCGGATTCGCCCCTACTTCATCCGCAAGATCGTAGACGAGCGCGGCAAGACCCTGTGGCGGGCAAGGCCACTGGTCGTGCCATCACCCGAGATCACCACGCCCGTCAAGGGAACGCCCCATTTCGCGGTGCAGGCGATCAGCCCGCAGAATGCCTATATCATGACCAGCATGATGCAGAGCGTCATCCGCTCAGGGACCGGGCAGCGCGCGCTTTCACTGAGACGCATCGATCTCGCGGGCAAGACCGGGACGTCGAATCATGAGCGCAATGCCTGGTTTTCGGGATTTAGCCCCTATCTCGAAACGACCGCCTGGATGGGCTTCCCGATTCCGAAATCCCTGGGCCACTACGAGGTGGGGGCGAATGCGGCGCTTCCGATCTGGATCCAGTATATGGGCGCGGCGCTCGCGGGGAGGCCGGATACCCCGTTCCCGATCCCGCGCGGTATCGTGACCGCCATCATAAACCGCCACACCGGTCTGCCGTGCCGCAAGACGAACCCAGCCGCCATGGTCGAGTATTTCATAAAGGGCACGGTACCCAAAAAGGGGGCGCACCGCGGCGTACCCGGGCCCGCACAGAGCGCTCGCAGCAGCGGGCTCTTTTGACATGGGGCGCCATACACGCAGTGCCAAGCCGCGCGGCCGCGCGGCCGAGGCGGCGGTGCGGCAAAAGATCGTGATCGAGGCAGCGCGGATCATGGCCGAAGACGGCGTTCGCGACTTTCAGAGCGCGAAACGCAAGGCCGCGCACCGCCTGAACCTGCCGGAAGACAAGAACTGGCCGGGAAACGCCGAGATCGAGGCGGCCCTGAAGCAGCATCTCGAGCTTTTTCAGAAGGGCTCGCAGGCGGTGATACACGAACTGCGCGCCCATGCCCTGGAGGCCATGATGCTATTACGCGACTTCTCGCCAAAGCTCGTGGGCGAGGTGCTGAGCGGGGCGGTGACGCGCTTTCCCGAGATCCAGTTGCACCTGACGACCCCGGCGCCGGAAGATCTCGGCCTGTTCCTAGACAGCCACGGGATCCCGCACGTCATGGAGGAGCGGCGGCTGCGTTATAGCGATGCACGCACAGTCCTGGTGCCCGTGTTCCGGTTCGTGGCCGGGGAGACGGCATTTGCCCTCTATGCCTTGAGCCCGGAGGCCATACGCGAGCTCCCGGTCTCTCCTGTTGATGGCCGGCCCATGCGCCGGGCGGGCGCCCGCGAAGTGGAGGAATTGCTCGGCCCGTGACGGTGAGACGGCGCAACCCGCACCCATCGCACGGTGATCTTCCTCCCTGCCGGCACACGGGACTTCTTGACGATCACCCCGCATGGGGGCGGGCCACCCCATCGAGAATGTAATCGAGCCCTTGAGGGGGCTCGGATGATAGCGCCTATTTCCCGTGGCGCTCCTGTATGGATCGGCGGATATCCTCTTCTCGATACCGCTCCTGCCGTGCCGACATAGGAGGCTTGTGTCCAGAGATGTTCCTTTCCGCAAAGGCGCTCGCGTTTCGGGAATCACTCTCGCAACGTAACCGATGTGTATCCCTTGAGGCGTCCCACAATGGGTGCTGGGGCCCATCGGGGCGGGGCTTGCAGGAAATCAATGCGCATGGCCACGGTCCGCCTCCAGGGCCAAGAACCGAAAGCCATGCTGGTCGCGGGACTCGGCGATAGGCCCCTTGCAGACCGCGCCCGCCTCTCCGGTCAGAACGTTCCGCCGATACCTCGGTATCCAGACGACACGATACGCGATCTGATGGTGCGTCCGGCGGGTCTTGCCGACTTGCAGGGTATCGTTCATACGACTAGAGTATCGCCCATGAAACGTGTCCGCGTGGGTTCGCTCAAGCATTACAGGCCCAAGGGGCACAACTGGCGGTGCAAGGTCTGTGGCGTTGTCGACCACGGGGACATCGGGGGCGCGGTCAATATGTACCCCATCGCCTGCGGTCGGGTTGTGCCGTTTCCCCAACGCACAACGTACCGCCGTCCGGGGTCTCTCCGGCGGTGTAGTAGCCCGGGCAGGGGCCACCGGCTGGATTCGTCTGGCCGAAGTGGTCGTGTTGAAGCACGGAATCACACACCGCAAGAGGATTGCGCGGGCCCCCTGGAGCATGCCCATAAACCGTGTCCTGCAGCAAGAAACTCACCCGCTTGAGCAGGTTGAGAGTGCCACGATGCGCTTTTTTCTCAGGGACTCTTTGACGTGAAGCGCGCCCTTGCCACCCTTTTTCAGGACACCGTGACGGCCCTCGTGGCCGCGGGGCGTTTGCCGCCCGACCTGCCGGCCCCCGAGATCGCGCGCCCACGGCAGGGCGGGCACGGTGACTTTGCGACGAATTTCGCGCTCGCCGCCGCCAAGGCCGCGGGACGATCGCCCCGCGCGCTCGCCGAGGAGCTTAAAGGGGCCCTTGGGGCATCGCCCCTGATCGATCGCATCGAGATCGCAGGCCCGGGGTTTCTCAACGTGTTCGTGGCGAGACCGGCCTTTCACGAAGTCGTGCGCGCCATCCTGCGCGAGAAGGAGGCCTATGGACGGCTTCCGGCACGACCCGGCAAGACCCTCCTCGAGTTCGTATCGGCCAACCCCAACGGACCGCTGCATGTCGGCCATGGCCGGGGGGCAGCCTACGGAGACTCGCTCGCCCGCCTGCTCGCGTGCGCAGGCTACGCGGTGGAACGCGAATATTATGTCAACGACGCCGGCCGCCAGATGGACATCCTGGCGCTCAGCGTATGGTTGCGCTACATGCAGGCAAGCGGCCATGAGGTCGTTTTCCCGGAGACCGGCTATCGCGGGGCCTACGTGGCCGATATCGCCCAGGGCCTGGCGCGCGCCTGGGGCGATAGGCTTGAGCGCCCGATCTCGGACATCCTGATCGCCAATCCCGATCTCGATGCCGATGCGCTCATGGACAACTGGATAGCGCGCCTGAAAGAGGCCCTTGGCCGGCAGTACGAGACCGTGCATGGCTTCGGTCTCAATGCCATGCTCGCCGACATCAAAGACGATCTGGCGGCATTCGGCGTCCAGTACGACCGCTGGTACTCGGAGCGGGGGCTCGTAGAGAGCGGGGCCGTGGACCGGGCCCTGCAACGGTTGCGAGCCAGCAATGACGTCTACGAGAAAGACGGGGCGCTGTGGTTTCGCGCAAGCCGCTACGGCGACGAAAAGGATCGGGTCGTGGTGCGCGAAAACGGCGCCGCCACTTACTTCGCCTCCGACATCGCCTATCATCTCGAGAAGTGCGAGCGGGGCTATACCGACCTCATCGATATCTGGGGGGCCGATCACCACGGCTATGTGCCGCGCGTCAAAGGGGCGCTCGCGGCCCTCGGCGAAGACCCAAACCGCCTTCAGGTCCTGCTCGTCCAGTTCGCAATCCTCTATCGCGGCGGACAACGGGCCCAGATGTCTACGCGGAGTGGGGATTTCGTGACGCTCAGGGAGCTGCGCGCCGAGGTGGGCAACGATGCCGCGCGCTTCTTTTACGTCCTGCGCAAGAGCGAGCAGCACATGGATTTCGATCTGGACCTCGCCAAATCGCAGTCCAATGACAACCCCGTCTATTACGTCCAGTATGCCCATGCGCGGGTCTGCAGCGTATTCCGTCAGCTGAGGGAGCGGGGCCTTACGCCACCGGACCTCGCACAGGCCGATCTCGGCGTTCTGAACGCCCCGGAGGAACACGCGCTCGAGCGGACACTTGCCCGCTATATCGATGTCGTAGATGAGGCCGCGGGCGCGCGCGAGCCGCACCAGATCGCTTACTATCTCCGGGAATTGGCCGGCGCCCTGCATGCCTACTACAACGCCCACGCCTTTCTCGGCGTCGAGGCGCCGCTGCGTGACGCGCGCCTGGCGCTGATCACCGCGGCGCGCGTGGTCCTGGCAAACGGGCTTGCCTTGCTCGGCGTGAGCGCCCCCGAGGCCATGTAGATGACCGACCGACGCCGACGCCCGAATGGATCGCCTGGGGGCTTAAAGCCGTGGATGGCCACGGCGCTGGCGCTCGCCATCGGCATCCTGGTGGGACTATTGGTCGCGCGTCACGGCCGCAGGCCCCCGCCGCCTGCGGCGGTAGTGGCGCCCAAGCCTGCGCATGCGCCCCCGCCACCCGCGCTCACACGGCCCGCCGCCCCCAAACCGAAGGGGCCGGCCCCAGGCCTGCCGGCCGCCACTCAGTTTGATTTCTATACCATTCTCCCCGAAATGCATGCCACGTCGCGGCCTTCCGCCCGGCACCCGACGGCAGGTACGGCGATGAGCGTGCGTGCGCAGCCCGGCGCGCGCGCGCTGGCGGCCCCGGCACGCATCGTCGCGGGCCGCTACATCCTGCAGGCGGCCTCGTTTCCGGACATGGCCGATGCCAACCGGCTGCGCGCCGAACTGACCCTGCGCGGCCTGCGGACGTATATCGAAAAGGTGAGCATCGCCGGCCGTGGGGCGTTTTACCGCGTGCGCATTGGGCCGCTTACGCGCGGCGCAATCGGCCATGCCCGGGATATCCTGGCGCGGCTTAACCTGAAGCCCATCCTGTTGCGCGAGGCGCGCGGCAACTAGCGCGGTCATCGCAGGCACCCCGCGGGCGGACGCGCCCCGCCCCAGTCGGGATCGAGCCCGCCGACAAGACGCGCTCTCGAACCTTCCGGGTGGGGCCTGCCACGGCCCGATACCCGCGGCCCGTCGGCGCGTCCGGTGACGCGGCGTGGCGCCTGCCCGCGCGGCAGGGCCAAAGACCGGTGCGAAAAAGGGCCTGCGTGAGGCCCCATCCGGGATCACGGCATGGCGCCGCCGGGGGCCGCCGCACGAGGCAAAAAGGCCCCCAACCGCCCCGCGCCGGACACCCGAAACCGGCCCGCCAGGGGAACACGATCAGAAATTTTTGTCCCCACGCGAAAAATCAAATTGCATTAGCGGAAAAAGATGCCTATGATTCGCCCGATTCCACGGCACCGAAGGCGGCCGCCATTCTCTGTTAGCGAGTCCCTCGCTCTCAGGCCTAACGCTGACCGGGTGTGCACGGGAGCTACTTCAACGGGACTGCCTTAGACGAAGGTCTGGGAGTTCCTCGGTAACAGAATTGGAGGGCTTGCCCATGCGCTCACTTGGACATCAGATTGTGGCCGAGTTTTATGGATGCGACAAAGCGCTTCTCAACGACGTCGCATACATTCGGAACCACATGCTGGAGGCGGCCGTGAAATCCGGCGCCACGATTGTCACGGAGACATTCCATCACTTTTCCCCGCACGGGGTATCAGGCGCGGTCATCATCGCCGAGAGCCATCTGGCCATTCATACCTGGCCGGAATATGGCTACGCGGCGGTCGACCTGTTCACCTGCGGCGACTCCGTGTCCGCGGAGACCGGCTTCAATCACCTCCGCGAGGCACTGGTCGCAGGCCATGTGTCGACCATGGAGGTCCACCGCGGACAGATCGACATGATGTCGGTGGCCGAGGCGAAACGGCCGGCCATGAAGCGCGCGGCGGGCTGATCCGACCCGCAAACAGGATGTGCCATGATCATCAAGACCCCTACGTCCCACACATTTGTGACGGGCTCGAGTGAGGGCTATACGCCCTTGAACGCCTTCGACGGCGCCTTGCTGGCGGCCGGCATCGGCAACACGAACCTCGTCAAGATGTCGTCCATCGTGCCTCCGGGGACTCGGGAGGTACCAATCGCGGAACTCGTGCTCCCGCCCGGCGCCCTGGTGCCGGTCGCCTATGCCGCCATGGAGTCCGATATTCCGGGATCCATGATCTGCGCGGCGGTCGCGGCGGCCTGGCCGACCGACCCCAAAAAGCCCGGGCTGATCATGGAATACCATGCCCACGGTCACCGCGAGGACGCGGAATCGGTCGTGCGGCGCATGGCCGAGGAAGGCATGCGCAAGCGCGGCTGGGAGGTCAAGGTCCTGAAATCCGTGGCCGTCGACCACCGCGTCGAGAAGATCGGCGCGGCATTCGCGGCCGTGGTGCTGTGGGATCTTTGATGGACAAGGCCGGCTGGTACACCGAGGAATGGGCCGGCCAGGGGTCTGCGATCTCGCTGCGCATAAAAGACAAGGTGCACGACGAGCAATCGCCCTATCAGCGCATTGAGATCTACGAGACCGAGACCTTCGGGACGCTCATGACCCTAGATGGTCTGGTCATGGTGACCGATCGGGATAATTTCGTTTATCACGAAATGATGTCGCACCCTGCGCTCTTTACCCATCAGGCGCCGCGGCGCGTGCTGATCATCGGCGGCGGCGACTGCGGGACCTTGCGTGAGGTCCTAAAGCACGATGAAGTGGAGCACGTCGACCAGGTGGAGCTCGACGAACGGGTGACGCGGGTCTCTGAGCGATTCTTCCCGGAATTGTGCGCCGCCAATGGCGATGCACGGGCACACCTTCATTTTCAAGACGGCATACGCTGGGTGGCAGAGGCCCGGCCGGGGTCGTATGACATCATCATCGTCGACTCAACGGATCCGATCGGCCCGGCCGCAGGTCTGTTCGGAAAGGCCTTCTATGGCGATTGCCATCGGGCTCTAAAGAGCGACGGCATCATCGTAGGTCAAAGCGAGTCACCGCTCTTTCATGCCGGGCTCATAAAGGAGATGCACGAGGCCCTGCGCGGCGCGGATTTCCTCGATGTCGCCACCATTCACTTCCCGCAATGCACCTACCCCTCGGGGTGGTGGAGCGCGACCATGGCGCGCAAGGGCGCGACACTCGCGGGCTTTCGCGAAGAGGCCTGCCACGAACGGGCCTTTGCGACCCGCTACTACAACGCCGGCATTCATCAGGCGGCGTTCGCCTCCCCGGAATTTTTGTTCAAGACCCTGCTCTGAAGATCCGCGCCTGCCAGTCATCACCCGGCGGGTACCGTCGGACACGCGCATAATCGCCGTATATCCTAGCTCTTGGGTATTAGTGGGCGCTAATACCCAATATGTTGGTATTGATGTTGATCAACACCGGCGCCTTGCAGTAGACTCCCAGGCTCGTACCCGCTTCCCCCAAGGAGACCTGGCCTCATGGATTACGCGCACTCATCACAGGCTTCGCTGGGCGCAGGAGTCGCCGAAAGCGGCCTACGCGTCATTCGCCGCAACGGACACGCCACGCGCTTTGACCCCTCGAAGATCTCGATCGCCATCACCAAGGCCTTCCTCGCGACCGAGGGCAGCTCGGGTGCTGCATCGACGCGCGTGCGCGAGATCGTGGCGGGGCTCACGGATCAGGTCATAGGCGCGCTTACGCGGCGAGTCCCCGGCGGCGGCACCGTCCATATCGAGGACATTCAGGATCAGGTCGAGCTTGCGCTCATGCGCAACGGCCACCACGAGGCCGCGCGGCGCTATGTGCTATACCGGGAGCAGCGCGCCCAGGCACGCGCGAGCAGCCAGGCTGCGGCCGAGCAGCCGGAGATCCATGTCCGTACCGCCGATGGGCGCAGCGTCCCGCTCGACCGCGCGCGGCTCAAGGCCGTGATCGACGAGGCCTGCGGCGACCTGCAGGAAGTGTCTGCCGACACCGTACTCCAGGCCCTGCTTCGCAACCTGTTCGATGGGGTCGATGAGCGCGACATCATGCAATCGGCGATTCTGAGCGCCCGGGCGCTCGTGGAGACAGAACCGAACTACACCTATGTGACGGCCCGCCTGTTGCTCGATGTATTGCGGCGCGAGGTACTGGGCCGGTCGGCGACCCATGGCGAGATGCGCAGCGAATACGCCCAGTACCTGCAGGCCTTCATCCGCGAAGGGGTGGAAGCGGAGCTCATCGACCCGCGGCTTGCCGAATTTGACATCGCGCGCCTGGGACAGGCACTCAAACCCGACCGCGACCTCTCCTTTACCTACCTCGGCCTTCAGACCCTCTATGACCGCTACTTCCTGCACCGGGAGGAACGGCGCATCGAGCTGCCCCAGGCGTTTTGGATGCGCGTGGCCATGGGGCTCGCCCTCAATGAAGTGGATCGGGAGGCGCACGCCATCGAATTCTACGAGGTCCTCTCAACCTTCGATTTCGTATCGTCGACCCCTACCCTGTTCAACGCCGGGACCCTGCGGTCGCAGCTGTCGTCGTGCTATCTCACGACCGTCTCCGATGACCTCGATGGCATCTATAGCGCGATCAAGGATAACGCCCTGCTATCGAAATACGCGGGGGGCCTCGGCAATGACTGGTCGCGGGTGCGGGCCCTGGGGGCGCGCATCAAGGGCACCAATGGCAAATCGCAGGGCGTGATCCCCTTCCTCAAGGTCGCAAACGATACCGCGGTGGCGGTCAATCAAGGCGGCCGGCGCAAGGGCGCGGTCTGCGCCTACCTCGAGACCTGGCATCTGGACATCGAGGAGTTTCTCGAGCTGCGCAAGAATACCGGCGATGACCGGCGGCGCACTCACGACATGAATACCGCCAACTGGATTCCGGACCTGTTCATGGAACGGGTGCGCGCGGGCACCGAGTGGACGCTGTTTTCGCCATCCGACACCGCGGACCTGCATGACGTCTATGGCGAGGCATTCCGGGCCGCCTACGAACGCCATGAGCAACGCGTGGCGCGCGGCGAGCTCAAGCTCTTCAAGAAAGTCCGGGCGCTCGACCTGTGGCGCAAGATGCTTTCGATGCTCTTTGAAACCGGCCATCCCTGGCTGACCTTCAAGGACCCCTGCAACCTGCGCAGCCCCCAGCGGCACAGAGGCGTGGTGCACAGCTCCAATCTGTGCTGCATGACCGCCGACCAGAGGGTGGTGACTGACCGCGGATTGCTGACCGTGGGAGAACTCTACGCCATGGGGGGCGCAAACCGAGTGGTCGGACTCGATGGCGTCTACGATGCGTCGGAGATGCTCCTGCCGCGCCCCAATGCCCCGATCGTGCGCATCGAGACCCTGGAGGGCTACCGTCACAAGGTGACACCGGACCACAAGGTCTGGGTCAAAGACCGCGGCTGGGTCGAGGCGCAGCACTTAAAGCCCGGGGACCATCTGCTGGTTCAGCAGCGCGAGGGGCTGTTTGGGCCCGCCCACAATCCGCAGATGGGGTTTGTGATGGGGCTCATGACCGCAGGCCGCATGGCCAGTGCACGGGGCTTGGCAACGGACCTTGGCGTGGCGTACACCGCTCATGCCGGGGCGCCCTGCGCGGCCATGGCCGCGGGCGCGGCTTACGAAAGGGACGAGTCGCGGCATGAGCCATCGGAGGGGCGCGGGCCCGGCCCTATCACCATTCCCGATCTCATCTGGCAGGGTGACAAGGAGACCGTGATGGCCTATCTGCGCGGCCTCTATCAAGCAGGAAGCGGGCGAATCACGGGGCGTGCGTTCATATCCTGCGACCGGCCATTTCTCCAAGACCTGCAGATCCTGTGGGCCAACCTCGGGGTCGAGACGCGCATCGTGGAGATCACCGGAACCCGGTCGCAGGACATATCCCTTGAGCTTGCGATGGGCAGCCACGAAGGTCTGGCGCGCGCGGCATCCGCGCTCGCAGCACACGCCGGGGATCTGGCGCGCGGCCAGGGCGATCACCTGCCGATGAGCGACAGAGAGCGCGGCTACGCAACCTTCACCGGGCTCACAAGGCTGCCGAATGAGGATGCGTATTGCCTCACGGTGGACTCGCCGACGCACGCCTGGACCGTAAACGGGCTCATTACAAAAAACACCGAGATCACCCTCAATACCTCAGACCAGGAGATCGCGGTCTGCAATCTGGGCTCCGTAAACCTCGCGGCCCATGTCGGCGATAAGGGCGGCATGGACATGGAAAGGCTTGGGCGCACGGTACGGACCGCCATGCGCATGCTGGATAATGTCATCGACATCAACTATTACTCGGTGCCTCAGGCGCGCGCCTCCAACCTGCGCCATCGTCCCGTGGGCCTCGGGCTCATGGGATTTCAGGACGCGCTCTATAAGCTGCGCCTGCCCTATGGCTCGGATGAGGCCGTGGCGTTCGCCGACCGTTCCATGGAGGCCGTGAGCTTCTATGCCATCCTCGCCTCCGCCGAGCTCGCCAAGGAACGCGGGGCCTACGCGAGCTACGAGGGATCCCTATGGAGCAAGGGGATCCTGCCTATAGACAGCATCGCCTTCGTGGAGGAGGCACGTGGCGGGTCGCTCACGATGGACCGGAGCGTGCATCTCGACTGGACGCCGGTTCGCGAGGCGGTGGCGCGCCACGGCATGCGCAACTCGAACTGTTTGGCGATAGCGCCGACGGCCACGATCTCGAACATTGCCGGGGTTGCGCAAAGCATCGAGCCGACCTATCAGAACCTGTTCGTGAAGTCGAACCTGTCGGGCGAATTTACGGTGCTCAACGAACACCTGGTCCACGACCTCAAGGAGCGCGGCCTGTGGGACCCGGTGATGGTCAATGACCTCAAGTACTATAACGGCCGCGTGCAGGGCATAGACCGCCTGCCCGATGACTTAAAGGCCCTGTATGCGACCGCCTTCGAGATCGAGCCACGCTGGCTGATCGAGGCCGCCTCGCGCCGCCAGAAATGGATCGACCAGGCCCAGAGTCTCAACCTCTATATGGCCGAGCCCTCCGGACGGAAGCTCTCCGACATGTATATGCTGGCATGGGAAAAGGGTCTGAAGACCACATACTACCTGCGGACCCTGGGTGCCACCTCGGTCGAGAAGTCGACACTCAACGATGGGGCCTTGAATGCCGTACGGGGACCCGCGCCCGAGGCGCCGAAGGCCTGCGCCATCAACGACCCGCAGTGTGAGGCCTGCCAATAATGATGGGGGAGAATATGCTGGACTTTGACAGCACACCAATTACGGACAAGGTCCCTCAGGGGGGCGTCACGGGGCTCGAGGATCTTAAGATTGGTTCTGGGCGGGTGCAGGTCGACGACAAGCGCATCATCAACTGCCAGGCCGACGTCAATCAGCTCGTGCCCTTCAAGTACCAGTGGGCGTGGCAGAAGTACCTGGACGCCTGCGCAAACCACTGGATGCCACAGGAGGTCAACATGTCGCGCGATATCGCGACCTGGAAGGATCCCGCCGGGCTCACGGCCGACGAGCGCATGATCATAAAGCGCAATCTGGGCTTCTTCGTGACCGCCGATTCGCTCGTGGCCAACAACCTCGTGCTGGCGATCTATCGCCACATCACCAATCCGGAATGCCGACAGTACCTGCTGCGGCAGGCCTTCGAGGAGGCGCTGCACACACACGCCTATCAGCACATCGTAGAAAGCCTCGGCCTAGACCAGGGCGAGATCTTCAATATGTATCGCGAGGTGCCATGCATATCGGATAAGGATGTGTTCGAGCTCCAATTCACCCGCGAACTCATGAACCCGAATTTCTCGACCGGCACCGAGGACAATGACCGGCGGTTCCTGCGCAACCTGATTGGATATTATGTGATCATGGAGGGCATCTTCTTTTATGTCGGCTTCGTGCAGATGCTGTCATTCGGCCGGCGCAACAAGATGGTGGGCGCAAGCGAACAGTTCCAGTACATACTGCGCGACGAATCCATGCATCTGAACTTCGGCATCGACCTTATCAATCAGATCAAGATCGAGAACCCTACCCTCTGGACCGAGGCCTTTCAAAGCGAGGTGGCGGAACTCATAAAACAGGCCGTGGCCCTCGAATACCGTTATGCGGTCGACACCATGCCGCGCGGCGTCCTCGGGCTCAACGCCGCGATGTTCGACGATTACCTCAAGTTCATCGCGAACCGGCGCTGCCAGCAGATTGGATTGCCCGTCCAGTACGCCGGCGTGTCCAATCCCTTCCCGTGGATGAGCGAGGTCCTGGATCTGAAGAAGGAAAAGAACTTCTTCGAGACACGCGTGACGGAATATCAAACCGGTGGGGCGCTATCGTGGGACTAAGGGGCCATCGGCCGCCCGGGTGATGGCCTGAGAAACAGCGTGAGTGGACGAGGCTCCGGGACGGTTATGGCCACCTGCCTGGGCAGTCGTGCCCCCGGTGGCCTTATAGGCGCATGGTGCACCATGAGGCGATAGCGCAAGCCCGGGGGACCGCCGGGTCTCTGTGCGGCTTGATAAGGCCCCTCCGGCATCCATCCTGATGCCGTGACGCCTCCCGCGCAAATATATTTTCGGTTCGCGGGCGAGGAAACTGAGTCCGGGGAGATCTCTGGCCGCGAGCGCGCCCCTCATATGTCGGGCCTGGAAGACGTCTCGCGCGCCGTGGTGCGCGCTCCGGACAGACTCCGGTGGTGAAAAAGGGCCTTTATGAAAAAGCACGGCCTTCTGGCCCTCCCCTTCACCCTGGCCGTCCTGGCGGGGCGCGTGCGCGTTCCAATCGGTTCCGTCGGTATAAGGGGGAACCGCCTTACCGGCTATTATTGATAGGACCATCGCCGATTCCGGCTTGCCCGTAACCATTGCGGGCTTCATGAGGCGCGTCGACACCATGCAAACCATGGCCGAGAGGCGGAACCTTCATTCTCGCGACAACCGGGGGTGACGATGGGGGGCCGTCGCCGTGGTTGTGCGGTATTCGCTCACCCCCCGCCGCGTCCCGCTTTTTTATCGAGAAACCCATCAAATTCAGAGGGAGCCGCGTGCCGACCACACTACGCGTGGTCTGAAAATCCTGAACGATAGCGCCACACCGTATGCCGTGGACATTGCAACCGGGGGATCACCCCTTAAGCCGATAGCGGCGGACCTGGACCTCTATGCCGCGGCCATCAAGCGGGGGCTCGCTGCACGGCTGCACCGCCTGTATCCAAAAATCGGTCCTCCATTCAGTGACTCCGTGGCCGTTCCGACCTTCGACCTTCCGGCATCGATTCACCATCAGGCCGACGCCAAGGCGGTTGCCAGGCCGAGCCTGGGACCCCCTCAAGAGGTCGGGCTTGGGCAACGCGAAAAGATGCAGCCGGCGCAGATGCGGGCGACGGGGCAGATGAAGGCCTTGGCCTTCGCCTCGCGGGAATGCGGGCTTTCCGTTATGTCGCCCATCGATGGGGAGGGGCATAGGAAATGGCGCTTTTTGCAAGGCGGACACGGGAGCTCGGGTCATCTGCGCGAGTCATTGGCCGTGCGCGCAAGGGGGCTGCATGACACTTGCCTGGGGCGGGTGTGCGGTAGTACGCGCCCGGCACGGCGCCCGCGCCTCCGCGCAATCCCCCCAGCAAAGGCGGCCGCGGTAAAGCCCCCCGCGCTTTGACGTGAGGCAGGGCCCCAGGGTGAGTCGTTCGTCCTCGTGGCGGCGCACGGTGCACACGTATACGGTCCGCGGGGCACGCCCCGCGCCCCATGCGCGGATTGCAGGCGCCCGTGCCCGTCTTAAAATGCGCAAGGCGCCTACAAAGCGTGAATTCCGTGTTCGCGGATTGCGGGGCCTCTCATGTCCTAGACCGTTGAAATGAGACATCTCGAAAGCAGGCGGGCGGTCCACGAAAATTTGCCGAAATTTGCGGCGGACGTATAATGAACTAGGCGGGGTGGTGTGCACGCTGATCGGAGTCGGTCCCGCCAGAAGTGCGATGGCCTTCTAGAAAAAAAGGGGGTGCGAGATGGGTGCGGTCGAACTTACCTCCGCGGCACGCGATCTTACTACCACGGCGCGGATGATGATGCAGGCGGGCAAGGGAATTCTCGCCATGGATGAAAGCAATCCGACCGCCAACCGGCGCTTTGCCAAGCTCGGAATCCCGCAGACCGTCGATGCGCGCCGCGCATGGCGCGAATTGATCCTCACCACGCCTGGCTTGGGCGAATACATCAGCAGCGCCATTTTGTATGACGAGACCATTCGCCAGACGGCAAGCGACGGGAGGCCGTTTTTGGTGTTGCTCGCAAAGGCAGGCATCATACCAGGCATCAAGGTGGATGCCGGCACCAAGGACTTGGCGGCCCACCCCGGAGAGAAGGTCACGGAAGGGCTCGACCGGCTGCGTGAGCGCCTGACGGAATACCGGCAGATGGGTGCCCGCTTTGCCAAGTGGCGTGCCGTCATTGCCATCGGCGAGGGGATCCCGAGCCCGGGCTGCCTTTTGGCCAATGCCCACGCCCTCGCGCGCTATGCCGGCCTGTGTCAGGAAGTAGGGCTCGTGCCCATCGTCGAGCCCGAGGTGCTCATGGATGGGGGCCATACCCTGGAGCGATGCGCGGAGGTCACGGAGGCTACGCTGCATGTCGTGTTTGACCAATTGCACGCGCAGCGCATCCTGCTCGAAGGTATAATCCTGAAACCCAACATGGTGCTCTCCGGGGCGGACTGTCCTGTGCAGGCGGGCGTAGAGGAGGTCGCGGACACCACCGTGAAGGTCCTGTTGCGGACGGTACCGGCGGCGGTCCCGGGCATTGCCTTTCTCTCAGGCGGCCAAAGTGCCGAGATGGCCTCGGTCCGCCTCAATGCGATGAACGTCCGCTGGCGGGACAAGGCGCCCTGGGCCCTGACCTTTTCCTTCTCGCGAGCGATTCAACAGCCGGCCATGGATGTCTGGAAGGGTGACGCACGCCAGGCGAGCGCGGCCCAGGCGGTGCTGAAGCAGCGCGCCAGGGCCAACGGTATGGCGCGCGGTGGCGTCTACCAGCCCCCATCATGACGGGAAGGGCCGCAGGCGTGCCGAGATGGGATCGCGCCCTTTACAAAGTCCTTCTCGCCGGGTCCGACAGGGGCGTGCCCTAAAGCACGCGGCGGCTTAATCCCCGAAAGGCAGCGCGCCCTGATGCAGGTGGCCGGGCCCTGGGATAAGGACGTTGACACCCTCCCCGGCATGAATGCCGGAGGTTCCTACGGCACTCAGGCGCGGCATTGAGCCGCCCCTGAGTCGCTTCGGTGGGTTCCTGCTGCTGGCGGCCTTGCTGCACCGCTCACTTCACAGGCGAACCGGGCGTGCCCCGCCCTTAAGATATTGATCGCGCCGACTACATCGGCGTTTTCCTCGAAACCGCATTCCACGCACTCGAACCGGGCTTGTGTCTGGCGATTCTCCGCCGACACATGGCCGCAGCACGGACAGGTGCGGCTCGTGTTCTGTGGTGGCGCGGCCACCAACCAGCCGCCCCGCCACGCCAGCGTGTAGTCCAACTGGCGGCGGAACTCGAACCAGCCTTGATCGAGGATGGCTTTGTTCAAGCCAGACTTGGCCCGAACATTCTTGCCCGGCTTCTCGACTGTGCCTGCTGCCGACTTGGACATGTTCAGTACCTGCAAGTCCTCGATACACACCATCGCGTGGTTTTGGCTGATCGCGGTCGAGGTTTTGTGCAGAAAGTCGCGGCGGGCGTTGCCGATGCGGGAATGAATCTTCTGGACGCGGGATTTCGCTCGTCTCCCGTTGTTGCTGAATTTCACCTGCGGCTCATGGACTGCTGCGCCTTGCGCAGTCTGTCCTGGTGCCGCTTGAAGCTGCCCAGCGGAGCGTAGTACGTGCCATCCGAGAGCGTGGCGAACCGCGCCACGCCCATGTCGATGCCAACCGCATCACCGGTCGGAATGGGCTGCGCAACCTCTCGCTCGGTCCGGATCGACACGAACCACTTGCCGCTGCTCTGCGACACGGTGATGTTCTTGACCGCACCCAGCACATCGCGGCTGTGGCGGTAGCGCAGCCAGCCGAGTTTGGGCAGGAACACACGGCCGCCCGCCTGGTCGAGCTTGATTTGCTTCGGGTCGGGGTAGCGGAAGCCGTCCGACCGGCCCTTCTTCTTGAGGCGCGGGAAGCCTGCCCGTTTGGCGAAGAAGTTGGAATACGCTCGTTCCAAATCCTTGAGCGTCTGTTGCAGCGGGTGAATCGGCGCATCGGAAAGCCAAGGCGTCTCCACGCCGTTGCGCCAGGCGGCGAGTTCCTTGCACAGTCCTGCGTATCCCAGCCTCTTCTCGCCTCGCTCGTAGCGTTCCTTTTGCAACGCCAGCGCCTTGTTGAACACGAACCGGCACGAGCCAGCGAAGCGGCGCATCTGGCGCTGC
>JAKARI010000021.1 GCA_021819245.1 Pseudomonadota bacterium | reverse complement strand
ATACCGCAGGTTGTAGTCGATGCCCTCGACTCGCAGACGCTCGGAACGCATCGTGAACAGAATTTGTAGCAGCATCGCCTTCAGCAACCGCTCAGGCGGAACCGACGGGCGACCGGTCTTGGCTTACACTGCCTCGAATTCCTTGTCCATCGTCGCCAGAATCGTGACCACGATCCGCTGCAGTTTGCGCAGCGGATGATGTTTCGGAATGCGCTCCTCCAGGCTCACATAGGAGCACATCGCGTTTTGGTTGCTTGTGCTGCCTCGCATCAGGAACTTCGCTCCGCCTGACGGGATGCTTCACTTTACCAAATCGCCTGTTCCGCCGGGGTTTTTCAACGGCCTGTTAAAGTCCAGCATCTCTGTGCTTTGCAGCCTTCAGTGACATTCGCAACACGAAGAACTCGACGCATGACAACCCGATCCTCAACTATGAGTATGAGGAAAACCTAGTCATCTTTAACCTCAAGTTGCCCCGAACAAGAGACATTAGACATTTTTCCATGCCCTATCCAAGGGTTGCGAGAGAATCTCCTTCGATGGTCCGCGAAAGCCGCCGAAAGACTTAAAATTATTCCCACTCGATGGTGGCAGGGGGCTTTCCGGACACGTCGTAGACCACGCGGCTTATGCCCCGCACCTCGTTTATGATGCGGCTCGAGACACGCCCCAGCAGGGCGTAAGGGAGCTCGGCCCAGTTCGCCGTCATGAAATCGATGGTCTCGACGGCGCGCAAGGCGATCACGTGCTCATAGGCCCGGCCGTCGCCCACGACCCCCACCGACCGCACCGGCAGGAACACCGCGAACGCCTGGCTTACCTTGTCGTAATAGCCGCTTCGGCGCAACTCCTCGATAAATATCGCATCGGCCTGCCGCAGGATCTCGGCATAGCGCTCCTCCACCGCCCCCAGGATGCGTACGCCCAGGCCAGGCCCCGGGAAGGGGTGTCTATGGATCATGGCCTCCGGCAGCCCGAGGCTAAGTCCGATGCGCCGGACCTCGTCTTTGAAGAGCAGCCGCAAGGGCTCGAGGAGCTTCAATTTCATACGTTCCGGCAGGCCGCCCACGTTGTGGTGCGACTTGATCACCCGGGCCTTGCCGCCCGTGGCGCCCGCGGATTCGATGACATCGGGATAGATGGTCCCCTGGGCGAGCCATCGGACCTGCGGAAGGCGTGCGGCCTCCTCCTCGAAGACCTTAATGAAGGTCTCTCCTATGATCTTGCGCTTGCGTTCCGGGTCATCCACGCCCTTCAAGGCCCCGAGGAAACGCGCCGCGGCGTTCACGCGAATCACGCGCACCCCGAGGTGATCGGCGAAGGTCGCCATGACCTGATCGCCCTCGTGCAGCCGCAAAAGCCCGTTGTCCACGAAGACGCAGGTGAGCCGGTCGCCGATCGCCTGATGCAAAAGCACCGCGACCACCGAGGAATCGACGCCGCCGGAGAGCGCAAGCACGACCTGCTCATCACCGACCTTGGCGCGGACCTCCTCGATGATGCCGTCTATGATCGCCCGCTCGGTCCAGGCGCGCGGGCACCCGCATATCCCGTGCACGAAGCGCTCGATGATGCGCTGTCCCTGCCGGGTATGGGTTACTTCGGGATGGAATTGCAGGCCGTAATAACGCCGGGTCTCGTCTCCGATCGCCGCAAAAGGCGCGCTGTCGGTCTCGGCGATGGCCAAAAAGCCCGCGGGACAGGCCTCGACGCGATCCCCGTGGCTCATCCAGACGTCCAGCACCCCCTCTTCATCGCCGCCATCCGTCAGATCCGCAAGCAATGGCGAATGACCAACGGTCCGCACGCGTGCATAGCCGTACTCGCGATGCGCCGCGGGCGCGACCCGCCCGCCGAGCTGTGCCGCCAGGGCCTGCATGCCGTAGCAGATACCGAGCACCGGGACGTGTGCGTTGAGCACCGCATTCGGGATGCGCGGGGTATCGCGCTCATGCACCGACTCCGGGCCCCCGGACAAAATCACGCCGCGCGCCGCGAACTCCCTTATGGCCTCGCTGCTTGCATCATAGGGCATGATCTCGCAATAGACCCCGGCCTCGCGCACGCGCCGGGCAATGAGCTGGGTGTACTGCGAACCGAAATCAAGAATCAGAATCCGATCGCGGCCCGCGGCCTCTTTCTTACCCCGCTCGGACATTCCCTCAGCCCCGCTGGTAGTTGGGCGGCTCTTTGGTGATCGCGACGTCATGCACATGGCTTTCGTGCATGCCGGCATTCGTGATGCGCACAAACCGCGCGCGCTCGCGCATCGCCGTAAGATCGGCGCTTCCGGTATAACCCATGCTCGCCCGCAGCCCGCCTATGAGCTGATAGACGATGCTGACGAGCGACCCGCGGTAGGGCACGCGACCCTCGATCCCCTCGGGGACGAGCTTCTCCGGGGCCCCGTCTTCCTGAAAATACCGATCGCTCGACCCATCCTGCATGGCCCCCAGGGAGCCCATGCCGCGGTAGGTCTTGTACGACCGGCCCTGGTAGAGCTCGACCGTGCCAGGGGCCTCGTCGGTCCCGGCAAACAGGCTGCCGATCATGACCGTGTGGGCGCCCGCCGCCAGGGCCTTGGCGATGTCGCCCGAATAGCGGATCCCGCCATCGCTGATCAGCGGTACGTCGGTCCCCGCCAGGGCCTGCGCAACATTGTCGATGGCGGTAATCTGTGGCACGCCCACGCCTGCCACGATGCGGGTGGTACAGATCGAGCCCGGCCCTATGCCCACCTTGACGGCATCGGCCCCGGCATCCACGAGCGCGCGGGCGGCATCGCCGGTGGCGATGTTCCCCCCTATGACCTCGGCATTGGGATAGTGCTTCTTGATCCAGCGCACACGCTCCAGGACCCCCTCGGAGTGGCCATGGGCGGTATCGACGACGAGCACGTCCACCTCGGCCTCGAGCAGGCGTTCGACGCGCTCCTCGGTCCCGGCGCCGACGCCGACCGCGGCCCCGACACGCAACCGCCCCTTGCTGTCTTTGACCGCCAAGGGCTTCTCGGTGGCCTTCTGAATATCCTTGACCGTCACAAGCCCCTTGAGGCGAAACCGATCATCCACCACCAGCACCTTCTCGATCCGATGCTTGTGCAAAAGCGCCTGGATCTCGTCGCGTGACGCGCCCTCTTTGACCGTGACGAGCCGTTCCTTGGGGGTCATGATATGCGCGATCAGCTCGTCGTTGCGCGTCTCGAAGCGCAGATCGCGGCTGGTCACGATGCCCACCAGTTCCCCGTCCCGGATCACCGGCACCCCCGACACATGGTGGCTGCGCATGAGCCCCACGACCGCGCGCACCGTCATATCCGGGGTCGCCGTCACAGGATCGCTTATGACCCCGCTCTCGAACTTCTTGACGCGCCGGACCTCATCGGCCTGACGCGTGGCAGTGAGATTTTTGTGGATCACCCCGAGTCCGCCCTCCTGGGCGAGACAGATCGCGGCCCGCCCCTCGGTGACGGTATCCATGGCCGCCGACAGGAGCGGGATATTGAGCCGGATATGCCGGGAGAGGGTGGCCTTCAGATCGACATCGCGGGGCAGGACGCGCGAATGGTCCGGGAGAAGGAGGACATCATCGAATGTCAGGGCTTCTTGAACGATACGCATGCGGCATTATACGGAAAGCCCGCGCGGCCGTAAACGCCCGCCCCCGGGGCGGCCCGGGGGCCTCTGGTTGTGTTTTTTGGCCCGGAACGTCTATACACTTACCCAGACGGATAAGGAGGAGTGAGCAATGAAAAAGACGGCCTTCGCGACCGCATGCGCGCTGGTATTGGCGGGCTGCGCCCATGTGACAACCCACCATGCCTCGCTAAGCGCAATGGCGAGCGCGCGCCTGAACCAGGCCGCTATCGCGGTGAAGGACGCGCGCGTACACGGCGCCCTGTGGCTTGCCACCCCGCACCTGCTTGCGGTGGCGCGTACCGCCGACACCCAGGGCCATTACGGCGCGGCCATCAAGGCGGCAAACACGGTGATCCTCCAGTGCCAGACGGCTGAGCGCCAGGCCGTGGCCAACGCCCACGCCAAACCGTACTACCCGCCGCTCGCATAGACCGCGGGCGCCCCGGGTTCCTTGCCCGGGGCGTCTTAGGGTATGGTGCGGTCATGGACTCAGACAACCCGCTGCCCTCCCGTCACGGCCTTCCGGTCTATACGGTCTCGCAACTCAACCAGGAGGCCCGCGGGCTGCTCGAGGGCCGGATCGGGCGCGTATGGGTCGAAGGCGAGATCGGCAACCTCTCGCAACCCTCTTCGGGCCATGCCTACTTCACCCTGAAAGATGCGCGCGCACAGGTGCGGTGCGCGCTGTTTCGCAGTGCGCGGCCCCTGTGCTGCGCGCTCGCCGATGGCATGCAGGTCCTGGTTGGCGCGCGCGTGAGCCTCTACGAGGCCCGCGGCGACTTTCAGCTCATCGTCGAGCAGATGGAGGATGCCGGGGAGGGCGCGCTGCGCCGCGCCTTCGAGGCCCTCAAGCGCACGCTCGCCGCAGAGGGGCTGTTTGAGGCACGCCATAAAAAGCCGCTCCCGGCCGTCATACGCCGTATCGGCGTCCTCACCTCCCCCGACGGCGCCGTCTGGCATGACATCGTGACCACCCTGCGCCGCCGCTTCCCGGCGATCGCCGTGCTGCTCTACCCGATCCCGGTCCAGGGCCGGGAGGCGGGTGTCGCCATCGCGCGCATGCTCGATCTGGCCAATGAACGGCGCGAATGCGACGTCTTACTGCTCGCCCGCGGCGGCGGCTCGCTCGAGGATCTCTGGTGCTTCAATGAGGAGATCGTGGCGCGCGCGATCTTTCGTTCGCAATTGCCGGTGGTGGCCGGCATCGGGCACGAGACCGACACCACCATCGCCGACTGGGTCGCAGACCTGCGCGCGCCGACCCCGACGGCCGGCGCCGAGCTCTTGAGCCCTGATCAGGCCTTGTGGCGCCGCCGTCATGCCCAGGCGCGTGATCGCCTCCAAAGGCTCCTCGAGCGGATGCTGCGGGAGCGCGTGCAGCAGTTCGACGATCTCAAGCGGCGACTGATCATGCGGTCGGTGCGCGGCATCCCCGAGAAGCGCCAGGGGGTGGCGGGCCTTGTCCGGCGCCTCGTCATGGCGCTGCCTTCCTATCCGGCACGGGCCCGCGCACGCCTTGCCGCCCTGAGCCAACGGCTGGAACGGCGCTCGCCCATTGCGCGCCTGCAGACCTATCGCGTACGTCTGGCGCCCCTGCCCGGGCGGCTTGCGGCCGGCGCGCGCGAGGCCCTGCACACACGCGAACGGGTCCTTGCGCGCCTCAACGAACGCCTGAAGGCAGCGGCGCCGGACCGGTTGAGGGAGCGCCTTGAGGGGCGCCACAGCGCCCTGAAAGACCGGCTGCAACGGGCTATGCAAGACATCCTCAAGGCCCGCGCCGAGCGCGTGGCGCTGCTTGATCGGGGCTTGACCTTGACCGGGCCGCCTGCGGTCTTAAACCGCGGATATGCGATCGTTACGGATGACGCGGGTCATGTGGCGCGCGATGCGCGCGCTTACCCCCCGGGGACGGTGCTACACGTGCGCCTCGCAGAGGGCGAGATCACCGTGGAGGTCCTGGCCAATCAGCCGTAGTGGGCCTTGCGAAAGCGCTTTTGCCGGCGCCGCTTGGCCTCGGTGCGCGCACTTGGGGCCCTGACCGGGCGATTGGCGAACGGATTGTCCCCTTCCCGGAACTCGATCTGCACGGGCGTGCCCTCGAGGCGGAAGTGCTCGCGCACGCGCTGGGCGAGGTAGCGCCGCCAAGCCTCCGGGGTCTCCGCCACGAGGTTGCCGTGCACGATCACGCGCGGGGGGTACTTGCCGCCCTGATGGGCGAACTTAGGCTTGATGCGCCGGCCGCGCACCATCGGCGGGGCGGTCGCCGCCATCGCCTCCCTCAGGACGCGATTGAGTTCCGGCGTCGGCAGGGTGCGGCCGCCCGAACGATAGGCGCGCTCCATGGCCGCAAACAAGGGGCCTATATGCAGGCCCTCGAGCGCCGAGATGAAATGCGGTTTGGCAAACGACAAAAACGGCATCCGGCGCGCGAGTTCCCGCCGGATCCAGTCGCGACGCGCGCTATCGAGGCCTTCCCATTTGTTGACCACGAGCACGAGGGAGCGGCCCTGCGCCAGGATATGGCCGGCAAGGGTCACGTCCTGCTCGCTTACCTCCTCGCGCGCATCGAGCACGAGCAGCACGACCTGGGCCTCGTCGACCGCCTGCAGGGTCTTTGCGACGCTATGGCGCTCGAGCGGATCGGTGATATGGCTGCGGCGACGCACACCGGCGGTATCGATGAGCACATAGCCCTTGCCGTCGCGAGTAAACGGGATATGGATGCTGTCACGCGTCGTGCCCGGCCGGTCCGACACCACGACCCGCTCCTCGCCCAGGAGGGCGTTTGTGAGCGTACTCTTGCCGACATTGGGACGCCCGGCCAAGGCGATGCGCATGCCCTCCACCGGGGGCTCGGCGGATGGCGTCGGAAACCCCGCCAATACCGCCCCCATGAGTTCGTCGAGTCCCCGATTATGCGTGGCGGCGATGGCATAGGGCCGGCCCAGGCCCAGGGCATGGAATTCCGCCACGGCCACCTCGGGCTCCCTGCCCTCGGTCTTGTTCACGGCTAGGTAGATGCGCCGGCCGAGCGCGCGAATCTGCTCTGCAATCAGGAAATCATCCGGGTTTGGGCCCTGTTGGCCGTCCACCAGGCATACCACGGCATCGGCCTCGGCGAGGGCAAGCCGCGTCTGGGCGGCGACCTGCGCCGTAAGCGGGTCGTGATCACGCACGACGCCGCCGGTATCGACGACGAGGTACGGCCGGCCGCCGACCCGCCCCTCTCCATATTGCCGATCACGGGTGAGCCCGGGCAGATCGGCGACCAGGGCCTGGCGCGAGCGTGTGAGCGCGTTAAAGAGCGTGGACTTGCCGACGTTGGGCCGTCCGACAAGGACCACGACCGGCTTCATGGCCGGATGGGTCGGAACGTCAGCGCGGCGAGTCGCCCGGTCGTCGTCAGCACGAATACATAGGGCCGGCCCTTACGCCCACCAACCCGCGCCACAAGCGGTGCCGCGCGGATCGCGCCTTCGCCGATGCGTTTGCGCGCGACCGGCTGGCCCGTGCGCCGCGACAGCCACTGCGTATAGCCGGCCAGATCCCCTAGGACGACTGCAGGGCCGGCCAAGGCCGGACTGCCGAGCCTGCGATTAAGAAAGAGCTTTTGCTTCCACACGGTCCCGCCGCTTGCGTTGGCGAGCGCCATGACCCGGCTGTGCGCGGTCACGACATAGAGGGATTGCCCGCCCAGGGCCATGCTGCGGTACGACGACATCGGCCGGCCCCACAGGATACGCCCCGAATGCGTGCCCACGGCCACGACCGCGCCATGATAGCCGTTAACATACACGATATTCTGCGCATACAGTGGGCGCGCCAGATCGATCAGCCGCTCCACGGCATCGCCGCCGCGAGGCTGCGCCACGGCGCTCGTCCAGAGCCGTTCGCCGTTGTCGGCGCGCAGCGCCACGAGTTCGCCGTTGGCGTAGCCCTCATAAAGCACACCCGCGGCATGCGCCGGACGCGCCGTAAGGAAGAGTGTCAGTGCAGGATGCGTGTGCGATGCCATCCACAGACGCCGGCCATGGCCGAGCCCGAAGGCCGTGACATGACCGTCGAGCGAGGCGACATAGACGCCATGAGACGCGACCACCGGTGCCGCAAGGACCTCGCTTGGTGCCTGCGCGGTCCACGCCAAGGCCCCGGTGCCGGCGTGCAAGGCCAATACCCGGCCGCGGCGCGTGGCGACCACCACCAGCCCCCGGCCTGCGCCAACACCCGCCGTTATCCGCGCCTTCAGGTGGTGGCGCCACAGCCTATGACCATCGCGCGCGCGATAGGCTACGACCGCGCCATTTTCATTGGCCACGAAGATCGTATCGCCGATGCGCGCCGGGCGCAGCACGAGGTCGTACCCCCCCGTGCCGTTGCCGGTATCGTGCGACCATATGCGGCTTACCTTAAGTTGTGCGCGAAAAGGTTTGAGCTTCGCCGGCGGCGCCACATTGCGGTTGCTGCCAAAAAGCGCGCAGCCGCCGAGAAGCCCGGCCGCCACGAGAATACCAAGCAGGCGCCTCATGAGGCCGCCTGCAGCTGCGCCTGCTCGCGCCGCCATAGGGTCGTCAGTGCCGATTTTTTCGGGGCGCCCTTCAGGGCCTTGGCGTAGGCCGCCAACGCCTGCCGTTTGTGTCCCTCGCGCGCCAGGATCTCCGCCTGGAGTCCGAGCGCCAGGGACCGGAACCCGTAAGGCCTAGTGATATGCGCGTAGGCCCACGCCTTGTGCGGATGGCCAAGGGCCAGCAAAAGACCCGCAAGACGCAGCCGCGCGGTCGTGCGAACGCTCCACTGGCGGCCCTTGTGCGCGGCAAACTTAAGGGCTGCGACCGCCGCCGGGATCTCGTTTTTCTCATAGGCGAAGTGCGCCAAAAGCAGCGCCCCCTGGCCGGCATAGGGGGTCGCGGCATAGCTCTTCTCGAGCTTCTTCGCGGCCGCGGTCGCCAGGCCGAAGCGTCCTTGGCTCGCAGCGTTTAGCACCTCCTCATAGAGCGCCCCGGCCAGAACCCGCTGCTGGGCCTCGTAGTGGCGGTAATAGAAAAATCCGCCCACGGCGAGCGCCGCAATGATCACGCCGTAGACGAGGACGCGCCCATATTTGCCCCAAAATTCCTTGATTTCTCCCAACTCGTCGTGCGCCCAGTCATTTGCCATCGCTGCTCGTTTCCGCCCCCAGAATCTGTAAAATCCGTGCCACCGCCTCGGCCCATACCAGGGCGCCGGTGTCATGCGCGATCTCCGTGCGGACGATCGCCACCTGCGCCTCGTCTCGCGCCTCCATGACCACGCGCGCCCCGCTCTCGCGCGCGCGCTTCATCTGGCTCTTGGCGCTCGCGCCGGCAAGATGGGTCTCGACGCGTAGCCCCGCATCGCGCAGACCCTCGGCCAGCGCCAGGGCGCGCCCCTCGAGCGGCGCGCTCGTCATGATAAACACGTCGGGCACCGGCCGGGGGGGCTCGCGTGTCACGAGCGCCATCAGGCGCTCCATGCCGATGGCAAAACCCACCGCCGGGGTCGGCCCGCCCCCTAGTCCCGATACCAGCGAGTCGTAGCGGCCGCCGGCGGCTACCGTCGCCTGCGCCAGGCGATCATGCGGCGTCCACTCAAAGACCGTATGCGTATAATAATCGAGCCCGCGGACCAGCCGCGGCGCCACCTCGAACGCCACGCCCAGCGCCGCCAGATGGTCCTGCAAGAGCGCAAAGTGCGCCCGCGACTCAGGACTCAAGTAATCAAAGATCGCCGGCGCCCCGGCCAGGAGCGCTGCCATGTCGGGGTTCTTGCTATCGAGCACACGCAACGGGTTGCGCTCCAGGCGCCGCACACTGTCTTCGTCTAGCCGATGGCGATGCACCTCAAGATAATCCACCAGGGCCTCGCGGTAGCGCTCCCGGCACGCCGGCGTGCCCAGGGAGTTTATGAGAAGTCGCGCCTCCACACCGAGCCGCGCCAAAAGTCGCGTACCAAGGGCGATGACCTCGGCCTCGATGGCCGGACCGGCCATGCCGTAGGCCTCCACGCCCCACTGATGGAACTGTCGGTAGCGGCCCTTCTGCGGCCGTTCATGGCGGAACATCGGGCCCTGATACCATAACCGCTGGACCTGGTTATGGAAAAGCCCGCCCTCCACGCCGGCGCGCACACACCCTGCCGTCCCCTCCGGACGCAGGCTGAGGCTGTCGCCGTTGCGGTCGGGAAAGGTATACATCTCCTTCTCGACGATATCCGTGACCTCACCTACGGCGCGCGCATAGAGTTCGGTGCGCTCGAGAATCGGCAGGCGGATCTCATGAAACCCATACGCACCCATGAGCGCACGCAGGACATCCTCGACCGCCGCCCAGCGGGCGGCATCCGCGGGCAACAGGGGGGCAACGCCCCGTACCCCCGCGACCTGACTGGTCAACGCGCCCTCACGGCAGGGCCTTGGTCGCCACCGCCGGCGGCGCCGACGCGGCGCGGCGCCGCAACTCCTCGCGCACCGCGCGCTCGAGGGTATCCACCAGATCCTCGTTCATGACCTTGCTGTGAGGCTTGCCATCCTTGTACAGCAGATTCGGTGACCCGCCTGCGAGGCCCACCTGCACCTCCTTGGCCTCTCCGGGTCCATTCACCACGCATCCTATGACCGCCACGTCGATCGATTCCTGAACATCCTCCAGGCGCGCCTCCAGGGCGTTTACGGTGGCGATGACATCGAACTCCTGCCGGGAGCATGACGGACACGCGATCAGGTTCACGCCCTTCTTGCGCAACCCCAGGCTCTTTAATATCTCGAAACCGACCTTGATTTCCTCAACGGGATCGGCCGCCAACGAGACGCGCAAGGTGTCTCCTATGCCCTCGGCAAGCAGCATACCCAGACCAATCGCCGACTTGACCGTCCCCCCGCGCAGGGCGCCGGCCTCGGTGATGCCCAGATGCAGGGGCTGCTCGGTCAAGGTCGCCATCTTGCGATAGGCCGCCACCCCCATCGCGATATTGGAGGCCTTGAGGCTCACCTTGTAGTCGCGGAAATTCAGGCGCTCGAGGATCTCCATGTGCCGCAAGGCGGACTCGACCAGCGCCTCGGCGGTGGGCTCGCCATATTTCTTCTGAAGCTCCTTTTCCAGGGAGCCGGCATTCACACCGATCCGAATGGCAATGCCGCGGTCACGCGCCGCCTCGACCACCTGACGCACGCGATCTTCCCGTCCGATGTTGCCGGGATTGATGCGCAGGCAATCCGCGCCGAGCTTCGCGACCTCGAGCGCGATACGGTAATCGAAGTGGATATCGGTCACGAGCGCCACATCCACGGCCTTGCGAATCTCCGCAAAGGCCTGGGCGGCCTCCATCGTCGGTATCGACACCCGGACTATATCGGCGCCGGCCGCCACCAGACGCTGGATCTGGGCCACGGTCGCGGCCACATCGCACGTCTCGGTATTGGTCATGCTCTGTACGCTGATCGGGGCATCGCCTCCTACCGCCACCCGGCCCACATGGATCATGCGGCTCTTGCGACGGCTGATCCCGCTCGTCTCATGCATAAGGTTCTGCTCCCAATTCAAGGGTCGACTGTGACCCGCACATTATGTCCCTGGCGACCGCCTGGCAAAGCGACCACATGGCCCCCGACGCGCACTGTTACACCCCGGCTGCGGCTCAAGGTCAGGCGGAATGGGGCGCGTCCCATGAGATAGACCCTATGACCATTGGCGATGCGGCCCGCCATCAACCGCACACCCCGGGCATCACGCACCACGACCCGCACCGGCCCGTCGCTCGCGCGGATCCGCAACCCGACATAGCGACGGCCCTGTGGCAAGCTTACCAATCCTCCCGGACTCGGTACAGTAACGGGCGCCTGCGGCACGCTCGCGCCCGCCGTCACAGGGGCGCGCACGGCACCCGGCGGGGGCCTGCGGGGCCGCTGTGATCGGACCGGGGTCACGGGCGGATGCCCCCCCACCGCCAGGGGCGCGGGTCCTGGCGGGACCTTGACCCGCAAGACGGGCCTGCGCGGGGAGACACCCTGCGCAACCGAAAGCAGCGGGCGCCGAGCGGGCACGGGCCGGGGATGGAGAGGGGGTATCCGCGTCGAGGCGACATGGGCCCGCGGGGCGCCCTTGGCCGGCGCATGGAGCGGGAAGGTGCGCAGCTCGCCGCTGCGATTGCGCATCGCGGTCAGGCTCGTCAGCCGCGGCGGGAGCAGGCCCGTGACAGGCGCCACCACCTCACCCGACGGGTGTCCTCCCGCAGGCCTGCGCGCGTGCGTATGCCATATCATCACGCCCGCTACGATACCGGCTACGAGCAGGCCATAGACCATCGGCCCCAACCGCATTCGCGGTGCAACCGGCGCCTGGGATGCCGCCGGCACGGGTGGGCTCATCTCGGCCGAGGCCCGTACCTTGGCGAATTCCTGAGGGTCGAGTCCTAGCAGTTGCGCATAATTGCGCAAGTAACCGCGGACATAGGCCGCCGGCGGCAGACCCTCTCGCTGGCCACTTTCGAGTGCCGTGATCTGGGCCGGCGACAGGCGCAGGCGTTGCGCCACCTGCTCTACCGACCACCCGGCGCGCTCACGCGCCGCGCGCAGGCGCGCGCCGGGACTTAAGGGGGCGCCCTCATATCCCGCGCCGTCAACGGCCATCGAGGCGACCCTCGCGCTGCCACTGCATGACCGTCCGCGCCTCAGGGGTATGGGCGTAGTTCTCGAGCAGGCGGGTCGCGCAATAATTGATGAACTTCATATCCTTCAGGGCGCGCCCGACACGGACTCCAAGAAACAGGGCGTGGGCGCTGCGCGCACGCGCCAGATACTGGGCAAGGTCGTCCTTGGCGCGCGCGTATTCGTGTTGCTGATAGCGAACATGCGCCAGATAGTAATACGGGGCGGCCAGCGCCGGGGCCAGCGCCTGGGCCCGATGAAAGTAATGTATAGCGGCCTTTTCGTTCGACACCTTCAAAAGGCACACCGCCATATTGAGATCGGCAAGCTGCGGGGTTGCATAAAGCGGTGAATGCAGCGCCGCCCGGAAGTGCCGGAGCCCTTCGGCCACATGACCGGTCCCACACAAAAACGCCCCATAGTTGTTCTGCAGGCTGCCATCATGAGGGTGATGCGCGATCCCGCGGCGAAAATAATGCCGCGCCTTTTGCGGCTCGCGCAGCCGCTCCTCCACGAGTGCCATGGCGTCATTGGCGGCGCCATCTCTCGGATCGAGCGCCAGGGCGCGGGCGAGTTCGTTGCGCGCAAGCCCAAGCTCGCCCTCGCGCATATACCCCACGCCGAGCGCCGTGCGCAGCTGAACGAGCTTATGGGTTTGCGGCAAGTTCCGCGGGGTGCTTGCGCATCCCGCCAGGATCGCCATCCCGAGGGTCGTTGCAATAACGCTAAGACGCATGAATAGGGACGACACGCCGCACCCGCTCCTTGACTACACCGGCGAGCTGCCCGCAGGCCGCCCGTATACTGTCGCCGCGTGTGCGGCGTGTGACGGTCACAAGCCCGGCCGCAAGCAAGGTGTCGCGAAAACGGTCTATGACCGCATCCGCGGATCGCTCGAAAGAGGTCCCGGGGAAGGGATTGAAGGGGATGAGATTGATCTTGGCGGGCACTGTCCGCAACAGTCGCGCCAGGGCCCGGGCCTGCGCCACGCTATCATTCACGCCGGCAAGCATCGCGTACTCGAAGGTCACGCGCCGGCGCGCGTCATGAGCGACATAGCGCCGGCAGGCCGCCAGGAGCTCGGCGATCGGGTATTTCTGATTAAGGGGTACCAGCCGGTCGCGCAGGGCATCGTCCGGGGCATGCAAAGACACCGCGAGACTCACGGGCGCCACCTCGTGAAGGCGGTCCAGGGCCGGCACCACGCCCGCCGTGCTCACCGTCACGCGCCGCCGCGACAGCCCGTAACCGAGATCGTCGAGCAGCACATGAATCGCGGGGCCGACCTCTTTCATGTTCAACAGGGGCTCGCCCATGCCCATGAACACGACATTGGAGATCACGCGCTCGCTCGCGCCACGCTCGGCGCGCAGCCTATGCTCGGCAAACCACACCTGCCCCACGATCTCGGAGGCCGTCAGATTGCGGTTGAATCCCTGTTTTGCGGTGGCGCAGAACGCGCAATCGAGGGCGCAGCCGACCTGCGAGGAGATACACAAGGTGGCGCGCTCGGCCTCGGGAATGAATACCGTCTCGATGGCATTGCCATCGGCCAGGCGCAAGATCCATTTGCGCGTCCCATCATCGGAGAGATGCTCGGCTGCCATCTCCGGGACCGCCACCACCGCCGACTCCGCAAGCCGCGCCGCCAAGGCCTTGCTGATATTGCTCATGGCCGCAAAATCCCTCACCCCGCGCTGATGCAGCCACGGGAAGATCTGCTGGGCGCGGAACGCGCGCTCCCCCATCGCTGCCAGATACGCCTCAAGGGCCGGGCGATCGAGACCTAACAGATTGACGGGATACGAGGCGGCCAGATCATCCTCCCTAGCGGGTGCGCGGACAGATATCGGTGTCGGCAAAAAAGTAATGGATCTCGGCGCGCGCCGTGTCCGGGCCGTCGGAGCCGTGCACCGCGTTTTCATCGATGCTGGTCGCGAAATCCGCGCGCACGGTGCCTTTGGCCGCGGCGCTGGGGTTGGTCGCGCCCATGACCTCGCGGTTCTTGGCGATGGCATTGTCCCCCTCGAGCACCTGAATCATGACCGGACCCGAGCTCATGAAGGCCACCAGATCATTGAAGAACGGCCGCCCCTTATGTACGGCATAGAAGCCCTCGGCCTGCGCCCGGGTGAGATGCATCATGCGCGCGGCGACAATACGCAATCCGGCCTTCTCGAAGCGGTCATAGATGGCTCCGATGGCATTTTTGCCTACGGCGTCGGGTTTCACGATAGAGAGCGTGCGTTCAATGGCCATGCCTGTTCCTTGATTGATGGGATACTGACCGAAACCGGCGCATTCTAGCGCCTTGGCGGCGGCGCGGCAATTTCCCCCGACCCAATCCCTGGCGCAGGCCCGCGCACCGCGGCTGTTCGCCGCTAATCGCCGTCTACCTCCTCGATCCATGCCATCTGAATCGCCTCGAGGAGCTTTTCGCCGGAACGCGCGGCGTCGTCGGCGAAGTCATCGAGGCCCAGGACCCAGCGGTGCAGGTCCGTATAACGGATAGAGCGCGGATCGACCTCGGGATACTGCTCTGCCAAAAGGATGGCGATCTCTTCGGCATCACGCCATTTGAGACCCATGGATTATCCTCCGTCAATGACCTTCCGACACCATATTGATGGTGTATTTTGGTATTTCGATGACCAGATCCTCACCCTTGGGGATCTTGGCCTGGCAGCTCAAGCGCGAGTCGGGCTCGAGACCCCAGGCCTTGTCGAGCAGGTCTTCCTCCTTTTCGGAGGCCGGGGCCAACGCCTCATAGCCCCGGCGTACGAGCACATGGCAGGTCGTGCATGCGCAGGCCTTCTCGCAGGCATGCTCGATCGCGATCCCCCCACTGAGCAGGGCATCGCAGATGCTCATCCCTTCCGGCCCCTCGATATCCGCCCCCTCCGGACAGATCTCGGCATGCGGCAGGACCCGGATGTGCGGCATCACGGAAACTCCGTGATCGAGCGGCCCTTCATGGCGCGGGCAAGCCCCGCATCCATGCGCCGGGCCGCAAAGTCCGCGCTCGCCCGGTCGAGCGCCGCGATCGCCTCGCGTATCCGCTGCCCATCGCCGCCATCACGCGCCGTCTTCAGTGCAGCCAAATGCGCGGCAATCACCTCGCGCTCGCCGTCTGCCAAGAGATCGGGGTCGGCGGCGAGCGCCGCATCCACCGCCTCCATCATGCGATCGGCCTCGACCTGCTGTTCGCGCAGCGAACGCAGGGCGGCATCCGATTCGGCGCTTGCGATCGACTCTTTGAGCATGCGCTCGATCTCGGCATCCGACAATCCAAACGAGGGCCTGACCGCCACGGCGCTCTCGACGCCCGAGGTCGTCTCGCGCGCAGAGACATTCAAAAGCCCGTCGGCATCCACCTGAAACGTGACCCGGATACGCGCCGCACCCGCCACCATGGGCGGGATGCCGCGCAGCTCGAAGCGCGCCAATGACCGGCAATCGGCCACGAGATCGCGCTCGCCTTGCACGACATGGATGGCGAGCGCCTGCTGGCCGTCTTTGTAAGTCGTGAACTCCTGAGCGCGCGAGGCCGGGATAGGCGAGTTGCGGGGGATGATCTTTTCGCTCAGCCCGCCCATGATCTCGATGCCCAGCGACAGCGGGATCACATCGAGCAACAGCATGTCGGCGGCGCCGTCGTTGCCGGCCAGCAGATCCGCCTGGCGCGCCGCCCCGACTGCGACCACGCGATCGGGATCGATATCATGCAAAGGGGCCTTGCGAAACAGCGTACCGACGCGCTCGCGGACCCGCGGGGTGCGGGTCGCCCCCCCCACCAGCACCACGGCACCGATATCCGCGATCGGCACGCCGGCATCTTTCAAGACCCGGCGGCAGGCCACGAGCGTGCGCTCTATCAAGGGGTCGATGGCGGCATCGAGGTCGGCACGCGTCAGGCGACCGGAATAGAGGGGTGCTGCGTCGACTTCGGTCTCGGTCGCGGTGGTCAACCGCTCGCGCGCGCTGCGCGCCAGGCGCACGAGCCTACGCTGCTCCTCGGGCGTCCCCGCCTGCGCCCCGCGCGCCGTCCATAGGGCCACGACTGCGGCATCCATGTCATCACCCCCGAGTGCCGCGTCCCCGCCGGTGGCCAACACCTCGAAGACCCCCTGCGAGAGCCGCAAAAGCGAGACATCGAAGGTGCCGCCGCCCAGATCGTAGACACAGTAGAGCCCCTCGGGGTTACGGTCCAGGCCATAGGCCACGGCCGCCGCCGTAGGCTCGTTGAGAAGCCGCAAGACCTCGATACCCGCAAGCCGTGCGGCGTCCTTGGTCGCCTGCCGCTGGGCCTCGTCGAAATAGGCCGGTACCGTAATCACCGCCCCCGAAAGCGCGCCCCCGAGGGTCTCCTCCAGGCGCGCCTTCAGGGCGCCAAGAATGTGCGCGGAGACCTCCACCGGCGTCTTGTCGCCGGCTATGGTCTCGATCCGCACCATACCCCCGGTGCCGGGCGCGAGCTGATAGGGGCTCTCCTCAACATCCTCGCGCCCGCGCCCCATGAGCCGCTTGACCGAGGCAATGGTATTGAGGGGGTCTGTGACCTCGGCGTCCTGGGCCATGCGCCCGACGGTCACGCGGCCATCGGCATGGAATCGCACCACCGATGGCAAAAGCACCTCGCCTGCGGCATCCGGCAGGACCAACACCTCGCCGTCACGCACTGTGGCGATCAGGGAATTGGTGGTTCCGAGATCGATTCCCGCGACGAACCGCCGGGTATGCGGGGCGGGCGTCTGTCCGGGTTCGCTGATCTGAAGCAAGGCCATCTAGAGGGCCTCGGTCAGGGCATCATCGAGTTCCCGCAGGAAGCGCTCGAGAAATTGCAGTTCGCGCACGAGCGCACGCGCCCGGCCCAGATCGGCGGCCTCGCCGCCCCCCAGGGCGGAGGCCAGACGCGCCTGCCTGGCGGCACGGTTTGCGGCCACCTCGTCGGCCAGCGCCGCGACCTCGCGGGCACGCCCGGCGGCCTCCTCCAGGCGTTCGCGCCAGACCATTTGTTCCATCAGAAAGTCCCCGTCCATGGCGGTATCGGTCTCCTCATCGGTCGAGACCCCGCGCAGGGCGAGCAGGTGGCGGGCGCGCGATACCGGATCGCGCAGGACCTTCAGGCCGTCATTGAGATCGGCGCTCATGGCAATCGCGCGCCGACGCTCCTCGCTCGTCCCCCGGACGTACCGGTCCGGGTGCCAGATGCGAATGCGCTCCCGATGACGCGCGGCCAGATCGCCTGGATCGACATCAAATTGCGCCGGCAGGCCGAACAGATCGAAATAATTACGCGCCATACCGGACTCCCTGAGGCTAGACGCTGAAGCTCTCGCCGCAGCCGCATGTCTCCTTCTGATTGGGGTTCTGGAACCGGAACCCCTCGTTGAGTCCCTCGCGGGTATAGTCGAGGATCGTGCCGTCGAGATAGACGAGGCTCTTGGGGTCCACCAGCACCTTGATCCCGTGGCTCTCGAAGACACTGTCTTCCGGGGCGACCTGATCGGCGTACTCGAGGACATAGGCCATGCCCGAACACCCGCTGGTGCGCACACCCAGACGCAGACCCGCGCCGTGTCCGCGTTTGTCCAATGAGCGCCGCACGTGCCGCGCGGCGTTTTCCGTCAGCGTTACCGCCATAGCCCCACCCTCCCCTAGGCCGCGTCGACGTTCTCGTCCTTGCCGGCCTTCTTGCGATAATCCGCGATCGCCGCCTTGATGGCGTCCTCGGCCAATACCGAACAATGGATCTTGACCGGCGGCAGCGCCAACTCCTCGGCGATATCGGTATTCTTGATCTGCCCCGCCTCTTCCAGGGTCTTGCCCTTGACCCATTCTGTCAAAAGCGAACTCGAGGCAATCGCACTGCCGCAACCGTAGGTCTTAAAACGCGCCTCTTCGATCACGCCCTGGTCATTGACCCGTATCTGAAGCCTCATCACATCCCCGCATGCCGGCGCCCCCACCATACCGGTGCCGACCGTGGGGTCGGCCTTGTCAAACGATCCGACATTGCGCGGATTCTCGTAGTGATCCAGTACCTTGCTACCGTATGCCATGTCTTTCTCCCGTACTCAAACCACACCTGCTAATGGGCCGCCCACTGGACAGAATTGAGGTCGACCCCGTCTTTGTACATCTCCCACAAGGGGGAGAGCTCACGCAGCCGGCCGATCTTGTCGTGCAGCAGCCGTATCGTATATTCCACATCCTCTTCGGTCGTAAACCGCCCCATCGTGAAACGGATCGAGCTGTGCGCGAGTTCGTCGTTACGCCCCAGGGCGCGCAGGACATAGGACGGCTCGAGGCTCGCCGACGTACATGCCGACCCCGATGAGACCGCGAGTTCCTTGAGCGCCATGATCAGCGACTCGCCCTCCACGAAATTGAAACTGATATTGAGATTACCGGGGATACGCCGCTCCAGATCGCCGTTGACATACACCTCCTCGATGTCCGCCAACCCCTCGAGCAGGCGCGTACGCAGGCCCTTCAGGCGCGTCGCCTCGGCCTCCATCTCCTCGCGCGCGAGCCTAAAGGCCTCTCCCATGCCCACAATCTGATGGGTGGCAAGCGTGCCCGAGCGCATCCCGCGCTCGTGTCCGCCGCCGTGCATCTGCGCCTCCAGACGCACCCGCGGCTTGCGCCGCACATAAAGCGCGCCTATGCCCTTGGGGCCATAGACCTTGTGCGCGCTCAGCGACAAAAGATCGACCCCGAGGGCACCGACATCAATCGGGATCTTGCCGGCGCTCTGCGCCGCATCCGAATGAAAGAGGATGCCGCGCGGCCTGAGCATGCGGCCGATGGCCGCGAGATCCTGAATCACGCCGATCTCATTGTTGACGTGCATGACCGACACGAGAATGGTGTCTGTGCGCAGCGCCGCCTCGAGCTTGCCCAGATCCAGAAGACCATCCGGCTCCGGATCCAGATAGGTCACCTCGAAACCCTCGCGCTCGAGCTGGCGCGCGGTATCGAGAATGGCCTTGTGTTCGGTCTTGACGGTGATGATGTGCCGACCCTTGGACTGATAAAAGTGCGCCGCGCCCTTCAAGGCGAGATTGTCGGACTCGGTCGCCCCGGAGGTCCAGACGATCTCCTTGGGATCGGCATGGATCAGGGCCGCGACCTCGCTGCGGGCGCGCTCGACGGCCTTCTCGGCCTCCCAGCCGAATGCGTGCGAACGTGATGCCGGGTTTCCGAAATCGCCCTCCATGGTGAGGTAGCGGCACATGACCTCCGCCACCCGCGGATCCACCGGGGTGGTCGCCGAATAATCAAGATAGATCGGCTTTCTCATACTTGCTCCCATTCCCGCTTGTAGTGATCGACAACCCGGCCTTGGGCCGTTTGGCCTGGCGCATCACCACCTCCTGCACCTCCGGTTCCGATACCAGGGTGGCAAGCGTGATGCCGTCCAAGAACTCGTAAATTCGCCGGCTGAGCTCGGTCCACAATTGATGGGTCAGGCACCGCTCTTCGCCATGGCAATTCTTCTCGCCCCCGCAGCGGGTGGCGTCGATATTCTCGTTTATGGCCATGACCACCTGCGCCACCGAGATCCGCGAGGCCGGGAGCGCCAGACTATAGCCACCCCCCGGGCCGCGCACGCTCGCAACGAGCCCCTTACGCCGCAACTTGGCAAACAGCTGCTCGAGATAGGATAGCGAGATCCCCTGGCGCGCGGCGATATCCGCCAACGCCACCGTGTCGTGATGCTGATGCACGGCAAGATCAAGCATGGCGGTCACCGCGTAGCGTCCCTTGGTTGTCAGTTTCATAAGGCCCTCGGGGCATCGTGTACCATGCGTACTGTGTCATACCTTAGTAATTTAGTCAACTATTATCGGCTCCCGTATGGTGTCGTGGTACGGTCGCGTCCCCTCCCGGCGCCGCCCCATCGCCGGCAGGCGCGCCCAATGGCACCCCGGCCTCACGCAATTCCCCGCATAGCTGCTCGATGCGCCGGTCGACCCCCTCGAGATGATCGAGGACACGGTCGATGGCCTGCGCCACCGGATCGGGCATCTGCGCGGCCTGGCCATAGGCCTCAAAGCCGATGCGCTGAGCGAGGGCCGCCCGCGACCGTTCACGCGCACCCCGCTTGACCACCAGGCGGCCGGGGATCCCCACCACCGTGGCCCCCGCCGGGACGTCCTTTACCACCACCGAGTTCGACCCGATGCGCGCCCCATCGCCCACCGTGATCGGCCCCAGAACCTTGGCCCCGGCCCCGACCACGACATTGTTGCCAAGCGTCGGATGGCGCTTCTCGCGCTGCCAGCTCGTGCCGCCGAGCGTGACCCCCTGGTATAAGGTGCAATCATCGCCGACCTCAGCAGTCTCGCCGATGACCACCCCCAGCCCATGGTCTATAAAAAATCTCCGCCCGATGCGGGCCCCGGGATGGATCTCGATCCCCGTCAGAAAGCGCGACAGGCGTGCTATGGCCTGCGCCAACCAGCGCCACCGGCGCCGCCAGAGGCCATGGGATACCCGGTGCAGCGCCAGGGCATGCACCCCCGGGTAGAGCGTCACGATATCGAACCACGAGCGTGCCGCTGGATCACGCGCGAAGATACTGGCAAAATACCCCGTCGCGGCCGCCTGCGTCTGGTCGTTTTGTGTCTTCCCCATAGTCCTCATTAGGCCATTTCCGACTAAATCTGTCAAGTATTATCGGGCCCGGGCCGCGGCCCCCCGCGCGCGGGATAAGGGTGCTCGATGGCGCTCAGAATCCCACGCAATATCTGCAGCTCGTTGTCGTCGGGGCGGGCGCGCCGAAAGAGCCGGGTGAGCCTGCGCATGAGCTTGCGAGGGTGATGGGGGTTTAAGAAACCAATTGCCGTAATCACCCGCTCCAGGTGCTGAAGAAAGCCGTTCAAGGCCTCTTGCGGGGCCGGCCTGTGTTCGGGCTCGGGCCCGGGGCCCGGCGCGGGCTCCTGAACCGCGCAGCGGATCTCATAACAGAGGATCTGGACGGCGGCGGCGAGATTGAGCGAGGCAAACCCCGGGTCGACCGGGATCTGCACGAGGACATGGGCGTAATCCACCTCCTCATTGGTAAGCCCCGTGCGCTCGGCCCCGAACAAGATCCCCACAGGACCCGACCGCGCCTGCGCGCACGCAACGGAGGCCGCCGCGCGGGCATCGAGGCGCGGCCAGGCAATGGTGCGTGCACGGGCACTCGTGGCGGCCACGAACACGCAGTCGGCCACCGCCGCGCCGACATCGGCCACGATCGTGGCGGCCGACAGGATGTCGCCGGCGCCGGCTGCGCGGGCCATCGCCTCGTCGTCCGGAAGGCGCTGTGGGGCCACCAGCACGAGGTGTTTTAGGCCCATGTTCTTCATGGCGCGCGCGCACGCCCCGATATTGCCGGGGTGCTGCGGCCGCACGAGAATGATACGAATATCCGGCATGCTCTCCACAAATAACCCTCGTTCCTGATCCTGGCTGCGGCCCGCCCGCAATGGCCCCGGCTTTTACACGGGGCCGTGGCCCGCTACAATGCTCGCCTTTTGCGGGAGCCGCCATGCACCCCATGCTCAATACCGCGGTCAAGGCCGCACGCCGCGCCGGGACGGTCATCGTTCGCGCCCTGCCCGACGTCGACCGCCTGCGCATCGAAACCAAGAGCCGCCATGATTTCGTGACCGAGGTGGACCGGCGCGCCGAGGAACGCATCATCGAGACCCTGAAGGGCGCCTACCCGGATCATGCCATTCTCGCCGAAGAAAGTGGGACGGCCGCCGGCAACGAGTGGCAATGGGTGATCGACCCGCTCGATGGGACCACCAATTTTCTCCATGGTTTTCCGCAATTTGCGGTGTCCATTGCGCTGCGTCACCGCGGCCGCCTCGAGCAGGCGGTGGTGTTCGACCCGCTGCGCGACGAACTGTTCACGGCCACGCGCGGCGAGGGCGCGCAGCTCAACGATAGGCGCATTCGCGTAAGCCGCGCAGTCGACCTCGACGCCGCACTTCTCGGCACCGGCTTCCCGTTTCGCGAGAGCGACTCGGTGGCGCAATGGGTACGGCTGTTCGAGCGCGTGGCGTGCCAGACGAGCGGCGTGCGGCGTGCGGGCTCCGCGGCCCTTGACCTGGCCTATGTCGCCTGTGGCCGCCTGGACGGTTTCTGGGAGACGGGCCTCAAGCCCTGGGACATGGCCGCAGGCGCCCTCCTCATACGCGAGGCCGGGGGGCTTGCGAGCGACCTTTTTACCGAGGGCGATCCCCTCGACAGCGGCAACATCTTGGCCGGCAACCCGCGCATCTACGGCCATATGCGCACGGCCTTCGCCGACGTGGCACCTCACGGTACCGATTAGATAACGCGCCGCGGGCGGTCTCCGCCGTATTTACGACAGCGCGACCCGGGCCTGCGGGGGCGGGCCCGATGCCGACGAGGCCGCGAATGCCGCGCGCCGTGGGGCGATGCGCAAAACGGCCTCGGTCTGGGCCTCTCCCAGCACGGCCACGCCCATGGCGTACTCGCGCGGGCGGGTGCGCTTGAGCCAGCGCACGGTGGCCGCGAGCCACCGCCCGTTCTGCGAGGGGTCCTTGATGCCGATCCAGGTCCCGGGGGCAGGCGGGGCCCCCTCGAGGTCCATGCAGCGCAGCCACAGCCCCGACCGCCCGGCATCGTGTATCGTCCAGGTCGTCACCCGCGGGCGACCGGCCGCGCCTCCCAGCGCAACCCATGGGGTGTCGAGACCGCTGAGGCCCTGCTCGGACCGCTCGCTCGCACGCAATCGCCGCACGTTGGCAAGGCCCAGACAGACCAGTCGCTCGCCGCGCAAACGCACGCGCGGGGCGCGGGGCCGGGTCCCCGGCTGCCATGTCTCTCCGAGCTTTGCGCACAACCGCAACGCAAGATCCGGCAATACGCGCGCGGCAAGCCGCGGCGGCAGCGGCCGGCGGGCGCGGATGCCATCACGAAGCCGCGCAAGCTCTGACAACACCGCGGTGGTATCGAGATACAGCGGGGCCTCGCGCGCCGCAGGATCGGCGGGCCGATCGGCCTCGGGCATGATCGCAAAACCTGCCCCCTCCCCCAGGACCGCGCGATCACCCACCTCGAGGATGATCTCGCAGACCGCGTCCAGGCCGCCCTCCGGCAAGGCATAGGGATCGGACAGGCCCATGAGCAGGACCCGGACATAGAGGTGCTCGAGGTCGAGCGTCGCCGTCCCGGCCGCATCGAATAGGGTGTGAATACGCCGCCAAAGCCCCGGCGGGGCCGGCACATAGGCGCGATAGGCCGCGCGCAGGACCTCGGACAGGCCCTCCATCGCCCCGGCTACGGCCATGCGCCGTTCATCGGACGTCAATTCCGGGACCAGGGCCATCTGAAACCCCTGGGCAATCTCCGAGTAGAGCATCGTGGCCAATCCGGCGCTTGCACGCTCACCGCCTGGGCGCGTCAAGGCCGCGGCAAAATCGTTCGCCGAGCGCAAGTACTGGCGCAACAATGCAATGCGTGTGGCCGGGTCGAGAAGGGTCGTGTTGAGGGCGCGAACCGACTGCGCAAGGAGCGCCAGGGCGCGTCCAGGCTCGGCGGCCGGCAATGCATCGATCCAGGCCCTGAGACGTCGCTCACGCCATGATAACCACCGGCCCTGCCGCCCCTCGTTCGCGTCCATTGGTGGCGATTCCCTCTGGTAGCAGAGGCATCATAGTACCCATGGGGGCACAAAAACCGCAAGCGCGGTTCCCTGCGACCATCACTTCGCCTTAATATGGCGATTTTTGGGAGGACGTACGTCATGACCTATGTGGTCACCGAGAACTGCATCAAGTGCAAATACACAGACTGTGTAGAGGTCTGCCCGGTCGATTGCTTTCGGGAGGGACCCAACTTTCTCGTGATCGACCCCGATGAGTGCATCGACTGTACGCTGTGCGTCCCGGAGTGCCCGGTAGGCGCGATCTTTTCCGAAGACGAGATCCCCGAGGATCAGCGCGATTTCATTGCGCTCAATGCCGAACTCGCCAAGGCCTGGCCTGTCATTCTGGAAAAGAAAGACGCGCCGCCCGATGCCGCCCAATGGGATGGGGTCGGGGGCAAGCGCCGCCATCTGGAAAAATAGCAGCGGCCCCGGGCCATGTGCCGAAGGCTGCGCTAGGCGTCCGATGACCTCGCAGCCTGAGCCCCACCTGCCAACGCCGCAATCAGGCGGTCTTCGAGCTCGATGCGCGTCGCGATGGCCTCACCCAATGCCGACAGATCGGCGTGCAGATCGGCCGCATCGGCCGGCTCGCCGCTTTTCGCATACTTGTCATTGAACTGCACCGCCGTCTCGGTGCAGGCCTCGATACGCCCATAGATCTCGGCCCCCAGCGCCACCACCGCCTGGCGACGCTCGCTGCCGTCTATGAGGCGCCGGTACAAGGAAAAGTGGGCGGCTGCCATGTAATCGACCAGGATCTCGCAAAAGGACTGGAGCATGTCGCATTCCGCAGCGCCGCAATCAAATGGATCGAGGCCCGCGACCTGGCAGAAAAGCACCAGCATATCGCGACGCTCCGCGAGCAGCCGTTTGATCACTCCATGACCGGCGACGCGCCGGTCGGCAACCCCTCTCCCTGTCGCCATGACCATACCCTTACCATCCCCCCTCATAACCGGCTATGCCGCCACACCGCCGTTTAGGCGGCCCCATAAATATCCCTTGGGCCACTATAAAACAGCACCGGGGCCTGGACAAGACCGCTAGAATGGCACCCCCGGCATCTTGCCCTTCATGCCCGCGAGCATGCGCTTAAGTCCCCCCTTACCCATCTGCTTCATCAGCCGCTGCGCCTGGGCAAACTGCTTGAGAAGGCGGTTGACCTCGGGCACGCCGGTACCCGAGCCTTGCGCGATACGCCGTTTGCGCGAGCCGCGTATGGTGTCGGGAAAACGCCGCTCCTGGGGAGTCATGGAATTGATGATCGCTACCAGGCGGCGGGTATCATGATTTTGCAGCTGCGCGCGCGCCGACGCCGGAAGCTCGTTCATGCCGGGAAGCTTGTCGAGCATGCCCGCCATGCCGCCCATGCGATCCATCTGGAGCATCTGCTCGCGGAAATCCGCGAGATCGAAGCCCTTACCCTTTTTTAACTTCTCCGCCAGACGCTCGGCACTCTGGCGGTCGACCTTACGTTCCGCCTCCTCGATCAGGGTCAAGACATCCCCCATGCCGAGGATACGCGAGGCCAGGCGCTCGGGATGAAACGGCTCGAGGCCATCGATCTTCTCGCCCGTGCCCAGGAACTTGATGGGTTTGCCGATCACCGCACGCAGCGACAGCGCCGCCCCGCCGCGGGCATCGCCGTCGGTCTTGGTCAGGATCACGCCCGTAAGGGGCAAGGCCTCGTCAAAGGCCTGGGCGGTAAGGACCGCATCCTGGCCCGTCATGCTATCGACGACGAACAGGGTCTCGATCGGGGTCGTGGCCTCATGCAGGGCCCGCACCTCGTTCATCATCGCCGCGTCGATATGCAGGCGTCCGGCGGTGTCGACGATAAGGACATCGATGGCCTCGCGCCGCGCCTGATCCAGGGCCCGGCGCGCGATCGCCTCTGGGGCCTCGGTCGGCGACCCCTTGTAGAAGACTGCCCCGACCTCTTCGGCCAGGCGCGCGAGCTGATCCATGGCCGCTGGCCGATAGATATCGACACTCACGAGCGCCACCTTCTTGCGCTCGCGCTCGCGCAAGAGGCGCGCGAGCTTGCCGGCGCTGGTGGTCTTCCCAGAGCCCTGCAGGCCCGCGAGCAAGACGACCGCGGGCGGTCGCGTAGCGAGATTCAAGCGGTCGCACGCCACCCCCATTGTCTCGACCAGGGTGTCGTGCACGACCTTGACGACCGCCTGGCCGGGATTCAGGGTCGCCATCACCTCCTGGCCGAGTGCCCGGGCGCGTATCGTCTCGATCAGGGCCTTCGTCGTCGACAGCGCGACATCCGCCTCCAGGAGAGCAATGCGCGCCTCGCGCAATGTCTCACTGATGTTTTTCTCGGTGAGCCGCGCCTCTCCCCGCAGGGTACGCAGCGCGCCCTGCAAGCGATTACTCAGCGTTTCGAACATCTCTGTCTCCTGTCATCCGTTCGCGATCTCGAAGGGCCCGGGGGCCTTCCCGCGACCCCCGGCATATGCCATTATCGTGCCACCGTCATCCGTGCCGTCCTAATGATACAACTCCTGTCCCATATTGTGGCCGTCATCCTCTATGCGCTCTCCGGCGTCTACTACTGGCGCGCCCTGGGATCGGCCCCCAGCGGGGCACGTGACCGCAGGCGGGGTGCCGCCATCGGGGCGCTGGCGGTGGCCTTGCAGGCCGGCCTGCTCATCGGCGATATCGACCACGACGGCCACCTGACCCTCGGGGTCGGCACCGTTTTGTCCCTCGATGCCTGGGCGGTGACCGCGATCTTTCTTGCGGCGTCCTTGCGCAAACCCATCGCAAGCCTCGGGGCCGTGATCATGCCAAGCAGCGCGGTGGCCACCATAGGCCAGATCTTTCTGCCGGCAAGCAGCGAGGATACCCGCATCAGCGACCCCTGGCTTATCGCGCATATCGTCATCTCGATTCTGGCCTATAGCCTGCTGAGCATCGCGGTCGTGCAGAGCCTCGTATTATGGGTTCAGGAGAGCCGCCTGCGCCGCCGCCACCCGTCGCAGCTTTTGCACGCCATACCACCCATGGAAACCATGGAAACGCTCATGTTCGAGATGATCCAGGTCGGCTTCGTGCTCCTTACGCTGACACTCATCAGCGGATTTTTCTTCTCCGAACAGTTATTTGGCGACCCCCTCCCCTTTACCCACCACAGCATCCTGTCGCTGGGGGCGTGGCTGGCCTTTGCCATCCTCTTGATCGGCCGCCGTCAATTCGGCTGGCGCGGGCGCAATGCGGTGCGCTGGACGGTCGGCGGCTTTGTGCTCTTGGTATTGGCCTATCTCAGCGCCGAGTTCCTGCTCAAGCTCGTCTTACCCAGTTAAAACAGGACGGGCCGGGGCGCCGGTCCCCAAATCTCGAAAAACACCGCCACCTGTGATAGGGTCGGGCGCTTCATTCTTTGGAGCCCCTTTAACCCTTGGACCACGTCCGCCTCGGCATACTGGCCGGCGCCTTGCTGTTTCTGATCTTCCTGTCCGGGTTCTTCTCCGCGGCTGAAATCAGCCTCATGACGGTCAACCGTTACCGCCTCCGTCATCTGGCCGAATCCGGCCACCGGGGCGCGCGGCTGGCCCGCCGGCTGTTGCGCCGCCCGGACCGGGTCCTGGGCGTCGTGCTGCTCGGCAACAATTTCGGCAACATCGCGGCCTCGTCGGTGGCTACCCTCATGGCCGTCCAGCTCTACGGGGTCGGCGTCCTGGCCCTGGTGACGGGGGTGCTGACGCTTGTCATCCTCATCGTCGCCGAGGTGGCCCCCAAGACCCTGGCGGCACTCTACCCGGAGCCCGTGGCGTTCGGATCGGCCTATGTGCTGACACCCCTTCTGCGCGTGATCTATCCGCTCGTCGCCGCCGTCAACTTCGCCGCCAACCACCTGCTGCGGGCCTTCGGAGTATCGGTCAAGCCCCGCACCCCCGATCAGATGAGCGCCGAGGAACTGCGCGCGCTGGTGCTCGAGGCCGGGAGTCTGATCCCCACCACCCACCGGGCGATGCTGATCGCCATCCTCGATCTCGAAAAGAGCACAGTCGAAGACGTCATGGTACCCCGCCGCGAGGTCGAGGGCATCGATCTCGAGGCCGACTGGGATGAGATCGTCGACCGGCTCGGGCGCAGCCACTACACGCGCCTGCCGGTGTTTCGCGGCAGCCTCGACAATGTCATCGGCATGCTCCATGTGCGCCGCGCCCTACATCTGGCGCTCGCCGGGCGGCTTTCCCGCGAGACCCTGCAATCGGCGGCACTCGAGCCCTACTACATCCCCCAGGGCACGCCGCTTGCCACCCAGCTCATGAATTTCAAGACCGTGCGCCGCCACATCGGACTGGTGGTCGACGAATACGGCGATCTCATGGGCCTTGTCACGCTCGAAGAAATCCTCGAGGAGATCGTCGGCGAATTCACGACCCAGGCCCCGGGTACGCCTGAGGACATCTTCCCGCAGCCAGACGGCAGCTTTCTGATCAACGGCAGCACCAGCATCCGCGATATCAATCGCACCCTCGGCTGGCAGCTTCCCACAAACGGACCCAAGACGCTCAACGGGCTCATCACGGAGTACCTGGAGGACATCCCTTCGCCCGGGACCAGCCTGATTCTCAACGGCTATCTCGTGGAGATCGTGCGTACACGCGGCACCGCGATTCACGTGGCGCGCCTTAAGGTTCATGCCGAGGCCGCGAAAACGCGCGAGGACGACGAGTAACCGACGCGCGCGCCGGGGTCATGAGGGATCGGGCCGCCCGGCGCGGGTGGCCGCAAGATGCGCACGCGCCGCCTGAATGAGCGCGGGCGCAAGGCCGCCTCGCGCGGCGATCGTCAGGCCGTGCGAGGCGCCGCTTTCCCCTACGACAAGCTCATAGGTCGGGACCAGGCGCTCCTCATCGAACCGCATGGTGGCATTGGTGAGATAGGGATGGGCCGCGGCATAACTCTTAAGGGGGCTCAAATGCGTCGTGATGATGCCGCGCACCCGGCGCCGCGCCAGCTCATCGAGCACCGCCATCGCGAGCGCCGCGCCCTCCTCGGGGTCGGTCCCGGTCCCGAGCTCATCCATCAGCACGAGCGTCTGGCCATCGGCCTCGTTTAAGAGGCGCTTTAAGACCTCGACATGGCCTGCAAACGTCGATAACTGGTGGAGCAGGCTCTGACGATCGCCGATATCGACGATCAGGCGCCGGAAACTGCCGACCACCGCCTGACCCTCGCCGGGGATATGCAGCCCGCAGTGGGCCATTGCCAAAAGCAGGCCCACGGTCTTTAGGACCACGGTCTTGCCGCCGGTATTGGGCCCGGTCACGAGCAACATCGGATGGCTCGGATCGAGCGCGATCGACAGCGGCACCGGGCGCGGACCCCGCCGATCCGCAAACGCCAGCAACAGGGCCGGGTGGTACACGCCCGCTAGGCGCAGCAAGGGTTCCGGTACGAGTTGCGGGGCATGCGCATTCATATGGATGCTCAAATGCCCCCCGGCAAACGCAAGATCGATCCAGGCAATCGCCCCCAGCAGGGCCTCGAGGAGATCGCGCGCGGAAGCCACCTCGGCGGTCAATTGGCGGCGCACCACGCCTTCTTCGGCATCGCGCTGCCCGGCGCTCGCCTCCAGGTGATTATTGGCGGCCACCGCCTCCAGCGGCTCCACGAGATAACGGTGCCCGTGGCCGGACGGTCCCCGCCGCACCCCCTTGATCGTGCCGGCGATCTCGGGCGCCAGCGCCAAGACGAGCCGCGCCCCGCTTGCGACAATGGCCTCGCCCGGCGCATCCGTGATGCCGAGCGCGGTCAGCCGGGCCTTCAACAAGGCCTCGACCTGGGCGCGCCCCCGGCTTTGCTCTCCGGCCAGCAGGGCAAGCCTCGGGCTTGCGGTCTCGATGATGCGCCCGCTTGCGGTCACGGCCGTATCGAGGCGCGCCGACAGTGCCGGCGCGCCGCCCAAGGCCGCCTCATCGGGATACAGATCCGGATAACCCGCGTGCAGCGCCCGCATGGTCTTGGCCGCGTGCAACAGTTGCGCGACATGGGCCAAGGCCATGCCGCTTAACGCCGCCCCGCCCTGAGCGGCCTGACGCAGGGCCGCGCGGATATCCGGCAGGCGCCCAAGGCCCGCCACCCCCTGTTCGATGGCACGCCGGGCCGCGCTCACCGCCCGCTGCAGGGCCGCGGCGGCGGCGATATCCGGGGCCGGGATAAGCGCGCGGGCGGCATCGGCCCCATAGGGTGTGGCCGTCAGGCGCTCGAGGAGGCGCCGTATGGCGCCAAATTCCAGGGCATCGAGATCGGCATCCATAGCATCTTCCGATAAGGGGTCAGGCGCGGGCTTGGGCCACGTCGTCGCGTATATAGACCGGGACCGCGGCCTGCGGAGACACACACTGCCCGCGGCCATAGGCCTCCTCGGCCAACATCAGAACCCCGCGCGCAGTCGGGATGCACCCGGGGATATGATAGCGCGCGAACGCCTCTTCAAACTTCTGCTCATAGTGATCGATGCCGCACCCGACCACACAGTCGGTGCCCGCCCGCCACGCGACCTCGCCCGGCGGCGCCACCCGTTCGTCTCCACAGGCCACGACCAGTCCCGCCGCCGTACGCCGATAAAAGCCGTAATAGACCTCGTCACGGCGGGCATCGAGCGTCGCCAGCACCTCACGTCCCGGCGCCTCCTGGGCCAGCGCCGCAAGCGACGAGATGGGCACCACCGGCAGGTTGCGCGCATAGGCGAGCCCCTGGGTCACGGCCGCGGCCACGCGCAGACCGGTAAACGATCCGGGCCCGCGCCCGAAGGCAATGGCATCAATGGCGCAAAGATCGCATTCGAGATCCTCACACAGGCCGCGTACGAGATCGAGCACCGTCTCGGCGCGCGCGGCCACATCGCGTAGCCCGCGCTCATGGATGACGCCGTCCCTCTTCAGGGCGACCGACGCAAACGCAGTCGCCGTCTCGATCGCCAACAGATTCATGGCCCCTCCCCGAACAGATCGGCAAGCGCCTGCCCCCACGGCGGCAACACGATCCCCATCCGCTGCGCCAGCCGCCCGCAATCGAGGACCGAGTAGGCCGGGCGGCGCGCCGCGGTCGGATAGTCGGCGGTCGCGATCGGCGACACCGCGACCGCAAGCCCGCACGACCGCACGATGGCCTCGGCGAAGCCATGCCAGCTCACTGTCCCGCGGCATGCGGCATGATAGAGCCCGGCGCACTCGGCGGCGTGCGGGTGCGCAAGAATCGCGCGCGTGGCCTCGGCAAGGGACCCGACGGGGGTGGGGCTCCCGTACTGGTCGGCGACCACGCGCACCGGCCCCTGTGCCGCGAGCCTGCGAATGGTCGTAAGAAAGTTGCGGCCCTCACGATCATAGAGCCATGCCGTGCGCAGGACAAAGGCCGTGATCGGGCGCGCCAGCACCGCCTCTTCGCCCAGCCGCTTGGTCTTCCCATACACGTTCTGCGGGGCGACCGGGTCATCCTCACGATAGGGGCGGGTCGCGGTCCCATCGAAGACATAGTCGGTCGAGTAGTGCACGAGCCATGCCCCGACCGACAAGGCGGCGTCGGCCAGATAGCCGGGGGCCAGGGCATTGATGAGAAATGCCGCATCACGCTCCGTTTGCGCCTTATCGACCGCGGTATAGGCCGCGGCATTGACGATCACCCCGGGGCGCAGCCGTCTTACCATCGCCTGCACGGCCGCCTCGTCCCCGATATCGCAATCGGCGCGGCCCAAGGCCTGCACGGGGCCTAAGCCCGCCAACGCCTTGGCAAGCGCGCGCCCGAGCTGGCCATGGGCGCCCAGGATCACCATGCCTCTGCCAGGCCCGCCCGCGTGCGCGGTGACTGCCTGCTTACCGCTCATATGAATGATTCCAGAATGGGCATTCTCCAGACATGGCCCGCGCACACGGATCGGTCATGGGGACATCCGATGAGGTGCGCATGACAAAGCCGCCGCGCGCGCGGCATCGGCCGATAGCCGATGCCTGCCAACGGCCGCGAGTATATCAAACGCCGCTTAAGCCGCCATTTGACAGGCCCTTGGCAAGTTGGCAGAGTCAGGGCATGCGCATCCACCACCTCCCAGGCACGGATCTCGCCGTATCCGACATCGGCCTGGGCACGATGACCTTTGGCGAGCAGACCGACAAGGCCAGCGCCCACGAAGAGCTCGATTACGCGCTCGCCGAGGGCATCAATCTGTTCGACATGGCCGAGATGTATCCGGTTCCCGGACGGGCCGCGACCCAAGGGGCCACCGAGACCATCGTCGGGGCATGGCTTGCGCATCAGGCGCGCGACCGCGTGGTCATCGCCACCAAGGTCGCAGGGCCCCTGCGGGGCTTTCACTGGCTGCGGGGCGGCCCGCTCGCCCTCGACCTTGCCAACATGCGCGAGGCGCTCGAGGGGAGCCTTAAACGACTCAAGACGGATTACGTCGACCTCTATCAGATCCACTGGCCCGCGCGGCCCCTGCCGATATTCGGGGAGACGCGCTACGAGGCACGAGACACGACGGATGCCGCCGCCGCGATCGAAGAGCAACTCCAGGCGCTCGCCACGCTCGTGCGCGAGGGCAAGGTCCGCTATATCGGGCTCAGCAATGAGACCCCGTGGGGGGCCATGCGCTTTCTGGAGGCGGCAGAACGCCTCGGCCTGCCCCGGATCGTGACCATTCAGAACGCCTATAACCTCTTGAACCGGACCTTCGAGTCGGGTCTCGCCGAGGTCTGCCATCGTGAGCGCCTGGGGCTTCTGGCCTACAGCCCGCTCGCCTTCGGCCTGCTCACCGGCAAATACCAGGCGCACAGCGACCCGCAGGCGCGCCTCAACCGCTTTCCGGAATTCGGCCCGCGCTACCGCAAGGCCGCCATCAATCCCGCACTCGAGGCCTATGCCCAGGTCGCCGAACGATTCGGCATATCGCTTACGGCGCTCGCGCTCGCGTTCGTGCGCTCGCGCTTTTTCACCGCCTCCACGCTGCTTGGCGCGCGCACGCTTACGCAGTTGAAAGAAGACTTAAACGATGCCAAGGTGGTGCTGCCGCCCGAGGCGCTAGCGGCCATCGAAGAGGTCCACCTGAGATCACCCAACCCGGCCCCTTGAGGCCGTGCGGGCCCACCCCGGCGACCCAGGCCACATCCGAAAAACACGCGGTCAAGGCGGCGTGGCGATCGGTCACGTGACACCCGGTGATGGTAACGCCCAAAACCGGCCCGATCAGGCCTGAGACCGGTATGAGGCCGGCAAAATCCCCCAGGGTGCCCGGCGACTGGCCTAGTCGAGACCTACGGGGCGCTTTAAGGCCGCATGGGGGGCGCGAACGCCCCCCATGCGGCCGCCACAAAAGCCAGAAAAGCGGCGCGCTTTAAGGGGCCTTGCCCAACAAGGTCTTGATCGGGAGGGCATACATCCAGCCGAAGTTGCTGCCGATCAAATAGGTGCTGCCCATCACCACACCGTTTTGCGGACCGAAGCCGCCGTGGTGGGTCATGTATCGGGACACGACTTTGCCGGTCTTGCGGTTTAACACGAAGATCGCGCCGTTGCCCACAGGAAAGATGACGTCTGGGCCCGATACGCTGGGCGCGGCCTTCATCTTGACCTTAAGGGGTGTATGCCAGAGCACCTTGCCGGTCTTGAGCTGTACGGCATAGGCCGTCGCGGTCACTGGACTTCCGGTATAGATCGTTCCGCCGGCTATCATGGGGACCGCATCCTTATTGCGCGGCGGCACCTTGCCGATCCCGAGCGTCGTCTGCCAGAGGATCTTGCCGGTCTTGGCGTTGAGCGCGATCTCCACGCTCTTGGCACGCCGATTCCCCTTGGCCTTGCGCTCGAACTGGGTAACGACAATGCCCTGCGATTGCGCTGGCGCGCAATCGCCCATGCTGCTCGAGAACACCGCCTGCGGCGCGGTACGCCACGCCAGCTTTCCGGTCTTGGCATTGACCGCATAAATGGCGTTCGGATGGGTGCCTGCCACGATGACGAGATGATGGTAGACCGTGGCCGATGACATGCTCACGAACGACTTGATGGGCACACGCCATTGGAACTGGCCAGTGACGGCATTGAGCCCATAGACATGGCCATCACCGTTTCCAAAGACCAGCGTCCGCCCGTCGATCGCTGGCGTCGGCATATCCTCGCCCTTGGTATGATAGACCCAGGCCAACTTACCGGTGGCGGCGTGCACGGCGTAGATCCCGCTCACATCCGTCCCGCGCACGACACGCGCGCCCTTATGCCCGAACTTGATCGCCTGGCTATAACTGAACGTCGAATTCCCCCCGCCCACGTAGACGAGCCTCTGTGCGCCGCGTCCGGCCACGAGTGGGGTTGTCATGATCTGGTTTAAGGCATCGAACTTCCAAAGGTCCTGCCCATCCGAGCCATCCAGGGCATACAGGAACCCATTGTCGTCTGCGACATACACCGTGCCGCCTACGACCGACACCCCGATCGGTATGCCGACCAGATCGCGCACGTCCGTGATGCTCACGTATCTGCGCTTGATGGCGGCCTTCTTCATGCCCTTGGGCACCGCCCCCGGGACACGAAAGACCCAGTGTATGGAGACTGGCACCGTGCCCTTCGCGCCCTCGTAGCGCGCGTCATGAGCCGCGTTTAGCCCATACATGGGCCAGGCGCCGGGCGACGCGAGCGCCACCGTTGACGCACCGCTCTTTGTCGGCGTGGATTGGTGGTGGCTGCAGCCCGACAGCAGGGCCAATGCCGCAAGAGTGGCCGCAACCGATTGACCTCGAGAAAATCGTGCCTTCATATCCCTGACTCCCCCCATAACCCTTTATTGTGGACCTGCACGAATCCCCAAACCCTAGGCGATTGATCAGGCGCGGTCAAGCGACGGGGGTACGATCTCGCGCGCCTTGCGTCATGTTATGATGGCGGAACAAAAAGCCCTTGCACGCGGTCCGATGGGCCATCCACGATAAAACGTCATAACCAACGCCCCGGGAGTCCATTTCGAAGATGGAACGCTTCAATCTTGCATTCTTTCGCGGTGCATGGCGCATCACTGCGCCCTACTGGAGGTCAGAGGAGCGTTGGTCGGCCTACGGACTGCTCGCGATCGTCGTTGGCTTGAGCCTCGGACTCGTCTACATCAACGTCCTCATAACAGAATGGTATAACGGCTTCTACGATGCCCTCCAACACTATAATGAAGGCGCGTTCTGGGCCGATATGCTGCGCTTTTCCTGGCTCGCGGGGCTTTATATCGCAGGCTACGTGTACCAGCTCTACCTAGGCGAGATGCTGCAGATCCGCTGGCGGCGCTGGATGACTCATCGCTATCTGCAAGACTGGCTGAGCGGCCGCACCTACTACCGCATGCAGCTTTTGAGCGACGGCACCGACAATCCCGACCAGCGTATCGCAGACGACATCAGCGCCTTCATTCGCGGTGCGCTCAGGCTTGGCCTGGGCCTTCTGAGCTCGATCGTGACCATCGCCTCTTTCATCACCATGCTATGGGTGCTCTCCAATCGCCTGACGATCCCCCTGGATGGACAAAAATGGAACATTCCAGGCTATCTCGTGTGGGCGGCGCTCATCTATTCTGTGGTCGGGACCTATATCATGCTTAAGCTTGGCCGGCCGCTCATCGGATTAAACTTCAACCAGCAACGATTCGACGCCGACTTCCGCTTCAATCTCGTGCGGGTGCGCGAGAATACCGAGAGCATCGCGCTCTACGGCGGCGAGGACCGCGAACACAAGGGCCTAGGCGAGCGGTTCGCATCCATATTCCGCAACTATTGGGCGATCATGCGCCGGCAAAAGATCGTCAACTGGTTCTCGGCCGGATATGGACAGGTCGCCATCATTTTTCCGTTTCTGGTCGCGGCGCCGAGCTTTTTCGCAAAACAGATCCAGTTAGGCCTGGTCATGCAGATCTCGTCGGCCTTCCAGCAGGTGCAGGGGGGGCTTTCCTATATCGTTACGATCTACCCTGAGCTTGCCGCCTGGCACGCGGTCGTGGATCGGCTCACCGGCTTTAGCGAACACATGCAGAATGTGCGTACCGCGGCCACAGACGCCAACGCCATCACTCAGGAGACCGCAGACAGGCTCGACCTGCAGTCGCTCAACCTTTATGTCCCTGGGGGCCGGCCCTTGCTGTCTGGCCTATCGCTATCGGTGCAGCCCGGGGAGACGATGCTGCTGACAGGTCCGTCGGGCAGCGGCAAGAGCACCCTGATTCGGGCGCTCGCGGGGATCTGGCCGTTTGGAAGCGGGCGCATCGCCGCGCCCCCCAAGACATCCTCGCTGTTCCTGCCGCAAAAGCCCTACCTGCCCTTAGGCACGCTGCGCGATGTGCTTCTCTACCCCCACGGCCAGCCGGATACCCCCAACGAGGCCCTGTCCGAGGTCCTGACCGCAGTCGGCCTTGCGCGTCTCGTCCCGCAGCTCGATGAACAAAAGCCCTGGCCGCTCATCCTGTCGCTCGGCGAGCAGCAGCGCATCGCGTTTGCGCGCATCTTTCTGCAAAAACCCCAGTGGATCTACATGGACGAGGCGACATCGGCGCTCGACGAGGCCGCCGAGGGGCAGCTCTACACCCTGCTGCGCCAGCGTCTGCCAAACAGCACCGTGGTGAGCGTTGGCCACCGCTCGGCGCTTAACGCCTACCACAAGACGCGCCTGCAGCTCACGGGTAACGGCGGCTGGGAGGTCATCCCCGCCGCCACCTGAGGGCTTAGGCCAGATGCACGAAGGCCTCGCGCAATCCGGCAGGGTCACGCACGGGGGCCTCAAAATCGATGCGCAGCCGGCCGTTTCGCGTGGCGACATCGAAGCCCTCGGGATCGATGCCGACCAGGCGCGGCTCGGGTTCCTCCACGCCGCGCGCCCGGCAGTAGCGAACGAGGGCATCCTTGTGGTCGGCGTTCATGTGAATAACCGCCCCGCGCTCCGCCGCCGCCCACTGCGCATCGAACGAATCGCCCGGCAGGCAGTAGTCCTCTGCGCGTATCCAATGAATATCCCCGAAGCCCCCGATATAGCGCACGCGCTCGACCGACACCCGGTAAAACCGGAAGTCATGGATCGCGAAGTACTCCTGCGCCTGCGGGAGATAACGCAGATACCGATCGCGCAGGGCGTCCGTGCCCTCGATCATGGCCGCCCGCCCCAGGATCGTCACGCGCCCCGATTGCTGGATATCGTCCTTCTCATCCTCCCAGGCAAGCAGGCTTACGCGGCCATCCCGCCCGATATTGCGGCTATGCTGGGCGAGATCCGATAACAACAAGATCGGGTGCCCCGCAAAATCGAGGATATAAGGGGCCACGGACCCGAAGGGCCATCCATCCATATCAGCCGACAAGGTCGACAGGATGCCGTTACTGTGGGTGCGCATCAGCCTACGCGCCCCGCGAATCGCCTGCTGATAGTGATCACTCATGCGAGGCATTCTAGCAAAGGCCATCCGCTCATTGACCAGTCTTCAGTTTTTCCGTACATTGGCGCCCCATCGGGCGATTAGCTCAGTGGTAGAGCACTGCCTTCACACGGCAGGGGTCGCAAGTTCGAACCTTGCATCGCCCACCATAAAATCAAGAACTTAGCAAACACCCTGCCAGACAACCCCCCTCTTGCGACGATCCATTGTCGCAAATCACCGCCCCCCGCCATGGCGAACGCATGTTAATGGCTGCCTCCGTCGCTCGCCAGGGGCCTGGGCGGCCACAGGGCATGGCAGGACGGATTGCATGTTGCGCCGCAGCAGATTCATATGGGGCCCTCCGCCAAAAGGTTCATGACCAACCGGATCATAAGATCCTTGTTGCGCGGCTCGTTTTCGGCGATGAGCAGCGCGAGCGCCACGAGGGCGTTGTCGTTGATCTTGACCTGGCCTGTTGCGTCTTCGAGGTAACCGTTTTCGCGCAGGAACAGGATGAACAGGAACGAACCGATGCGCTTGTTGCCGTCGGCAAAGGGATGGTCCTTGATTACGAAGTAGCGCAGGTGCGCGGCTTTTTCCTCGATGCTGGCGTAGAGCGGCTGGCCGTCGAAGGTCTGTTCGATGGAACCGAGAATGCCTGCGAGCGATCCGCCGCGTTCCTGTCCAAATAGAGGAGTCGCTTCGCCGCGTTCCGTGAGCCGGGCTTTCAGCGTCTCGATGTGCGCCCGGGCGCGTGGATAGTCGAGGGTGGTACGCGCGGGACTTCGCCGCTTGGGGACCGCCAGGCGATCCTCGTCGTACTCCTTGAGCAGGAGCCATGTCCTGGCGTAGCGGCTGATGAGCTCCAGCACGCCGCGGCCCTCTTCGTTGACCAGGTTGTGCCGGGTCAGGGTGCGAGACAGGAGTTGGATGGCCTGCTCGGCTTCACTCAAGCCTTTCTTGCGCAGACGCCGCTCGTTAAGCTGAAGTTGCTAACGCCCCCGAAGAGATTTCCCTTGGCATTCAAGCCTTTTCGCGGAAATCCGGTGTCCGCGTTCTGACTACACCACCAGCTGATCGATGAGATCCATCGCCCGGCGCTGGAGTGGGTTCGATTGGGTCGTCACGGTAAAGGTCGGGGCGTCCTCTTCGGCGGACGTGCGGCACGTGTTGCGCACGATGGTGGCGAGCTCCGCAAGGAGTGTCGGGACGCTGTGGATCGGGGTGCCGTCCTCGTGGTGTCTCTGCGCGGCCTTGGCCGCGGCCGAACGCTCGGCCGGGGCCACCGGGTCGCGAGTCGCCTTGGCGGCCTGATCCTCATCGGCAAAGAGCAGCCCCCGCCAGGCCTTCCTCAGATGCCATTCGACATAGGTGGCGAGCATACAGAGGAAGATGTGGGCGCGGACTCGGTCGGCGAGGCGATGATGGATCGGACGGACCTTGAGGTCGACGGTCTTCATCGAGCGAAAGGCGCGTTCGACCTGGGACAAGGATTTGTAATGGCGCACGCAGCTGGCACTATCCAGGCGCTCGGGGCTTACCGAGGTGCGGATGATGTACAGGCCATCAAGCGCCGCCTCCGCGGCGATGGCCTCACCCTTGCGGGCGAAGGCAAGCGTCGTGTCGGTGATGGTGAGGGGCATGGCGAGCTTGGGTCGCGGGTCGAGGATGCGGTCAACACAAACGGCTGAATTGGGAACGCTTCGGCGCGATTGCGGATCACTGGATACCGAAGGCACCCATCGTGCATCCTTATCCCTACAAACGCTTTGACGCCAAGTACTCAAGGGCGGAGCCGGATGCGTGAGCAGCGCCTGTCCGGAGCTGTGCGGGGGTGCCGACTGATCGGCATCCCTACCGCGACCGCTGTAAGGGGGTAGGACCATAGCGACGGGGCCGCTCAGTCGGTACGGTGCGCCGACCAGTGAGGTTCGCCCGTTTACCTCCAGGATGTCGTCCGGCTTGGTGGTCGAATCGTATGCGCTCCATTAACCCCACCCTCCCCGCGGCGATCTCGGTTCGGTAGTCTTTCTTCAAGATCACAGAGACAGGGACGGGACGGTGGGGCGATGCGAGAGGATACGGTAAGGCGGTCAGGTGCC
>JAKARI010000044.1 GCA_021819245.1 Pseudomonadota bacterium | reverse complement strand
CGCCGGGCCGGATGGCGGGGCCCCTTAAGCCCGGAAAGCGCCACAAGATACGGGCGCGGACCCGGAGAAGTACCCCCCACCGAATACCGCGCGATGCGTTCATGTCACATATGCCGCCTCGCCATAAAGTCCATCCCCCCTGCTCGAACAAAACCGAGACCGCCGCTATGAGGGCGATCAAGACCCGGGGCGAATGATCCATCCTGAAGTGGATTCTCAAACAACGCGACCTCTTGTGGGTGCCGCAACTCCTCACGCGCATGCGATCGAGCCGTGGCGGACCACCCGCACCTGGGCGATTCGCCGCGCACCGGGACCTGCTTCTGTGCGCCCTCTTGCCAGGTGGCCGAGGGGCGCCGTTCGGGCCGCACGTTGTCCGATCGGACCGGATGTCGCACCGCGAACAGCCGCGGTGGCCTGGCCATGGGCGCGTTCGCGCCAAGGGCCGCCGCCCTTTCCTGGAAGAACGCGCCCGTTTTAGATGCCAACAAGGCGCCCCTTCCAAAATGCGATGGCAAGACCACAGCGGCGTCACGCAACAATAAGCGCCACACCCTGGGCCTCATTCCTCTGGTAAATGGCTTCTGTCGTCTTGCGAGGGGCCCGAAGTCCTGCTTTTTTGCAGACAGCCTCACAAGCCTAGCGTCCTTATTTCGAAACCGGTATCGATATGGTCGACGACTCTCGGCTTGTCCCAGGGGCCGGCTTGACAGCGGGGGCGGGTCTTGTATCCTTGAGGCAAAGGGCGATGGGGTTCGCCGTATAACCGCCTCTGGGCTGATGACTCCTGAGTGACCCGCCGAGCGCGGGACGAGAAGGATATCGACGGAGGCTTATGGTTCTGAACCCCGTTATCGTGCAGTGCGGCCAAGTATTCATCACATTGGCCCTCGCGCCACTCCTGCACGGCTTTATCGCCACCGCCGAGGAGCGCATCCAGCGCGGCCGCGGTCCGTCGATCTTCCAACCCTACCGTGACCTTTGGAAGCTTCTCCATAAGGAGCAGCTGACCCCCGAATCGGCCTCGGGGATATTCTGGGCGGCGCCCGTCATTGCCTTCACGGTGATGTTGATCGTGCCCCTGCTGATCCCGGTTCTCACCAACTACCCGCTGCCGCTCTCCGATATGGGCGATATCCTGGGCGGTGGCCTCATCCTTACCCTCGGGAATTTCATGATCCTGCTCGCCGGTCTCGATTCCGGCCAGCCGTTCGGCGGGTTGGGTGCAAGCCGCGCGGCCATGCTTGCGATCCTCGCCGAGCCGACCCTGATCCTGGTGTTCGTCGGGATCACCTTTCTGGATCACGCCATGCTGCCGTTTGTCGCCAACCACCTGCTGGCCAAGGACCCGGTGGCATACTGGGGTCCGGTGCACGTCTTTCTGGTGGCGGCGTTTTTCATTCTGCTCACAGTCGAGACCGACCGCCTACCCATCCATTCAACCATACCCTACGAGATCTACATGATCGATGAGGCGCGCGTCCTGGAATATTCGGGACCGCTGCTGGCCTTGCTGCGATGGGCATCATGGATGAAGCAATTCATCCTCTATACCATATTCCTGAATGTTTTCCTGTTTCCGTGGGGTCTTGCCACCTCGGGGCATCCAGCGGACCTGTTGATGGCGGTCGTCTGGATTCTCGTCAAGTACGCAACACTTGGGCTTTTCATGGCGGTCATAGATACCGCCCAGGCGCGGCTGCGCTTCTACCGCTATCAAGAGCCGCTTGCCGCCTCGTTTCTGTTTGCGGTACTCGCAATCGTGGCCTACAAGGTGTGACCATGCCGACTTTTGCCATCGGACCGCTCGCCGCCTCGCTCTTTACCGTGCTCGCCATCGTGAGCCTGTTTCTGTCCTTCGTCATGCTCGGCTCCCATTGGCTCAAGAACCACATCTATGCCTTCGCCCTCGAGTCCTGGACGATTGCCGCCCTGTCGGCGGCGGTCGCCTACTTCGGCCATTATCAGGAGCTTTACATCATCGCCGTGCTGACCGCGCTATTTCGGGGAAGCCTCCTGCCCTACCTGCTATTGCGCCTCTTGACGAGCCTGCGCCTGGAGCGTGAATTCACGGCCCTCCTGCGCCCCTCGTCGAGCCTCGTCCTCGGCACCGCGCTCGTGATCGTGGCCTTTCTGGTGGCGCGCCACCTGGGCACGCGCATCACCTCGGACGACCGGATCGTCCTGTTGGCCCTGACCTGCATGCTGAGCCTGAAGCTGATCGGCTTTCTCATGATGATCCTGCGCTCGGAGGCCATAAGCCACATCCTCGGACTGCTCGTCATCGAAAATGGCATATTCCTGGGCTCGCAGATCCTGGTCCCGGGCATGCCGCTCCTGCTGGAGCTCGTGATCCTGTTCGATCTCCTTATTATCGTTCTGACATTTGGCATCCTCATGCGTTACCTGCAGCGCCACGCTGGGACCACGAGCAGCCGGGACCTGCAAAGGCTGGTGGGTTGATGGCGAACCTCATCCTTGGTCTATGGCTTGCCCCCGCGCTTGCCATCGCCCTCATACTCATCATCCGCCGGCCGCGGGCCGCGGCGTTTTTGAATCTCGCCGCCGCCATCGCAACCCTCGGCCTAAGCCTTGCCTTGCTCGCGCGCGCCCCGGCGCACCCGGTCGTTCTCGGCGACCACTTCCTGCTGTTGACCCCCCTGGGTCTATGGGTGGTGTTATGCGTCGCGCTCGTCTATGTGCTGGCGTCGATATATGCCGTAGGCTATATGCGCCTGCTCGCCGAAGAGGCCCCGCGTCTGCCGTGGTTCTATGCGCTCTTTGCCGGATTCGCGCTAACCATGATGGTCGCGCCGTTCATGAATAACCCCGGTATCTACTGGATCGTCATCGATCTCACTACCATCGTCAGCGCCTTTCTGGTCGGCTTCGAACGCGCGGCCGAGAGCGCGGAGGCCGCCTGGAAGTACATCATCATCGTCTCGGCCGGACTCTCGCTCGCGCTTTTGGGCATCATCCTTTTCTACTGGGCCGGCACCTTTTCGTTCGGCCCGGTCTATGACATGACATGGCATCGCCTGCGCCTCATGGCCCCGCACGCGCCGCACCCCCTACTGCTGCTCGCCTTCCTTCTGACGCTCATAGGTTTCGGCACCAAGGTCGGTCTCGCGCCCATGCACACTTGGCTCCCGGATGCCCATAGCGAGGGCCCGGCCCCGGTCTCGGCAATGCTCTCGGGCGCGTTGCTCAATACCGCCATGCTCGGTGTGGTAAGGTTCCTGACGGTGGTCGACGCCGGTGGGCTCGGTGGCGCCGGTCACGATGCGCTCTGTGTCCTTGGCGCGCTGTCGCTGGTCGTGGCCGCGCTCTTCATAGTCCGACAGACGGGCGCCAAACGCCTTATGGCCTATTCGAGCATCGAGCACATGGGGGTCATAGCGCTGGGCTTTGGGTTCGGTGGCGTACTTGGGATCGCCGGCGCCATGTACCAGATGCTAAACCACGCCCTCAACAAATCGCTCATGTTCTTTGGCGCCGGCAACATGATGCGTGCCTACAAAAGTAAGGACATGAGGATCATGCGCCGGATCCCGCAGTTCTATCCCGTGACCGGCACAATCTGGCTTTTGGGGGCGGTTGCCATTACCGGCGCGCCGCCGTTTGGGCCCTTTCAGGGTGAGATGGCGATCCTGCGCGCCGGCATGGCGGGCCCAAACACCTGGGCGGTGGCGGTGATGGCACTGCTTCTGATCGTGATCTTCATAGGCTTCCTGGCGCACTTCCGGCGCATGGTGGCGGGTCCCGCGCCGGCCAGGGGGCATGAACCGCGACTCGTCTTGAGCGTGTGGATGACAGCACCCCTGTGGCTTGCCCTGATACCGTTGACGATTCTCGGGCTTTGGTGGCCACCGCTTTTGTGGCGGTTCTTTGCGCACGCCGCGCAGGTGATGCGATGAACGGCTGCGAGGAGCGTACGCTGTCTGCGGAGAGACTCCTGCCGACGGCCCAGGCCGCACTCAGCGAGGGGCACCGCTTCGAGATGGCCTATGCGCGGCCGGCCGCCCACGGCCTGGAGGTCCTTTATCTCATCAACCGCGGACGGGGCCGGCCGTTCCTCCTGCTACGCATCCCCGAAACCCGCACCGTGCCCTCCCTGGCCCTGATCGCGCCGCTGCTTGGCTGGTACGAGCGGGAGATGAGGGAGTTGTCGGGGATCGAGGTTACCGGACATCCGGAACCCTACCCGCTGCTGATCCACGAAGGTCGCCACCTATCCGTGCCGCCGCTTGGCGTAGATGGCGAGGACCCGACATGGTCGGGCGAGACGGCCGCGCCCACCATGCCCGAGATCGAGGCCGATCAGGTCCAGGATCTGGTGTGGGGCCCGATTCGTGGGGATGTTGTGGAGACCGGCGAGTTCCATTTCTCGTATATCGGCGAGGCCATCATCCACTACCATGCGCGGCTTGGCTATAAACATCGAGGCGTGGAGCGCCGATTCCAGGGGCTGCCGGTGGCCGCCGGTGTACACCTTGCCGAGCGCGTATCGGGGGTAGGCAGCGTCTGTCATGCGCTCGCTTATTGTCAGGCGGTCGAGGCGGCGCTCGGCATTGATGTGCCACGACGGGCTCGGATCCTGCGCACCCTGTTGGCCGAGATCGAGCGACTCTACAACCACTTTCATTATTTCGCACTGCTCGCGAAGACTACCACCCTCAAGGTGGCATCCGCCGAGGGCGAACTGCTCGAGGAGCGCGTCAAGCAACTGGCCGGGCGGCTCACGGGCTCACGTTTTCTGCGCCATCTGCTGTGCGTAGGCGGGGTCCGCCGTGACATCGATACGCAAGGCCTTGACTCCGTACTTACGGAACTAGGCCATGAGGCGCGCGCCTATCTCGACCGCCTGAGCCGCACGGCAAGTTACCTCGACCGCCTGATCGGGACTGGGGTCCTGGCATCGGCCGCGGCCTTTGACCAGGGCGCGACCGGCCCCGTGGCCCGGGCCTCGGGACTCGATCGCGATATGCGCCGCGATCATCCTTATGCCGCCTACGAGCTTCTGCGCTTTCTGGTGCCGGTGCGCGAGACTGGTGATGCCAAGGCCCGCGCGGACGTGCGCGACGAATCGGTACGCGAGGCACTGGCCCTGGCCGCCCAGGCCTCGGCACGCCTGGCGCCTGGGGCGATACGCGCGGAGATCCCGGCGCAGGCATCGGGCGAGGGCCTGGGCTGGTCCGAGACCCCACGCGGCTCGCTCTTTTATGCGGTCCACATAGAGGGGGGGCGACTGACGCGCGTCAAGATCAAGTCCCCCTCTTTCTCGAACTGGCGGGTCTTTCCGCTCACCGTACATGGCAGCAACATGATGGACTACGCCATCAACGAGGCGAGCTTCGGGCTCACCATCGCCGGCGCGGATCGCTGAGGGGGGTCGTATGCCTTTATGGACATGGACGGGACTCAAGGCCGGAACGGCGACCGCGCCGTGGCCGGGGCGTGGACCGGATGGCCAGGCCGGGGTGTACGGGATGCCGCGATTCGATCCCAGCCATTGCCGGCCCGACTGCCAGTCGTGCGTCGCGTGCTGTCCCACCGCGGCACTATCCGGCAAGGGATTGGATGTCACCCTGGATTACGGCCGCTGCATCGCCTGCCAGGCGTGCGTCGAGGCATGCCCCGAGGGTACCCTGGAGGCCTCGTTCGACTGGGCGTTCGCCGTGCGCGACCGCGACGAGCTCCTCTGGCACGGCCCTGCGCGGCCGCCGGCCGCGCCGCGTCCGGCGCCGGCCACCGGGGCGTTTGCCAAGAGCCTGCATATTCGCCATGTCGATGCCGGTTCGTGCAATGGCTGCGAATCGGAGATCGCGGCGCTCAATAATCCCTTCTACAACCTTCACAGGTTAGGAATCTTCTTTACGCCCTCGCCGCGATTCGCCGACGTCCTACTGGTCACGGGTCCGGTCATCGAGGCCATGCGCGCGCCGCTACAGGCGGCCTACGAGGCTATGCCCGAACCGCGCTTTGTGATCGCCACCGGTACCTGCGCGGTCTCGGGGGCACCGTTCGAGGGCGGTTACGGCGGCGGCCACGGCCTGTCGCCGCTGATCCCCGTGGACGTGTGGCTGCCGGGATGCCCACCGAATCCGGCGGCGCTCATCCATGCACTGCTCATCTTGCAGGGCCGCATGCCGATGCGCGTGCACGGAGGTCATTATGGGCCTTGATCTGTTCCGTATCGCGGCGCTTTTTTGGGGCCTTGCCTTGCTGCTCGCCGCATCCCGCCGATCACAGTCCGCGTCCCGCGGGGCGCTCGCATGCGGCATCATCGCGGCACTCGGCGGATGCCTGGCCTGCGCCCTCGTCGATCATCACACACCGGCATCGCTGGTGACCTCCGGCGCCATCCTTGTACGCTTTCGCATCGATCCGGCCGCCGCCTGGCTGTTGGGCTGGGGCCTCGTGGCGGCCCTGGCGGCGGTCTGCGCCGGGGTGCCCGCACATCGCCCGCGTCTGTGGACGAGCGGCGCCGCCCTGTCTTTGCTGGGCGCGCTCGGGGTCGCGGGTGTGCAAGACGGAGTCTCCTTCCTGATCGCCTGGGAGATCATGAGTCTGGGCGGCGCCGCCCTGCTGCTTGGCGACCGCCAAGGCCCGGTACCCCAAAACGGGCGCGCGGTATTGTTTATGCTGGCGTTACTCGAGGTGGGATCCGTGGCCCTGTTGGCTTCGATCTTGATTCTGGGCGCCCGCCATCCGGCATTCGCGTCGTGGCCTATCGCGCTCCGGCAAGCCCCCGATGGCCTGATCTTCGTGACCGGGGTGCTGCTGATCGTGGGTTTTGGCGCGAAACTCGGCCTGCTGCCGTTTTATGAATGGTATCCGGCGGCCTACGGGTCGGCGAGCGGGGCCACCGGCGCACTCTTGTCCGGGGTGATACTCAATGCCGCATGGTTTGGTCTCGCGCGCGGGGTCTTTCAGTGGTTGCCGCGGTTTCCCGGGCTGACCGCCTTCGGCGCGCTGCTTGTGGTCATCGGGACATTGACCGCCGTGCTCGCGATCCTCTATGCCTTCCAGCAGGAGGACTGGCGACGGCTATTGGCGTTCTCGTCTGCCGAAAACGCCGCCGTGGCCGTAGTGGCCCTGGGGGCCGCCGTACTGTTTCGCAGGGATCACCTGCCGCTCCTGGAAGGATTCGCGTTCACGGTCGGGCTTCTGCATCTCGGGGGCCATAGCCTGGCCAAAGGCACGCTGATGCTGTCCGCCGATCACGTCCACGAAACCCGCGGTCATTATCGCATCGCCCAGAGCCGTGTGCTCGCCCAGAATCCGTGGACACTGGGCCTTGGCGCCCTGTGCGCGGTGATGAGTCTCGCCGCCCTACCCCCGCAGGCCGGCTTCGTCAGCGAGTGGTACCTGTTTCAGACGGTCTTTCAGGACTTTCGTCTGCACGGCGCCCTGGCACAGATCGCGCTGGCATTTGCCGGCGCCGGGCTTGCGCTCACCGCGGCCATCGCGCTCGCCACCATGGCCAAGCTGTTTGGCATCGGTCTGCTCGGCAAGAATGGCGTGTCCGGCCCGGCGGGGACCACGCGCCGCAAGGGCGCGATCCTGGCCCTGGGGCTTGCGGTCCTGGGTTATGCGGTCGGCATGCCGTGGTGGATCCAAGGGCTGGTGCGGGGTCGGCTTGCGCACGCCGGACACGCCGCAGCGCGGCTCGTCCATGGCCTCATCCTTGTGCCACTGAACCCCCATTTCGCGTTCATATCCCCGACCCTGCTCGTCATCGTGGGACCACTCCTGGCCCTGATACCGCTCGGCCTTTTGGCCTTTGGCATGAGATCTGGTCGACGCGTGGCGCCGATCTGGGCACATGGGCTGCGCGCACTCCCGCGAGCCAGCGCCACCACCGCACTCGCGTTCTCCAATGCCCTGCGCGAATTTTATAGCTTCGTGTATCGGCCACGGACGATAGCCGAGCGGCGTACCGAGAAGCGGCCGTATTTCATCAAGGCGGTGCGTTTCGAGTACGGCCAGACCGCATTGTTCGGCCCCACCCTCTTTACGCCCGCCACCCGCCTCGTGCGCGCCCTGGCACAACGTGCGAGTATCCTGCAGCGAGGGTCCATGAATGCCTACCTGGCGTATATCGGGGTCTTGCTGCTTTTGGTGCTGAGCTCGGTCTTCTGGAGATAGACTTCTTGCGGGCAGGGGCGGGTGATCGGTGATGCGCGCGCACCTCGCGTGGCCTATCATGAACCCCACAACGGCGTGCGGAGGGCGGAGAATCCATGAAAACCATATCGATGGTACGCATCTACATCAAGGAAGGCGACAAGCTCGAGGGGCATAGCCTGATGCAAGAGATCTTCTCGCTTTTGCATGACGAACACCGCGTGCATGGGGTGACGGTATTCCGCGGCATCGCGGGCTTCGGGGCCAAGGGGACGGTGCATTCCGCGGACCTTTTGCGCATGACCGTGCACCTGCCGCTCGTCCTGGAGTTTTTCGATGAGCC
>JAKARI010000020.1:32206-41571 GCA_021819245.1 Pseudomonadota bacterium | reverse complement strand
CGCGTCTTTACGTCTCAGAGGGCCGCGTGAGGCCTTTCCTTCGTTTATGTCCCCCCCCGGGGGATATTGTCAGCCGAACATTCGTGGCCTCCCGTCGGGGCAAGCCATGCTTACGCAGGCTGTAACCCCATATTGTGCGCCTGCCGCGAGCGCGAGGCGCCCTCGACCCAACGGCCATGCAGGAGCGAGATGGCGACTATCGGTGCCAATGATCCTCTCGGCATGCTGGTGACCCCAAAGTCCCCTTGTCGCGAGCTGCTCGCGATGATTCCCGCGCCGCTTGCGATATTTGCCGACAATCAGGCCGTGTTCGTGAATGCGGCCGCCTGCGCCTTGATGGAGGCCGGATCAGAAGATGAGCTTCTGGGGCTGCCCCCGACGGCCTTCGCGCACCCCTTGGATAGCGGCATTGTCGAAAATCGCATGCGCGATCTCGAAGAGGGTATCGCGGTCAACGGCCCGCTGGCGCTTAGGCTCATCACGCGCCGTGGCCGCCTACGGCGCATCACGGTCTCGGTTGCGCGCATCACGATAGGCGGCCGGCCCCTGGTGGTGATCGTTTCCACGGACGATGGCAGGCGCCACGAAAATTTCCTGAAGAAGAGTGAAGAGCATTTCCAGAGGCTGTTCGAGAGCACGCAGGACATTTACTACAAGACGGATGCCAGCGGCGTGATCCTCAAAGTGGCGCCTGCCGTTCGCCGGGTCCTCGGCTACGAGCCACAGGAGATGGTGGGCCGGCGCGTGGAAGAATTTTATCCCCATCCCGGCGAACGCGATTCCCTGAAACGGGCCTTGCGCGAGCACGGCGAGGTGCAGGATTTCGAGGGCCGCACCGTGCGGCGCGACGGGGTCATCATTGACGTATCGATCAGCAGCTACGCCCTTTATAGTCCGGAAGGCGAGTTTCTTGGGGTTGAAGGCGTCTACCGGGATATAAGCGACCGCAAGAATCTTGAAAGAAAGCTTCGAAGGCTTGCCACGCTAGATGGTCTCACGGGGATCGCCAATCGCCGCACGTTTCTTGAGCAGGCAAGCGACTCGCTGCGGCCTGTGACACGCCATAACAGTTGCATAGTGCTCTTTATCGCCGACCTGGATCACTTCAAGATGATCAACGACCGTTATGGGCATATTGCGGGTGACGCGGTGCTGGAGCGCTTTGCGCGGGCAGTCGGCCTCGAGCTGCGCGATAGGGATCTTTTTGGGCGCCTCGGCGGCGAGGAGTTCGGTATCGTGCTTCACGATACATGTCGCGCGGACGCCCAGCGTGTCGCGAGCCGTATCGGCGAGTCCGCGCGCGGCCTGCGATTCGCCGCCCCCGATGGGCAGGAGTATCGCGTAACGGTGAGCATAGGCGCGACCCGGAACCATTGCGACGACGCGGGTATAGAGCGGTTGCTGGCACGCGCCGATCGCGCGCTTTATGCGGCCAAGGAGGCGGGCCGCGACTGCATACGCTGGATGGAACCCTAGCCCCCGAGCAGGCCTCGGCCCCGAACGGGCGTGTGACCGGCATCTGCCTTGGTGCGACGCCGGCACGGGGCCGTATCTCGCGCTAGCGCCTGAAGCAAGCATGTGCGCGATATGTGGCGTGGGGCGCCCGCGTCTGGGCGTTGTGGCAGACGCCTGCTTTAGGCCCGCGCTTAGAGGGGCCGGATAAAAGACCGCTGCCGCCCACCCGATCTTGGGCTCAATGCAATGTGCGCGGAATGCTCAACGTGAATGCCGGAATGTCGGCATCGAAGCATGTGCCGTCGTCGGCCACCATCTGATAGCTCCCGCGCATGCTCCCCACGGGCGTTTCTATCATGGCCCCGCTCGTGTACTCGAAGCTCATGCCGGGTTCGAGGTAGGGTTGCTCGCCCACCACCCCGTCGCCACGCACCTCCTGGACCTTGTTATTGGCGTCGGTAATGATCCAGTGGCGCGTCAGGAGTCGCGCGGGCACTGACCCGGCATTGGTGATCGTGATCGTGTAGGCGAACACATAACGGTTGGCCTCCGGGGCCGACTGATTGTCCAGGTAGGCGGTTTTCACGCCGACATCGATGCGATGTTCGCTTTTTCTCATATAGCGTCCTCAAGCCCCGCAATTGTCGCAGGGTACGGAAAAAAACATGGAGTCCTCGAGCCGCAAGGCGGTCAGCGTCCCACCCCACAGACATCCGCTGTCAAGACAGACGACATTTCCAAATACGCGGCGACCCAGGCTTGACCAGTGACCAAACACAATACGCGTCTGTCGGCTGCGTCGCCCCGGCACATCAAACCATGGCACAAGCCCGGGGGCCTGGGTTCCAAGCGGACCTTTGTTGCGCATATCGAGCCGCCCCTCAAGATCGCAATAGCGGATGCGCGTCAAGGCGTTGGCGATAAAACGCAGCCGATCCGCCCCCAGGAGCGCGGGGCTCCATAAATCCGGCTGCGACCCGTAGATGCCCTCGAGTGCCTGACAGGGCAGAGGACCCTGCAGCGCCCCCTCGAGTTCGGAAGCGAGGTCGCGCGCCTCGGCGATAGTCCATTGTGCAGGGAGGCCTGCATGCACCATGGCTATGTCTTGATCCGTGTCATGATACAGGAGGGGCTGTTGTCTAAGCCAGTCAAGAAGCTCGATCCGATCCGGGGCCGTCAAGATCGCCTCCAGGGTGTCGTCTGTGCCGACGCGGCGGGCCCCGCAGGCCACGCCCAGCAGGTGCAGATCATGGTTGCCCAGCACCACGACGGGGTCTGTCAGGGTGCGCAGAAACCGCAGGGTCTCGAGCGACTCGGGCCCGCGGTTGACGAGGTCTCCCGTAAACCATAGGCGATCCGTTCCATCTCGATAGCGGATGTGCGCAAGCAGTGCCTGCAGGGATCGCAGGCAGCCTTGCAGATCCCCTATGGCATAGGTGGCCATGGGACACTCCGGGCGAAGGTGTCGGTCGCCAAGACGAGCGCGCTCGTGATACCGGGTTCGGTGGCCGAATGGCCGGCATCCGGCACGATGGCGAGGGTGCTTTTGGGCCATGCGGCATGCAGCTCCCAGGCGTTACGCATCGGGCAGATCAGGTCATAGCGCCCCTGCACGATGGTGCCAGGCGTGTCCGCCAGGCGATGGGCGTCGGCAAGGATCTGGTTTGCGCGCAGGAAGGAGTCATGCATGAAGTAGTGGCATTCGATGCGCGCCAGCGCGAGCGCGGTGTGGCGTAGCGCAAAGAAGTCCACCACATCCTGCTTGGGGGCCAGATTGGCCGTACGCCCCTCCCATAAGGACCAGGCGTGGGCGCAGCGAGTGCGCTCATCCTCGTCCGATCCCGTCAGCCTTCGGTGGTAGGCGCCCACCATGTCGCCCCTTTCGGCCTCGGGGATGGGCGCAACAAAGTCCTCCCAGTAGTCAGGGTAGACCCAGCTCGCGCCTTCCTGATAGAACCACCGGATCTCGGCGGGCCGGCACAGGAAGATCCCGCGCAGGATAAGTCCCAGCACCCGCTCGGGATGGGTTTCGCCGTAGACGAGCGCAAGCGTGGAGCCCCATGAACCCCCGAACACCAGCCATCGTTCTATGCCCAGGTGGACCCGGATCTTTTCGATGTCGCCCACGAGGTCAGGGGTCGTGTTGGCGTCGAGTGCAGCGTGCGGGACCGACCGTCCGGCCCCGCGCTGATCGAACAGCACGATGCGGTAGCGCCCGGGGTCGAAGAATCGGCGATGGTAGGGCTCGCAGCCGGCCCCCGGACCGCCATGCAGAAACACGACCGGCAGCCCCGACGGGTTGCCGCACTCCTCGACATACAGGACGTGCGGCGGGGCCACCGCGATGCGGTGCTGTGCGTACGGCTCGATGGGCGGATAAGGCGTGGCCATGGACGGTCCCAGTATACCGATGTCGCCACCGCAGGCGAAGCGCCGCTAGTCTTGGCGGCATCCGGCGTGTATGCTTGCGCCCTCCCATGCCCTCTTTAGCAACCGAGATAGCCCGCCGCCGGACCTTTGCGATCGTCTCGCATCCCGATGCCGGAAAGACCACTCTTACCGAGAAGCTGCTGCTTTTTGGCGGGGCGATTATGCTCGCGGGCGTGGTCAAGGGCCGCAAGGCGGCACGTCATGCCACCTCCGATTGGATGGCCCTCGAGCGTGAGCGCGGCATCTCCGTGACCTCGTCGGTCATGCAGTTCCCGTATGGCGATGTCATCGTGAACCTGCTCGACACACCCGGCCACCAGGACTTCTCCGAGGACACCTATCGGACGCTTACCGCGGTCGATTCGGTGCTCATGGTCATAGATGCCGCCAAGGGTGTCGAGGCCCAGACCGTCAAGCTTCTCGAGGTGTGCCGTATGCGCAATACCCCGATCATCACCTTCGTGAACAAGCTGGACCGTGAAGGCCGGGAACCGCTCGAGCTGCTCGACGAGATCGAGCGCGTGCTGAGTATCAGTTGCGCCCCCGTAACCTGGCCGCTCGGCATGGGTCAACGCTTTCGCGGCGTCTGTCGGCTGGCCGACAACATCGCGTGCCTCATGCCGCAGGGGCGCAGCGAGCGCATTCAGGAAGAGCGGCGGATTCCCATGGACGACCCTGAGCTTAAGGCCGCCTTGAATGATGAGTACGAGCGCACCCTTCAGGAGATCGAGCTCGTGCGTGAGGCCGCGCCGGCCGTGGATGCGACGGCCTACCGCGCAGCGCGTCAGTCCCCGGTGTTCTTCGGCTCGGCGCTGAACAACTTCGGGGTGCGCGACCTGCTCGATGCCTTCATCGCGCTTGCCCCGGCACCCCTGCCACGGTCTACGGTAACGCGGGTGGTGGCGCCCACCGAGGAGGCGTTTAGCGGGTTCGTCTTCAAGATCCAGGCGAACATGGACCCGCAGCACCGCGACCGCATGGCCTTCGTGCGCATCTGTTCAGGCCGGTACCGGCGCGGAATGCGCCTTTATCATGTTCGCGAGGGGCGCGAGATCAACGCCGCCAATGCCCTGACCTTCCTCGCCAATGAGCGGTCTATGGCCGACGAGGCCTATGCCGGCGATATCCTGGGCCTACCCAATCATGGCACGATCCGTATCGGGGACACCTTCACCGAAGGCGAGGCGCTGCGCTTTACCGGTGTCCCCCACTTTGCGCCCGAGCTCTTCCGGCGCGTCATCCTGCGCGATCCGTTAAAAAGCAAGGCGCTCTCGCGGGGGCTCGAGCAGCTGACAGAGGAGGGGGCAACCCAGCTCTTTCGGCCGCTTTCCGGGCACGAGATGATTCTCGGGGCGCTCGGCGCCCTGCAATTCGAGGTCGTGACCTACCGGTTGCGTAACGAGTACGGGGTCGAGGCCGACTTCGAGCCGGCGCCGGTGGTCGCGGTCCGCTGGGTCGAGGCCGATGCAGAGACCTTAAGCGAGCTTACCCGACGTCTCGCAGGCCATCTCGCCAAGGACGCAGGCGGCGCGCTCGCCTATCTCGCACCGTCGCGTTCGCACCTGGATCTGACTGCGGAGCGATTCCCGAAGGCCCGCTTCCATGCGATCCGTGAGCATATAGGGTAACCTGCCCCCCTAGCCCTGCCGCTGGGCCCTCTTGCGATCGTTTTCCTTGAGGTGGCGCTTGCGCAGCCGGATATGGTGCGGTGTCACCTCCACCAGCTCATCATCGTCGATGAACTCGATGGCGCGTTCAAGGGTCAGCTGGATCGGCGGGGTGAGCAAGATGTTCTCGTCGGAGCCCGCCGCGCGGATGTTGGTCAGCTGCTTGCCGCGCAGCGGATTGACGACCAGGTCGTTATCGCGCGAATGGATGCCGATGATCATGCCCTCGTACACGTCCTCGCCTGGCCCTATGAAAAGCCGCCCCCGTTCCTGCAGGCTGAAAAGCGCATAGGCCACGCTCTTGCCGGCGCCGTTGGCGATCAGCACGCCGTTTACGCGCCCGCCGGTATCACCTTTCTTCACGGGGCCGTAGTGGTCGAAGACGTGGTGCATAAGGCCCGTGCCCGACGTCAGGCTCAGGAACTCGGTCTGAAAGCCGATGAGGCCGCGCGAGGGAATGACGTACTCCAGGCGGATCCGGCCGCTGGCGTCAGGTTCCATCGACAGGAGGTCGCCGCGACGGTTGCCGAGCCGCTCGATCAGCACGCCCTGGTGGGCCTGTTCCACGTCCAGGGTGAGGGTCTCGTAGGGCTCATGGACCTCGCCGTCCACGATTTTGGTGATCACCTGCGGGCGCGAGACCGCGAGCTCATAACCTTCACGGCGCATGGTCTCGATCAGGATGCCAAGATGCAGCTCGCCGCGTCCCGATACCTTGAACTTGTCGGCATCGGCCGTGTCCTCGACGCGCAACGCCACGTTGTGAATGAGTTCGCGCTCGAGGCGCTCGCGCAGCTGGCGGCTGGTGACGAACTTGCCGTCTTGACCCACGAACGGCGAGGTGTTGATCTCGAAGGTCATGCTCACGGTCGGCTCGTCCACGGTAAGTGGCGGCAGGGCCTCGGCGCGCACCGGGTCGCACAGCGTATCGGAAATGAAGATGGGGTCGATGCCCGTGACGGCGATGATGTCGCCGGCCGAGGCCTCCTTGATCTCCGTACGCTCAAGCCCGAGAAAGCCCAGCACCTGCAGGATTTTGCCCTCGCGGCGCTTGCCCTCGCGGTCTATGACGGCCACGGCCTGATTGGTGCGAACGGTCCCGCGCTTGATGCGGCCGGTTGCGATCGCGCCCACGTAGCTCGAGTACGCAAGGCTTGATATCTGCATTTGGAAGGGCCCGTCCGGGTCCACCTCGGGCGGCGGGGTGTGACGCAAAATGGCCTCGAAGAGCGGCGTCATGTCGCCCTCACGCACCGTGGGCTCGAGGCCCGCGTAACCGTACAGGGCCGAGGCGTAGACCACCGGGAAATCCAGCTGTTCCTCGGTCGCCCCAAGCTTGTCGAACAGGTCAAAGGTTTGATCGAGGACCCAGTTTACGCGCGCCCCCGGCCGGTCCACTTTATTGATGACGACGATCGGCCGTAGCCCGAGGGCAAAGGCCTTGCGGGTCACGAAGCGTGTCTGAGGCATGGGCCCGTCGACGGCGTCGACCAGCAACAGCACCGAGTCCACCATGGACAGCACGCGCTCCACTTCGCCGCCGAAATCCGCGTGCCCGGGGGTGTCGACGATATTGATGCGATGGTCGCGCCAGCGAATCGCCGTATTCTTGGCCAGGATCGTGATGCCGCGCTCACGCTCGAGGTCGTTGGAGTCCATGACGCGCGTGGCAGTGTTCGTGCGGGCCTCGAGCGTGCCGGACTGTTTGAGCAGCTCGTCGACCAGTGTGGTCTTGCCGTGGTCGACATGGGCGATGATCGCAATGTTCCGTAGATTCTGGGTTGTCATAGGGGGACGCTAGGAAAGGGGCGCGCAGTATACAGACAACACGCGAGGTGATGCTATAGGGGCGACGCTCGGTTGGGTATCGGACCGGCGCATTGTACGGGCCCCAAGGCCCCGGGGGAAGAGATTATTTTGCGGAGGCGCCCTAACGGCGGTTTATGAGCGCGCCTACCACCGTCCCGAGGACCGCGCCGAGGATGAGGCCGGCCAGCACCTCGTTGAAGGAGCGTTGGGCGAGCGGCACCAAAAGACGGTTTAGGCCATGGAGATCCGATCCGCGCGTCAGCACCACCGATAACGGGAGTTGATGTCCGAAGATATCGGATGGCCGTAGCAGGTAACCGGTTACCGCGCCAGCTACGGCGAAGAGGGCTGCCAGGGGGCTTATTGATCTCAAAAGGGGTCTCTCGCGCCGTGATCCGGCGCGCAGTACACCATCAGTGGCGATTGAAGGCAAGTCCCTTGACAGAGACATACCGGTTGGTATGATCGGCCTTATGGAGGCCGTCCTCACACGCGATACAACCCGCGCCCGATTGCTTCAGGCCGCGTTTGGCGAGATCTACCGCCACGGCTTTCAGGCCGCAGGGCTCTCGGCGATCTTGCGCGATACGGGCCTTACGAAAGGCGCCCTCTACCATTACTTCCCGAGCAAGCGCGCGCTTGGTCTTGCCGTCATCGACGAGGTGATCCAGGGCCGGCTTGCGGAGATGATATTCCGGCCGCTCGAGGGGGCGGGCGATCCTTATGGAGTCCTGCTCGCGCTGCTTGGTCAGAGGCTGCAGACCGTGGATGACGAGACCGCCACATGGGGCTGTCCGCTTAATAACCTCACGCAGGAGATGAGCCCTATCGACGCCGATTTCCGCGAGCATCTATCGGCCATCCTCGCGCGCTGGCAGGGTGTCGTGCAGGCTGCCCTTGAGCGGGCCCAGGCCCAGGGACGCGTGCGCGCGGGCCTGGATTGCGAGGCCGCCTCGCTCTTTTTGGTGGCCGCCTGGGAGGGTTGCTGGGGCGTCGCCAAGACTCGCCAGTCGGTATCGGTCTTTCGCCAATGCCTGGGCGAGCTTTGCGACTATGTCCAGGGCCTCGCCGCCTCTCCATGACCGGGATTACCCGAAGGAGCAATCTTATGACGCTACTGACAACCCAATCCCCAGAGGCAGCGACCGGCGCGGTCGCCAAAACCTACGAGGCCATTACGCACCTTTTCGGCCGGGTCCCCAATGCCTTGCGGATTTACAGCAGCAGCCCCGAGCTTTTGGCGCAGCAATGGGATGGCGTGCGCTATTACCGCAACCACCCGACCCTTTCTGCGGCGCTGCTTGCCTCGATACGCATGCTCGTGTCGAAGCGCAACGACTGCGAATATTGCGTCGGCTTCAACGAGGCGTTTCTGATCAACGTGTGTCGACAGACGCCGGCGCAGGTCGCGGCCACCAAGGCCGATCCCACGACCGCGCCGCTGACAGACAAGGATAGGGCCATGCTGCTCTTTGTCCTGAAGGCCATGGCTACTGCGCACGCGGCCGACAAGCCGGATCTTGATCGCCTGCGCGCGCTCGGATGGGCGGATGGTGACATCCTCGATGCGGTGGCCCACGGGGCGCGCAATACAGCGGCCGACATCGTCTTCAATACCTTCAAGATCGAACGGGACTTCTGAACCTCGGATTGGGCGAGGCGGCGGGCAATGAGGCGCCCGCCATTTTGCGGGGCCATCTGCGGCCAAGGTCTAGCCCATGGATCGATTGAGCCATGGGCCCCAGGGCTATCGTACAGGGCGCCCGTTAGGCCAAAAGTTTTACCAACACCGCGGTTGTCAGTGCGAGATTAAATCCGACCATCCAGCGTAACAAGGATATCTGACCGCCAAGTGCCTGCAGTGCCTGCCATATGTCCGCGATCTCCCGGCGGACGTCGTCAAACTCCCTCGCGGTTGCTTCCTTGAACTCCGCGATCTCCCGGCGGACGGCACCGAATTCGTTGGCCACCGCGACCTTGAATTCCGCGATCTCCCGGCGGACG
>JAKARI010000020.1:0-32106 GCA_021819245.1 Pseudomonadota bacterium | reverse complement strand
CGCGATCTCCCGGCGGACGTCGTCAAACTCCCTCGCGGTTGCTTCCTTGAACTCCGCGATCTCCCGGCGGACGGCACCGAATTCGTTGGCCACCGCGACCTTGAATTCCGCGATCTCCCGGCGGACGTCGTCAAACTCCCTCGCGGTTGCTTCCTTGAACTCCGCGATCTCCCGGCGGACATCGCCGAATGCCCTCGTCATCGCCGCATTGATATCATTACTTGACTCGACGACGTCGAGCTTGGTTGCCGTCAGACCGGTCACGGCGTCGTACAGGGCGCCCGCCTGCGCCTCCGCCTGCTGCTCGGTGAACCCGGCAGCCCGCAGTCGCTTGGCATAATTCAGTGTATCGAGCATGTCCCGACCCATAATAGGCTTGCTCCAAGTGTAGCGCATGGCCGCGCGCCGTCACAAACAAGGCATACTTACCGTCTGTGGCATGGGTAGGCTATCGAGTCTCGTGCTCCGACGGAACCCGGTGTTTCGCGGGGGCTCTGCCCCATGATCGCGCCGCGGCGCGGGCCGGCGATCTCAAGCGGCGGTATCGGTACGCGCAATCTTTAGCCCGCTGACGTGGCGCGGTGCCTTGGCGCGCCGCCTCATCGCCTGGATATTCCGAGGAGGCGGGGGTTTTGGGTCCCCCCCGATCTGCAACACGTTGCTATCGCCCGATCCCGCTTATGAGGGCGGTCGTATCGGGCGGATTCACAGACCCAGCCGCTCCCATATCACGCTCGAGGGCGCGGCCCTGTTGAGGGTATAGAAATGGAGCCCCGGGGCGCCGGCAGCGAGCAGTTCGGCGCATAGCGAGGTCGTCACATCGAGACCGAAGGACCGGATCGACTCGCCGTCCTCGCCAAAGTCCTCCAGGCGTCGGCGGATCCAGCGTGGCACCTCGGCGCCACAGGCCTCCGAGAAGCGCAGCAGTTGCCGGTGATTGGTGATGGGCATGATGCCCGGCACGATCGGCACCGCAAGCCCGCGCGCCTCGCAGGCATCCACGAACCAGTAGTAGGCGTCCGCATTGTAGAAATACTGGGTGATCGCGGAGTTCGCGCCGGCCTCGATCTTCTCTTGGAAGTGCTTGATATCGTCTTCGGCGCTGGCGGCCTGAGGGTGCACCTCGGGATAGGCCGCCACCTCGATGTGGAAATGATCCCCGGTCTGTGCGCGGATGAAGCGCACGAGCTCCGAGGCGTATCGGAAGTCCCCCGGATCGACCATGCCTGAAGGCAGGTCCCCACGCAGCGCCACGATATGGCGTACCCCTAGCGCTTTGTAGGTGGCGAGGATGTCGCGGATACCGTCTCGTGTTGCGCCGATGCACGAGAGGTGAGGCGCGGCCGCCTTTCCGCGCCCCACGATCTCGCGCACGGTCTCCAGGGTCCGCTCGCGGGTGCTGCCTCCGGCCCCGAACGTCACCGAGAAGAATCGTGGCTCGAGGGGCGCGAGCTGCTCCAGAGCGGCGTGGAACATGCCCCGCGCCTCTTCGCTCTTCGGCGGAAAGAATTCGAAGCTAAAGACCTTTGGGTGGCGCCTCTGTGATTCCATTCCCGATGTTCAGTAGCGGTACCGGGCCGGTTTATAGGGGCCTTCGGCCGGCACGTTGATATAGGCCGCCTGTTCTGCCGTGAGCTTTGTCAGGTGGGCGCCGATCTTGTTCAAATGAAGGCGCGCCACCTTTTCGTCCAGATGCTTGGGCAGCGTGTAGACCTGCACCTTATAATCTTGCGGGTGGTTCCAGAGCTCGATCTGCGCCATGACCTGATTGGTAAACGACGCCGACATCACAAAACTCGAGTGGCCTGTGGCGCAGCCCAGGTTCACAAGCCGCCCTTCCGCCAGGACGATGACCTTCTTGCCGTCGGGGAAGACGACATGGTCGACCTGCGGTTTGATGTTCTCCCAGGGGAGGGTCCGCAGCGCGGCGATGTCGATCTCGGAGTCGAAGTGTCCGATGTTGCACACGATCGCCTCGTGCTTCATGGCCCGCACATGCTCGAGCCCTATAACATGGACATTGCCGGTCGCGGTGACAAAGATATCGGCGAGCGGCGCCGCCTCCTCGAGGGTCACAACCCGGTAACCCTCCATGGCCGCCTGCAAGGCGCAGATGGGGTCGATCTCTGTGACCCACACGGTCGCACCCATGCCGCGGAAGGCCTGGGCGCAGCCCTTGCCGACGTCGCCATAGCCGGCCACGACGCAGATCTTGCCCGCGATCATGACGTCGGTTGCGCGTTTTATGCCGTCGATCAGCGATTCCCGACAGCCGTAGAGGTTGTCGAACTTGGACTTGGTGACGGAGTCGTTGACGTTGAATGCCGGGCACAGGAGCTTGCCCTGGGCCTCGAGGTCGTACAGCCTGTGGACCCCCGTCGTGGTCTCTTCCGAGAGCCCGCGGACGCCCTTCATCAATTCCGGATAGCGCTCATGCATGACCGCCGTCAGGTCGCCGCCATCGTCGAGCAGCATATTCGGGTGCCAGCCGTCAGGCCCGGTGATGGTCTGATCGATACACCACCAATACTCCTCTTCGCTCTCGCCCTTCCATGCAAAGACCGGGATCCCCGAGGCCGCCATGGCGGCGGCGGCGTGATCCTGGGTCGAGAAGATGTTGCATGACGACCAGCGCAGGTCCGCACCCAGCAAGACCAGTGTCTCCATCAAGACCGCGGTCTGTATGGTCATATGGAGACTGCCGGCGATGCGCGCCCCTTTGAGGGGCTTTTGCCCCTTGTATTCGGCACGCAGGGCCATGAGTCCCGGCATCTCGGTCTCCGCAATCGCGATTTCCGCCCGCCCGAAGGCCGCCTGCCCGATGTCGGCTACCTTGTAGTCGTTCGCGTTGTGTGCGTGTACTGCCGATTTCATGTCCCTCTCCTAGCGCGACAGCGATTGAACCTTTTTGCCTTCGACCGCGCTGCGCAAGGCCTCGGCCTTGTCGGTGCGCTCCCACAGGAACTCGCTTTCGGTGCGTCCGAAGTGGCCGTAGGCCGCGGTCTTCCCGTAGATCGGCCGCAGCAGATCCAGGGTCTGAATGATGGCCTTGGGCCGCAGGTCGAAGTGCGCGGCTACCAGTTCCGCGATGCGGTCATCGCTGACCACCCCGGTCCCGAAGGTCTCGACCCGAATCGAGACCGGCCGTGCGACCCCGATGGCGTAGGCAACCTGAATCTCGCAGCGCGCCGCAAGCCCCGCGGCGACGATGTTCTTGGCCACATAGCGTCCCGCATAGGCGGCCGAGCGGTCGACCTTGGAGGGGTCCTTGCCGGAGAACGCCCCGCCGCCATGGCGCGCCATGCCGCCGTAGGTGTCGACAATGATCTTGCGTCCGGTGAGACCGCAGTCGCCCACCGGCCCCCCCACCACAAAGCGCCCGGTCGGGTTAATAAAATAGCGGGTATCCTTTGTCAGCCAGCCCTCGGGCAGCGCGGGTTTTATGATCTCCTCCATGACCGCCGCCTTGAGGTCCTCGTAACGGACCTCGGGGTCATGCTGCGTCGAGACGACGATGGTGTCTACGGACACCGGCACGTCGTTTTCGTAGCGGATCGTGACCTGACTTTTGGCGTCGGGCCGCAGCCACGGCAGGCGCCCCGAGCGGCGCACCGCCGCCTGCCTCTGCATGAGGGTATGCGCGAAGGTGATCGGCATGGGCATGAGCGTCTCGGTCTCGTTCGTGGCATAGCCGAACATGAGCCCCTGGTCGCCCGCACCCTGCTCCAGATCGAGCCCCTGGCCTTCATTGACGCCCTGCGCGATATCCGGTGATTGCTTGTCCATTGCCACCACCACCGCACAGGTATCCCCGTCGAAACCCATGCGTGTCTCATAGCCGATGCGGCGAATGGTGGCGCGCGCGATGTCTGTAAAATCCACGATCGCCTTGGTCGTGATCTCGCCCGATACCACCACGAGCCCGGTGTTGACAAGCGTCTCGCAGGCAACGCGCCCGTAAGGGTCTTGCGTCAGAACCGCATCCAGCACCCCATCCGATATCTGATCGGCGATCTTGTCGGGGTGGCCTTCGGACACCGATTCGGACGTAAAGAGATAGGATTTCGACATGGTGACTCCCGGTGTTTTAGGGTGAGATCCTTGCGCGAGCGTGATCTTGAAATCAGGCGAGGGCTTCGGGCCGCTAGCGGCCGATACCATAACATAGCTTACCCCGAAAATGACAGCCTATACCCAGTAGTTTTGGCCGGACGCGGTCCTGCGGCTACCATACTCCCATGGTACACGCTCCCCCAAGACCCTTGCTGCGGTTGGCAGGCCAGGCGATTTCTGATTACGGCATGATCCACGCAGGCGATCGCGTGCTGCTCGGGGTCTCCGGGGGCAAGGACAGCCTGAGTCTCCTTCAGGTCCTGCGCCATCTTCAGAGCAAGGCGCCGCTTTCCTTTGATCTCGGTGTGGCCACCGTCGACCCCGGGATCGAGGGGTTTGATCCGGCCCCGCTCATCCCCTACATGGAGTCGCTTGGTGTCCCGTACTTCTATGAGAGACAGGCGATCGCCGAGCGTGCCAAGACAACGCTTGGGAATGACTCGTTTTGCAGCTACTGCGCGCGCATGCGGCGTGGCACCCTTTACCGGCTCGCGCGGGACCATGGCTACAATGTGCTGGCGCTTGCCCAGCACCTAGATGACATCGCCGAGTCCTTTCTCATGAGCGCCTTTCACGCCGGGACCCTGCACACCATGCGCGCGCACTATCAGGTCGATGCCGGGGATCTGCGTGTGATCCGCCCCTTTGTCTATGTCCGCGAGCGCCAGCTGCGCGACTTCGCGCGCGAAGCCGCCCTCCCGGTGATTGCCGACAACTGCCCGGCGTGTTTTCGGAAACCGACCGAACGCGCCGCCATGAAGGCTTTGCTGGCGGCGGAGGAGGCGCGCCACAAGGGCCTGTTTCGCAATCTCTTGAATGCCATGCGCCCCCTGTTGGGCGCCGGAGAGTCGTCCTGAGATGACGCCAGCGGTGACCGGCGACGTTCCCCTCTGGCACAATGCCGGCCCATGATTGCAGTCTCCGATCTCCCGGGCGCCCATCGCGCCCCCTTTCGCTGGCGTCTGCTTGCGCCCCGCCACTGGCCCTCATGGATGGCGGCGGCGGTCTTGCGGCTGAGCCTTTATCTGCCCCTGGGCGTGCGCGCGGGCATCGCCCGCGGTCTCGGGGGGCTCTATTATCGGGGCAATGCCAAGAGGCGGCGGATCGCCGCCATCAATATCGGCCTGTGTTTTCCCGATTGGAGTGCGCAGCGCCAGGCGCGCGCCGTGCGCGAACACTTCGATCTGGCGGCGTTTGCCTTGTTTCATATGGCAATTTATTGGTGGGCCCCGGAGCGGATGCTCGATCGTTGCCTGCGTGTGGTAGGTCTTGAGCATTATGAGGCCGCGCGCGCCGCGGGCCGCCCTATCATCGTCTTGCACTGCCATTGCGTGGCCCTCGAGGCAGGCCTCGTGTTATCACGCTATTTTCCGTATGTGGGTTTCATGAAGCCCCTCAAGGACCCGGTGTTTGATTTCGTGATGACCCGCGGGCGCGAGCGTTTCGGCGGACGGGTATTCGCGCGCGAAAGCGGCATGCGCCCGCTCATTCGTGCCGTCAAGGCCGGTTTTGGGGCCGCGTATGTGCCTGACGAGGACATGGGTCCGAAGGAGTCGGTCTACGCTCCCTTTTTCGGGGTCCCCGCGGCGACCTTGCCGACCCTGGGGCGCCTGGCGCGCCTGACCGACGCCGCGATCATCCCGTGCTTCGCGCGCCTGTTGCCCGATGGCACAAGCGAATTGTGGCTGGAGCCCCCGCTCGCGGGCTTCCCGACAGCCAGCGCGGTGGGCGATGCGACCGCCATGAATGCCGCGATCGAGAGGGCAGTTCTGAAGATGCCGGAGCAGTACCTGTGGACGATGAAGCGCTTCAAGACCCGCGATGGCGCCGGCTCCCTCTATGACTGACCGGCCGAGCGTGCCGGAGCGGGTCGTAGACGGCCTGCTGCACGCGCTTGCCGCCCTGCCTTGGCCCGTGCTTTCGGCGATGGGGGCGGGCCTGGGGGCGGTGGGCTACGCGGCTGCGGTGGGTCCCCGGCGGGTGGCGCGCATCAATATCGGCCTGTGCTTCCCGGAACTCTCGCCGCGCGCGCGCGAGCGCCTCGTGCGCCGTCATTTCGTGGCCCTCGGCCGCAATATTCTGGCCACCGCCCGCCTGTGGTGGGCCTCCGAGGCAGAGTTCCGGCACCGGGTGCGCATCATCGAGCGCGCGTCGTACGATGCCGCTGTGGCGCGCGGCCGCAATATCATTTTCCTCGCCCCGCATTTCCTGGGGCTCGAGATCGGGGGGCTGAGGATCTCGCGGGAGCGGCCCTCCATCAGCATGTATCGTGCCCCCACGAGCGTGCTTGCGCATGTCCTGCTGCGCCGGCGTTCGCGGTTCGGGGGCGTGCTCTGGCGCCACGATGCCTCCCTGCGTTCGCTCATCCGCAGCATCCGTGACCATAAGCCGTTTTATTATCTCCCCGATCTCGACCCGGGGGGCGCGGACGCGGTGCGTGCGCCGTTTTTCGGCATCCCGACGCCGACCCTTACGGCGCTTGCGCGGATCGCACGCCTGACCGATGCCGTGGTCCTGCCATGCTACACCCGCAAGCTCCCCGGGAGCGGGGGGTTCGAGGTGACGATCGGCCCGCCGCTTGCGCCGTTTCCGACCGATGACCCGGTGGCGGATGCCGCGCGCATGAACGCCGCCATCGAGGGGGCGGTCCGCGCCATGCCCGAACAGTATCTGTGGACCTACAAGCGCTTCAAGCGCGTGCGACGCGACGGGAGGTCGCCCTATGAGTGAACGCGCCGGCAGCCTCGGCCAGGCCAGCGCACGGGTGGCGCTGGTGGTGTTCTGGGCCCTGAGTCATCTGCCATTACCGGTCCTTGCGGCCTTGGGTCATGCCCTGGGGCGGCTTGCCCACCGGCTGCTCGCGGCGCGCAGGCGGGTGGTCCTCACCAATCTCCGACTCTGCTTCCCAGAGCACGGCGAGGTATGGCGCAAGCGTCTGGCGCGCGCCCATTTTGCATCCCTGGGCCAGGGGGTGTTCGATGTCATGGTCGCGTGGTGGGCAAGCCCCGCGCGGCTTGCGCGCCTCGTCTCGTTTCGCGGGCGGGAGCACTATGATCGGGCGCTCGCGCAGGGACCGGTGATTCTGCTCGTCCCGCACTTTGCGGCCATCGAGATCGGTTGCGTGCTGTCTACGGAGCGGCCGATGGCCAACGTCTATCGGCGCCTGCCCAATCCGGTCTTCGAGGCGGCCTTTCGCCGCGGCATCGGCCGCTTTGGGGCGACCATGATTACGCAAGAGGAGGGCGTGCGACCGATCATGAAGGCCTTGCGCGAGGGCCGCGTCCTCTATTACCTGCCCGATCAGGATTTTGGCGAGCGTTCGAGCGTATTCGCCCCCTTTTTCGGGGTGCCCACGATCACCCTTCATGCCATAGGGAGGCTCGCGCGCACGGTCGCCGCACAGGTCGTCCCCTGTTACGTGTGGCAGAAGCCGCGGGGCCGGGGCTATGAGATCGCCTTTGGGCCACCGCTCGAGGGTTTTCCGAGCAATGATGCCCTGATCGACGCCACGGCCACCAATCGCGCCATAGAGGCGGGCGTGCGCGAGCACCCCGAGCAGTATTTTTGGGTCCACAAGCGCTTTAAGACCCGCCCGCCGGGGGCGCCCTCGGTGTATTGACGTCTCGGACCCCTCCGTCAGCCGCCCGGTTTGTCGAGGCGCTTGCGGAATACCGTCATCTCGCGCGCGGCCTGTATGTGCCCGCCGGCCAAGGCGGCGCGGATGCCGTCCTCATAGGCCCGGCGCGCCTCCTCCAGGCGTCCGCTGGCCGCGAGCGTCTTGGCGAGCAGCTTCCAGGCCGCGGCGTGCTGGGGATCGAAGGCAATGGCCGCCTGAAGGTGGGGGATGGCCTTGTCATATTCCCCCAGGCGGGCGTACTCGCCGCCCAGGCCCAGGCGCAGCAGCAGGTTGTCCTGGCCGCGCGCCCGCATCGCCTCCAGGGCCAAGATGTCCATGGGCTGTCTCCCGATCGCCGTCACCCGCGCCGCACGAGGCGCGCGTAATAGAACCCATCCATGCCGGCGTCGCCCGGCAGGAGTTGCCAGCCGACTCGGCGTTTGTGCCCGGCCGGCAGCCAAAAGGGGTGCTCGCTCGCATCCGGCGTGCGCGCGAGAAAGTCCGCCACCTGGTCCTCGTTTTCCTCCGGCAGCACCGAGCAGGTCACATACATCATGGTGCCGCCAGGCGCGAGGTTTTGCCAGAGCCGATCGAGGAGCTGCGCCTGTATGGCGCGCAGCGGGGGCAGGTCCGTGACCCGGCGATTGAGCTTGATGTCCGGATGACGGCGGATGACGCCGGTCGCCGAGCAGGGCGCGTCGAGCAGGATGCGCTGAAAGCGCCCCGTCAGGGGGTCCGCCGTCAGGTCGTGGGTCACCACCTGGACATGGGCACCGCATTGGAGTCGCGCCACGGTCTCCTGAAGCCGCATCACCCGCGCCGGATCGGAGTCGACGGCCATCACGCGGGCCTCGGGGGCGATCTGGGCCAGGTGCCCGGTCTTGCCCCCGGGGGCGGCGCAGGCGTCGAGAACGATGTCCCCGGGCTGTGGGGCGAGGAGGGGCGCCGCCCATTGCGCGCCCGCGTCCTGAACCGACACCAGTCCCTCGCTAAACCCCGGAAGCCCTGCGACCTGGGTCCCCTGGGCGAGCACCACCGCGGCCAAGGCCAGGGGGTGGGCCTCGGCCATGATCCCCGCGTCCGCAAGCTGTTTGAGGTAGTCGGCGCGCGCCACGCGCCCGATGTCTACGCGCAACGTCAGCGGCGCCCGCTCGTCGTTGGCGGCGAGCACCGCGCGCCATGCCTGCGGCCATGCTGCCCGCAGGCGGTCGACGAGCCAGTCCGGGTGGTTATAACCGGCATAGGGCTCGGCGCTTTCCGCCGCCAGGGCGGCCCGCAGCAGCGCATTGGCCGCGCCCTTGCCCCAGGGTTTCCCCAGGGCCTCGGTGGCGGCTACGGCCTCGGATACCGCCACGGCCGCCGGCGTGTCCATGAACAAGGCCTGATAGAGGCCCATGAGGATCAGGGCCTCCAGGTCCCGGTCGGCCGGGCGAAACGGCTGTTTTTGGAGCGGGCCTACGCGCGCGAGGAGCCGCGGGGCATAGCGGATCGTGCCGATCGCGAGTTCCTCGACGAGCCCGTGACGGCCGTAGCGCGCGCGGTCCTCGTCGCGCGCGCGATCGAGTGCGTATCCGGCGAGTACGCGGGCGATGATGCGTGCGGATCGCGCCCGCAGGGTCAAGGCGTGACGCGGCCTAGGCGACACGATCCCCGACCTTCAGGGGGTGGGCCTGCAAAAACGCCTGCGATGGCTGCATGCGGCCGCCGGCGACCTGCAAGAGGGTCGGTACGAGCGCCCCGTGCCCCGTCGCGATCACGAGGTCGGGCCCGGCCTCGAGCACCACGCCAGGCGACGCCGGGCACCTGGCGCCTCCCACCCGCGCCGCGCCGATCTTGACGTCCACCCCCCCTATCGAGGCGCGCAGGCCGGGCCATGGCGTGAACGCGCGGATCTGCCGTTCCAGAAGGGCGGCGTCCCGCTGCCAGTCGACAACCCCTTCCTCTTTGCGCAGTTTGCGGGCATAGCTTGCGCCAACGGGCGGTTGGGGGACGGCGGTCACGGGGTGTCCGTGCCCAAGGGCCTCGAGCACCGGCATCAGTGTCTGCGCCCCCAGGTGCGCGAGCCGCGCGGTGAGCGCCTCGGCGGTCTCGTCTTGTCCGATGGGGGTGGCGGCGCGCGCGAGCATCGGTCCGGTATCGAGGCCGGCATCCAGACGGATAATGGTAATGCCGGTCTCGCTATCGCCGGCCTCTATCGCCCGCGCAATGGGTGCGGCCCCGCGCCAGCGCGGGAGCAGCGAGGCGTGAATGTTGAGGGCGCCGTATCTGGGAATCGCAAGGAGCGCGGGGGGCAGGAGCATCCCGTAGGCGACGACTATGACCACATCCGGTTCCAAGGATCGCACCACCGCCTCGGCCCCGGCGCCGTCCGCGGGGGTGTACACCGGAAGGCCAAGCGCACACGCGTGGGCCTTGACCGGGCTTGGGGTCACCTTGCGCCCGCGCCCGGCCGGCCGGTCGGGCTGGGTGAGGACTGCCTGCACGGCGAAGCCGCCCTGAATCAGGGCCTCCAGGGCCGGGAGGGCAAAGGGCGGTGTCCCCGCAAAAACCGTCTTCACGGCCGGGTCACATCGCGAGGCGCTGCTGTTTTTCGAGTTTCTTGCGAATGCGCTGCTGCTTTAAGCGGGAGAGGTAATCGACGAAGACCTTGCCATCGAGGTGATCGATTTCGTGCTGAATGCAGACGGCCAGCAGGTCTTCGGCCACGAGCTCGAAGGCCACGCCGTTTTCATCTTGCGCGCATACCGTAACCTTCTGGGCCCGCTCGACTTCCTCGAATATCCCGGGCACCGACAGACAGCCCTCTTCGATGCCATACACCCCGGAACGCTCACGGATGACCGGGTTTACGAACACCCGCAACTCCTGATGTTCGGCGCTCACGTCGATGACCACGACCCGCTTGGCCACATCGATCTGGGTTGCGGCCAAACCGATACCCGGGGCCTTATACATGGTCTCGGCCATATCCCGGATGAGGTCCCGAACCCCCTGATCCACACGGTCCACAGGCAGCGCCTTCTTGCGCAACCGGGGGTCGGGGTAACGAAGGATGTCGCGTAATGCCATGGCGCGCATTATACCGCAATCGGCGGGCACGCACCCCACAAGACGGGTGGACGATTGCCGGATCACCCACTACACTCCTGTCCATGCGTCGAGTTCGCTTAAGTCTTTTGCTGATAGCGGCCCTGTCCCCCGTCGTGTGGGCGGACCGCTTGGCCATTCCCCATGTCCCGCAACGCTATGTGGTGCGCACGGGGGATACGCTATGGGGTATTGCGACCCACTTCTTTCAGGACCCGTGGCGCTGGCCGGGGATCTGGAATCGCAATATTCAGATCCGCGACCCGGATCTCATCTATCCGGGCGATGTCATCGTGCTGCGCTATATCCACGGCGCGCCGTATCTCGTCGATGAAGGCCCCGCCGCGGCCATGGCGGCCCTCGGCCAGACCATGGCCGCGGGCTCGCGAAATACGGTCGTGCTCAGGCCCCGGGTCCGTTCGCATGCCCTGGTAGCCCCCATCCCGACCCTCGAGCCAAGCGTCATAGGGCCGTTTTTGCAGCGCCCGCTCGCCCTATCGCGGCGCGCCTTTCATCGCCTGGGTTATGTGGCGAGCGCGGTACACCGCCACACCTTCCTCGGCCCCATGAGCCGGTTTTACGCCAAGGATCTCGGGCCTCACCCGGGGAAGGTCTATGAAATCTACCGCCGCGGACCGGCGTTGCGTACCAGAGACGGGGATTTTCTGGCGTATGAGACGAAATATGTCGGCGAAGCGCGGCTCGTGCGCCCCGGGCGGCGCCTGCCGGAGCTTGAGATCACCTCATCGATTCGCGAGGTCGAGGCCGGGGATCGCCTGATCCCGTGGCATCGTGAGGCGCCGATCCCCTATTACTATCCGCGCGCCCCGAGGAGGCGCATTGATGCCACCGTGGTGGCCGCGACCCATGACAATCTGAATCTCGGGACGTATGCCGCGGTGGCCATAGATGTGGGCAAGAATGCCGGGATCCGGCGCGGCTATGTCCTGCGCATCTATAGCCGGCCGCGCCCGTTCTATGATCCCGTAAACCGCGAGATGGTGCGCGGCCGCAGGCAGCCGCTGGGCCTGCTCATGATCTTCCGGACATTCGCCCGCGTGAGCTACGGCGTCATCATGGAAGCGCACCGCGAAATCCACGTCGGCGACACGGTGGCAACGCCGCGCGATTGACCTGAGTCGCCGTTTGCTCCATGCTCTTTGCCAAAGGCGTTGTGCGCCCTATCTTGGGAGCGGACCGGAGAGTGCAAGATCCTGAAATGAAAGAAAACGTCCTCGACGTCCTCATGTACCTGTTCGAAAACTACATGGACGAGGGGCCCGATTTCCAGCCCGACCAGGAGTCACTGGCCGACGAATTGGCGCAGGCTGGGTTTCCGAAGGCGGAGATCATGAAGGCCTTCGCATGGCTTGAGGGCCTTGCCGCCCTTCGGAGCAACGAGGCCGTCTCGCCTGCCAACGCATCCCTGAAGTCGCTGCGCGTGTACTCCGAGGATGAGCACAAGAAGATGGACACGGCCTCGCGGGGCTTTCTTCTGTTCCTGGAGCAGGGTGGGGTGCTGGATGCGGCGGCACGCGAACTCGTGATCGATCGCGTGATGGCGCTCGAAACGGATGAGATGGACCTGGAGCAGATGAAATGGATCATTCTGATGGTGCTGTTCAACCAGCCGGGCCAGGAACAGGCCTATGCCTGGATGGAGGACCTGGTGTTTAACGAAATCCAGGGCGCCCTTAACTAAAGGTTTCCTTCCCCAGGAAATCGCCGGGTGGCGCGCGCATTTCCCAGGGCCCATAGTGCCCCAACTCGTCTACCGCTATCGCTTAAAGACACATGACTAAAAATCTCATCATTGTCGAGTCGCCCGCCAAGGCCAAGACGATGAGCAAATATCTGGGCAAGGGTTTCACCGCCCTGGCCTCATACGGCCATGTGCGCGACCTCATACCCAAAAAGGGTGCGGTCGACACCGAGCATGATTTCGGCATGAAGTACGAGGTCATCGAGAAGAACCGCAAGCATATCGACCTCATCATCAAGGCCATGAAGAAGGCCGACGTCTTGTATCTCGCCACCGACCCGGACCGCGAAGGCGAGGCCATTTCCTGGCACCTGTACGAGATTCTCAAAGAGGAGGGCCTGCTGGCCGACAAACCGGTGCATCGGGTCGTGTTTCATGAGATCACAAAGGGCGCCATTCAAAAGGCGGTCGCCGAGCCGCGGGCCCTCTCCGAGAACCTCGTGAACGCCCAGCAGGCGCGCCGGGCCCTGGATTACCTGGTCGGATTCAATCTTTCGCCCCTGCTCTGGAAGAAGGTGCGCCGCGGGTTGTCGGCGGGCCGCGTGCAGAGTCCGGCGCTGCGCCTGATCGTGGAACGGGAGGAGGAGATCGAGCGGTTCGTGGCGCGCGAGTATTGGACGATAGACTCGGAGATGGAGTCCTCCGGGCAGGCCTTCCAGGCGCGGCTCATGATGCTTTCCGGGGCGCGGCTCGACCAGTTTGCCGTGGGCGACGCCAAGCGCGCGGCCGAGATCGAGGCGCGCCTCAAGGCGGGCGCCAGCGACGGCCGCTATCGCGTGGTCGCCGTCGAGCGCAAACAGCGCCGCCGGCATCCGGCCCCACCCTTTACGACCTCCACGCTTCAGCAGGAGGCCTCGCGCAAGCTCTATTTCACGGCCCAGCGCACCATGCGCACCGCGCAACAGCTTTACGAGGGCGTGGCGATCGAGGGCGAGACCGTGGGCCTGATCACCTATATGCGCACCGATTCCGTGACGCTCGCTCAGGATGCGTTAAGCGAGATCCGCGCGGTGATCGGCGAGCGCTTCGGGGCCGACAAGCTGCCGCCCGCCCCGCACGTCTATAAGACACGGTCCAAGAATGCCCAGGAGGCCCACGAGGCCATACGGCCGACATCGGTGGCGCGCGCGCCCGACGACCTGCGGGCCTTTCTGAGCGCCGACCAACTGAAGCTCTATGATCTCATCTGGCGCCGCACCATGGCCTGCCAGATGGTGCCCGCGATTCTCGATACCATGGCCGTGGACCTCGAGGCGGGCCCAGGCGACATCTCGCGCGCGACCGGTTCGGTGGTGCTCGCGCCGGGTTTCATGTCGGTCTATCAAGAGGACGCCGACGACAAGAGGGGCGAGGAAGACGAGTCCGACCGGCTGCTGCCGGATATGCGCGAGGGCGAGCGCGTTGCCCTGAAAGAGATCCGCAAGGAGCAGCATTTCACGGAACCGCCCCCGCGTTACTCCGAGGCGAGCCTGGTGAAGGCCCTGGAGGCCTTTGGCATCGGGCGGCCGTCGACCTACGCCGCCATCATCTCGACTTTGCAGCAGCGCGAGTATGTGGTGCTGGACAAGCGCCGCTTCAAACCCACCGATGTCGGGCGGGTCGTGAACAAGTTTCTGGCCCAGCACTTCGAGCGCTATGTCGATTATGATTTCACGGCCCGGCTTGAAGACGATCTGGACGCGGTCTCGCGCGGCGAGAAGGAGTGGATCCCTCTGCTGCGTGATTTCTGGTCGGAGTTCCATCGCCAGGTGAGCGACAAGGAGGATGCCGAGCGCCCGGGCGTGGAGGTGCTCGCCGAGACCTGTCCCCAGTGCGGCAAGCCGCTGTCCAAGCGCCTGGGCCGCAACGGCTACTTCATCGGCTGTACCGGCTATCCCGAGTGCGACTATACGCGCAATCTCGGCGAGGACGCCGAGGCCCCGGCGCCGGAGGTCATTGCCGATCGCGTGTGCCCGCTGTGCGCAGGCCCGCTTGTGATCAAGCGCGGTCGCTATGGGCGCTTCATAGGCTGCAGCAATTATCCCACGTGCCGGCACATGGAGCCCCTGGAAAAGCCCACCGATACCCAGGTCACCTGTCCGGAATGCCGCCAGGGTACGCTCCTTAAGCGCAAGTCCCGGTACGGTAAGCTGTTTTACTCCTGTTCGCGTTACCCGGAGTGCAAGTACGCGGTCTGGAACCCGCCGCTTGCCGAGCCGTGCCCGCAGTGCGGACACCCGATTCTGACGGTCAAGACCACCAAGCGGCGGGGTACGGAGAAGGTCTGCCCCCGGAAAGAGTGCGGCTACGCCGTCCCCTGTCCGGAGTGCGCCGAGGGCGGGTCTTAGCCAGGCGAGGTCGGGAATAAGCCCGGCCCTGGCGCGTCTTTACACCATGAGGTGTGACGAGAAGACGGGCGGGATGAGAAGAAAGGTGTGTGCAGCTTGGGTGGCGCTCATGGGCCTTTGCGCCGTGGCGGCCCCGGCCTTGGCCCGCCCGCTTGCGCCCAATCAGGCCTTTCGATTCCATGCCGCGATCGTGCACGGCGCGCTGCGTGCGCGGTGGACGGCCGCGCCCGGCTACCACCTCTATCGCAGCCGTGTCCATCTGACGGTCGCCCCGAATACCGTGCGGCTGGCCCCATTTCATCTGCCCAAGGGCCGGTGGGTCAACGACCCGGCCTTCGGCCATCAACAGATCTATGAAGGCCGCACGGTCCTGACCGTGCCATTCGTGGGGTCGGTGGGCGGGCGCGCGATTTCCGTCACGTCACGGTATCAGGGCTGTGCGAATGCCGGTATCTGCTACCCGCCGCTTGTAAAGACCGTGGTGTTGAAGGTCCCGCCCGGGATGGCCGGGCCACCGGGGCTGCGGCCCGTGCCGCTTGCGGCATCCGCGTCCATCGTGCCTGCGGCCGCGCCGCCCGCCCGAGCCGCGCCGCCCTGGGATACCCTGATCTTGTTTCTCGTAGCAGGGCTTGGGCTTGCCTTCACGCCGTGCGTCTTTCCCATGATCCCGATCCTGTCTGCGACCATCGTCGGCCAGTGCCGGGGGCGCGCCCGCCCGCTGACCTTGTCGCTCGCCTACGTGATCGGCATGGCGGCCACCTATACCGCAGCCGGCGTGATCGCCGCGCTCACCGGGCACTATGTCCAGGCGGCCTTTCAGAACCCGTGGGTGCTGTCGGCCTTCAGCGCCCTCTTTATCGTGCTCGCCCTGTGCATGTTCGGGCTCTACGATCTCGAGATGCCGCGCGCCATTCAGGAGCGTCTGGGCCGATTCGGCCAGGGCGGGCAGCTTGTCGGCACGCTCGTGCTCGGGGTCTTCTCGGCGCTCATCGTCGGCCCGTGCGTGGCCGCGCCCCTGGCCGGGGCGCTGCTGCTCATCTCGCATACCGGGGATGTGGTATTCGGGGGGCTTGCGCTCTTTTCCTTGAGTGTCGGCATGGGCCTGCCGTTGCTTGCCATCGGCACCTCGGCGGGTCATTTGCTGCCCAAGGCGGGTCCGTGGCTGGACAAGACCCGCGCGGTCTTCGGGCTCCTCATGATCGCGGTGGCGATCTGGCTCGAAGGCCGCATCCTGCCGGGGCCGCTCACGCTCGGATTGTGGTCGCTGCTCGCCATCGTCGGCAGCGTGGCCCTCGGGAGCCTCGAGCCTTTAAGGCCCGGTTCTTCGAGGGCCGCGGGTCTCATCAAGGGGCTCGGCGTGGCGCTCATAGGGTATGGTCTCGTGCTGGGTGCGGGGGCCCTGTCGGGGGCCAGCAATCCGCTGGCCCCGCTTGCGCGCCTGACCGCGGGACCGACGGCGCCTGCCTCCGGGGCGCGGCTTACGTTTCGCACCATCCATGGGGTGCGCGGCCTTCAGGCGGCGCTCGCCGATGCCCGCGGGCGACCGGTACTGGTGGATTTCTGGGCCACCTGGTGCGTGCAATGCCGGCGCATGGAGGCCAACACCTTCCGGGATCCGCGGGTCGCTCGCGCCTTACGCACCCTGGTCCTCGTGCGCGCCGATGTCAGCCACGACAATGGCCGCGCTCGGCGGTTGCTCGCCCGTCTGCACGCCTTTGGTCCCCCCACACTGGTCTACTTCGATGGTCACGGCGCCCAGGCCGGGGAATGGCCGGGCTACGAGGGGCCGCATACCCTCCTGGCCCATCTGGCTCGGATGGCCTCGGGCCGCCCGCCCCGAGGCATCGTCAACTGATGCCACGGCGCGTGCCGCCCCTTCCCAACCAAATGAGGTGTGACATGACGTTATCGCGGAGGGTCCTGATCGGGTTTGTACTGTGCGCCTTCGGCATTCCGGCCTGGGCGCATCCCCGCTCGGCCGCCGCGCGGCAGGCGCACCGGCTGGTCTTGTACCGGGCATTGGCCCACGCCACCGGCATCACCGAGGGCCATGGCCGGCGTGTCGTCTACGACATCTTTGACCCGAATTGCCCCTACTGCCACATGCTCTATGAACGCCTGCAGGGCCTCATTGCGCCCTACCATCTGACCCTCCATGAGATCCCGGTGGGCTACCTCACGCCATCGAGCGCCGGCAAGGCCGCCGCGCTTCTCGAGGCCTCGGACCGGCGTGCGGCCCTGCGCGCCGCAGAGGCGCATTATTCCTGGAAGACCGGCAGCTCTATTACCCCACGGCCGGCGTCACCCGCGATCCGCAAGGAGCTTGCCACCAATCTCGCGCTCGATACGCGTATCGTCGGCTTCCCGCTCGTGCCCATCCTCGTCTATCAAAAGACCGACGGCACGATCCGCATCGTGAATTCCGGTGCGCCCCCGACTTGGGCCCTCAAGCAGATGCTGGTCAAGGTGAAGGAGTAGAGTGGGCGGTATCGGCCTCGCCCCGGGGGTCACGGTTCAAGAGCGCCGCCACCGCGGCCTGCGGGCTGCTGCCCGCGAACAACACCTGGTAGACCTGTTCGACGATGGGCATCTCGACGCCCTGGGCGCGCGCGAGCGCATAGACCTCGCGCGCGCTGGCCACACCCTCGACGGCCTGTCCCAGTTCCCCCAATATGTCGCCCAGCGATCGTCCGGCGGCGAGCGCGAGGCCGACGCGCCGATTGCGCGACAGGTTGTCGGTACAGGTCAGGACCAGATCGCCCACACCGGCAAGCCCCATGAGCGTCTCGGCGCGGCCGCCGACCGCCGCCCCCAGCCGCATAAGCTCGGCGAGCCCCCGGGTGATGAGCGCGGCCCGGGCGTTGGCCCCGAAGCCCAGGCCATCACTGATGCCCGCGGCAATCGCCAGCACATTCTTCACCGCCCCGCCGATCTCGGCGCCGATCACGTCGTCGCTCGTGTAGACCCGCAGGCGCTCACCCCGGATCCAGGAGGCCACCGTCTCGGCCACCGCCGCATCACGCGAGGCCACGGTCATCGCCGCCGGCAGTCCCGCCGCCACCTCGCGCGCGAACGTCGGGCCGGTGATGAGCGCTGCCGGCCGCCCGGGCCGTATCTCGTCATGGATTTCCGACAGCCGTTTGTGGGTGCCGGACTCGAGGCCCTTGGTGGCCCACGCCACGACGGCGGTCTCCGCGCAGAGCGGCGCGACGATCCGCAGGATGGTGCGAAACCCTCCGCTTGGGACCGCTACCATCAGGCCCGCAGCGGCGGTCCGGCATACCCGCTCCAGATCGGTCTCGATGGCCAGATTGTCGGGGAAGCGGATGCCTGGCAAGGCCGTCGTATGGATGCGCTCGTGCGCAAGGCGCGCCATGCGTGCCTCGTCCGAGCCCCACAGGACGACCGGGCGTCCCGAGCGCGCCATTACGATCGCAAGCGCCGTCCCCCAGACCCCGGCGCCCAGGATTCCTACGGTCGACTGCGGCCCGCCCTCAATGGGCGCTCTGCCCATCTTGGACTTCGCCATCCTGCTTTTGCTGGTAGAGCATCTCGAAGTTCACGGGATTGATCAGCAATTGCGGAAAGCCGCCCTTGGAGACGAGGTCGTTTATCACCTCGCGGGCGAAGGGCAGGAGGATATTGGGGCAGGCGATCTCCAGGACCTTTTCCAGTTCGCTATCGGGTACGCCCGTGATGCGAAATACGCCGGCCTGCTTGGTCTCGGTGAGAAACGCGGTGCGTTTGTCCATGCGCGCGGTGACGGTCACCGCCAGCACCACCTCGTGCAATCCTTCAGCCGGGTTGATCGGGCCGTGCTCGATGCCAAGCTGCATGTCGACCTCCATGGCCGCCTTCTCGAGAAACACGGCGGGGACGTGCGGCGCCTCGAAGGAGATATCCTTCACATAGATCTTTTCCAGGCTGAAGATGATTTCCGGGTCCGTGTTTTGATCGGCCACGAGGGCTCCTTGCGAAAGAGTTGAGAGTTACGGTTCGTCGATCCTTACAGACCGAGCAGGGGATCGAGCTCCCCCTTGACATCCAGCTGCGCGAGCTCCCGATAACCGCCAATATGGCGGTCGCCTATGAAGATCTGCGGGACCGTGGTGGCGCCCCCTGCCCGCTCCACCATCTCCCGGCGCCGTTCAGGCTGCAAGTCGACGCGAATCTTGTCAATCTCGACGCCCTTTTGCTCAAGCAGGCGCGATGCCATCTGACAGTACGGGCAGACCTGGGTAGTGTACATCAAGACTTTGGCCATAAGGGATCCTACGAGTCAACGGGGAGGTTTGCATCGCGCCAGGCCGCAAGTCCGCCTGACAGGTTGCGCACATCGGTAAAGCCGGCCTTGCGCAGGGCCGATGCGGCGCGTGCCGACCGGGCCCCGCTCGCGCAGCAGAGGATGACAGGCCTCTCCTTGTATTTTTTCAGCTCCTGGGTGCGCGCGGCGACCTGCCCCAATGGGATATTGATCGCCCGTGCGATATGCCCGCTCGTGAACTCCTGCGGTTCACGCACATCGATGACCACGGCGGATTTATGGTTGAGCATCTGCACCGCCTCATGGGTCGTGACCCGCTGCCCGCCCGGCCCGCCCTCGATCGCGGGACCGGCTATCAGCAGACCGACGACCACCGCCAGGGCCAGGAACAGGTACCAGTGAGCGATGACGAACGCAGTCACGGCCGGTCCTCAGCGATCGTCGGGGAGCGTGCAAAACGCCATGCGCATGGCCCCTATGAGCTGCAGGATGCGCGGGTCGGCGATTCGGTAAAAGACCTTGTTGGCGTGTTTGCGCGACGCCAATATCCCCTTGTCGCGCAAAATCGACAGGTGTTGTGAGATATTGCTCTGCGAGGTCCCCACCTGGACCACGATATCTTGTACACTCACTTCTGTGGCGGCACCGAGTATGCAGAGGATCTTCAGTCGTAATGGGTGCGCAATCGCCTTCAGCGCCCGCGATGCGAGCTGGATATCCTCCTCGTTGGTGATCAGGATGTCGTCCAGAGGCTGGATGATCTCGGAAGGTACCATATCGACTCCCTATTAGTCGTCATAACGGGCTGCGGCATTGCCACTCTCTACTAGGCCGTCAAGCTGCCGTCCGAAACGAAACATTATACAATATAAGTGGGATTTAAAAGACCGGCTTACGGAATCCCGCGCGGAGCGCGTTTCATGCCTTTTACACCGAAACCTCTTGTACTCGTTATCCTTGACGGCTGGGGCTTTAGCGAGCAGCCCGAAAACAACGCGATTGCCATGGCCCACAAGCCTTGGTGGGACGAGACCTGGGCGCACGCGAGCCATGGTCTCATTCAGGCCTCCGAGGCCGCTGTCGGCCTCCCCTCCAAGCAGATGGGCAACTCCGAGGTCGGTCACCTGAATCTGGGCGCCGGCCGGGTCGTCTATCAGGAGTATACGCGCATCAATCGGGCGATCGCCTCGGGCATGTTCTTTACCAACAAAACCCTGACGGATGCCGTGGATCTGGCCCGTGACAGCCATAAAAGCCTGCATGTGTTCGGGCTTTTGTCGCCCGGCGGGGTCCATAGCCACGAGGATCATATCCATGCCATGGTCGAACTCGCGGTCACGCGCGGCCTCGGTCAGGTCTATCTGCACGCCTTTCTTGATGGCCGCGATACCCTGCCCCAGAGCGCCGGCGCCTCGCTCGCTGCCATGGAGGCCAAGTTCGCGGCCCTTGGACGCGGCCGTATCGCCTCCGTGATCGGCCGCTACTACGCCATGGACCGTGACCATAGATGGCCGCGTATTCAGGCCGCCTATGACCTTCTGACGGCTGCCAAGGCCGATTACCGGGCGGCTACCGCCGCCGAGGCCTTGGCGCAGGCCTATGCCCGTGGGGAGACCGATGAGTTCGTCAAGGGCACCCTTGTGGTACCGCCCGGCGAGGCCCCGCGCCCCGTAGACGATGGCGATGTCGTCATCTTCATGAATTTCCGCTCCGACCGCGCCCGCCAGATCAGCCGTCCCTTCATAGACCCTGCATTCGATGGCTTTGCGCGCGCTGTCATGCCGCGCCTGGGCCGTTTTGTGAGCCTCACGGAATATCAGGGGGATTTCCATGTCCCGGTGGCGTTTCCGTCGGCGCGCCTGGTCAATGTCCTCGGCGCCTATCTGGCAGACCAGGGGAAGCGCCAACTGCGTGTCGCCGAGACGGAAAAGTATGCGCACGTCACATTTTTCTTTAACGGCGGTGAGGAGGCCCCGTTCGAGGGCGAGGACCGCATCCTCGTCCCCTCGCCCACCGACGTGCCGACCTACAACCGCAAGCCGGAGATGAGTGCGGTGCAGGTTGCCGATGCCGTCGTGCAGGCGGTCGCCTCGGCACGTCATGATGTCATCATCTGCAACTTCGCCAATCCCGACATGGTCGGGCATACCGGGGATCTTGCGGCGACCGTACGCGCGATAGAGACCATAGACGCCTGTCTTGCCCGCATCGCCGCCGCGGTGCGCGCGCGCGGCGGCGAGCTTTTGATCACCGCAGATCACGGCAATGCCGAACAGATGCGCGACGCCGACAGCGGACAGGCCCATACCGCGCATACCACGAACCCGGTGCCGCTTCTGTATGTGGGGCGCAAGGCGCGTATCAGTCCTCAGGGCTCCCTGCAGGATGTCGCCCCGACCCTCTTGCGATTGCTCAATGTGACCCCGCCGTCCGAGATGACGGGGCAGCCCCTGATCGAGGTCGTGTGAGCGCAGGGGGCCAAGGCAGGCGGCCGGGCGCGAGCGTTTTCGGCCCCCTTGCGCCGGCCCTGCTCATCGCATGGCTCGCGCCGGCGGCGCATGCCGGGCCGCGCCACGACCTCCAGGTCCTGCGCGCGCGCGAGGCGGCCTTGCAGCGGCACCTCGATCGGACATTGCGCGAGCGCAGCCATGCCCTTGATGCCCTGCGCCTGTCTGAAGACCGTGTGGCCCGCGTAAGCCGTGCGCTGGCCCATGCCCGCGCCTTGCTTTTGCGCTCGGAGAGGCGCATGCAGGCGCTTACCGCGCGCGCGGACCTCTTGCGCGCCACGGAGGCGCGCGAGCGGCACGCCATCGACCGCCAGGCGGTGGCCGCCTATGTCGCGGGCCGCGAAGGCGCCGTGCAGCTCCTTTTCAGCCAGAAGAATCCGCGCTTCCTTGCGCGTATGATGATGTACTACGGTTATGTCCTGCGCGAGCGCGCCCGGCACCTTGCGGTCTTGCAGGGCACGGTTGCGGCGCTGCATGCCACCATGGCCGCGGTGGTCACCGCGACTCACCGGTGGCGCGCCCGTACACAGGCCGCTGCCCATGAGGCCAGGCGCCTGCGCGCAGCGCTTTCACGTCGCGCGGCAGCGGTGCGCGTTCTCGATCGCCGCGCGCAAAGCGGTCATGCGCGGCTACTGGCCCTGCGCCGCCGCGCGCAGCGCCTGCGTACCCTGATAGGAAGGCTCAGGCGCCTGCCCAGGGTGGCGGCCCCCATACCGCATCTCGTGGGCCCGTTCGCGCGATTCCGCGGGCGCCTGCCTATGCCGATCCCGGCCCGCTATTCGTCTTTGCGTGTTGCGCATGTGCCCGGCCATCTCGGGCGATGGGCGGGTGTCCTGATCCCGGGCCGGTTCGGCGAGGATGTGCGCGCGGTATTTCCGGGGCGCGTGGTCTACGCAAACTGGTTGCGCGGCTACGGTTTGTTGTTGATACTTGAGAATGGCGACGGATTCATGACCCTCTATGGTCATAATCAGACCCTGTTAAAGCGCGTAGGTGATGTTGTTTCCGCAGGCGAGGTCATCGCTACGGTAGGCGCCAGCGGCGGGTTTTCGCGGCCGGGGCTCTATTTCGATATCAGCCGCGACGGCCAGCCCCTTAATCCCATGGTGTGGCTGGCGCACTGAAAGGTGTTGTGAGGAGGTCTTGGGGAATGAAAAAGAGCGTGACGCGGTATGCCGTCATTTTGTTGGTCGGCGTGTTCCTGGGGGCCGGCTTGACGGTCGAGCGCGCGGTGCAGGCCGAGCGCGCCGCGCATGAGCGCGCCACGCTTGCGCATCTGCCGTTGCGGGAACTGCGCACATTCGCGGAGGTCTACAATATCGTCAAGGCCGAATATGTGGTCCCGGTGAGCAGCCGCAAGCTCATCGACAACGCATTGCGCGGCATGGTCGATAACCTCGACCCGCATTCCCAGTATCTCGACCCCCGCCAGTATCGCCGCCTCACGGTGGAAACCACCGGCCGTTTCGGCGGCGTGGGCCTCGAGGTGACCGAATACAAGGGCTTTTTGAAGGTCATCGCCCCCATACCGGGCACACCGGGGGGGCGCAGCGGCATCCATTCCGGCGACCTCATCGTGCGCATCAACGGGACCTTTATACAGGGCCTGTCCTTGCGGAAGGCCGTCCATCTCCTGCGCGGACGCCCGGGATCGATGGTCGCGCTTACGATATTGCGCAAGGGAGTAAGCCGGCCGCTCACCTTTCATCTGCATAGACAGATCATCAAGATCCATAGCGTGACAAGCCGGCTGCTCGCGCCTGGCTACGGCTACCTGCGCATCTCGGAATTCCAGGGCGCGACCGGCAAGGGCGTGACGCGCGCGCTCACGCACCTGCGGGCGGAAAATCACGCCCCCCTGAAGGGCCTGGTACTCGATCTGCGTGATAATCCGGGCGGGGTATTGAATGCCGCCGTCGCGGTCTGCAATGACTTCCTGAACCATGGCATCATCGTGAGCACGCGCGGGCGCATACCGAGCTCGGATGTCGTGTTTCGCGCCCATGGCCCCGACCTTTTGCACGGGGCGCCCATGGTGGTGCTCGTCAACGGGGGATCGGCCTCGGCGGCCGAGATCGTGTCAGGCGCGTTGCAGGATAATCGGCGCGCGATCATCATGGGCACGAGGACCTTTGGCAAGGGCAGCGTGCAAACCATCATGCCGATGGGTAACGGCGGCGCGCTGCGGCTTACGACGGCACGGTACTTCACGCCCAACGGCCACTCCATTCAGAACCTGGGAATCACGCCCAATATCGTGGTCCATGAGGGCCGTTTCGTGCCCGGCCGCCGTAGCGATTTTCTGCGCGAGACCAATCTGCCGGGCCATCTCGCCAATCCCAATCCGCCGCGGGCGCAGGCCAAGCCGGCCGCGATTCCGCCCGCCACCCGCAAGCTGCTCGACGAAGATTTCCAGCTTCGCCAGGCGTTCGACCTGCTGCGGGGGCTTGCGGTCTACCGGCAATTCAAGGGGTAACTTTAAGGGTATGGCCAGCCAGGACGCGCTTCCGATCGTGATTCGTCCCCTTCAGCGTACTGATCTCCCGGGGGTCATGCACCTGCACCGGGAGCTGGGCTGGAATCCGGCCTTCAAGGCCGATGGCAGCACGCTCGGCCAGCGCCTTGCGGCGCTGATTACGGAGGATAACGCCCTGCTGCTTGTGGCCCTGCACGATCAGGTGGTCGTAGGCTACGTCCACGGGGAGATCGTGACCCATCTCCTGTTCGCCGGACGCGAACTCTATGTGACGGAGCTTTTCGTGATCGCGGAGGCGCGCGAGCGCGGGGTGGGCAAGCGCCTGATGGCGGCCATCGAGAGCGAGGCCGTGGCCCGCAAATGTTTCCGGATCAGTGTGCTCAACAGCCGCGAACGCGATTCCTATCGGCGCGGTTTCTACCCGTCGCTCGGATATGAGGAACGTCCAAGCGTCGCGAACTTCACAAAGCGCCTGGACTGGGGCTGATCACGCCTCGGCCCTGCCATAACCGGCCGCGCGCACCCATCCAGTCCACCCTGCGTGATCCCTGCCCCCGCATGTGGCCCGGCGGGCCCTACGGGCACGGCGGCCGCTATCCCCAAAGGGGGACCGCACCAGGCGATTTTTCCGATGGGACCCCTGCTATGCTGCACGAAGGGGCGCGATGTTCGGGCGCACCGTGATACCAAAAACCTTAAAAGACACAAAAACGGGAGGGAGTGGACATGGGTATGCGGTCGTGGGGGCGGAGCGCGGGTCTGATAGCGGCGCTTGCAGGCGGCGCGATGATGGGGGCGGCGAATGCCCAGCCGGTCAACGTCTCGGTCGGGGCGTCCACCTTGGGGCTGGGCGTGCAGGTCTCGACCGCGCTCATCCCCGGCACCCTGGATCTGGCGGTGGGCATCAACCATGTGAGCGAGAGCCGTGCGGGGACGTATACAAGCTCCAACAACGCCATCCCCTACAACGCCACCCTGCGCCTTCAGACCATACCGGTGCTGCTCAACTATTACCCGTTCGCGGGGGTATTCCGGATCACGGGCGGGGCCATGATCAATCAAAATCGCGTCACCGCCTATTCCTACGATCCCAGCGGCAGTTATGTCATCAACGGGGATACCTATACCGGGGCCGAGGTCGGTACCTTTTCCGGGCAATTGACCTACCGGCGCGTGGCCCCCTATCTCGGCATCGGCTGGGGGAGCAAGGCCGCCCGCCGGTCCGGCTTCTCCATGGGGTTTGATATAGGGGTGCTCTTTACCGGCAGCGCCGATGTCCAGCTGAATGCGAGCAACCCCTACAACAATGCCACGCTCGCCTCGGACGTGGCGGCTGCCCAGGCCAACGCCAATGCCCGCGCACGCTCTTATAAGCTCTGGCCCGTGATCGGCCTGCGGCTTGGCTACGATTTCTAGGCGCAACGGGTCCCGAAGGCCCGCCTCGAGGTCCGTGCCTTAAGGGGGGCGGCGGATGAGATCGAACAATGACCATGCGAGCAAGGCCAACCCAGGCGCGCCGATCGCGATCTCGATTGCGTCGAGGTGGCGGGCGATCAGCCCCGGGTGGCTCATGGCAAAGCCCCCGAGCCCGCCGGCCACTAGCATCCCGCCCAGCATACCGATCATGATGCGCCGATGGCGTATGCGCATGTCTTGCGCCAGGCGCTCGATCTCGTCTGATCGCCCGCGCACCGACAATTCCCCGTCCTTGGCCTGCTTGAGGGTGGCACCGAGATAGCGCGGGATCTCGGGCAGGACATGGATCCAGTTCGGGTACTCCTTGCGCAGGGCGTTCCAGACCGCGCGCGGGCCCAGCTGTTCGCGCATCCAGCGCTCGAGGAACGGCTTGGCCGTGACCCACAGGTCCAGGTCAGGGTACAGCCGGCGCCCGAGCCCTTCGATATTGAACAGGGTCTTCTGCAGGAGCACGAGCTGCGGCTGGACCTCCATATTGAACCGCCGCGCGGTCTGAAAGAGGTTCATGAGCAGGCGGCCGAACGATATGTCCTTTATGGGCTTTGCGAATATCGGCTCGCAGACCGTGCGGATCGCCCCCTCGAGCTCGTCGACGCGCGTTTCCTTGGGGACCCAGCCGGCGCGTACGTGGGCCTCGGCGATGCTGCGGTAGTCACGGTTCAGAAAACCGAGGATGTTCTCGGCGAGATAATACTTGTCGTCAGCACTGAGCGTGCCCATGATCCCGAAGTCCACGGCCCGGTATTGTCCGGTAAATGACACGAAGATATTGCCAGGGTGCATGTCGGCGTGGAAAAACCCGTCACGAAACGCCTGCGTGAAGAATATCTCCACGCCGTTATGGGCGAGGCGGCGCAGGTCGACGCCGTTTGCGATCAGCGCCTCCCGGTTCGAGATCGGCACGCCCGTGATCCGTTCCATGACCATGACCGATCGGCGCGTATAGTCCCAGAACACCTGCGGCACATACAGGAGCGAGGAGTCGCGGAAGTTCGAGCGCAACTGACTCGCATTCGCGGCCTCGTGGGCCAAATCCATCTCGTCGTGGACGACCTTCTCGTATTCCTTGACCACCTCGAGGGGTCGCAGCCGCCGGGCATCGGGCCAGTAGCGCACGGCCAGCTGCGCAAGGGTCCGAAGCAGCGCGAGGTCGCGTTCCAGGATGGTCTCGATCCCCGGCCGCAGCACCTTGACCGCGACCTCCGTCCCATCGTGCAGGGTGGCGAAATGGACCTGAGCGACCGACGCCGAGGCCACCGGGGTTGCATCGAAGGTCCGGAAGGCCTGCGCAAGCGGCATGCCGTAGGCGGCCTCGATCAGGGCGATTGCCTGTTCCCCCGCAAACGGCGGCACCCGATCCTGCAGGCGACTGAGCTCTACGACGATATCGTCCGGTACCAGGTCCGGCCGGGTCGAGAGCATCTGCCCGAATTTTATGAAGATCGGCCCGAGCTCCTCGAGGGCCTGGCGCAGGCGCACGCCGCGCGGCGCGCGCCTGCGCCGCCATTGCCACGGGGCGAGCCGCAGGACATAGGCATAGGGCCTAAAGAGATGGAGATTGAAGACGAATTCATCGAGCCCGTGCGAGATGAAGACCACCGTAATGCGCAAAAGCCGCCGCGCCCGCCCGAGGATGCGCATCAGTGCGTCTTCAGGCGGCGCACACGCTGGCCGAGCCGCTCCACGTCATCGCGCAAAGTATCCACGGCCGCCAGAAACTCCTCCATCTCCCAGGGGCGCGGGAGCGCCCGCCCCTCATCCTGCAAGAACACCACCGCGTTGGCCGCCAGACGTTTCGCTGCATACCGTACGGAGTCGCCGGCCCGCCTCAGGCCCCGGGACACGATCTGCGCGGGTATGTCGCCTATCGCGCCGGCCAACGCCTCTTGCCAGTCGATGGGCGCGTTTTCGAAAAGCCGTTTCATGGCCCACGCGGTATCGATGTCGCCTTCCATCGACAGCCCCGAGGCCGCAGCCTGCTGTGTCTGCTCGGGCCGCGCGCGCATGAGGGCGGCGAGTTGCCATGCCGAGCCGCGCACCACCACATCGGGGGCACCGGCCGGCGCGCGCACCGAGACGCGCTCGGCGCCGAACACGAGGTCAAAGGACTGCGCCGGGTGGGTGAGCGTCACGCGCACCGATCGCCCAGCGAGCGCGGCAAGCCCCACGCGTGCCTCGGGATCGATGCGAAAGGGGAGGTTCAAGGCCTGCTCCAGGGCAAAAAGCGCGATGCGCACCATTACCCCCGTCGCGCTCGGCGCGGCACATGGAGCACCACCGAGCCTGCAATCTTGTCGTGAAAGCCCTGCTTGCGCGGGTCCCAGGCAATCCACAAAAAGCCCAGGCCCAGGGTCGCGTAGGACACCAGGTAGCCGAGATTGCGCAGGAGCGACTGCCCGACCGAAAGCGGGCCCAGGGTGTGGGCATCCACGAGGTGGCATGACAAGAGGAGCTTGCCCGGGGTGCCGAGAAATTTCACCCAGAACACCACCGAGTAGGCGACACTAAAGATGAGACCGAGAAACTGGCGAAAGGGGTCGGCGGCCATCGCCTGGGCGAGCGCCACGAGGGTCGGGTGCGCGGGCCACCGTGTCGGCGCGAGCGCGGACAGGATCGGCAGCAGCATGATATTGTCGACCAAGTCTGCCGCCATGCGCCGCCAGAAGCCGGCATACAGCAGATCGGCCGCCTGCCCATGCCGATCCTTCGTTGAAGCAAGCGTTGCCGCCATCAGAATTTGTAGCCCCTGTGTACGGCGACAATCCCGCCGGTCAGATTCCAGTATCCGACCCGCTGGAGCCCCGCCCCCTCCATAAGCCCCTTCAGGCCCTCCTGATCGGGATGCTTGCGAATGGATTCCACGAGATAGCGGTAGCTCTCCTCATCCTGCGCGACATAGCGCCCAAGCCTTGGCACCACCGCAAACGAGTAGGCGTCGTAGAGCCGACTGAGAAGCGGCGATCGGGGGTGCGAGAACTCCAGCACGATACAGCGGCCCCCGGGCCGGAGCGCCCGGAACATGGCCGCAAGCGCGCGGTCCTTGTGGGTGACGTTGCGCAGGCCAAAGCCAATCGTGATGAGGTCGAAGGTGTTGTCGGGAAACGGCAGGGCCTCGGCATTCGCCTGGACATAGGCAAGCGGGCGTGGCATGCCCCGATCCATGAGGCGGTCGCGGCCGACGGCGAGCATGGCGTCATTGATGTCGCTCAAGACGACCAGGCCGCGATCGGCCACGCGCGCGGCCATCGCCGTCGCCAGATCCCCGGTGCCGCCGGCGAGGTCGAGGATCCGTTCCCCGGGCTTGGCCGCGGCCATATTCAGCGCAAACGCCTTCCACGCCCGGTGCAGTCCCCCGGACATGAGGTCGTTCATGAGGTCATAGCGTGTGGCGACCGAGCGGAATACGCGCCCTACGAGCCGCGTTTTTTCACTCTCGGAGACCTCACGGTAACCAAAATGGGTCGTGGATTCCGTCTGTCCCTTATCCATAGCGTCACGTTCGCCTGTGTCCCGCCTGCTCGAGGCGGCTTTGATACTCACGCCACAGCTCCTCCTGGTGGACGCCCAGATTATAGAGCAGGTCCCAGGAATAGATGCCGGTGTCATGACCGTCATCGAAGCGCAAGAGTACAGCATAGGTACCGACCGGCTCGATGGCGGCAATATTGACCGATTCCTTGCCGACCTGCAGCACCTCCTGGCCCGGGCCATGGCCACGAACCTCGGCAGACGGCGAGTAGACGCGCAGATACTCGGCCGGGTACTCGAACCGCCTGCCGTCGGCGAACGTGACCTCGAGGACGCGGGATTTCTGGTGAAGCTTGATATCGGTCGGCCGTACGGTGTTTTTGCGCATATCTGTGGACATCTCCTTGCGCCACTGTTACACCTGACACAAAAGCGTCATACTCGTTGTGTTGAATGGGCAACAGGGAGGACATCATGCCTGGAAAGATCCTTGTTGTCGACGACGAACCGGCGATCCGCGCGATGGTGCGCTTCGCCTTGAAGCAGGCCGATTTCCGCTGCGCCGAGGCCCAGGACGCCACGGAGGCCCAAACGTCGGTCCTGGCCGACCTCCCGGACCTCATCCTGCTCGACTGGATGCTTCCGGGCCTCAGCGGGGTCGATTATGCGCGCAGGCTGCGCCGTGAGCGGCTCACTCAGAATATCCCGATTATCATGCTGACCGCGCGCGTAGACGAGGAGGATAAGGTGCGTGCCCTCAATACCGGGGCCGATGACTTCATGACCAAGCCCTTTTCCCCCCGCGAGCTCGTGGCCCGGGTCCGGGCGGTCTTGCGGCGCGTCGCGCCGATGGCCTCGGATGATATCGTAGCCGTAGGGGGGCTTTTGCTCGATCCGGCCACGCACAAGGTCCTGGCCGACGATGAGCGTCTGACCCTGGGGCCCACCGAGTTCCGCCTGCTGCATTTTTTCATGACCCATGCCGAGCGTGTCCATAGCCGTGAGCGGGTCCTGGACGCGGTATGGGGCAGCAATACCTATATCGACGAGCGTACCGTCGATGTGCATATCCGCCGCTTGCGCAAGGCGCTTACCGCCAGCCACTATGACCGCTACATTCAGACCGTAAGAGGGGTTGGCTACCGGTTCTCCGGGGATCCTTAGGCCTTGCACCCGGAGTTGCGCCGCGAATGGTGGGTGGCCGTGGCGATCATCACGATCGCCGGGCTTTTGGGCGCGCTCGCCGGTGCGCCGCTCGCCGGCGTCGCCGCCGGCCTGGGGTTGGTCGTCATCCTGCTCTTGCGCAAGCTCGCGCGCCTGCACGGCTGGCTGGCGCGCGGCCGGGGGTCCCCCATTCCCGAGTTGGGCGGCCTATGGGATGAGATCATCCGCGAGGCCCATAGACAGGATCGCGACAGCGCACGCCACAAGGAGCGCCTTACGGGCCTGTTTGATCGCCTGCAGGCGGCCGCGAGCGTGATGCCTGATGCCATGGTCGTGCTCACCCGCCATGACGTCATAGAATGGGCGAACCCCCCGGCCGAGCGACTCCTCGGTCTGCGGGTCGAGCGCGACATCGGCGCGCGCATCGTCCATTTGGTCCGCGATCCGGTGTTTGGCGACTATCTTGCCGCCGGCGATTACCGCGAGCCGCTTATCTTGAATGGGCCGGTCGAGCCCATGGCAGTGGCCCTTCAGATCATCCCCTTCGGGGCGAATGAAAAGCTGGTCATGGCCCGTGATATCACCCATGTGAGGCAGCTCGAGGAGATGCGCCAGCACTTCGTGGCCGATGTCTCGCATGAGTTGCGCACGCCGCTTACGGTCCTTCAGGGCTTTCTCGAGACCTTCGCGGACCTTTTCGAGGACCAGGAGGGCGAGGTGCGCTCGAGCATCGCACTCATGCGCGAACAGGTTGAACGCATGCGCCGTTTGGTTGACGATCTGCTGGCGCTCTCCCGGCTTGAGACCACGCCCGCGCGCGCCCACGACGAGACGGTTGATATGGGGACGTTGCTCAAAGGCCTGACCGACATTGCCATCGTACTCGGTGCGGACCGTGGCCAGCGCGTAGAGGTCGAGGGGTGCGCCGCGAACCTGGTGGGCAATCTCGAGGAGTTGCGCAGCGCCTTTACGAATCTCGTGCAAAATGCGGTTCGCCACACCCCGGCCGGCGGGTTGATACGCCTGACATGGCGGGTCGACGCCGGCGAGGGGCGCTTTGCCGTGGCTGATACCGGCGAGGGTATCGCCGAGCGCCACATCCCGTTTCTGACCCAGCGGTTCTATCGCGTCGACAGCGGCCGATCGCGGGCCGCGGGGGGCACGGGTCTTGGTCTTGCAATCGTCGCCAAGGTCCTGTTGCGTCACGACGCCAGGCTGACCGTCGAGAGCGCCCTCGGGCGGGGCAGCACGTTTACCTGCGTGTTTCCATCGAGCCGGATCAAGCCCCCCGCTGACCCCTCGCCGCCGTCTCCACCGCCAGTATAATGGCGCGATGTCGTGCCGCGCCGTTTCCTTTCACTGTGTGCCCGCTGATCTCCCGGACCCATCCCCCGGCGCTAAGGGGGCCGGCGCCTGGCCGCAACCGCGGTCGACCGCGCGCCATCCGCGCCCTGCACACCCTAGCGGCGCTCACCGGTATCCTCTTTGGTGCGCCCAGCGCCTGCGCCGCCGCCAAGTCCGCCTGGAGCGCCCAGGTCGGCCTCGGTTACGAGGCCACCACCGGGACCACCAACACACGCACCCTGGACACCCATGATCGCGCGCACTATGAGCATGCCTTGTGGGGTTATACGGGACGGCTTAGCTACGACTATGCGGCCCATGGCGGTCTCGTGAGCGCCAATCGGTTGGCCCTCGATCTCCAGGCATCGCGCAGCTTGAGCGGCCATAAGGAGGACTTTTTCCTGGCAACGGCACGCTACGTCCATAACCCATTCGATGGCTATCGTCATTACGAGGTCGAGTCCGTGGGCATGGGCCACCGTTTTCTGCGGCATGGCCCCAT
>JAKARI010000043.1 GCA_021819245.1 Pseudomonadota bacterium | reverse complement strand
GTCAGGGCCGCCGTGAGCGTGGTCTTGCCATGATCGACGTGGCCTATCGTGCCCACATTCAGATGGGGCTTCGTGCGTTCAAATTTTCCCTTGGACACCGTGGGTACCTCAGTTTATGAACCGTTCCGCCCGGGCCGCCATTCGCCGCCCGGTCTTGCATCTGGAGCCCATAATCGGAATCGAACCGATGACCTCTTCCTTACCAAGGAAGTGCTCTACCGACTGAGCTATATGGGCCAACTGTCCCTACTATGCCTCAAACTGGAGCGGGTGATGGGAATCGAACCCACGCTATCAGCTTGGAAGGCTGAAGTTCTACCATTGAACTACACCCGCCTAATGCGCCTGATTGTTGAGGCCTTGCCCGCCGCAACAATGGTGGAGGGGGGAGGATTCGAACCTCCGAAGGCAGAGCCGTCAGATTTACAGTCTGATCCCTTTGGCCGCTTGGGTACCCCTCCAAACAGTAAGCCGCGAATTGTGATTAAGGGACGGGCCCTTGTCAACACCTCACCCCGGGGCGCGGGAGCGCGCCCCCATGAGGTTCAGGGCCGAGCCCGCCCAGAACCAGCTCACCTGCTCGGCGGTCAGCGTATGCCGGGCCTCCATCTCCCAGGTCTTGCCATTGGCGCCGGTCACGACGATCGCCACAGGCATGCCTGGCGCCAGTTCCCGAATTCCCGGCAGGCTTATGCGATCGTCGCGCATAAGCCGGTCGTAATCGCCGGGATCGGCAAATGTGAGCGGCAAAACGCCCTGCTTTTTCAGATTTGTCTCATGGATGCGCGCAAAGCTCCGTACCAGGATCACGCGCCCGCCGAGGTAGCGTGGCGACATCGCCGCGTGTTCGCGGGAGCTGCCCTCTCCATAATTGCGGTCACCCACCGCCACCCACCCGATCCCCCGCGCCTTGTAGGCGCGCGCCAGCCGCGCAAGGGGCACGTCCGGCGCCTGCGTCAGGACATCGAATCCGGTGCCCGGGGCGTCGGCAAAGGCGTTGACCGCGCCCATAAACAGGTTATCGCTGATCTTATCCAGATGGCCGCGATACTTAAGCCACGGCCCGGCCGCCGATATATGGTCGGTCGTGCATTTGCCGACTGCCTTAAGGAGGATCGCCAGCCCCTCAAAATCCGTCGGTTTGGGGGCCGGAAACGGCGCAAGCAGGCTTAAACGCTCGCTGTCCTCGCGAATCCGCACCACCACCGCGGACCCATCCTCGCGAGGCGCCGTGTAACCGCCGGTCTCGGCTACGAAACCTGCGCGCGGAAGCTCGTCTGCGACCGGCGGGGAGAGCACGACGCGCTCACCATCCACCATAACCCCGGCGAGCGGGTTGTCGCCAAGGCTCCCCGTCAAGGCATAGGCGGTCACGATTTCCGGGCTTGCTATAAATGCATGGGTCCCGGGATTGCCATCGTTGCGCCGCGGGAAGTTGCGATTATACGAGGTCAGTATGCTGTTGGGCGTGCCGGCCGCCACATCGTCGCGCTGCCACTGGCCTATGCAGGGACCGCACGCATTGGCGAGTACCGTGGCCCCTATGGCCGTAAGATCCGCAAGCAGCCCGTCGCGCTCTATGGTAGCGCGTACCTGTTCGGAGCCAGGGGTGACGAGAAACGGGACCTTGGCCTTAAGCCCCAGCGCGCGCGCCTGGCGCGCCACATGCGCGGCACGCCCGATATCCTCATAGGAGGAATTGGTGCAGCTCCCGATCAGGGCCGCCTGCAGGGTCTCGGGATAATTATGGGCCCGGACATCATCGGCGAGCGCCGAGACCGGGCGCGCGAGATCCGGCGTATGCGGGCCCACGACATGGGGCTCGAGCGTCGCAAGATCGATGGTCACGACCCGGTCGAAATAGTCGTCCGGCCGGGCTATCACCTCGGGGTCGGCGGTCAGCTGGGCCGCAAGGGCCCGGGCCCGGGCCGCGAGCCGGGCCCGGCCCGTCTTTTCCAGATAGGCTGCCATACGCTCATCGAACGGGAACACCGAGGTCGTCGCCCCGAGCTCGGCCCCCATATTGGTGATCGTGGCCTTGGCCGTGGCGCTCAAAGTCGCGGTGCCCGGCCCGAAGTATTCAATGACATGGCCGGTCCCGCCGCTTGCGGTCAAAAGCCCCGCGAGCTTGAGAATGACGTCCTTTCCGCTCGTCCAGCCCGAGGTCTGGCCGACGAGCCGCACCCCGATCCGCTTCGGCCACTGCAGCTCCCAGGGCATGCCGACAAGCACATCGACGGCGTCGGCGCCACCCACGCCGACGGCAAGCATCCCCAGGCCGCCGGCATTGGGTGTATGCGAATCCGTTCCGATCATCAGGCCGCCCGGAAAGGCGTAGTGCTCGAGCACGACCTGGTGGATGATCCCTGAGCCTGGCTGCCAGAAACCGATACCATGCCGCGCGGACACCGACGCGAGGAAGGCGTAGACCTCTTCATTGCTGCTTTCGGCGATCGCAAGGTCCTCGCGCGCACCCACGCGCGCCCGTATCAGGTGGTCGCAATGGACCGTTGTCGGGACGGCCACCTCGGCGCGGCCCGCGCTCATGAACTGCAGCAGGGCCATCTGGGCGGTAGCGTCCTGCATGGCGACGCGATCGGGACGAAAACCCTCGGTGCTGGAACCGGGCACCGGCAGGCGGCCACGATCAACCCAATGCGCGAACAGGATCTTTTCTGCAAGGCTCAAGGGGCGGCGCAGCCGCTCCCTGATCTCCGCAAGACGGATATCGAGATCAGAGTAGTAGGCAAGCACGCCGTCTTCGGCGTCAGCGGGTATTTTTTCCATGGATTATGGTCTCGGGGCGGCCGCCCTGCTTTGTCGACTCGATGTAAAGCCCGCAGAGGGAATCGAACCCCCGACCCTCTGATTCATACCCGCTACTGCTTTCGCAGCCCACGCTCAGTGGTTTGGGGTCTGGACTTTCTCTTCACCTTGTCGAGCGCGCAGGCACGCGATTTAGGTGGATGGTGTAAAGTCTCTACACTCGCCGCTCATCGCGGCTAGCACGGGATTGCCACGGGATGAACATCCCACAGGTTTCCCCGTTTTAGCCATCTCCACTGCGCCCGTTTCCGGACACAGGTGCAATTTTACAAATCAGATGCTCTACCAGCTGAGCTATGCGGGCACTGGAAGTAGCTAGCATTCTAAGGAAACTCGCGTGCTGCAGCAAGGCTCCAGCCGGGCGAACGCCAAAACCTCCTGCGCGCCCGCCGCCTGAGGCCGGGGCGCATGGGCCGAAGGGGCCCAATCCCAGCGGTCCGCAGTTCGCGCCTGGGGTCACGGCGCTTTATGGGCCGCGCGTCCGCGGGCCGCCACAAGACCGGGTCCTAGCCCCCCGGCTCCCCCGCCCATACGTCGGCGCGCTCGCCGTTTATGGGGCCGCATCATGGCGATCCCGGAAGGCCTTATCAGGTCTCGGCAAACACGCCGGGCTTCGCGTTAACCAGGGCGCCGGACACACACATCCGCCGCTTCAGGGTCATATTTTTTAAGGACGCCGCTGTTCAGGGGCGAGGGGCGCAACAGGTCAGGAATCCCGGGATGAAAGGCCAGCCCCTCTTGGCGCTCAAACCGCAAGGGGGCACCTTAGGGTTTCATTAAGAGACAGGTTATAATGACGATACGGCGCGGCCCCCGATGCCAATAACGACCACCTCCCCGAAACCGAAAGCGAGCCGGCGCTTTTGAGTGACCGGCACTCCGAGCGGTACGCGGTAGTGTGTAGTAACACGGGATGGTTCGCGGACCGCTCCGGTACGCGATTGTGGGCGCTATCGCGATAACATTTGCACTATCCGTTCGCACGATCCGCAATGGCCGTGCGCCCCCATTGTGGCATCGGAAAACGGGAAGGCGGGTTTTCATGGCGCAATCGCCAACCGTGGGCATCGTCATGCCAGCATATAAGGCCGGGGACACCATACGTGAGGCCGTGGATTCTGTCGTTGCGCAAGCCTATCAGAAGTGGGAGCTGCTCGTGGTCGCCGACGACGGGTTCGACTACGCCCATCTTCTCCCGGTTGATCCTCGAATGATCTTCCTGAACACCGGAAGACACGGAGCGGGTCCATCGGCCGCGCGCAACCTGGGCCTCGAGCGCGCACGGCAACCTCTCATAGCCTTCCTCGACAGCGACGACACCTGGTATCCCGACAAGCTTTCAGTGCTCGCCCCTCTTGCCAATGAGCACGGCATCGCCCTCGACAATGTCCGCTTCTGCTACCGCACCGCCAAACGCCCTTGCGGAACCTACTGGGACAACCCGCCAGAGGGCTGGCATGACCTCGATTTTTATGGACAAGTGAGCCAAGGGCTTTGGCCTGTTTATCGGCGCGACCTGATTGGTAGCGCGCGATTCCAAGAACCGCTTCGATTTGCCGAAGACGCAGTGTTTAACCTTTCCCTCATTGCCCGCAATCGCGGCGCGTTCCTGTGTGCGAGATCACTTCACGAACACAAGATCCGACCCGGCTCATTGTCTCAGTCTCCCGCGTCCGCCGGGAACGCCGAACAGTCCTACACATGGATTCTGGAGCACCTACGGTCCGGGAATCACCTGTTTTTCCCGTCCCATCTCGTGGCGCAGGCAGTTTCGATATTCGAAAAGCGGCGGGACATAAACCGGGCGTTTATCGAAAGCGGGCTTGTTGACTTTCAGGACTTCGAGACTCGCCAGCGGGCACAATAAAGGGGGGCGGCCTGTTCCGATGAAACCGTTTGACGACCACCCGGCAACGACAGGCCGGACGGCCGCATGTCCTCAGGATACCCTGAAGGAGGGCGTAGGCCATCACCCCTTAGATATCCGGGGACGAACAGCCGCCAGGCCGGATAAGAGCCCCACAGACGCAAAGGGGGATGGCATGAGGCACTTTACCCGTAAGATTGGCACTGATTGTTTTTCTGGGCGCAGACTCGGCGTTCGCCACCAGCGCCGCAGCCACCCCCTCCGCGCCGTTCTCGCGGATAAACGCCATACTGCTCTCCGACACCCTGCAGCAGCAGTACGGGCAGGGGCTTCGCAGCATCAATCACACTGATTGAGCCCGTATATCGGACATCGATGCCGGCGTGACCGCCCGCATGGACCTTATAGAATGGGCCTTGTTCCTGTTCGAATCCCTTCTCGCTCTCCTCTCTTTTCTCGGTGTAGGAAGCCTCGTGAGCTCCATCAATGAAGTCTTCGCGAGGAAAGGCAACGAGGTCCTCAAAAAAGACAACGTCAAGTCATTGATTCATTACACATTACTCGAAATGACGAGGTCGTTCTATGAGACGTTCCACGAATTCTTTCAGGCTGCGGACATAAAGAGGAATGCACTTCATCAGTATGCCTTTGGCAATGACCCCGGAGGCGTACGACCTTTTCAAGAAACTCGACACGATCGTAGGCGGATGATCGCGCGTCGATAAAAACCATTTGGCACCTTGGCGGCCAAGAATGGGGGCAACGGAAGAAGCGCAGCGCCGCTACAAGGGGCTCATGAGGGGCAAGCCAACCGCCATAGGCGTCATCAATTATGCGGATTTTGTTTGCGACCGCACCAAGGATCGGCGATGTACGCTCGCCATTTATGAAATCGCGCTGGCCAAGGGCATTATGGACCCATGCGTCATGGCCAGATTCATAGATGCGCGGCTCATATTGGATCATAAAGACGCAAATACGCGTAATGGCGATCTCCAGCCCCTAGCGGCAATTCTGGCAAATATCGACCTCACAAAAAACGCGAGCGATAAGATGGCGACGCTCGAGATCCACTTCGTCTCGGCTCTGGATGACGGGGACATGGCGCTCAAAGACAGTCATGTGGGCGCCCTGATCGGCATGCTAAAACACGAGGCGCGCTCCTTGATCTAGCGCCTCGATCGGCATCTGCGAGTCGTCACAAGCCTGCAGCATCCGCATCTGGACACCTTGACGCTGCTGTTGCAGGTTGCCCGCAACAGGGCCCTGGGCGCGGGCCTGGATGATATCGGAAGACGCTTAAACTGCCCTAAAGCGGTGCAGTGCTTTGTGCCGCTTGCCCCTTAGCTAGTTTGAGCGGGGGCTCGAGTGTGGCGCTATGACGCGCCATGGTCGCCCGCAACCCGGCAATCGGGGGCGCAGGGAGGCTTGCGCCCTCGCGCCGGCGGCCGATGGGCATTTTAAGGCAAGGATCGGCAGCCCCGGTGTCCGACGCCAGCCAGTTTTTTCAGGAGACCGGCGGACAGGGTCGCGTGGGTCTGCGCATAGTAGTGGATCGGCGCGCCAAAGGCCCCGATGCGGGCCGCTATGCTATGGGCCCGGAATGTATGGAGCTGCTGCAGGGCCGCCTTTTTCTGGAGAAAAACACCGAGCGACAGGACCTCGCCACCAGCCGGCCCGTGCGTGACGTAAGCACCCACCACGCCCAGCCTATGGAGCATCGCGACCGACGGCCACGGCGTCCCTACCGGCAGATAGACCCGGTAGGCGGGCGCCCCCGGATGGCTCACGACGCGACCATAAAGGCCGATATGGCGCAAAAGTGCGGTGGCCGCCGCCCGCCGCTTCACCGGTCCCAAATCCCAGCACTGCCGGGCCGGGAGCGGGACCGGGGGTCTAATGGACACGGGGCGGGTGGGTCTGACCGTCTTGACGGGGGACGCGATCGGTTGAGTGGGGGTTGCGATCGCCGGGGCTTGATGCGCCTGAGGAGAGACCGGACTCACCGGTGCGGGTGGGGATAGGGCCGTCGGCGCCTTCGGCGCGGGACCCGCGGCAGCAGCCAGCTGGGCCGGCACAACCTGCAGCCGTTGCGGATGGATCAGTCGCGGCTCGTGTGCGCGCATGGGCCCATAGATATAGTTCCAAAGCCCCAGCGCGAGATTGGCGAACAGCAGAAGACCGACCAGAATTTTCATGGTGCCATCACTGCCAGTCCCTCGAGGGTCAGGTGCGGGAATTGCCCATAGGAGCGGGTGAGGTAGGGGGCCAAACGCGCGGCATCCCCGCCGGTCAACAACACGAGCACGGCGCCCTCTGGCGCTCCGCCCTGATCTCGAAGGATGCGCTCGATGGCGCCGGCGGCACCCAGCAAGAGCCCCGCGCCTACCGCCTCTTGCGTCGTGCGCCCGCAGGCCAAGTATGGTCTGTCTTGGGCACCCGGCGCCAGATAGGGGGCAATGCCACGCAATGCCCCGGCCGCCGCGGCAAGCCCCGGCAGGATCGCGCCCCCCTGAAAGACGCCCTGGCCGTCGATGGCGTCGATCGTGATGGCCGTGCCACAATCCACCACGCGCAGCGGGCGCCCCGGAAAGCGCGCACGCGCCCCGACCAGCGCGGCGAACCGATCGGCCCCCAGACTGGCCGGGGGCTCATACAGGCTCACAATACCGAACCCCTCGCGCAGGGATCGGTACCAATGCGGGCTCATCGACCAGCGTTCCTCGCAAAACCGCGCAAAGGTCTCGTCGCGATGGTGCGCCACCGAAATGGCGGCGATGGCCTCAGGCCGGATGGTACCTGCAAGCACAGCCGCGTAGGCCTCGGCACCGCTATAGTCCCCGGACCCGAAACCGGAGAGTGTCACACCCTCGGCCCATGCCCACTTGATGCGCGTATTGCCGAGATCACAGAGCAGCCTCATAGTGGGCGCACACTCACATCTCCCGCCTGCAGCCGCCGTCGCTTCCCGTGGACCTCAACGATCAGGGCCCCCTCGTCGTCGACATCGATCACGCGCGCGTCACACGCGCCCTGGCCCTCATGAATGCGCGCTGGCATATCCGCAAAGGCATGCCGGTGGCGCCACTGCGTCAGAAGCGCCGCTCTACGCCCGCGGCGGAAATCGTCCATCACCGAAAGCAGCTCGGCGATCACGAGCGCCGCCAGGTCGCTGCGATCGACATCCGGGCAAATAGCGCGCAGCTCCGCCCACTCCTGGTCGATCGCCCGTGCCGCTGACGCCCCGATCGCGACATTGATGCCTACGCCCACCACCACGCGCATGGCACCCGCCTCCCCGCGCAGTTCGGTCAGAACGCCGGCGAGCTTGCGGGCCTGCCAGAGGACGTCATTCGGCCACTTCAGGACTGCCTCCGGCACACCGACGGACTCGAGGGCGCGCGCGACCGCCACGCCGGCAGCGAGGCTTATGACACCCAACGGTCCCGCGGTCTCGGTGATCGTCCATGCCACCGACAGAAGCACGCTCCCATAGGGGGTTGCCTGCCAGACCCGTCCCCGCCGCCCGCGCCCGGCCGTCTGGCGCTCGGCGAGGCATATCTGCACACCCTCCCCCGGAGATGTCAGCAGGGCCTGATTGGTCGATTCGATCTCTTCGCAGATGGTGAGGCGCTCGAGTGGCTGCGCGGCCGCCGCCAGGACCCCCTGAATGCGTGCCGCATTGAGTGGCCGAAACACGGCCGGCAGGCGGTAGCCTCGGCGCCCAACCTCGACCGGGACATCGGCCAAGGCGAGCCCCACGGCCTTGGACACGGCCGCTCGGCTCACCCCGAGCTCGCGCGCGAGCGCCACACCCGAATGCCGCTCGCCGTCTGCAAGGATTTCCAGAATCTGATGAAACAAGGTCATTCGGAGAGTCTAGCAAAGACGGGGCTGAGACAAAAAACCCCCGTCCACAATCGTAGACGGGGGTTTGCATATAAAGCCTGGCAGTGTCCTACTTTCGCATAGGGAGACCCCATACTATCATCGGCGCTAAGCGTTTTCACTTCCGAGTTCGGAATGGGATCGGGTGGTTCCCGCTCGCTATGGCCACCAGGCAAACCT
>JAKARI010000019.1 GCA_021819245.1 Pseudomonadota bacterium | reverse complement strand
CACTGTCGGATGCGGCCAGCACCATGCCCTCGGACACGCCAAAGCGCATCGTGCGCGGCTGCAGGTTCGCGACGCATACCACGAGGCGGCCGACGAGGTCGGCGGGGGCGTAGGCGTGGCGGATACCGGCAAATACCGTGCGCGTGCGGCCCTCATTGAGGTCGAGAGAGAGTTTAAGGAGCTTGTCGGCCCCTTCGACATAGTCGGCTGCGACCACGCGGGCCACCCGCAGGTCGACGCGCGCGAAGTCCTCGGCAGAGATCACGGATGCGGCCGTGTCCTTCTTTTTGTGATCCTTGCCATCCGGCTTGGCGGCGGCCTTCGGTGCCGGCTCCTCGGTGGCCGGTTTGGGTGTGAGCGGCGCGAGATCGCTGGGTTCTATGCGGCGCATGAGATGGGTGTAGGGCGCGATGACGCACCCAAGCCGTGGGGTCTTTATACTCTCGAAATCGAGCGCAGCCCCTCCGAGCCAGGCCTCGACCCGGATCGCCGTTTGCGGGAGGATGGGCTTTAGGTAGGCGATCAGGACACGAAACAGGTTCAGGGTCTGCGTGCACACCGCCTGGAGTTCGGCGCGGCGCTCGATTGCGCGCGCGATCTCCCAGGGCCGGGCCTCGTCGACATAGCGGTTCGCGCGGTCAGCGAGATCCATGATGATCTTGACCGCACGGCTGTATTCGCCGGCCTCGTAGCAGTCCCCGATGGCCGTGCCCGCCTCGATGAACGCGGCATAGAGGTCCGTATCCGCCAGCGTCTCTCCCAGGGTATTGTCGAGGTGCTTGGCGATGAGCTGCGCCGAACGGCTGGCGATGTTGACGAGCTTGCCGACGAGGTCGGCATTGATGCGCGCGCGAAAGTCGTCGAGATTGAGGTCGATGTCATCGATGCCGCGGCCCAGCTTGGCGGCAAAATAGTAGCGCAGATATTCGGCGGGGAGGGTGTCCAGGTACTGGCGCGCGGTGATGAAGGTCCCGCGGGACTTCGACATCTTCTTGCCGTTTACCGTGAGAAACCCGTGCACATGGATGGCGGACGGACGCGCAAAGCCCGCGGCCTTGAGCATCGCCGGCCAAAACAGCCCATGAAAGTTCAGGATGTCCTTGCCGATGAAGTGGTGGATCTGGTATTGCCCCCATTGCGCGCGAATGCCGTCGATGTCCTGCGCATGGCCCTCGAGCTGCGCCCGCAGCTGCCAGAAGGTCGCGATATAGCCGACCGGCGCATCCAGCCAGACGTAGAAATACTTGCCGGGCGCCCCCGGGATCTCGAATCCAAAATAGGGCGCATCACGGCTGATATCCCAATCACTCAGGCCCTCGGTCAGCCACTCGGCAAGCTTGTGGCCGGCCTCTTGGGACAGGGCATCGCTCGTGGTAAAGGCCTCGAGGTCATCGGCGAAGTCCCCGAGCGTAAAGAAGTAGTGCTCGGAGCTCTTGGTGACGGGCGTCGCCCCGCTCAAGGCCGAGACGGGATTGATGAGGTCGGTGGGTGCGTAGGTCGCGCCGCATACCTCGCAGGAGTCCCCATACTGGTCGGGGGCATGACAGCGCGGGCATTCCCCGCGGATGAAGCGGTCCGGAAGGAACAGCCGCTTGACCGGGTCGTAGGCCTGTTCGATGGCGCGCACCGCGATGTGCCCGCCGGCCTTGAGCCTTGCATAGAAGTGCTCGGACAGGGCGCGGTTTTCCTCGCTGTGGGTGGAGCCGAAGCGGTCGAAGGAGATGCCGAAATCGGTAAAATCGCGCAGGTGTTCGGCGGCCACGCGCGCGATCAACTGTTCGGGGGCAATGCCCTCGGCCTGACTTTTGAGCATGATGGGCGTGCCGTGGGTGTCATCGGCGCACAGGTAATAGCAGGTCCGGCCGCGCAGCCGCTGGTAGCGGACGTAGATGTCGGTCTGAATGTATTCGACCAGGTGGCCGATATGGATAGGCCCGTTGGCGTACGGCAAGGCGCTCGTCACCAGGACTTTGCGGTCGTCTGACATGCGATGTCCCCTGAGGAAAGCGAAACGGTAACAGGTTGGGCAGGCGCGGCCAAGCCATGGCGGGGCTCGCCCCTGGAGGCGGTAGCCCCCGGGTTGTGGGGCCGGAATCGGACCCGGGGCCGGTTCCGGTTTGGGCCGACAAGGTGTAGGATGCCGACCCTAAACCCCGTGGTTCGGTAAGGCTTTTTGAGGAGTCGGCACAGATGGCGGAGATCTCTGAGCTTCAGGTGGAAACGGCCTTGAAGGGGGTCATAGACCCTTATTTGGAGCAGGACCTGGTGACCGCGAAGGCGATCAAGGGGATTACGATCGACGGTGACACGGTGTCGGTCGAGGTCGTCTTGGGCTATCCGGCCAAGGGTGTGCAGGAGGCCCTGGCCGAGCGCCTGCGCGATAAGGTCCAGGCGATCAAGGGGGTGAAGACGGCGCGCGTGACGATCACATCGCGCATCGTGGCGCATGGCGTTCAAAAGGGCGTGAAGCCCATCCCCGGGGTCAAGAACATCATCGCCGTCGCCTCCGGCAAGGGCGGTGTCGGCAAGTCGACGACCGCGGTCAACCTCGCCCTGGCGCTGTCGGCGGAGGGCGCGAAGGTCGGCATTCTCGATGCGGATATCTACGGACCCAGCCAGCCCCGCATGCTGGGCTCACGGGCCAAGCCTGAGTCCAAGGATGGGCGGCGCATGGAGCCGGTCCCGAGCTACCACCTGCAGTCGATGTCCATCGGCTATCTGATCGACGAAGAGACGCCCATGATCTGGCGCGGGCCGATGGTCACACAGGCCCTCGAGCAGCTCTTGCGCGACACCAACTGGCAGGACCTCGATTATCTGATCGTCGACCTGCCGCCGGGCACCGGCGACATTCAGTTGACGCTGGCCCAGAAGGTGCCGGTCACGGGCGCGGTGATCGTCACGACCCCTCAAGATATTGCCCTGCTCGATGCCCGCAAGGGGCTCAAGATGTTCGAGAAGGTCGAGATCCCGGTGGTCGGCATCATCGAAAACATGAGCACTCACATCTGCAGCCAATGCGGTCATGAGGAGCATATCTTCGGGGCCGGCGGCGGACTCAAGATGGCCGAGCAGTATGACGTGGATTTTCTGGGGTCGCTGCCGCTCGATCTGCGTATCCGGGCCGATACCGACGGGGGGCGGCCGACGGTGGTCGCCGATCCCGAGGGGCGGATCGCGCAGATCTACCGCGAGATCGCGCGGCGTATCGCCGGACGCCTGTCGCTGATGAAGAAGGATTTCTCGGGGGCGTTTCCCAATATCGTCATTCAGAACACCTGACGGGGTCGGGGTCCGGGGAGGCCGGCTTTCAGTCCGGGGAAGGGATGAGCATAAAATCCGATAAATGGATCCGGCGCATGGCGCGGGATCATGGCATGATCGAGCCGTTCGAGCCCGGTCAGGTGAAATCCCGTGCCGGGGAGCGGCTCGTGTCTTTTGGGACGTCGAGCTATGGCTACGATATCCGCTGCTCGAACGAGTTCAAGATATTCACCAATATCAACTCGGCCATAGTCGACCCGAAGAACTTCGACGCCAATAGCTTTGTCGATTTTCATGGGGACGTCTGCATCATCCCGCCCAACTCCTTTGCCCTCGCGCGTACCGTCGAGTACTTCCGGATACCGCGCAACGTGCTCACCATTTGCCTCGGCAAGTGCGTGACGGGCGATACGCGGGTGCTCGACGCCGAGAGCGGCGCCTATCGGCCGATCGCACACTGGGGGGCGGCGCGGCGCACCGCGGCCTTGGGGGCCGGGGGGTTGCGCAAGGCCCGGGTGTCGGCATTCGCGGCCCATGGGGTAAAGCCCGTGTGGCGGCTTGTGACAGAAAGCGGACTTACGCTTAACGCCACCGCCAACCACCCGCTGCTCACCCCCCGGGGCTGGGTCGCGCTTGCCGATCTTGTCCTGGGCGACCGGCTCGCCGCGGCGGTGTCGGCGCCGTTTTTCGGAATCGAACCCCTGGCCGCCCCCGAGCGGCTGGGACGCCTCGTGCGCGCGCAGATGCGGGCCGGTACCATCGAGGGGATTCCCGCGGCGGTCTTTCGCGCGCCGCGCGCGGATGTCGCGCGCTTTTTCGCGGCCGTGCTGGGGGATGACGCGGCCTGGGGCCTGCGCGGCGCGCGCGGGGTCCTAGACGACGTGCGCCATCTCGCGACCCGTCTCGGGTATCGATGCCGGATGGTTGCGGAGGGCCGGGAGGCCCGGCTGCTGGTGCGTGGGCCGGTGCAGGCCTGTCTCGCCAACGGGACCGACGGGGCCTATGCGCAAGAGGTGATCGAATGGGACCCGATCACGGCGATCGAGCCCGCCGGACAGGCGCCGGTCTATGACATCGAGGTCCCGGGGGCCCACAACTTCCTCGCCAACGGGCTCATCGTTCATAATTCCACCTATGCCCGGTGCGGCATCATTGTGAACGTGACCCCCTTCGAGCCCGAATGGGAGGGCCATGTCACGCTCGAGTTCTCCAACACCTCGCCGCTGCCGGCGAAGATCTACGCCAACGAGGGCGTGGCGCAGGTGATCTTCTTCGAGGCCGATGAACCCTGCGAGACCTCCTACAAGGACCGTGGCGGAAAGTATCAGGGCCAGAAGGGTGTGACCCTCCCCAAGACCTGAGGGCGGCCGCCCGCGCCTGCGCGGCCGGTCCCGTGTCCCGGGGCTATCTCCGAAGGCCCGCGGCCATTCGCGCCCCGGCGCCGAGGGGCCATCGTGTGATACCGCGATCGAAAAGTGACAGGGGCCGATCGGCCCGTTCGTCATGGACGCGCGATGCGTTATGTAGTAAAAGTACATAACCAGGTGGTGGAGGGATGTGATGAAGGGGCGAGGGGGGCCGCAAGCCTCGATCATGCGGTTGGTGTCGGAATCGGACGGGCGGCGCGGCAAGGGGCGCATCGAGCTCTTGGAGAAGATCGCGGAGCTGGGATCGATCTCGGCCGCCGCCAAGGCCTTGGGGCTGAGCTACAAGGGCGCCTGGGAGGCCGTCGAGGGCATGAACAATCTGGCCGCCACCCCGCTTGTGGCGCGCGTTGCGGGGGGCAGGCGCGGGGGGAACACGGCGCTGACCCCGTTCGGCCTGCAGGCCCTGTCGGCGTTCCGGCGGCTCGAGGGCGAGTACCAGCGTTTTCTCGAGGCGCTTAAGGGACACGAGGATTTCGAGCGGTTCTTTCAGCTGATGAGGAAGTTCGACATGAAGACCAGCGCGCGCAATGAGTTTCTCGGCCGGGTCAAGACAGTCAAGAAGGGGGCGGTCAATGCCGAGGTGGTGCTCGATATCGGCAACGGCACATCCTTGGTGGCCATCATCACAAACGAGAGCGCAGACAACCTGGGGCTGGCCCCGGGGGTCGAGGCCTATGCCCTCATCAAGGCCCCCTGGGTCATCGTCACGGCCGCCGATAGCGCGATCCGGACCAGCGCCCGCAATACCTTGTGCGGGGTTGTGACGCGCTGCCAAACGGGCGCGGTCAATGGCGAGGTGGTGATCGCGCTCGAAAGCGGCAAGAGTGTCGCCGCCATCATAACGAACGAGAGCATCGAAACCCTTCAGTTGAAGGAGGGTGTCCGCGCCTGCGCCCTGATCAAGGCCTCGCACATCATCCTCGCGGTGAGCAGCTAGGCCGTGCACCACGCAGCATCTTACAAAGGGGGGATCATGAGTCTTACGAGAAGGGCGTTTCTGCAGTCAGCGGCGATGGGTATCGGCGCGCTCGCGCTGCCCCTGGTGGGCGAGGCGCGCGCGCAGACCAATCTGCAGGTGGCCTATGCGGGCTCCATGGGCGCGCTCATGCATGGCGCCGTGGCGCCGGTCATGGCCCGGGAATTTGCCATCGATATCGAGGGGCGCGCGCAGGGTGCGCTGGGCCTTGCGCACATGATCGTGGCGGGTGCCATCCGGCCGGACGTCTTTATATCCATTACCCGCGGTCCCATGGATATCGTGCTTGGCGCCCACAAGGCGCGCGAGGCCCTGGCGATCGCAAGCACCGAGCTTGTCATCGCCTATAGCCCGCGCACGCGATTTACATCGGCCTTTCGCGAGGCGGGCCGGGCCGGGCACGCCGCCTGGTGGCGGATCCTGGAAGAGCCCGGCATGCGCTTTGCGCGCACCGACCCCCTGACAGACCCCCAGGGGCTCAACATTGTCTTCATGATGCGGCTGGCCGAGCGCTACTACCATAAGCCCGGGCTTGCCCGCCGCATCCTGGGGCCTGTCATCAACCACCGCCAGATCTTTCCGGAGCCCGAGGTGATGGCGCGCCTCCAGGGCGGGCAATTTGATGCGAGCTCGGCCTACAAAACCCAGCCCGCGGCCATGGGCCTGCCTTATCTGTCCCTGCCGCCTGCGATCAATCTCGGCGATGCCGCCTACGAAAAGGCCTACGATGCGGTGTCCTTGCGTCTCAACGGCCGGGTCCATAGGCCTTCGCCGCTTGTGTTTTATGCGGCGGTCCTGACGGAGAGCGAATACCCGGACGCGGGCGAGCGCTTCATCGACTGGCTGCGCGGGCCTGCGGGCCAGGCGGTTTTGCGCCGCTACCATTATGACGGACCCAAGGGGGCCGCACCGCTGCGCCCCTAAGGGACATGCGTCATGTCGCCGCTCAGGGCGGTGGCAGCGCGTGCGGCCGGACCGTGCAGGGTGCGCGGGCGGGTACCCTCCGGGGCCGTTGCCGATGGGCCCGCGCATCGCATGTTCGAGCCCGCGGAGGGCGGGCAAAACGAGTCTCGGCGATCGGCGGTCTGCCGGGAGGTCTTAGGGGCGGACGTAGGCCCAGCCCTCGCGCTGGCGGCGCACGACCTCGGCGATCCCGGAGCGGATGTAGCGCACGAACGGCAGAATGGCCCCGGTCTTGAGGCCGGCGCGGCGGACCGAGGTCTTGCAGGCCTCGATCACGACCCCCGAGGCGTGCAGGGCGGCGAGGTTGCGGGCTACGGGGGAACTTCTCAGCAGTATGCGGATGGCCGGCCCGAGAACCACCATCTCGATGTCGCGGCCGCGCGTGCCGGCGGCCTCCAGGTTGCGGACATTGCGCACCGCGACCTTCCAGGTCCCCGCGGTGGTCGTGCTGATCTGAAAGACCACGCCGCCGGTTGCCGCCCGTCCGGCCGCCGGATAGGCCAGCAGCAAGACGAGGGCGACCGCCAGCGCACGTTTAGGCATCGGCTACCAGTTGCCTTTGGCCCCGGCCCAGAGGATCGAGTCGAGGTCGTCGCGAACGCGCAGCGCCTGGGTGCGCAACGTGCCCTTTAAATGCGCGCCGTTGATGATCATGTTGAGATTGAGCATCTCAAGCCACACACGCCCGCCGGCCGCCACCATGGTGATCCGGCAGGGGAGATAGGCGGCGAACGCCGGATCGCCATCGACCATGAGGTGGGCGATGGGCGGGCTGCAGAACTCATAGACCGTGAGCACCCCGGACTTGATGCCCATGTTTTTGAGCTGCTTTGACAGCGGCAGGTCGCCCACATACTTCATGTTGACGGTGTCGGCCTCGATCTTCATGGCCTGCACGGCATCCTTGGGGGAGACGCCCTTGGCGAGCGGCACCTTGATGACGGTCTTGTCGAGATCGATGCGCGGGCCCGAAATGGCGTTGAGCGGGTTATGGGCGTAGCAGGTGCCGGCGCTGCCGAGCGCGATAGCGACCCCCATGAGAAATCGGCGCATGATGGCGGTTCTCCTTTTTGGCGATGAACGGTTCATACCACAGCCTTACAACATGGCACCAAATGGAGGCCCTGACAACCCTTAAGGCGCGCACGATTGCGGAAATTTCCCCGGAATAATTCCGCGCCTCGATGCGTCTACCAGCCCGCGAGCGCAGGCCTTACCTTCGTTACGAGCTCCCGAAAGCGCGCCTGAATGCGTTCGAGCGCCGCTTGTGTCGTGCCCTCGAAGCGCAGCACCAGGATGGGGGTCGTATTGGAGGCGCGGATCAGTCCGAAGCCATCGGGAAAATCCACACGCAGGCCGTCTATGGTCGTCACCTTCCCGTCGGGGAAGCGCGCGGCCGCAACCAGCAGGTCGACGAGCGCGTGCGGGCTTTCCGAGACGGGCAGCTGGATCTCGGGCGTATTGACCGTGTCGGGCAGGGCGGCGAACACCGCAGAGGGCGGGGCCGGGTTTTTGGCGAGCAGCTCCAGAAGGCGCGCGCCGGCGTACAGCCCGTCGTCGAATCCGGTCCAGCGTTCCTTGAAGAAGATGTGGCCGCTCATTTCGCCTGCGAGCAGCACGTCGCCTTGGCGCATGCGGGCCTTGATGAACGAATGCCCGGTCTTCCACATGAGCGGGCGCCCGCCGGCCTGCCGTATGGCCTCGTCCACCACTTGTGAGCACTTGACGTCATACAGGATCTGGCCCCCGGGATGACGCGACAGCACGTCGCGGGCAAAGAGGATGAGTTGCCGGTCTGGCCAGATGATGGCGCCGTTGGGCGATACCACGGCCAGCCTATCGCCATCGCCGTCGAATGCCAGTCCGACATCGGCGCCGTCTGCCACCACGCGCCTTTGGAGGTCCTTGAGGTTCTCGGGCTGGCTCGGGTCAGGGTGGTGATTGGGAAAATGCCCATCGATGTCGGCATAGAGTGTGGTGACCGCGCAGCCGAGCGCGCGAAAGAGCGCGGGGGCGAGCTCGCCGGTGGCGCCATTGCCGCAGTCAAGGACGACCTTGAGCGGCCGGGCGAGCCGTATGTCCCCGGTGACCCGTTCGAGGTAGGCCTGACGGATGTCGGCTGTGCGGCTCGTGCCCTCCCCGACGTGCAGGCGGTCGTCGACAAGCCGCTCATAGAGGGCCGTGATCTGCGCGCCCGAGAGGGTCTCTTCATCGAGCAGGATCTTGAGGCCGTTGTACTGGGGTGGGTTGTGGCTGCCGGTCAGCATGACGCCCGATCCGGTCCCGAAGGCCTGTGTCGCGAAGTAGAGAAGCGGGGTCGGCACGAGCCCGATGTCGATGACATCGCAGCCGCTTGCGGTAAGCCCCGTGCTCAAGGCCTCAAGGAGTACCGGCCCCGAGAGCCGGCCGTCGCGGGCGATCACGACGGTCGTAACCCCGCGGTCTCGCGCCTCGCTGCCGATCGCCTGGCCGATTGCGCGCACATGCGGGGGCGCAAGCTCGGCATCGACCACCCCGCGGATGTCGTACGACTTGAATATCCCCGCAGGCGGCAGGTCAGCGCGTTCGGCGCGTGGTCCAAAGGGCGTGGCGGTCATGGCCGGATGTCTCCTGTGATGGCCGGGGCCTTCGTATCACCGTACCCCTGAGTGGCCGAACCCGGCGCTGCCGCGCCCGGTCGTTTCCGCAAACTCGTCGACGACGCGAAAGCGCGCGGCGGCGATCGGGATCATCATGAGCTGCGCAATGCGGTCCCCGGGCGTGATCATAAGCGGCTCTACGCCGCGGTTCCAGCACGATAGCGTGATCTCGCCCTGATAGTCTGAATCGATCAGGCCCACGGTGTTGCCGAGGATGAGGCCTTTGTGGCCCAGGCCCGAGCGCGGCAGGATGAGTGCGGCGAGGCTGCGGTCTGCGATATGAAGGGCAAGCCCGGTCGGTACGAACCGGCAGTCCGAGGGCGCAAGCGTCAGGGTCTCGGGCACGCAGGCGCGCAGATCCACGGCCGCGGAACCGGCGGTGGCGTAGGCGGGCAAGGGAAACTCCCGGCCATAGCGGGGGTCGAGGATCTTGAGATCGATGACAGGTGTGGTCATGGCGGTGCGGTCCTCGGCAGGCGTTTTATGATCTCGCGCACGAGCGCGCGCGCGACCTCGGTCTTGGGCGCGGCCGCCCATGCCACGGTGCGATCCTTGTCGATGAGGAGCACGCGATTGTCGTCGTGCGCAAATCCCACACCCTCTTCATCGATGGGATTGGCGACCATGAGGTCGATGCCCTTGCGCGCGCGCTTGGCGCGCGCCTGGCTCTCCAGGTCGCCGGTCTCGGCGGCGAATCCCACGGTAAAGGGAGGCGGCGTAAGCGCGGCCACCTCCGCCAGGATATCGGGGTTGCGCACGAACGTGATGGTGAGCGCATCCGCGGTCTTTTTGAGCTTGCGCGCAAGCACCGTCTGCGGCCGGTAGTCGGCGACCGCGGCGGCCCCCACGAACACATCCATCTCCTCGCGGCAGGCCATGACCGCATCGCGCATCTGGGCGGCGCTGGTGACCGCCATGATCCGCACGCCCGGGGGCGGCGCGAGCGCCGTGGGGCCCGAAACCAGGGTCACCGAGGCCCCCTGATCGGCGAGTGCGGCGGCCAGGGCATAACCCATCTTGCCGGTGCTGCGATTGGTGAATCCGCGCGCCGGGTCGAGGGCCTCATAGGTGGCGCCTGCGGTCACGACCGCACGCACCCCCTGCAAGGACCCGTGCGCGGCCCACAGGCGCTCGAGGGCCGCGACGATCTCGCAAGGCTCGGTCATGCGCCCCGGGCCGTCTTCCCCGCACGCCTGCGGGCCCTCGGCGGGGCCTATGAATACGACGGCGCGTTCGGCAAGCAGGGCGCAGTTGGCGCGTGTCGCGGCGTGCCGCCACATCACCCGGTTCATGGCCGGGGCTACGCACAGCGGGGCCTCTGTGGCGAGGCACGCGGTGGTCAGGAGGTCGTCTGCGGCGCCTGCGGCAAGCCGGGACAAGAGGTGCGCGGTGGCCGGCGCAATCAGTATGGCGTCGGCCCAGCGCGCGAGCTCGATATGGACCATGCCCGGGCCGCGGTCGTCTACCACCTGGGCGCCGACTGCCGCCAGGGCGCCGGCGGTCACGAACTGCCGGGCGCTGTGCGAAAGCACCACCCGCACCAAGGCACCCCTCGCATGCAGGAGGCGCACGAGTTCCGGGGTCTTATAGGCCGCGATGCCGCCGGTGATGCCCAGCACGATACGGCGGCCCGGCAGCGAGGGCATGTCTTGCATATCGTCTCCCGATTCCGTTGGCATCCGGTGATTTCCCGGACAGCGTTTTTTGTGGCGGGCTGTTATGGTAGCGGCAAGGAGCCCCCATGACTATTTCCGCCTGGCCGGTCGATGAACGCCCGCGCGAGCGCCTGTTGCAGCTCGGCCCGGAGGCCCTATCGGATGCCGAGCTCCTGGCTATTGTCCTGAGAACCGGGGTGAGCGGCAAGACCGCCGTCGACCTCGCGCGGACCCTTTTGGTGCGTTTCGGGGGACTGCGCGGCCTGCTTACGGTCGAACAGCCGCTCTTTTGCGAGGCGCCGGGCCTCGGGCCCGCCAAATACGCCATCGTGCGCGCGGTGCTGGAGATGGGGCGCCGTCACTTGGGCGAGAGCCTGCGGCGCGAGATGGTATTGTCGTCCTCGCAGGTCACGCGCCGCTATCTCACCGCGGCCTTTCGCGACCGCCCGCGCGAGGTCTTCGCCTGTCTTTTTCTGGATGTTCGCCACCGCTTGCTGGCCGAGGAGGTCCTGTTCGAGGGCACCCTGGACGCCGCGGTCGTGTACCCGCGCGAGGTCGTAAAGCGCGCCCTCTATCACAATGCCGCGGCCGTGATTCTCGTGCACAATCACCCCTCCGGGCATGCCGAGCCAAGCCTGGCCGACCGCGATCTCACCACCCGCCTGGGCGAGGCCTTGGCGCTGATGGGCGTGCGCGTCGTAGACCATCTCGTCATCGGCGATGGGCACATCGTGTCGTTCCGGGAGCGCGGCTGGCTGTAGCGCCCCCCATGCCCGCCGCTCGTCGCGGGCCTAGGGGGGTTGGCAGGGGTCTGGGGTTGTGGCAGAATCCGCCGATTCATCCGGGGGTTCCCATGTCCAAGGTATGCCAGGTCAGCGGCAAGCGGCCCATGAGCGGCAATAACGTGTCGCATGCCAACAACAAGACACGCCGGCGGTTTTTGCCCAATCTGCAAAACCGCAGATTGTGGGTCGAGAGCGAGCAGCGCTGGGTGCGGCTGCGCCTGTCCCATCACGGGCTGCGGACGATCGACAAGAAGGGTATCGATGTCGTCCTGGCCGAGATGCGGGCCCGCGGCGAATCGGTTTAGGAGACCGCCATGCGCGATAAGATCAAGCTCGTGTCGAGTGCCGATACGGGTCATTTTTACACCACCACGAAAAACAAGCGGACGATGACCGACAAGTTCGAGATCAAGAAGTACGATCCCGTCGCCCGCAAGCATGTGCCCTATCGCGAGGCCAAGATCAAGTAATTCTCATCCCCCCGGTTCCCGAGACGGCGTCCGGCCCGGCTGTGCCGGGCGTGCGGCGCCCCCTGGTGCCGCCTCTCTGGTTCGAGCGTCCCGTATCCCCTGCAAAATAGGGGCCGGGTCCACTTGTCCTTGCGTCTTGTGCCCGGTATATTGGCGGGCAATCCTCTGTTGAGGTCCATTGCTGCAGTTGGCGGCCGGGGCCGCCCGAGGTTGCCATGTACCCGCTTAGTCAGCAAGTGTTGCGCACCGATGTCGCCGGCATGCCGCTTGAGTGGATCGATTTTCGCGAGGCGGTGCGCATCTGTCACCTGGGGCAGGTGGCCTATACATGCGGTATCCTCTTGTACCGGGTTCACGGCGGCTACAACGCGGCCACCGGGCGTCGCAGCGTCATCGAAGTGAACTCGATCCTTGCCACCTACGGGGAAAACGGCCAGTTGGCGCGCCAGCGCGACCACTATGTGCCGCCGCTTAGCAATCCGGCGCTGTTTGCCCGCGATGCCCGCCTGTGTCTGTATTGCGGCGAGCGGTTCTCGGGCCGCGACCTGTCACGCGACCACGTGACGCCGCTCAGTCGCGGCGGCGGCGATGTCTGGAACAATGTCGTCACGGCCTGCAAGCGCTGCAACAACCATAAGGCTGGCCGCACGCCCGAGGAGGCCGGTATGGCCCTGCTCGCGGTCCCCTTTGTGCCGACACACGCCGAATACATCTATCTGCAGGGCCGCCGCGTGCTCGCCGATCAGATGGCCTTTCTCAAGGCCCATTTTCCGCGAACGAGCCCCCTGCATGAACGGCTCTCGCGCGGCCTCGCGGTCTCCGGCTACGCCTGACGGACGCCCCGGCGAGAGGCGCCGGGCGTCGCCCGCCGCATCCCCTAGGCCGTAATCTTGGTCGCCGCGTAGCTGCGGATGGCGGTCGCGAAGTTCGAGAGCGCCTGAATCCCGGTGGCCTCGGCCTGATGGCACCAGTCCTGCAAGGCCTCGCGCAACTGCTCCTGCGAGCTGGCCGACCGGCGCCAGACGTCCTGCAGGCGCTCCTTCATGGTATAGACCGTGTGCAGGGTGCTGTTGGCGGCCAGGACCTCCTGAAGCTGGCGGTGGCCGGCCTCGCCTATGAGGGCCTTTTCCCGCACCATGAGGCGGCGGGCGCCCTTGAGGAGCTTGGCGGTCTGGCGATTGGCGGCCGCGGCCTTGCGCACCTCCTCGCCGTGGACCTCGTGAAGGACCTCGCGGGCGAAGCGCGCCATGACCTCGAAGCGGTGGTGTATGACCGCCCGGACGGTGTCCAGATCGCAGACCTCTTTGGGCTGGGTATAGGTGGGTATGGGCGCGACCTTCTTCACGGTGGCAAGGCCCAGGGCCTCGAGCGCGCGGATGTATCCCCAGCCGATGTCCAGTTCCCACGGCTTGCAGGAGAATTTCGCGGAACTCGCATAGGTATGGTGGTTGTTGTGCAGCTCCTCGCCGCCGATCAGAATGCCGATCGGCACGATATTGGTCGCGGCGTCCGCGCATTCGAAGTTGCGGTACCCGTAATAATGCCCCACGCCGTTGACGATGCCGGCTGCAAAAAACGGGATCCAGGCCATCTGCACCGCCCAGATCGTCAGGCCAAGCGGCCCAAAGCACAGCACGTTCAGGATCAGGGTCACGACGATGCCGGATGCGCTGTGGCGCGTATAGACGTGCCGCTCCAGCCAGTCGTCTGGGGTGTTGTGCCCGAACTTGGCGAGCGTCTCGGCGTTTTTGGCCTCGGCGCGGTAGAGTTCCGCCCCCTGCCACAGGACCTTCCTCAGGCCCAGCACCTGCGGGCTGTGCGGGTCCTCTTCAGTCTCGCAGCGCGCGTGATGTTTGCGGTGGATCGCCACCCACGCCTTGGTGACCATGCCGGTCGTAAGCCATAGCCACAGGCGGAAGACGTGGGCGACGGCGGGATGCAGGTCCAGGGCCCGGTGCGTCTGGTGGCGGTGCAGGTAAATGGTGACCGACGCGATCGTGATATGCGTCAGGGCCAGCGCCACCAGCACATAGCCCCACCACGGCAAGACGATAAGACCTTGAACCATGCTCTCTTCCTCTTGAGAAACGACGACGCCACGCCCGGCGGGTGACCCCTATCAGGGGTCCTGCGCAGGCTCAGCGCTTGCGCGCGCCCAATCCTGCATCCGGGCCCCCCAATCATGGGCGGTCGCGGCATCAAGCTCGACGGTAAAATATTTGGCGCCATCGCGTATGATGACCCGTAGCAGACGTGCCCCAGTCTCGTGAAACACCTGGCGCAGCTCGATCACCTGTCCCGAGGGCGCGGTAATTTGCTCCATATCATAGACAGTGTAGCACGGACCGAGGACGAACATGGCAGCCCCCAAGACCCCCCTGCTCACGGTCGACATCATCATTCGCCAAGACGGGCATCCGCGGGGGGTGCTTTTGATTGAACGGCGCCATGCGCCGCTTGGATGGGCGCTGCCCGGGGGGTTCGTGGATGTCGGCGAACGGGTCGAGGACGCCGCGCGCCGCGAGGCCTACGAGGAGACGGGCCTTGCCGTGACCCTCGAGGCCCTGCTCGGCTGTTATTCGGATCCCGGGCGTGATCCCCGCGGGCATACCGTATCCCTGGTCTATGTCGCGCGCGCCTCCGGGGTTGCGCGCGCGGGGGATGACGCCCGGTCCTGCCAGATGGTCGATATCGACCACATCACGGTGCCGCTCGTTTTTGATCACGCCCGGATTGTGCATGACTACCGGCGGTTTTGTGAGACCGGCGAGCGGCCGGCCCCGGAACCGTCAAGGCGGTAATGCCATAGGGGTCGGCATCGGTGGCCTCGGGTGTCGTCCCGATGGCCGCAAGCAGGCCGCTGTGCCGGTCGAGGCGGTAGCGGCTGATCGTGCTATTGCCATAATTGACCGCGAATACGAAACGCGCCGCGCTGTCTAGGGTGAGCGAGAACGGGTAGCCCTCGGTGGGTACATGCCCGACGTGTGTGAGCCGGCCGTCGGCCTGGTCGATACGAAAGATCGAGATGTCGTTGGCGCTGGTATTGGCGACAAAGAGATAGCGGCCGCTTGGGTCGATGGTGAGCGAGTCCGGGTGGTGATCGAACGGCTCGGTCACCCGATCTTTCAGGGAGAGCCGGCCCTGTGGCCCGATGGCCAGCACCAGAATGACGTTGGTCCGGAAGTCGGCGACATACAAAAACCGCCCGTCGGGGCCGACCGCGAGCCCATAGGGGCCGTCACCCGGCGGCTCGTGGAATATCCCGAGCGGCGCGAGCGCGGCGTGGCCCGGCCTGCGCCGGTACATGCCAATCGTCGCGTTTCCGAAGTTCGCGACATAGGCGGTGCGCCCGTTGGGCGCGAAGGTTATGGAGTAGGGGCTCGCGCCCGCTGCCTCGTGGACATGCCCGGCCGGGACCAGCACCTGCGGCCCGCGGTGCAGGCGGTATATGCCCACCGTGCTGTCGCCGCTGTTGGCGACATAGACAAAGCGCCCCCCGGGGCTTGTGGCCACGCTAAAGGGATTGGCGTTGGGCCTCTCGAAGCGCACCGCGACGCGCGTAAGCCGGCCGCTCACGGGGTCTACGCGGTAGGCGCTGACGGCGTGCGCGAGGCTGTCTGCCGTGATCACATAGCCGCGCGCGTCCGCCGCGATCGATTCCGGCCCCCCGGGTGTCGGCACCGATTGGGACGCCACGAGATGGCCATGCCCGCGTTCCGCGTAGACGCCGATCGTGCTGGTGTTGTAATTGGCGACATACACAAACGTGCGCGCCTGCGCGAGCCCGCCCACGAGGCAGAGCCAGAGGGCCGCACCCCAGGGTCGGTCCACGATGCCCCCCCGTACCGGCCTTGGCCTAGACACTGATGTAGGTCCATCCGCGGCGCTGGAGCCGCACGATCTCCGCGATCGCCGAGGGCACGACCACCGCCTGCGGCAAGAGGTGCGGGACGATGCCCTCGCGGCGCTTGATGCGGTTGATCGTATCCTGGCAGGCGGCGAATATCAGATTCGGGTAGCGTGCCTGAAGCCTTGCGATACGCGCCGCAAACGGCGATAGATGGCGGCGCAGCAGGGCGAGGCCCGGGCCATCGGCGAGGATCTCGACCTTCGCCCGCTTGTGGTCGGCGCGATAGCGCGCGAGCAGGTGCTGGGCCTCCGCGAGCACCTGGCGCATATGGGTGCGGTCGCCATTGTCCAGATGAAACAGCACCTTGGTCGTGATGCGGGTGGTCGCCCGTGCCACGGTCATCGCCGGGCCCCGCCCCGCAGTCGGCACGGTCGGCGTCCATAAGGCGCGCAGCGACCAGCCGAGCGTCATTCCGATCAGTAAGACGATAGGCGCGATCAAGGGGGCCAGGCGCGAGGCCAGATGCCGTCGCGGTACCTCGCGCCGTACCGGCGGGGGCGGGTTGTCATAGGCGAGCCGCACCAAGTCCGAGACCTTGCGCAACTCACAGACCTTGCGGTTGAGTTCCGGATCGGCGTTTATGAGCGGATAGACGCGGCCCTTCTCGTCGCCGTCGATCTGATTATCGACAAAGGCGTTGAGGAATTCCTCCGAGAGACTGGGCCCGCCCGGTTCCGTCATTTGATTCTCCGCATCCTGGGCGCCTGACCATGGGCCGCCATGTCCGGCAGAAGCAGGGTCTTTAGGGCGGCACGCGCACGGCACAAGCGGCTCATCACCGTTCCCCCCGGTATCCCCAGTATCGATGAGACCTCATTATAAGAGAAACCTTCTAAATCAACCAGGGTCACGACCTGCCTCTGGCCCGGGGGCAGTTTCGCGATCGCGGCGCGCACGCGCCCGACGAGCTCCGAGCGCAGGTGCTCGGTCTCCAGGCAGTGGTCGCAGGGGATGTCCATCTCATCGATATCTTCGGCCTCGTGTTCGCGCCGGTGATGATCGCGGAAACAGTTGGTCATGATACTGAAAAGCCAGGCCTCCTCGGCCCGGGGATCGCGCAGCTGGTCGTGCTTCTGCCAGGCCTTGGCCAGCGTTTCCTGCACCAGGTCGTCGGCCAGCGCGGCATTGTGCGTCCAGGCGTAGGCGATGCGATAGAGGCGCGGGCGGCTGGTTTCCAGGGTCTTTTTGAATTCCCGCGAACGGCATAGCAATTGACGGATGCCCATTCTTTAAGATCTCCTCTAGCAGTAGGACGGCATTTTATTGTTATTTATTCCGAAACCATGCGCAGTCTATGCCCGCGGTGCGCGAAGCGGAAGGGGGGCTTGCGGCCCGTTGCAGGCGACCTCGCCGCGTGCCCATCGGCCGAGTACGTAGGGGTAGAGCGCGTGTTCCAGGGCGAGTACGCGTGCGCCGAGCGAGGCCGGTGACTCCCCCGGGACGACCACAAGTCCGGCCTGGGCGATGATCGGTCCGCCGTCTACGGTGGACGTGACCTGATGGACCGTGGCGCCATGAAAACGCGCACCCGATGCGAGCGCGCGCCGGTGGGTATCGAGCCCCGGAAAGGCCGGTAAAAGGGAGGGGTGAATATTGAGCAGGCGCCCTCGGTAATGATCGACGAAGTCTGTGCCCAGGACCCTCAGAAAGCCCGCCAGGGCGATGACATCCGGCGCCAGGCTGTCGAGCGCCCCGGCGAGGGCCTGCTCAAACGCCGCGCGCGATGGGAACTCCCGATGATCGACGACATGGACCGCAAGGCCCTGACTGCGCGCATAGTCGATGGCCGCCGCTGCCGGGTTGTTGCTGACGACCCCGGTGATCACATAGCCGTAGGCCGGGGCCTGTTCCTGCAGGGCGCGCAGGTTGCTGCCGCGCCCCGAGACACCGACTGCGACCCTCAGGGGCGCCCTTAGGCCCACGCAAACTCGCCTTGGCCCCTGTCGATGACGCCCATGACAAACGGCGTCTCCCCGTGATCGCGCAGGATCGCCTGGGCGGCGCCGGCGTCGGCGGCATCCACCACCACCGCCATGCCAACCCCGCAGTTGAAGGTCCGGTACATCTCGTCTTCGGCGATGGCCCCGCCCTCCTGAAGCCACCGGAAGATCGGCGGCCAGGACCACGATGCGCGGTCGATGACCGCGCGCAGGCCCGACGGGATCACGCGCGGCACGTTGCCGGGCAGGCCGCCGCCTGTGATATGGGCCATGGCATGGATATCAAGGGCCGCATGCAGCGCGAGTAGGGCCTTGACATAGATGCGCGTGGGGGTCAGCAGGATATCGGCCAGGGGGCGGCCGTCCAGGGTTGTCGCGAGGTCGGCCTGGCGTCTTGCGATGACCGCGCGCGCCAGGGAGTAGCCGTTTGAGTGCAGCCCGGACGAGGGCAGGCCGAGGATGACATCGCCGGCCTTGACGCGACTGCCGTCGATCAGGCGCGCGCGCTCCACGGCGCCCACGCAGAAACCGGCGAGATCATAGTCCTGATCGCGATACATTCCGGGCATCTCCGCGGTCTCGCCACCGACCAGGGCCGCCCCTGCCAACTCGCAGCCGCGCCCTATTCCGGCGATAATGCGTTCGGCCCTCGTGATGTCGAGCCGGCCCGAGGCGAAGTAGTCCAGGAAAAAGAGCGGCTCGGCCCCCTGCACCACGATGTCGTTGGCGCACATGGCCACCAGGTCTATGCCGATGTCGTCGTGGCGGTCGAGCGCGATGGCCAGCAAAAGCTTGGTGCCCACGCCGTCGGTGCCGGAGACGAGCACCGGGTCGCGATAGCGCCCGGACAGGCTAAAGAGCGCCCCGAAACCGCCGAGGCCCGCAAGGACCCCGGGGCGGGTGGTGCGGGCGGCGATGGGTTTGAGGGCCTCGACCAAGGCATCGCCGGCATCGATGTCGACGCCGGCGATGCGGTAGCTCAAGGGTGTTGGGGTCTTTGCGTCGGTCACGGGGGTCTTTTCGCAGGCGGGCCTCGGATGGCCCGCTATGTTAGGGCCTCAGGCCCGGCAAGTAAATCTTGACTTCGTCTGGTGCGCGCAGGTAAACGGCATGTCAACGCCCCGCGGGCACCGCCGCCTGCGCCGCTAGGGAGGACATCTGTGAGAAGGATGCAGCATCTGCCCAATATGATCACCATGCTGCGGATGGCATTCGTGCCGCTTTTGATCCTGCTCTTGAAGGATCATCGCTATCTCGACGCCCTGTGGGTCTTTATCATGGCCGGGGTATCGGATGGTTTGGATGGCTATATCGCCAAGCGGTTTGGTTTGGTGACCCAGCTCGGCGCCATCCTCGACCCCCTGGCCGATAAGGTCCTGCTGGTGAGCGCCTATGTCATGCTGGCCTTGCTCGCGCTCGTGCCGTTTTGGCTGGTCCTGGTGGTGGCGTTTCGCGACCTGCTCATCGTCGGTGGCTATCTCGTCTACACCTCCCTGTATGGCCCGGTCGTGATGCGCCCGAGCCGGGTGAGCAAGTTCAATACCTTCACGCAGATCGTGCTGGTGGTGTTTGTGCTGACCGAGCGCGCCTTCACGTTTCATATCGCCCACGCTCAAGGGGTGCTCGTGTTCGCGGTGCTTATGACGACGATCGCAAGCGGCGCACACTATCTCTGGGCTTGGGGTATCGTGCGCGAGGTCGAGGCGGGGCATGTCGAGAGACGCTAGGCGCATGATCGGGCGCGATGGCCTTACAGCCCCGCCGACGCCCCGCGCGGGTTGCGGGCCTTGTCCCCGTCGCGGGGCCCCATGATGCCAAGGGGTGTGACGTGTGAGTGTGGTTTTGAGGAGATGACGGGAAGGCCGATGTACGGTACGCCGCCTTGCTTGGGCCGCCCCCCGGGCCTGCCCGCACGCCCGGCCCCTCGGGCGCGGCGCCGATGACCCGCCAATTGCCCCTCGAGCTTTTGGCGCGCGACCGGCCGTCGTTCGAGAACTTTTGGGCCGCTGACAATGGCGCGGCGCTTTCGGCCGCGCAGGCGGTCGCCCTGGGGCGTCCGGGGCCCTTGTATCTGTTTGGTCCCAAGGGGTGCGGCAAGACCCATCTGCTGGTGGCCGCGGCGCGCGCGGCGCAGGCGCACGGGCCGTGCGCCTACCTGTCGCTGGCCTCCCTGTCCCCGGCCGCCTGGGAAGGCGTTGCCGATCTGCCGCACGACAGTGTCGCCTGTATCGACGATGTAGAGGCCCTGGCGGGGGACGCGGAGGGCGAGCGGCGCCTGTTTGTCTTGTTCGAGATGCTCGCGCCGGCGCGGCGCCTGGTGCTGGCCGGGCGCAGCAACCCCGCCGGCCTGCCGGTGGCGCGCGAGGATCTGCGTACGCGGCTTGCAAGCGGCCCCATCGTGGCCATGCACCGCCTATCGGACGAGGCCAAGGCGCAGGCGGTGCGCCACCGGGCCGCCTTGCGCGGGCTGCATATGGGCGATGCCGCGAGTCGTTATCTCCTGGCCCATGGTCCGCGTGATCCGCGGGCCCTGTTCGCGCTGCTCGAAGACCTCGACCGCGAGACCCTGGCCGACGGCCGGCGCCTAACCATCCCTTATCTGCGCGCCATCCTCGCGCGCGCCTAGCGGTGTGTCACGGGGCCGGGATTTATGCCGACGGCCGGGCGAGCCTTTGCGCGATGTGCGCCACGCGCTCACCGAGCGCCAGGCACAAGGCCTTTTCCTCGGCGGTCACCGCCCGGTCGTCGCGCGCGCCGGCTACGTGGCTTGCGCCGTAGGGCGTGCCGCCGGAGGCGGTGGTGGTGAGCTCCGGCTCGGTGTAGGGGATGCCGACGAGCAGCATGCCGTGATGCCATAGCGGCACGCTCATCGACAAAAGCGTGGCCTCCTGCCCGCCATGCAGGGTCCCGGTCGACGTAAAGACCCCGGCCGGCTTGCCGGCCAGCGCCCCGGTCAGCCAAAGCGGTGTCGTGGTCTCGAGAAAGTGCTTCACGGGCGCGGCCATGTGGCCAAAGCGTGTCGGGCTGCCGAGGATCAGGCCATCGCAGTCGCGCAGATCGTCGAGATCGGCGTACGGCGGCCCGCTTTCGGGGATCGCGTCCGCGCTCGCCTCCGAGACCGGCGAGATCTCCGGCACGGTACGGACCACGGCCTCGCATCCCGGGGCCTGGGCTACGCCCCGCGCCACCAGGTCGGCCATGCGCCGCACGCTGCCGTGGCGGCTGTAATAAAGCACCAGAATCCGCGTCATACGAGCTCGCCGCGCGCGGCGCGCGCCACGAGTTCGGCGAATGCCGCGCTCTCCATGAGGCCGTGGCGGGCCACGATCTCGGCGATCGGCTGGCCGGTCCTCTCGGATTCCTGCGCCACGCGCGCGGCCGCGCTATAGCCGATGGCCCGATTCAGCAAGGTGGCGAGGCCGACGCTCGCATGGGCATACGCGCGGCAGCGGTCGCGATCGGCCTCGATGCCATTGAGCGATCGTGTGGTCACGGCCGTGATGGCATGAGTCAGCCAGTCCATCATGTCAAACAGCGCCGAGCCAAGGGCCGGCATCATGACGTTGAGCTCGAGCTGGCCGGCCTGGGTCATGGCCGCCACCGCGGCGTCTTGCCCGAGGACCTGGTAACAGACCTGGTTTAACATCTCGAGCATGACGGGGTTGACCTTGCCGGGCATGATGCTGGACCCCGGCTGCACCGGCGGCAGCCGGATCTCGGCAAGCCCGGTGCGCGGACCCGAGGCCAGAAGCCGCAGGTCGTTTGCGATACGCGTCAGCTCCAGCGCGAGCCCGCGGATGGCCGCAGACAGCTGCATGATGTCTGCCATCGATTGCATCTGGGCGCTCTGGTCGGGGGCCGCGCGCAAGGCCTCGCCGGTGAGCGCGGCGAGCTCCGCGCACACCTGCTTGGCATAATGCGCAGGGGTATTGAGGCCGGTGCCGACTGCGCTGCCCCCAAGCCCCAGTTCCCCCAGATCGATGGCCGTATCCTGTATCCGCCGCGCGCAGCGCCTAAGGGTCCAGGCATAGGCCGAGAATTCGCGCCCGAGCGTGGTCGGCACGGCGTCTTGCAGGTGCGTGCGCCCGCTTTTGACCGTGTCTCGTTCACGCACGCCCAGGGCGTCGAGGGCGCGCGCCATCTCGTGGGTGGCGAAGACGAGCCGGCCAAGCTTCGCCAAGGCGGCCAGGCGTATGGCGGTGGGGATGGTGTCATTCGTACTTTGCCCCATGTTGACATGGTCATTGGGATGGAGCGGATGGTAGACGCCGCGTTGCCCGCCGAGCGCCACGTTGGCGAGATTGGCGATGACCTCGTTGGTATTCATGTTATGGCTGGTGCCGGCCCCGGCCTGAAACCTATCGACTACGAATTCGCCGTGATGCCGGCCGCAGACGATGCCAGCCGCCGCCTCTTCGATCGCCTGCGCGAGGCGTCCCTCGAGCCAGCCCGCGCGGGCATTGACGCGCGCTGCCGCGATCTTGATGCGCACATGCGCGATGATGAAGTCGCGGTCGGGTCCGCGGCCCGAGATCGGGAAATTCTCGACGGCGCGGGCCGTCTGAATCCCGTACCAGGCATCGGCTGGGACCGGGTATTCGCCAAGACTGTCTTTTTCTGTGCGCGTCGTCATGCGGTATGGGAAACGCTCATGTGCCGCAGACCCTTAAAAGAGGTCATCGCGGCCACGGCGTTTTCACCCTCCTTGTAAAGATTGAAGATGGGGCGTGTCCGGGCTGCCAGACCCGTGGCGTATCCCGGTAAGGACCGCCTGGCGGTGGCTGCGGGCTGGACCGATCACCGGGACCGCCAGTATAACCGAGTCGGCCAGGGGGTCGAACCCGTGCCTAGGCGCCCGTGCCGTCATCGCGCCGGCTTCGAGACATCGGGTATGCGGCCGGCACCCAAAGACCCCATGCGGCGGCGAGGACGGGCCGGTCTTGTCTCGGGCCGGGCGAGCCGGTATTGTCCCGGGTCATGAAGCCTGCATCCGGGCCCCGTATCGGCGAGGCCGACAGCCGCCGTTTCCTGCACTTTGCCTGGTCGCTTGCCGATCTCGCGCGCCGGCTTCTGGCCGAGACCCCAATCACTGAGACGGATATCGCCGTCAAGGCCGATGGCTCCTATGTCAGTACGGCCGATCAGCGGATCGAGGCGGCCTGGCGCGAGGCCATCACCGCGCGGTTTGGCGATCACGACCTGCTCGGCGAGGAGTACCCGCCGCAGGCCCGCGGCAGCGCCTGGGAGTGGGTGCTCGACCCGATCGACGGGACCGACAATTTCGTGCACGGGCTTGCGACCTTCGGGACCCTGGTGGCGTTGCGCCACGAAGGGCTCCCGGTCCTGGGGGTCATAGACCATCCGCGGCTCGATCTTAGGGTGAGCGCGGCAGAGGGGCTGGGGGCTCAGTGCAATGGGCGGGATGTGCGGATCGCCGATCGCGACGAGCCGGGCACGCCGATGGTCCTGATCACGGCCCCGGAGAATTTCGCCAAGGGTGGGCGGGGGGAGCTCTTCGGGCGCCTGGCGGCGGCGTATCCCAATCTGCGTGTCTACCGGGACTGCTATGCCCACAGCATCGTTTTGCAGGGCCAGGGCGCGGTGGCCGTCGACTGGCATGCGCATATCTGGGACGTGTGCGCGGCCTGGGCGATCGCGCGCGAGGCGGGCGCGGCATTCGTGCGTCTCGCCGGACCGCAGGCGCGCTACCAGGTGGTTTTCGGAAGACCCAGGGTGGTCGCAATGGCCACGGCCCTATTGGGAGTGGCGCAGGAGGAGGGTGTATGAAGGCAGAATTCTGGCATGCGCGCTGGCACGAGAATCGCATTGGATTCCATCAGAGTGAAATCAACCGTTTTCTGCTTCGGCATGCCGCGGTCCTGGGGACGAGCGGCCCGGTCTTTGTGCCATTGTGCGGCAAGAGCCGCGACATGGCATGGCTTGCCGAGCAGGGGCGCCAGGTCGTGGGCATCGAGATCAGCCCGCTTGCCGTCGAGGCGTTTTTTCGCGAACAGAATATACCCGTCGACCGCGTTGGACGGGGCGAATACCTCGAATACCGCAGCACCGATATCACGATCCTGCTCGGCGATTACTTCCGGTTGACTGCAGAGCTGCTCGGACCGGTGGCCGCGGTCTATGACCGCGCCGCCCTGATCGCCATGCCCCCGGCGATGCGGCCCGCCTATGCCGAGCAGATGGCCCGGCTGCTCGCCCCGGGCACGCCGGTCCTTTTGATCGCGCCGTTTTCCCCGAAGGATGCGCACAGCGGTCCGCCGTTTCCGGTGTCGTCTGCGGAGATTCAGGAGATCTTTGCGGGGCATTTTACGGTGGAGGTCCTGGAGTGCGAGCGCAAGACCCCAGAGGACGATCCGCAGCTTGCCGAGCAGGGTCTGGCATGGCGCGAGGAGGGGGTTTACCGGTTGTGCCGGCGCGGCTAGGCATGGGTCGCATGCGTTTTATGGGGGGTGTGCGCGGCGACTGATATGGGACGCGGCACCGCCGGTGCTTGAGAAGGGCAGACGGTGGGGGGTTATGGAGCCACTCGAAAGTATCGATGGTGGTCGCTTCGACGCTGTTTTTGATGAGGCGCAAAGGGCGCGGGCATTGCGCGCGCTCGAGGCCGGGCAGGTCCTGTATTTTTCGCATCTGGCCTTTGCGCTGACCGAGGATGAGCGGCGGTTTTTGAGCCCGGGCTGCGCCGACGGCCGCTCCAAGAACATAAGCTATGACCCGCAGGCGGGCATTCTGAAGGGGACCGTCTTGACCGGCGACGAGCGCGCGCGCCTGCAGGCCATGGTGGCGCGCTTTGCGCAGGGCGCGCGGGTCTTGGTCGAGGGCCTGTTCCCCCGCTATACGCCGCATCTTGCCATGGGGCGCACCAGCTACCGGCCGATCGAGGCCAAGGGCCGGGCCTCATCCTATCGCAAGGACGACAGCCGCCTGCATGTGGACGCCTTCCCATCGCGCCCTAGCGGCGGGCGGCGCATATTGCGCGTCTTTAGCAACGTCAATCCTGAGGGCCGCGGCCGGGAGTGGCGCCTAGGCGAGCCCTTCGAGGTCTGCGCGCGCCGGTTTTTGCCGGGTATCCGCCCGCCGTTGCCCGGCCAGCGCTGGCTCTTGAAGGCCTGCGGGATCACAAGCGGCTATCGCTCGGACTATGACCATTACATGCTGGCGCTGCATAACGCCATGAAAGCCGATGAACATTTTCAGAGGCACTGTCCTCAGTACGAGGTGACGTTCCCGGCCGGCACCACCTGGATGGCCTTTACCGATCAGGTCAGTCATGCGGCGATGGCCGGCCAGTACCTGCTGGAGCAGACCTTTCATGTGTCGGTACAGGACCTGGCTAGGCCGGAGGGCGCGCCACTGTCCGTGCTCGAGCGGCTCCTGGGGCGGCCCCTGGCGGGGGCGCGCGGCTAGAAGCGCTCGATCCGCGCCTCGTAGGGGTAGAGCAGCAGGCGATAGAGGGTGTCGCCGAACTGGACATGCGTGGCCTCGGGCCGCCCGATGGCGAGGGTCTGGCCGCCATGGGCCGAGCGCGCGGCGATGCCGAATCGGCGCGCGGCGATGAGATCGTTTAAGACATCGACCAGATCCTGGTGCGCCACCGTGCAGGTATTGTCGACGATTCGGCACGCATGACCGGTATGGGTCCGCCCCGCCACGATCACGGCATCGGGCCGCAGAGACTCGGGGCCCGGGCAGCGGGCGTCGGGATCGATCCTATCGTCCATGGCTTATGGTATCAATGCGGGCGCGCCCTGTCAGCGCCGGGCGGCCGGTCAGAAGGTATTGACGACCGCCGATACGCCCGGTACCGCACACACCACCTTTTCGACGACGTTGCGCAGGTCCAAGACCGAGTTGGGGCAGCCGGCGCAGGCGCCCTTCATGCGCACCCGCACGGTCGCGCCGTCGATGGCGACAAGCTCGATATCGCCGCCGTCGCGTTGCAGGATTCTGCGTACGGTCTCGACGGCCTGGGCTACGGCCACGGGATCCGGGGGGGCTGCGTCGGCGTCCGTGCAGGGCGCGCGTTGCGCGCGCGCGGCAATGGCCTGGGCGCGGGCAATGCGATAGGCCGTGTCCGGGTCCTGGGCCTCGAGGGCATCGAGTTCCTCTTCCGTATAAAAGCGAATCGTCTGTGGGGGCGTGTCTGCGCTCATGTGGCGGTGCTCGCGTCTCGTCGGGTCGGTCATGCCCTGGCTCGTCGCCCGCCATCTTACTCCTATCGTGGTGCGCCGGCATGGGCGGCCGTGCGCAAGCGGCCGGACCCTGGGTGGGTTCGGGCCCGGACCGCGGTCAGGGGGTTTTGCCGGATGGTGGCGATCCTTGCTAAGGACTCGGGGCGGCGCCTGCGATTGGGCCGGAGTCAAGCTCCTTATAGGCGCTTGCGATGGCGGGCCGGCCCGGCCCGGGTGGCGCGCGCCCCTTACACCGCGATTCCCGGTCCATGGGGGGAATTTGCGGTTTACCGGCAGGCGTTTGCGTATAATCCCGGCGATTGCAGGGCAAGGGCCAGAGTTGTCGCCTTGGGTGCGGGCGGCCTGGATACGCCGCCTGCGAGCATCGCGCCGTGTTGACTTTGGGGATTTTCGTTCTAAGGTCAAAGGATGCAGATGCGGGGGAGCAAGGCCTTGATTTGTGGCTATTAAATCCCCGCCGACAACTAGAGGTGAGCGTGAGTGCGACTACGGCGGTGGTGACGGCGCGCAACGGTGGTCGAGTGTTGGTGGTGGATGATTCTGCGGTCATCCGCCAGGCTATCAGTAAAATGCTGAAAGTGGACTTCGACGTCGCGGTAGCAGGCGACGGCGAGGCCGGCTGGGAGGCGCTTGTTCAGGCCCCCGACATCGGCGTGCTGATCACCGACATCGAGATGCCGCGGCTCGACGGCTATGCGTTCATATGCCGGGTGCGGGCGAGCGATGAGGCGCGGATACGCGACCTGCCGATCATCGTGATCACGGGCGCCGATGACGACGAGACCAAGACCCGGGCATTCGCCTGCGGGGCCACCGATTTCATTACCAAGCCCCTGAACCTGGCCCAGCTTCAGGCCTGCACTCAGGCCTATATGCGGTTTGAACAGCCCGTCCCGGAGGAGGCCTCCGCCTATGACGGGCTGCTCGGCCGCAAGGCCTTCTACGAGCGCGGCGAGGCGCTGTGGCACGAGGCCTCGGCGCAGCGGCCGCTGACGGTACTGAGGGCCGGGCTCGATCAGGTCCGTATCCTGTATCGGGAATACGGTGATGAGCAGATGGAGACCGTGGTCAGGCATGTCGCCAAGGTATTGCGCGACGAGGCCGGCGCCGAGGCGACGGCGATAGCGCGCCTGGGCGGGGCGGAGTTCGGCATACTCGTCAGCGGCATGTCCAAGGCCCCGGGGCTTGCCCTGGCGCAGCGCCTCGTGGGGGCGTTTGCCCGTCGGCCGGCCCATGACGGCAAGGTCCTCAGCATCAGCGTGGGGGTGGCGTCATCGGAAGAAGGCGCCACGAGCTGCGAGGCGTTGCGCCATCTGGCCGAGGATCGTCTCAAGCGCGCGGTGGCGCTGGGGGGCAATCGCGCAAACGGTTCGGCCTTGAGCGATACCCTGGGCGGGCCCGAGGAGCTGGTGCTTGACGGCATCGCCCCGCCCGAGCCGTCGGCGGACACCGAGGGCGATACCGGCGCCGATATGCTGTTCGAGCCCGAATTCCTGCCCGAGGCGGTCTCCGCGACGACATTTGCCGCCCCCGAGCCGGCTGCGGCCCCGGGCCGCGCCCTGATGGGGCTCGACCGCGCCTTGTGCTATCTGGACAATGGCCGGGAGGCGGAGCTCGAGCCCTTTCTGGATTTGCTGACATCGGATGTCACGGTGCTGCTCGAATTTCTGAATACGCGCCGCAGCCTTGGCCTGGATGCGGCAGTCACCCGTTTGCGCAGTGCCATAAACCCCCACAAGCGGACAAGCCCTTAGCCCATAGGCGCAGGGAAGATGTCCCGGGCAGGGGGCAGCGCCCCGGATCTTGTGCCCGCCGGCACGACGCGCCGTGATCATGCGCCGCCCGGAACCTCTGGCCGGGCAGCGAGTCCCACCAATGAAGACCCTTTAAGAGGCCTCATTGGAAAGTCTGCCGCAAGATCGCCACGATACGTCCCGGTGTCCCCGCGCCCGGGCCGCAGGCCTCCTTCGCGCACCGTACCGGGCATGCGTCATGGTATCCCGGCGTGCGCCCGAGGACGGCCCTCGGGCGGCATCGCCCGGTACGCACCGGGCATGACAAGGCGCGTCGTCTGCCCGCGGCTTGTGATGGCCGCGGCCGTCGTGGCGGTGTTGTCTGGCGCCACGGGCGCGGATGCCGCCAAACCAAAGACCGACCCCAAGCCCGGTTGGCACGGCGCGTTCGGGGCCGGGCTGTCCTCGTCGTCCGGGGTGGCCCTTACGACAAGTCTCAACTCCACAGACCGCGTCCGCGATACCGTGGGGCTCTGGAGCTACGGGGGCAATCTCAGCTACAACTATTTTTCCTACAATGGCGTAGCGGGCGTCAATCGTCTCGTCACCACCCTTCAGGTCAAGCGCAGCTTCCGGTCTGAGCCCATCAGTTTCGTTGTTGGCAGCGTGCTCTACGATCACAACTTGTTCGATGGCTACAACCATTACTTTGTGGAAATGCTCAATGCGGGCCGGCGAGTCTTTACGACGCGCACCATGCACCTTGACATCGAGGCAGGCGGTGGCGCCCGCCAGAACTACTACCCCGGGGTGCGCGCCGTGCAAGATGAGCCGGCAGGCGATGTGGCGATGAACTATGTGTGGCGTTTGCGCCGCGGGGCCCACTTCAGCGAGCGCATGCGGGTCATGGGCGCGCGCAGCGGCACTTTGCTGACGTCATCGACCGGGGTGACCATGACGATCTTGTCTCACCTGGCGCTCAAGTTCTCGGAGCAGGTCATTCATTACACGAGCCTGCCGTCAACGGCGCTTGTCCATTATGCCCGGACCACGACCTTTACCACGCTCAATGTGATCTATCACATCGGCTAGGCCATTGTTCTATGGCGTGCCCCCGGATGGCGCGCGGCCAGAAGTTCGCGCGCGCCACGCGGTGCCGGCCAGGGGCAGCCGGAGACGAGATCAGGGGCGCGCGCGGTCGTATTGCGCGGGCCACGGGATATCGCTGTGCAGCGCGCGCGCCGCATGCAGCGGCCAGTATGGGTCGCGCAGGAACTCGCGCCCCAGCAATACGCAGTCGGCGAGGTGTGTGCGCACGATCTGCTCGGCCTGCAGCGGGTCGGTGATGAGACCTACGGCACCCACGCTGATGCCGACGTCGTTACGCACCCGGGTCGCAAACGGGGTCTGATAGCCGGGTCCGGCCGGGATCTTGGCGTCTGCGACAATCCCGCCGCTCGAGCAGTCGATGAGATCGACGCCGCGGGCCTTGAGCTGTCGGGCGAGCGCCACGGATTGTTCGATGTCCCAGCCGCCCTCGACCCAGTCGGTGGCCGATAGGCGCGCAAACAGGGGCTTGGCGTCGGGCCACACCGCGCGTACCGCCTCGGTCACCTCAAGCGGCAGCCGCATGCGGTTTTCAAGGCTCCCGCCATAGCGGTCGTCGCGGCGATTGCTGAGCGGAGACAAAAATTCATGCAGCAGGTAACCATGCGCGAGGTGCAGCTCCAGGACATCGAATCCGGCCTCGTCGGCGCGGCGCGCGGCGCGCGCAAAGTCCGCGACCACGCGACGCAGGTCCTCGTCCCCGCAGGCCTCGGGCCGCGGAAAGCCGGCGGCAAATGGCACGGGGCTTGGCGCCATGACCGTCCAGCCGCCCTGGGCCGGCGTAAGCGGCCCCCCGCCGCGCCAGGGGGCGTCGGTGGAGGCCTTGCGGCCGGCATGGGCGATCTGAATGCCGGCGGCCGCGCCCTGGGACTGGATGAACTGGACGATGGGCTTGAGGGCTTGCGTGTGATCATCGCTCCAGAGGCCCTGATCCCCGGGGCTTATGCGGCCCTCGGGGCTCACCGCCGTGGCCTCCATGATGACGAGGCCTGCGCCGCCTGCGGCCCGGCTGCCGAGATGGACGAGATGCCAGGCGGTGGGGAATCCATCGACACTCGAATACTGGCACATCGGTGAGACAAAGATGCGATTGCGAAACGTCTGCGAGCGCAGACGAAAGGGGGAAAATAGGGCGCTCACAGGGCCTCCTGTCGTGTGTTATGGTCTATTATCACGCCCGTTCTATGGGAAATGCCAGGACCTCGTCGATGTGGGTGGCGCCCACGGCCAGCATGAGGACCCGGTCCAGGCCGAGCGCGCAGCCCGCGCAGTCCGGCAGGTCTCCTTCGGCCAGTGCCCCGAGCAGGCGCCGGTCCTCGGGAATATCCGGCAGGCCCCGGGCCCGGCGCTTGGCCGCCTCGGTGGCAAACCGTTGCGCATACTCCCCGCCGCGCGTGGCCTCATGGAATCCATTGGCAAGCTCCATTGGCCCCTGGTAGATCTCGAAGCGGTCGGCCAGCCCGCGGGCATTGAGGCGGGCAAGCGCTGCCTGGCTTGGGGGATAGTCCGTCACGACCGTCAAGGCCCCGGTTGGGAATGCGGGCGCCACGGCATGCGTCATGAGCAGGTCGAGGATCTCGTCCCGGTCATCGAGAGGCAGTTCGTGCGCCGATGGCACATGTGCGCGCGCCGCATCGCGCAGGCGATCGTCGGGGTCTTCGATGGGATCGATGCCTAGGGCCTCGCGAAAGGCCTCACGGTAGCTCACGATGCGCGCCTTATCATGCAGAGACGGGGCGAGCCGCGCGATCAGGGCGCAGGCTTCAATGATAAGACGCTCACGATCATAGCCCAGGCCATACCATTCTATGAGCGTGAATTCGGGGTTATGGAACCGCCCGCTCTCGCCCTGGCGAAAGGCCTTGGTGATCTGAAATATAGAACCGCTGCCCGCCAGGATGAGCCGCTTCATGGCGTACTCGGGGGAGGTCTGGAGGTATAAGGCGCCGAGCATCGGGTCGCTGAGCGCAAACTGCGCGAGCTGCGCGTCGGGGGCGCCGGAGCGCGCGAGCACCGGTGTCTCCACCTCGAGATAGCCGCGTTCCCCAAAGAAGGCCCGCGCCTCTGCCAGCAGCGTCGCCCGCTTGCGGAGGGCCGCAAGGCGCGCTTCCCGGGAAACGGCGCGGCCGCGCGCGGATGCGGCACTATTCCTTGGCGCGGGCAATGTATTCGCCGGTCTCGGTGTTGATCTTCAGGGTATCGCCGATATTGATGAAAAGCGGCACGCGCACGACCGCGCCGGTCTCGAGGGTCGCGGGTTTGCCGCCGCCGCCGCTCGTGTCGCCGCGCACCCCGGGGTCCGTATCCGTGACCTTGAGCACGACATGGACCGGTGCTGCCACACTCAAGGGCACGCCGTTCCAGAGCGTCACCAGGCAGAGCGCCTGTTCCTTGAGCCATTTGGCGGCCTCGCCCACGGCGGTCTTGTCGGCCCCCAACTGTTCATAGGTCTCGGGCGACATGAAGTACCAGAAGTCCCCGTCGCTATACAGGTACTGCATCTCGACGTCGACGACATCGGCACCCTCGACGGTGTCGCCCGACTTGAAGGTGCGCTCGACCACGCGCCCGGTCTTGAGATTGCGGATCTTGACGCGGTTGAAGGCCTGGCCCTTGCCGGGTTTCACGAACTCGTTTTCAATGATGGCGCAGGGGTCGGCGTCGAGCATGATCTTGAGCCCATTCTTGAATTCGTTGGTGCTGTAGGTGGTCATGACGCTCTCGAATTGGAGTAGGGGCTGGCCGGTGTCGCTTGCCTTTTGTCGACCGAACACGGACAGTGCGCGCCTATGATACATCGAACCGATCCTGCACGGCAGGCACCCTGGCAGGCGGAGCTCGCCGCGGCCATTCGCGACCCCGAGGCCCTTATCCGGGCCCTGGGCCTGCCAGAGGGGCTGTGCGCGGCCGCGCGCATCGCGCACGGTCGCTTCCCGGTACGGGTCCCCCCCGCCTATCTGGCGCGCATCCGCCCCGGCGACCCGCGTGACCCCCTGTTGCGTCAGGTCCTGCCGCTCGATTGCGAGCAGGCCGATCAGCCCGGGTTCTCGAAGGACCCGGTCGGCGATCTCGCCGCCCAGGTGGCCCCCGGGGTCTTGCGCAAATACGAAGGCCGCGTGCTCCTCACCGCCACCGGGGCGTGCGCCGTGCACTGCCGTTATTGCTTTCGCCGCCACTTCCCGTACGCCCAGTCCCAGGCCGCGCGCGACCGCTGGCAGGCGGCCTCGGCCCATATCGCCGCCGACCGCTCGATCCGCGAGGTGATCTTAAGCGGCGGCGACCCGCTCACCCTCAGCGACGACAGGCTCGCGGATCTGATGCACACGCTGCGAGGCATACCGCATATCGAACGCGTGCGGTTTCACACACGCGTGCCGGTGGTGATTCCAAGCCGCGTCGACGAGGGACTCCTGGGGTGGCTCGATCAGGCCCGGGCCGCAGTCGTCATGGTGCTGCACATAAACCATCCGCAAGAGATCGACGAGGCGGTCATTTCGGCATGCGCGCGTCTTAAGGTGGCGGGCGTGACGCTCCTCAATCAGGCGGTGCTGCTTGCCGGGGTCAATGATGATGCCGATGTGCTGGCGGCCTTGAGCGAGCGGGCGTTTGCGGCCGGCGTCTTGCCTTACTATCTCCATATGCTCGACTGCGTGGAGGGGGCGCGGCATTTCGCGGTCGATGCCGCGCGCGCGGCCGGTTTGCTTGAGGTCGTGCGCGCGCGGCTTCCCGGCTATCTCGTCCCGCGCCTGGTACGCGAGCAGGCGGGTGCCCCGGCCAAGGTCCCGGTGCCCGCAGTTGGCGCGGCCATCGATTGCCGGTAGAGTACCGCCTGCGTGCGAAAACGGGGCATAGGGAATGGCGATTGCCGATTTGAACCTCTGGGATCCGAGGCTTGCCAGTCTGGGCGTGGGTCTGGCGCTCGTCACGGCGTTTTTCCTGGGCATGGTGCATGGGATAACGCCCGACGAGCACACCTGGCCCATTACGTTCAACTATGCCATCGGGTCGTACTCGATCCGTGGGGGCTTTAGGGCCGGCCTGCTCTTTTCGGCGGCCTTTACCCTGCAGCGCGCGATCGCCTCGGAGCTTGCCTACTTCGCCATGACCGATTTCCTGGTAGGGGCGCGCTGGAACTTCGCGGTGTATATCGTCGTGGGCCTGGTCATGGCGGCCTCGGGGTATTACATATTGCGCAAGGGCCGTGTCCCGCACCTCTTTCATAGCCATGCGCTCGACCATGAGCCGTCCGTCGAGCCCGCGGCCCTGCCGCGCTACATGCCGCTCGTCCACGGTTTTCTCGCCGGGTGGGGCACAGGCGCCTTTGCCATCATCGTCTATACGGTCCTCGCCCCGGCCACGCGCAGCCCCTACCTCGCGTTCCTGCCGGGCCTGCTCTTTGGGCTCGGGACTATGGTCACGCAGATGCTCATCGGCTCGTTGTTCGGGGGCTGGATGGCGCGGCGCAAGCTCGACGGCCGGGCGCGCGTGTATGTTGCGCGCAAGATGGCCGGGCGCACGTTAAGCGGCGGGGGGATGACCTTTATGATCGTGGGGGCGCTCGGCCTCATGGCACCGGAGCTTGCCTCGATGTCCTGGACGACCGGCCTGCATATCCACAATCTGGCGCACCTGGGCGTGGGCCTTTTTCTGGTCGTGATCATGCTCGTACCGATCGCCGGTTACGCCTTCTGGAAGTCCGTGCGCGAGGCGCGCGAGCGGTTTCCCGCGGCCCCATAGGGGGCCATCTTGAGCTCAGCGCCCGGGTGCGGTGTCACGCGCAGCCCCGGCCGATCTCCGGATGCCCTAAACCCCTTGCCGTATGGCGGGATATGCGGATAAGGGCGCATGCGAGGATAGACGCACAGCGCCGGGGCGCGGTGCGTCTTTGAGGGGGGCTATGGCCTGTGTCAGATTGACCGTCACCGGGAGGGTACAGGGCGTCGGCTTTCGTGCCTATGTGCGCGATGGGGCACGCGGTCTTGGCGTCAGGGGCTGGGTCCGCAATCGCGCAAACGGGTCCGTCGAGGTGCTGGCCTGCGGTTCGGAGGCGGCGCTCGAGGCGCTCATAAGGCAGGTCGCCAAGGGCCCGCCCGGCGCGCATGTCGCCGGCATGGAGCGCGAGATGGCCGGCGAATGGCGCGGGTCCGAGGGTTTTGTGGTGCGCTACGACGAGACCTGAAGACGCGGATGTCGGGTCGCGCCCAACGGCGGGCCGCACCCCCATTCCCCGTCCCTTCCCGGCGCTCTTTATTGATGAAACCAGCGGGCGTGGAATACGCGATAGACACGGTCTGGGTAGTAGCGCCGCCCATTGCTGCCGTTGTAGGCGGCAAGCGCCGTGAATAGGTCCCCCTGATGGCGGTTGAGGTAATGGCGCAGGATGCGGCAGCCCATGCGCAGATTGGTGCGTATACGAAAGAGGTTGGCCGAGGGCGCGCCGAGGCGTTTTGTCCAAAACGGCATCACCTGCATGAGGCCAAGCGCCCCCTGCGAGGAGATCGCGTAGGGATTAAAGCCGCTTTCCACCTCGATGACGGCGAGCACCACGCGGGGACGCAGGCCTTCACGCAGCGCGGCATACCGGACATCCTCCAAGAGGCGCACCCGGAAATGGCGCCCCGGGACCAGGATCGAGAGGCGCTGCGACATGTCGGCAAGCCACACCTCGGCCGCGAAGCGGTTCGGGAAGGCGTCGCGGTGCACGGGGATATGTCCCCAGGGCGCGCCGGAGGCGGCGCTTGCCGTGGGCGCAAGCGCCAAGAGCGCAAGCCCCAGCGCCCTAGGACGCCAGGCGCTGGGCAAGCCGGGACCGGGCATCGGCGAGCGGCCAGTCGCAGGGCTGAGCATCGGTGCGTCCTTTATATTCGATCGTGCCGGCCTGAAGTCCGCGCTCGCCGATCACGAGCCTATGGGGTATGCCAATCAGATCCATGTCCCCGAACAATACGCCCGGGCGTTCATCGCGGTCATCGAGCAGGACATCCACGCCGTCTTGGCGCAGGTCGGCATAGAGCGTGTGCGCAGCCTGCGCCACCTCCGGGGATTTGTGGTAACCGATGGGCACGATGGCGACTGTAAAGGGCGCGATCGCAGCCGGCCAGATGATGCCCCGCTCGTCGTGGTTTTGCTCGATGGCGGCGGCCACGACCCGCGATACGCCGATGCCATAGCAGCCCATGATAAACGGCCGGGACTGGCCGGCCTCGTCGAGAAAGCCCGCGGCCATCCGGTTGCTGTACTTCGTGCCCAGCTGAAAGATGTGTCCGACCTCGATGCCGCGGCCGCGCTCGAGGCCCGCCCCGCATTGCGGGCAGGGGTCGCCTCCTGTCACCTCGCGCAGATCAAAGGCCGAGGGCTCCGGAAAGTCGCGTCCCCAGTTCGCGCCCTTGAGATGGTGGTCTTCGCGATTGGCGCCGCATACGAAGTCGGCGAGCGCCAGGGCCTCGGGATCGGCGTAGCCCGGGACCGAAAGGCCCGCCGGCCCGGCCGTGCCCGGCACGCCCCCTGCGGCGCGCACCTCGGCGGGTGTGGCGAAGGCAAGCGGGCTGAGGGCATGGGGGACCTTGGCGGCCTTGATGGGATTGATCTCGCGATCGCCGCGCACAAAGAGCGCGATCGGGCCCTCCGTGCCCTTGATGAAGAGTGTTTTCAGAATGCGCGTAGCGGGCACGGAGAGTGCCTGCGCCACCTCGTCTATGGTGCGCGCAGCGCCCGTATGCACCGGCGTGAGCGTCTCGGTGGCGGCCGCCCGCGGCGCGCCCGGGGCGCTTTGCGCGAGCTCGACGTTGGCGGCGTAGTCGCACGCCCGGCAGGTGATGATGGCATCCTCTCCGGTGTCGGCCAGGACATGGAACTCGTGGGAGGCGTCGCCCCCTATGCTGCCGGTGTCGGCCCGCACCGCACGAAAGCGCAGGCCAAGACGCGTGAAGATGCGCTGATAGGTCGCGTACATGACCTCATAGGTGGCCTTGAGCGAGGCGTGATCGGCATGAAAGGAGTAGGCGTCTTTCATCAGGAACTCGCGCGCGCGCATGACGCCGAATCGCGGGCGCACCTCGTCGCGGAACTTGGTCTGAATCTGGTAGAAGTTCAGGGGCAGCTGGCGGTAGCTTTTGATCTCGCGGCGCGCGAGATCGGTGATGACCTCCTCGTGGGTGGGGCCAAAGCAGAACGCCCGCTCATGGCGGTCGGTCAGCCGCAAGAGCTCCGGTCCGTAGTATTCCCAGCGCTCCGATTCCTGCCAGAGCTCGGAGGGCTGAATGGCCGGCATGAGGACCTCCAGGGCCCCGGACCGGTCCATCTCCTCGCGCACCACCGCCTCGACCTTGCGCAGCACCCTAAGCCCCGTGGGCAGCCATGTGTAGAGCCCCGAGGCCAGCTTGCGGATCATGCCGGCCCGCAACATGAGCCTGTGGCTTACGATCTCGGCGTCCGCCGGGGTCTCTTTCAGGGTGGCGAGCAGCAGTGCCTGTGTACGCATGGATGGTGGAGGGTCCTTGATCGTTGAAAAGGGCGGATGATTTCCTGGGGCCTGTGGCCGCGCCGCCTGCGCGACCGCCTCTCGTAATGATATACGAATACCGCGGTCGCGGGGCATGGGGCCTATCCCGCAACCGCCGCGCCTGGGCCCTCTGTTTCGGTGCTTACGGGGCTGTAGGTGGCCAGAGATGGGCGGCGCCGCGTACCCCGGAGGCCGCGCCATGGCGGGCGCAGACGATGGGTGTGGTGAGATCGTCCGTAAACGCCGCCTGCGCGAGCGCCTCACGCCCCTTGCTGTAGAGGTCCGCGATGGCGCTCAGACCCCCGCCCAACACGATCACGTCGGGGTCCACGATATTGACCACCGTGCCAAGCGCGCGCCCAAGGCGCGTGCAGTACAGGTCGAGCGCGGCCCGTGCCCGGGGATCGTCCGCTGCGTGCGCGGCGATCTCATGGGCCGCATACCCCGTGCGCCCGCCGAGGGCCCGGTAGCTTGCGGCAAGCCCCGGTCCGGATAGCAGGGTCTCTACGCATCCCCGGCGCCCGCAGTAGCAGGCCGGGCCATCGGCCTCCAGGACGTTATGCCCCCACTCGCCTGCGATCCCCTGGCGTCCGGGCCAGAGCCGGCCGTCGATGATGAGCCCGCCGCCGACCCCGGTGCCTAAGATGACGGCGAATACGCACCGCATCCCCTGGCCCGCGCCGTCGCGTGCCTCGCTCAAGGCGAGGCAATTGGCGTCGTTTTCGAGACGGATGGGCCGGTTGAGGCGGTCGGCCAAGTCCTCGCGCAGGGCCCGGCCGTTTAGGCAGGCGGTGTTGGAATTCTTGATCGCCCCGGTCTTGTGCGAGATCGCGCCCGGGCTGCCGATGCCTATCGTGCCGGTCTCCCCCGTCGTCGCCTCGAGATCCGCAATGACCCCGGCGATGGCCGTCAGAATGGCGTCATAGCCTTGGGCGGCGGGGGTCGGGACCCGGGCGCGCGCCCGTTCGAGGCCGTGCGCGTCGATCGCGATCCCTTCGATCTTGGTGCCGCCCAGATCGATGCCTATGCGCACAGCGGATCGAGCCAACGGGCGTATACGGTATCGGCGATCGCGTGCAAGGCGGCGACCTTGGCCTTCACATCCTCGCGCATCGCGTCCGCCGTCTGAATCGAGGGCGAGGCCACGAGCGCCTGGCCGGCCGGGCTGCCTGCCCAGGCCTCGACCATGGTCACGGTCATTTCGATATGGCATTGCAGGGCCAGGGTGCGGCCTATGACAAAGCCCTGATGGCGGCAGAAGGGGCTTTTCAGAATCGAGGCGGCGCCCTCGGGGACCGTGAAGGTCTCGCCGTGCCAGTGAAAGACCTCGAAGCGCTCGGGCAGTGGCCCAAGCCAGTGCGAGGCGGCCTCGCCCGGCACGCGCTCGACCGGGGCCCAGCCGATCTCCATCACCGGGTTGGGGGCAACCACCCCGCCCAGGGCCTTGCTGATGAGCTGCCCCCCCAGGCAGTGACCCAGGACCGGTAGGCCCGCCGCTTGGGCCGCGCGGATCAGCGCGAGCGCCTGCGGGATCCAGGGCAGGGGGTCGTTGACGCTCATGGGGCCGCCCATGAATACCAGCCCCGAGTACTCGCCGGGTATCCTTGGCATGGCGTCGCCGTGATCGACGCGTATGAGGACGTGGGACAGGCCGCGTCTTTTCAGGACATCGGCCAGATAGCCCGGGCCTTCGCCCGGGGCATGTCGGAAAATGGCAATAGGTTTCATCGCGCAAGCCTTAGATTTCGGGACCATGACCGCCGCGACCGGACCGGGCCGTGTGACGGCATGCCTGGGGACGGTGTCGCCCCGACGCTAGTATAGCGGCCTTGAGGGCCCGCGCCCTAGTCGGCTGCAACCACGGGGGCCGTCTCCCCGCCCAGCCGGTGGCCCCCGATCAGGAGCACGAGCGGCAGCATGGCCACGAAACTGAAGGTGATAAACACAAATGCGGCATCGAATGCCACCATTTGCGACTGCCGGGCGAGGGTGCCGGCGAGCACTTGGGCGCCGAGCGGCGTTTGCGGGAGCACATGCAGCGGCGCGAGATAGGCGGCGGCGGCCGCCCCAAAGGCCGTAATGTGTGTTCCTATGGCATTCCATGCCATCTGGCCATGGCGGATGAACATGGTGGTGACAAGCGAGATGCCGATGGACGAGCCGACCGTGCGCATGAGGCTAAAGAGCCCCGCGGCCTCTGATGCCGACTCCCGCGGGAGGGTCGAAAACGCAATCGTGGACAACGGCACATAGATCATGCCAAGCCCCAGGCCCTGAACGAGGACCGGCCAGATGACCTGCCATTCGCTGATATGGAGGTCATAGCCCCCCATGGCCCAGGTGCCCAGTCCGCTTAGGACAATACCGATGGCGATCAGAATGCGCGGATTCATGCGGGTAATGAGCCGTCCCACGATCAGCATGCTCATGGCGCTCACGACACCGCGCGGGGCCATGGCAAGCCCGGTGGTGAGCGTCGGGTAGTGGAGGAGCTGTTCGAGGAACAGCGGCTGCATGACCATGGACCCATACATGCCCAGGCCGAAGATCGCGAGCAGAAGGCTTGCCACGGTAAAGTTCCGGTCGGCAAGGATACGCAGGTCGAACAGGCGCGACCGCCGTGGCCCGGCGCTATGCACGGTAAACGCGGCAAGGCCCGCGATGGCAATCACTGCGGCCAGCTGAATGCGCTGCGATCCCAGCCAGCCGTATTCATTGCCGCGGTCGAGAAGAAATTGCAGGGCGCTGATGCACAGGGCAAGATACGCCAATCCCCCCCAGTCCATGGTGCGCTCCCGGCGCGCGGTATCCGGCACCGATGTCAGGGCCAGGACGTAGGAGAGGATGCCGACGGGAAGGTTGATGAAAAACGTCCAGCGCCAGCTCAAGACCTCGGTCAGATAACCGCCCAGGGTCGGACCGAGAATGGGACCTACCATGACGCCGATGCCCCATATCGCCATCGCGCGCCCGCGTTCCTCGATCGGGTAGACACTCACCAGGATGGCCTGTGAAAGCGGGACCAGGGAGGCCCCGAAGGCCCCCTGCAAGAGCCGGAATGCGACGATCTGGTCCAAGGACGCCGCCAGCCCGCACAGCGCCGAGAACAGCACGAACCCGAATATGCTGATGAGAAGGTAGCGCCGGCGGCCGAGCCGGTCGGTAAAAAACCCCGTAAGCGGCATGAAGATCGCGGATGCCACCAGGTAACTGGTCAGGACCCAGGTGATCTGATCGGGGGTGGCCTCGAGCTGCCCTTCCATGTGCGGCAGGGCGACGTTGACGATGGTCGTGTCCAGCACCTGCATCACGGTCGTGGCCATGACCGCGATGGTGATGAGCAGGCGTTGCCGGGGGGTCACGAGCCGGCTTTAGGGGGTGGATTTTCGATGCATATCAGAATACTGCAGTGCGATCGATCGAGCAGCGACTCGCCCACGGATCCCTGCCACCAGCGCGCGAACCCCGACTTCGTATGATGACCGAGGACGATCAGGTCGACCTCGAGGGCCTGTGCGGCGCGCGCGATCTCGTCGATCGGTTCGCCTAGGACCACATGCCCCTGGGCCTTTAGGCCAAGCGCGCCAAGCTGCGCGATCCCTTCCTTGAGGATCTCCTCAGTCTGCCGGGTCTGCTCGACAAAGGGCGCGTCGCTTGAGAGCGACTCGCCCACGATCGATGTCGCGCTCGTGCGAACCACCGCGAGGAGATGTACGGTTGCGCTGCAGCCGCGCGCGAGCTCCGCGCCCCGGCGCAGCGCCGCATGGCTCTCACGCGTGCCATCATAACAAAGCAGCATCTTGCGAAAGACCATGAAAGCCTCCCTTAATGTCTGCGGTGCGTGCGGAAAAAGACCGTGACGTCCGCGCTCGTCCCGATTCGAAGCGGCCAGTGGGGGTTTGGGTCGAGGATCAGGACCCGCACCGGGACGCGCTGCGTGACTTTGACCCAGTTACCCGTGGCGTTCTCCGGGGGGAGCAGCGAGAAGGCGGTGCCGCTGCCGCCGCTTATACCCACCACTTTACCGCGGAACATGTGGCCGGGGTACATGTCGATATGGACGTGGGCACGGTCGCCCACGACCATATGGCCAAGAGAGGTCTCCTTGAAGTTGGCGGTCACCCAGTACTCGCGGCTTGCGATCAGGGCAAAGAGCGGCGTGCCGGCCTGAATATAGGCACCCGGCCGCAGCCGCATATTGCTGAGGTAGCCATTGGTCGGGGCGCGCACCAGGCAGTAGGAGAGGTTGAGCTTCGCGCGCGCCAGTGCCGCCTGGGCTGCCGCCAGGGCCGCGCGATCGGCCTTGACCGTGGCCTGTGCCGTTTCCGATGCCTGCGAGGACAAGAAATGGCGCGCGGCCATGCGTTGCGTGCGACCGCTTATGGCCTCGGCATTGACCAGGAGGGCGTGGCGTTGCGCGACCAAGGCGCGCGCCGCGAGGACGGCGATCTGGTAGGGGTGCGGGTCGATCTCGAACAGGCGCTGATGGGCGCGGACCGGGCGATTGTCGTGCACGAATACCTGGGCCGCAGGCCCCGCCACCTGGGCGGCTATCGAGACGACATGGGCGCCTACATAGGCGTCATCGGTGCTCACATAATCCTGCAGACTGCGCCAATACACATAGGCGCCGTAGAGGACGAGGATGGCAATGAAGGCCAGCAGGGCCTTCTGCCGAGACAGGGCGCGCGCGAACTGCGACAGTCGGGACATGATGGGATGGGCCTGTTGTTTTAAGTCTTAGAGAGATGAGAGTCGGTCACGGATTTTTGTCAGGGTGGCGGTGCTTATGGCCACCTCGTCCGTGCTCAGGTTGGCGAGGAGTTCGCGGCTTAGGTTCTCGGCGATCTCGGTTATGGGCCGCATCAGCGCCCGTCCCCCCTCGCAGAGGTGGACGGTCTTGCTGCGGCGATCATGGGGCGATTCCCGGCGTTCGACGAGGCCATCGGCGGTCAGGCGGTCGAGCAGGCCGACCACCGTCGGCGCCTCGACCCCGAGACGTGCTGCGAGCTCCGCCTGCGTGCAGTTATCGCTACAGGCGATGTGCACCAGCATGCGCCATTTGGCCTGACTTAAACCAAGCGGGCGCAACCGGCGGTCGAGCTCAGTGCGCCACAGGCGCGCCGTCTCGTGGAGTATCCCCGAAAACGAATCCTGAGGGAGCCCCATGGCCCGCTCCTTCTCAACCTAACTATTAGGAGGCTAACAGAAGCGGCGCCGGTTGCGCAAGGGGTCGCGGGTTTTTAAGGGGTGGTCTTGTCCTTCTTGATGAGGGCGTAGGCCGAGTGGTTGTGAATCGATTCGAAATTTTCGGACTCCACGGTGTAGGCGTCGACGCGCGGGTCGGCGTTCAGGGCGCTCGCGACCTCGCGGACCATGTCTTCCACGAACCGCGGGTTGTCGTAGGCGCGCTCGGTCACGAATTTCTCATCCGGGCGCTTGAGGAGCCCGTAGAGCTCGCAACTCGCCTTCTTCTCCACGAGGTCTATCAGGTCCTCGACCCAGACGAATTGATTGGTTCGCACCGCCAAGGTCACATGCGACCGCTGATTGTGCGCCCCGCGCTCGGAGATCTCCTTGGAGCACGGGCACAGGCTCGTGACCGGCACCACCACCTTGATCGTGGTGATGCTATGGCCATTACGAATCTCGCCGCGAAAGCTCACCTCGTAATCCATGAGGCTGCGCACGCCCGTGACCGGGGCCGCCTTGGTCACGAAGTACGGGAAGGTCATCTCGATGTGGCCGGCATCGGCCTCCAGGCGTTGCGCCATCTCCACGAGCATGTCCTGAAAGGACTCGACCGATATCTCGGTCTCGTAGCGATTGAGGATCTCGACGAAGCGCGACATGTGCGTGCCCTTGAAGTTATGGGGCAATTCCACATACATGTTGAAGAGGGCGATCGTATGTTGCTCGCCCTGACTGCGATCCTTGACCCGTACCGGGTGGCGGATGTCCTTGATGCCAACTTTATCGATAGCGATCTGACGCGAGTCGACACTGCTTTGCACATCAGCGATGCAGTCGCCTCGCGCACCGGGCGGTGCAGCGATCATAACGGGACCTTAATCCTGAGTAATCTAGTCAACGATTCGCCATTCTAGGCGGATTCCGAGGCCCGGGCAAGCTTGGGCATGACGGCCTGGACCTGACGGACGATCCCCGACACATCGAGCCCGCAATCGGCGAGCATCTGGGCCGGAGATCCGTGTTCGATATAGCTGTCGGGCAGGCCCAGATTCAGGACCCGCACCGGTAGCTGCAGCCGCGAGACGAGCTCGCCTACCCCGCTGCCCGCCCCCCCGGCCACGGCATTCTCCTCGATCGTGACGAACAATTCGTGGGCGCGTGCCAGACGGATGAGGAGCGCCTCATCCAGAGGCTTTACGAAACGCATGTTGACGACCGTGGCATTGAGGGTCTCGCCGGCTCCAAGGGCCGCGCTCAGGAGCGAGCCGAAGGCAAGCAGCGCCACGCGCAATCCCTGCCGGCGCATCTCCGCCTTGCCGATGGGCAATGCCGTCATGGCGTGTTCGACCGCCACGCCCGGTCCGCTGCCGCGCGGATAGCGCACCGCGGTCGGTCCCTTGTGCTGATAGGCGGTGTAGAGCATTTGCCGGCACTCGTTTTCGTCGCTTGGCGCCATGATGACAAAGTGCGGCAGGCAGCGCATGAAGGTGAGATCGAAGCTTCCGGCATGGGTGGGCCCGTCGGCCCCCACGAGACCGCCCCGGTCTATGGCGAGCATGACCGGCAGGTCTTGCAGGCTGATATCGTGAATGACCTGATCGTAGCCGCGCTGCAGAAAGGTCGAATAGATGGCGACCACGGGCTTTAGGCCCTCGCAGGCCAGACCCGCCGCGAAGGTCAGGGCATGCTGTTCGGCTATGCCGACATCGAAGTACCGGTCCGGGAAGCGCTGCGAGAACTCCACAAGCCCCGACCCCTCACGCATGGCCGGTGTGATGCCGACGAGCTTTGGGTCGTTTGCGGCCATGTCGCACAGCCACTCGCCGAAGATCTGGGTATAGGTCTTGCCGGAGGCCTTGACCTCCATCTTGCCGGTGAGGGGATCGAAGGGCGTCACCCCATGGTAGACGCAGGGGTCGCCCTCGGCCGGCGTGTAGCCCTTGCCCTTGCGGGTCACGACATGAAGGAAGCGCGGGCCCTTGAGGTCGCGCATGTTTCTTAAGGTCGGGATCAGGCTTGAGAGGTCGTGCCCATCGATCGGGCCGATGTAATTAAAGCCGAGCTCCTCGAACAGCGTGCCGGGCATGATGATGCCCTTCATGTGTTCCTCGATGCGCTTGGCAAACTGCAGCACCGGGCGCACCGTGCTCAGCACGGTCTTGCTGCCGCTGCGCACGCTCGTATAGGCGCGCCCCGACAGGATGCGCGCGAGATAATTGGACAGCGCCCCGACATTGGGCGAGATCGACATGTCGTTGTCGTTCAAGACGACAAGCAGGTCGGCGTCCATGCTGCCGGCATTGTTCAAGGCCTCGAAGGCCATGCCGGCGGTGAGTGCGCCATCGCCGATGACCGCCACCACCTGGCGCGTCTCGCCTGATTGCTTGGCGGCTACCGCCATGCCCAGGGCGGCGCTGATCGAGGTGCTGGAGTGGCCGACGCCAAAGGTGTCGTAGGGGCTCTCCGAGCGCTTCGGAAAACCCGACAGGCCGTCGGCCTTGCGCAGCGTCGCCATGCGGTCGCGCCGTCCCGTCAGGATCTTGTGGGGGTAGGTCTGATGGCCGACATCCCAGACGAGGCGATCCTCGGGCGTGTCGAACACGTAATGCAAGGCGATGGTGAGCTCGACCGTGCCAAGCCCGGCGGCGAGATGGCCACCCGTGCGGCTTACGCTCATGATGAGATATTCGCGCAACTCCGCGGCGAGCTGGGGCAATGCCCCCTCAGGCAGCCGCCGAAGGTCGGCGGGGGAATCGATGGAGCGCAAAAGCGCGTGCCCGGTCCCGGTCTTCGTCATTCTAGTGATCCCGCTCGACGGCATAATGGGCAATGCTCGCAAGAAGCCCGCCATTATCGCCCAAAAACTTGAGACTGGCGAGCGCCTCTTCATAGAGGCCGCGCGCGCGCCGGCGCGCCTCGCTTATGCCCAGCACCGATGCAAAGGTCGCCTTGCCGGCGGCGGCATCGGCGCCTACGGTCTTGCCGACCACGAGCGCCACGCCCTCGACGTCGAGCAGGTCGTCTGCGATCTGAAACGCAAGCCCCAGGGTCCGGCCGTAGTCATCCAGGGCCGGCGGGACTTCAGGGACCGCCGCCAGGGCCCCGAGCCGTACGGCGGCATGCATCAAGGCACCGGTCTTGCGCCCGTGCCGCTCCTCAAGGACCTCGATGGTGGCGGTCGGTCCGGCCTTGAGGTCGAGGGCCTGTCCGCCGGCCATGCCCAGGGATCCGGAGGCGTGCGCGAGGTCTGCGACCATGCGCACACGCGCCAGAGGCGTCAAGGCCTCGGACAGGGCCAATACCGCGAAGGCCTGGGTCTGCAGGGCATCGCCTGCGAGCAGGGCGGTGGCCTCACCGAAGGCCTTGTGGCAGCTGGGCCGCCCGCGGCGCATGTCATCGTCATCCATGCACGGAAGGTCGTCATGGACAAGGGAGTAGGCATGGATCAGTTCGACGGCGGCCGCCGCCGGATCGAGCGCCTCGGGCGTCGCCCCGAGCGCCGTGCCCGTCGCGTATACGAGACAGGCCCGCAACCTCTTGCCGCCGCCGAGCGTGGCATAACGCATGGCCTCATGGAGGTCTGCCGGGACTGTTTCCGGGGAGGGCAGGACGCGCGCCAACACCTCTTCGACGCGGGCGCGATAGCCCTTCAGGTGATCTTTGGCCACCACGCTCAGTCGCCCTGGTCGCCCCCTTTTAGGGGCTCCACGCGATAGTTTCCGTTTTCCGCCACGAGGCGCTCCACACGCTGCTCGGCGTTTTTCAGGCCGGCCTCACATAAGCGCGACAGCTCCATGCCCCGCTGGAAGGTCGATAGGGCCTCCTCAAGGGACTGCTGGCCGTTTTCCATGTGCTGCACGATGGTCTCGAGCTCGGCCAATGCGGCCTCGAAGTTGGGGAGCGGCGTGTTTTCCTTCACAAGTCATCCTCATCTGCGGCCTGTCACCCTACTGCAACGGTGTAAAACCGTCAATTGCACGTCGCGGGGGGCGGTTCGACCCGACTCCCCGGTGCGTTATAATGCCCCCATGGCGAACGAACACATCCCCGACAAGCGGCACGTGCGGCGCGTTTTGCGCGCGTTCCCGTGGACTGCCGCCGTGTGGGCGGCCCTGGCCGTGGGGCTTCTTTTCGGTATCGACTACGCCGCCCATTATTATAAGTGGCTGCCCAAGGACGTCAGTATCCTGCGCGTCCTGGTCGTCGTGTTTGTGGGGCTGCGCGTCATTCGCGGCATTGACGCGGCACTCGCCCGGCATCGGGCGCAATATCTCGAGCAGGTGGCGCGCACCGGGCAGCCCGACCGGCTGGCCTGGCAGGATTCCGTCACCGGCAGCTACCTCATCCGCCTGCTGCTCTATGTCGGGCTCGTGCTGATTGTCGTCTTTGTCGCCGGCGGTACGCTAAGCGGGGTCCTGGTGGGGGGTACCATGGTATCGGTCGCGCTCGGCGTGGCCGGCCAGTCGTTTTTCGGCAACTTCTTCGGCGGCCTCGCGGTGGCGCTATTTAAGCCGTTCGATGTCGGTGACCATGTGCAGATCATCGCCTGGCAATTTCCGATGATGCCCGAGACCTATCCGCACAAGCTGCGGGCTCAAGGGTACCGGGGCGTGGTGCGCGACATCAATCTCTTCTATTCCGAGCTGCGGCTAGACGACGGGCAGCTCTTTCGTGTGCCCAATGGCGTCGTCATCACAGGCGGTGTGATACGCTCGCTCCCAAACGATTGGGCGCGCATCACCTTTCGTTTCGACGTTGCGGTCCCGGCCGATGCCTGCGATACAAGACGCCGGATCGAGGATGTGGCGCGACGCCATTTCCGGCCGCGCCCGGAGGAGCCTGTGCCGTCGGCCGACTCCCCGGAGCCTGACGGGAAGCGCGGTGCCGCGCCCCCGTTGGGCTGGGATCCGCCGGTGGTCTTGATCGCCGACATATCGCTTACGGCGGTGAGTTTCGAGGTGCGCGCCTCGGTCCCGCAGCACCTCCGCGATCGGGCCAAGGGGGAATTTTTCACCGACATCCTGCCGTTTGTGTATGCCGCCAAGTCCGCCTGACGCCTACGCGGCAGGCAAGGGTCGTATAGGCGTCACCCTAAATAACCCGCCACCTTCAAGGAGCGTCATAGCATGAATCTGGACCGAGTGGGTCCGGGCGACAAGGCCCCGGCGATCGTAAACACCATCATCGAGATCCCGGCCCATGGACCGCCCGTCAAGTATGAGATGGATAAGGAAACCGGGGCGATGTTCGTAGACCGATTCATGAACACGGCCATGTATTACCCGTGCAACTATGGTTATGTCCCCCACACCCTGTCGGACGATGGCGATCCGGTGGACGTCCTGGTGCTCACCCCCGCGCCGCTTATAAGCGGTTCGGTGATCAGCTGCCGGCCGTTGGCGATGCTGAAGATGACCGACGAGAAGGGCGTCGATATGAAGATCCTCGCCGTCCCGGACGACAGGCTGTGCGTGGCCTATCGTCATTATCAATCCCTTGCCGACATCCCGGCCCCCTTGCTGGACCAGATCAGCCATTTCTTTGCCCATTACAAGGATCTCGAGTCCGGCAAGTGGGTGAAGATCGATGGCTGGGTCGATGGCGATGCCGTGCCGGCGGAGATCACAGGCGGTATCGCACGCTATCAGGCCTTGCGCCACAAGCCGCATTTCTAGCCGGCCAGCAAGGGCCCCCCAGCGTGCGGGCAAGGTAGAAAGATCGATAGAATAAAAAGTTTATCTGGAAGTCCCGAACTGGGCCCGCCAGACGCACCATGAAAAGGGACCTCGTGGTGGCGTGCAGGAAGGCCCACTCCGCCGCGCGTGGGTGCCAATGCCGCAAGGAGGGGCGCGAGCCCCGGGATCGTGTTTTGGCCCAATCTCGTGCCGTGCCCCGGAGTGTTCGAGGCTGCGGGACGATGGGCCCTGTCATACCCGATGAGGGGCCGCCCAGTTGTCTAAACGCAGTGCGGGATACCCGGCGAAATCGGTGACATTGTTTGTGGTTGTCCCCGCCGGTGCCAAGGTCGCGCCGCGACAGGCCTTCGTTGCCGGCCGAAATGGGCGGCGATCTGTGAGGTGGTGACAGCGTTTGATATGTGATCGGGCTATGCGCCCTCGATCACCCGCGCCACGTCGCCATGGCATTCGGCGCACTTGCCAACCAGCAGCAAGTCGTCCTGCTTGATGGTGCCGCTGAAATTGGTGATTGTTGTTTCGTGACGGCAATGTGCGCACCAGACGTTGGACAGCAGCCGCTGGCGGACGGCGGCAGGGATGGATTCCCAGCGTTGGCGGGCCGGTTTGGTGAAGGCGGGCAGTGATTCTATGGCCATTCTGGATTCCTTGGGGGCTGCTGTCATATGGCCTGCGCGGCGTGCGAACAGCGATCTCGCTTCCGCCATCGCAGTACGGGTTTGGTCGTTGGGGATTTTGTGCGCGTCTTGTCTGGACTGCACGCCTTTGGGCTTCGCCATCTCACGCCCCATCTTCGCTCGCAAACCTGCGTAGCCACGGTTCGAGGTGGGCGATGTCCAATGTCCCCGACCCGAACATCTGGATCATCTCCGCGTGAATGTGCCTTGGCGCGCGCTGCAGGTGCCAGCCATTGATACGCAAAAACACGTCGGCGGCGGCAAAGGCGATCCTCTTGTTGCCGTCAAGAAACGGGTGGTTGATGGCCAGACTCTCCAGCAACGCCGCCGCTTCGGCTACGATGTCTTCGTAATAGCCTGTCTGCGGACGGAACAGGGCCGCCTCCAGCGCCCCCGGGTCGCGCACGCCCGGCGCCCCGCCGTAGCGTTGCATCAGCACGGCGTGCAGGCCGAGCACATCGGCTACGGTCAGGTAATCGTGTGCCACATCTTACTTCGCGAGTTCCCGGTAGAGGCTGTCGAACTCATCCAGGCTCGCCGCGAACGCCGCCATCACATGGCGGCGAGGGCGTTCCTTTTGCTGCCGGTCGATGTAGTCTCGCAGGGCCTCGTCGAGCACCGCCTGGAACTGGCGCCCCTGGCTTTCTGCGATTTGACGCAGCGCAGCCAGCACATCCGGTGCGGCTTGGGAGGAAAACTTTTCGCGGATAGAAATCGTCATAACCCTCACCATCATGAAGCATCATGATGTTTCATGATACAGCAAGATGCAACCAAGCGCCATTATCTGGGTAGCGCCCTATACCTGATTCGCGGCGTTCAAGGCTTACGAAGAACGGTCGTTTGTAACGTGTTGATTCCGCCATTGCGCGCCAGGTCTGTTATCCAGCGGTAGCCGAAATGACGATGCTAATCGGCGCAGCGCCCTGCGTGCTCACCGGGTCCGGTTCATTGAGCCCATCTGGGTCCAATTAAATGAGCGGCACGGCGATTCAGGGCGTCTCGGCTGGCAGCTCGCTGCAGTGCAGGCGGCTGGAGCCCCGCGTGGCGCGGGGATTCCGGGCAAGAAAAAAGGACCCGGAGAATTCCCGAGCCCTGCGCATATGGGGGTGAAACACGGAACCGAACCCGCGCCCGTCATCTGAACAGGAGTACGAAGGAAACTCGTCATGACCGCCACCACGACTGCTCGTTCGGCCCGCCTCGGACTGCGCGCGACCCCCGAGCAGGAAACCGTCCTGCGTCGCGCCGCCGAGGTCGCTCACAAGTCGCTGACCGATTTC
>JAKARI010000001.1 GCA_021819245.1 Pseudomonadota bacterium | reverse complement strand
GGAGGACATCATGGTGAGCACTAAGAAATGGGCCCTGGCCTCAGCCGTTGCAGCCGCCCTGGCCCTACCCGCTACCGCCCTGGCGACCACCGCCGGTTATTTCCAGCTCGGATACAGCACCATCAGTAACGGCATGGCCGGCGCCAGCGCCGCCCTTCCGCAGGACAGCATGATTCAGGCCACCAACCCCGCCGGCATCGCCTTCGTGGGCAGCCGCCTGGACCTGGGTGTGGCCGGATTCTGGCCGTTGCGTGGCTATTCGGCCGGTGGAGCCGGCCCGTATTTCCCCAAGCCCGGCAGTTACGGCAGCAGCACGAATTTCTTTTTGATCCCGCACATCGGCTATAGCCAGAGGCTGAGCCACGACAATTACGTGGGCTTGGCCATGTATGGGAATGGCGGCATGAATACCAATTACCATACCGGGCCCTTTTACGACGCTCAGACGGGCGTAGATCTTACGCAGATGTTCGTGCAGGCGACCTATGCCCGCCGCTTCCTGCGCCATGATGCCATCGGTCTGAGCCTGATCTATGCCTACCAGCGCTTCAGCGCCGATGGTTTAGGGGCCTTCGCGAATGCGACATATTCGTCGAGCCCGAACAATATGACGGGCAACGGTGTGGCGACCTCCGACGGTGTTGGTGTCAAGGTCGGTGCCCAGGTCCAGATCTTCCCGGGCCTCAATGCGGGCTTCGCCTTCTCGCCGCGCATGACCATGTCCAAGTTCTCGCAGTACTCCGGCCTTTTCGCCGATGGCGGACGCTTTGACATCCCGGCCAATGGCGTGGTCGGTCTGGCATTCGAGCCGACGGACCGGCAGGCGATCGCCTTTGACTTCCAGCGCATCTTCTACGGCGATGTGCCGGCGATCGCTGACCCGACTTACTTTACATCGGTAGGCACGCTGGCCACCCCCGCGTTCGGTGCGACCAACGGCTCGGGTTTCGGATGGCAGGATATCGACGTCTATAAGATCGGCTATCAGTACCGGGTGACCCGCGGCACGACCCTCCGGGCCGGGTTTGCCTACAATAACGAACCGATCCCGCAGAACCAGCTTTTGCTAAACCTCCTGGCCCCGGGTGTCATTCAACGCCATGTGACGGTGGGCTTCACGACCCGCGTGGCGCGCCATCAGGATGTGAGCGTGGCCGCCATGTACGGTCTGCCTGAGGCCCTGTATGGCACGACGCCTACTGCCTTTGGTGGCCAATCGATCAAGATCGACATGCACGAGTACCAGCTCGAGGCGAACTGGGGATGGAAGTTCTAACAATAAAAACGTCTGTCATTCACATTACGTGAAGATGAGGGGGCTTTGCGGCCCCCTTTTTTTTCTGAAAAGAACACTAGGGGTGATCTATGAAGAAGACGCAATGGCTAGGGTATGTCCTGGCGGCGGGGCTTTTAGTCAGCACGGTGGCCGCGGCCAGTGTGCGCTACAAGCCCTTTATCCTCGGGCACGAGGCCCCGGGTTCGGAGACCATGACCCAGGTGGTTGCGGCCACGCGCCAGGCCTTGATGGCCAATGGTTTTCATGTCGTCGGCCAGTATGTCCCGTTTCGGCGCACGACCATCGTGTGTGCGACCTATCCGGAGATGCTCAATGCCGCTGCGCATGCCAAAAACGGCGGTTTCGGGGCGGTCGAGCGGATCTCGATCACGAAGGTACACGGCAGCTGGCAGGTGTCCTACGTGAACCCGGACTATCTGGCGGTGGCCTACGGCTTAAGCCCCTTACCCCAGACCGACGCGGCCTTGAAGGGTGCGCTGGGCGCAAAGAAGATATTCGGGTCGCGGCGGGGTCTTACGCGTGACGAGCTCAAGCCCGGCAATTACCACTATGCGCTCTTCATGCCGTACTTCAACAATGTCGATCACGTGCGCCGCTTCCCCAATCATGCGGCGGCGGTGAATACGATCCGCGCAAACCTCATGAAGCACGTCGCGACGACGACCTTCGTCTATGAAGTGAACGTCCCGGGGACGCGGAAGCCGACCACGGTCTTTGGTTTCGGGATCAAGAGCGGCAGGGGCGGGGATCACCATATCCTGCGTCTCATCGATGTGCACCGCTATCGCGGCTACGCCTATCTGCCCTATGAGATGATGGTCGTCGGCCGGCGCGTCATTGCCCTGCGTCCGCGTTTTCGCATTGCCGTCAATTTCCCGGATACGGCCATGATGGGTTCGCATGGCTTTATGAACATCATCAGCGCCCCGGGGGCGATTCGTAAGGTGATGAAAGAGGTGGCAGGCCGCAGCTAGCATTTCCCCGGCGGTCGCACCCCGGGCGGCAGGCCCAAGGCCTGCCGCCCGCCTTTGCCTGTTCCCGCGCCCCTCTTTAGAATGGGGGTTTTGGCGGGGGCATCCATGAAGTCGATCAAGGTTACCGATGTAGGCCAGATCAAAAACGAGCTCAACAAGTACCGCAAGGGCAAGAAGCTCGAGATCCGCCAATTCAATCAGGCGGCACGGCTCGCGTGGCTTGGCAAGGTGACCATGATGCCGCTCGATCCCGAGGACCCCGAGGCCAAGTCCTATCTCATCTATATCGATTATCCCGATGGCTTGAGCGCCCGGATCGTGACTGTCGATGAGGACCTGGTCGGCCGCATCTTTATTCTCGATGGCGAGCAGGCGGCGTTCATGGCCGAGATCGTCGAGCAGGGGGTGCGTGAGCGCGCAGCGCTCTACGAAGACCTCAATCGCCGCGATTTCTATTTCGGGAAGTTCTATACCCCCGGAGAAGACGAGGACGAGGCGGGCGGTTAGCCTATGGCGGCCCCAACGATTGCCGCGCGTCTGACGCGCCGGTTTCTGGTCATGACGACTGATGTCGCCTTGTGTGAAAGGCTGAAGGCAGAGGTGCCCTCCGGGTGGGAGATGGTTGCGATCACCTCGTTAGACGAGGCCGGTGACTGGAATGAGATCCTGCTCTACCGTTTTTTGCTGCTCGATCTCGATGAGGTCGAGGCCTTCGACCCGATCGATGTGATCAGGACCTTGCGGATGGAGTATCTCCTGCAGATCGCGGTCTTGTGCTTTGGCGGGGATGCCGCCATGCAAGACGAGATGCGGATGGCGCGCGCCGACCGCTTTTACTCACGCGAGGAGATCGTGGCCGTGTTGCCACGGTTCCTCGCCCAGTACGCTTGGTAGTTCAGCCGATCCAGGCATGCTCCATGACATCAAGCCGCAGGTTCTGCCGGAAGGACTCGCCGCCGTTTTCGACGATCAGTGTGGCTACGCGGCTGCCGGCGGTGTCGAACGCGACCTCGCAGGTGAAGGTGTTGGGCAGCGTGATCTGCTGATCGCAGCGCGCCTGGGTCTCGCCCTCGACTACGACCTGGGCGCGGGCGCGCCCCTCGCCTTCGAGCAGGGCCTGAATGCGAAACGGTACCTTGGGCACGCGGCGGTAGACCTGCGGGTCGCGGTTGGTGTTGTAGGTGAGATTGTTCAGACGCACGAGCTTGACGAGCTTTTTCATGGGCCTCCGGGACGCCGCCAGTGAGCAGGCGGTGTGATAAGATGGCGGGATTTTACGGAATGTGGAGCGGGAGGTCTAGCGCGGCATGACAGACTCGGGGCTTGAGACTGCGATGCGCGAGGTAGAGGGCGAGATCCGCGTCCTCGAGGAGGGCCTGCGCGCGGGGCACCTTCCTCTCGAACCGGCCGTCGGGCGGGCGCTTCGCCTTAGCAATCACCTGATGCTGGCCTTCGCGCAGGCCTGCGGTCATGCGATTACCGGTCTTGATGAACACGCCGATCCCCTTGAAGTCTTTAAGGTTTTTGTCAAGGGCGACCCCTCGCTCAATGCCGTGCGGGATAACCTGCGCGAGCTCGTGTATTACCGCAATTGCCTAGCTAGCGGGCGCGAGGACGCGCTGCCGCCTCAGCCGCTTGCGATGACGGTGCGAACGCTGCGTCACATCTATCTCTATATGCGCACGCGCGCCATCAAGGAACACGGACTGACGGGGGCATGACCGGACCGCAGCCGGGGGGCGGGCGTGGCGCGGTATTCGTGGGTGGCCCCCACTACCGCCGTCCGAGTTATGGCCACAATCACCCGCTTGCCATTCCGCGCGTGTCGCTTGCATTCGATGTGATATCCGCCTATGAGGCCCTTTTGCCCTCCGAGTTTGTCTCCTCACGCCCGGCGAGCGTGGCTGAGCTGACAGGCTTTCATACCCGCGACTATGTCGATGCCTTGAGGCGCGCCGAGGCCTTTGGGCGGGTGCGGTCCGAGGATCGCGCGCGCCACGAATTGGGCACGATCGAAAACCCATACTTTCCGGGTGTGTTTTATACGCCGGCGCTAGCCGCTGGGGGGAGCCTACAGGCCGCGGAGGCGGTCCTGGCCGGGGGGCATGCCTTTAGTCCCGCGGGCGGCATGCATCATGCGGTGCCGGATGCCGCGCGCGGTTTTTGTTATCTGAATGATGTGGTACTCGCCATTCTGCGGCTGCGCGCCGAGGGTCTGCGGGTCTTGTACCTCGATATCGATGCCCACCACGGCGACGGGGTAGAGCAGGCGTTTTGGGATGATACCTCGGTCATGACGATCTCGCTGCACATGGATACCGCCTATGCCTACCCCTTCAAGGGTGGGCGTCTTGAGGATCAAGGGGGGCTTGAAGCACTGGGATGCGTGCTCAATGTTCCGCTGCCCCGCGAGACCCATGACCGCGAATATCGCACGATCTTCGAGGGTGTGTGGCAGCCGGTCCTGGAGCGCTTTCGGCCCGACGCCATCGTCTTGCAGGCTGGGACCGATGCCTTGTTTGGCGACCCCCTGGGCCGGTTTCGGTTATCGACAGCGGGTTTTCTGGCTGTCGTGGCGCAGGTCGTGGGGGCCGGGATCCCGGTACTCGCCACCGGGGGTGGGGGATACCACCCGCTGCTTGTGGCGCGCGCCTGGACCGGGGTGTGGGGGCTTTTGTCGGGGCGCGCGCTCCCGGTGGCGCTTCCGGAGGCGGCGAGCCGCGCGCTGCGTGCCGTAGGCTGGGATGAGGATGAAGACGAGCCGTATTATGAGGGCCTGTTCTGTAACCGTCTGGAATATGGCGAGGAGCGGCCGGTGCGGCCCGTGATTCGTGAACTCATGGTCGCGCTGTCGCATCACCCGGCCTTGAAGAGGCGTCTATGGGCCTCCTAGGCCGGCGCACTGTGGGTGTCATCCCCGGGGCTGCGACCGCCGAGGCCACGCGTGCCTATAGTCGCGCCCGCGGTCTTGACCCCGGTCACTACAGCGACTTTCGCGGGCGCATAAAGCTCAGCGCCATCGGGCTTGGGACCTTCCCGGGGGCGGCCGATGACGCCACCGACCGGGCGATCGCCGATATCGTCCATAAGGGGCTCGCAAGCGGCCTCAATGTCGTCGATACCGCCGCCCATTATCGCTATGGCCGCTCGCTTGCGGCCATTGCCGAGGGCCTGCGCCGCGCGCTTGCCGATGGCGTGGATCGCAAGGCCCTGTGGCTCATGTCCAAGGGCGGTTTCGTCACCTTTCCGGGGGCGATGCCGGCCGACCCCAAGGCCTATATAGAGGCCGAGATCTGCGCCAAGGGGCTTGGCCGGCGCGAGGACTGCGCCGGGGCGCATGTCTTGAGCCCCGGCCATATCCGTGCCCAGATCGAGCAGAGCCGTGTGGCCCTCGGGGTCGAGACCCTGGACGCCTTTCTCGTGGATCAGCCGGAGGTCCAGATCCCGGTAGCGGGCAAGGCGGCCTTGATCGATAGGCTTGCCGCGGTGTTCGTGGCGCTCGAGGAGGCGGTGCGCGACGGCGCCATCGCCCATTACGGGGTATCGAGCTTTCAGGCATTTCGCGTGGCCACCGACGATGCCGCGTTTCTGTCGCTTGCCTCACTCATGGCGCTTGCCAGGAAGGCCGCGAAGGCCGTGACGGGGTCTGAGCGCGGCCATCACTTCGCGCTGATCGAGATGCCGTTCAATGCCGTCATGCCGGAGGGCTTCTCGCGGTTTAATCAGATCACGGGCGAGGGGGCGGAGGCCTCGACCCTGCAGGCGGCCCTGGCGCTCAATCTCTATACCGTGGCAAGCCACGGGCTGTTTAAGGGCCATCTCGCCCGCCAGCCGGTTGATATCCTCGTGCAGGCCATGCCCGGTTTGGCCAACGACGCCCGGCGCGCCCTGCAATTTAATCGCTCGACCCCGGGGCTTGGCACGACCCTCGTGGGTTTAAGTACCCTTGCGCATCTCGAGGACCTGTTGGCGGTGGCGCGCATGCCGCTTTTGAGTCATTCCGCGTACATGGCGCTCTATCATCGTACCGAGAATTGATTGATGCCAAGCATCGAGGAGCAAGGCCCGTTAACGAGAGAAACGATAAGTAGTAATGTTTGTACATAGTCGATTAGCCTATGTAAATCAAGAGGCGGCCTATGGCAATTACCACTCTTTCCAGCCGGGAGTTCAATCAGGATACCAGCCGCGCCAAGAAGGCCGCTCTTAAGGGGCCAGTATTCATTACTGACCGTGGCAAGCCTGCCCATGTGCTGCTCAGCATTGAGGACTATCAACGCATCATGGGTCAGCATCGTAAGATTGCCGATGCATTGGCGATGCCCGCCTTCGCCGATGTCGAGTTTGATCCACCCCATGTCCATATGGGTATCCTGCCGGCTGATTTTTCCTGATGTTTGTCCTTGATACCAATGTCATTTCCGAGCTACGCAAGATTCGCTCAGGGAAGGCCGATCCTTGTGTCGAGCAATGGGCCGGTCGCGTGGAGGCAAGTTGCCTGTATCTCTCGGCCATCACGATCCTTGAGCTGGAACTCGGTATTGTGCAGCTCGAACGCAAAGATCCCCGGCAAGGTATGGTCATGCGCGCATGGCTCGATACGCGCGTTTTGCCTGAGTTCAATACGCGGGTGCCGTTGCCCCTTAAGGGTCGGGCAAGCGTCGTCCTGCGGCCATAGTGATCCGGGGGTCCGTTCGTTGAGGCCTGGGAGATCCTCTATAAGCCGTGCGGCTGGAAACGGCGAGGGTATGGGACGCGCAACCAGGGAGTGAAGAATGCAGGACTGAAACCTCCGTTGCGAGCGCTCTCGTGATTTAGCGGCAGGCGTGTTAATGAGTAGGCATTGCAATTTCATAGGGATTGTGGAAAGAGCGTCTTGTCAGGCGCTTATGATGGTGTCGCCGTAACGCGCGACGAGCGGGTCATGGGTGACAAGACGCATCGGTTCGAGTAGCGCTTGCGCCACAAGGATGCGATCGAACGGGTCTTGATGGTGGGTAGGCAAATCCCCGACGGCGACCGTATGGTGCGCATCGACGGGCAGGAGCCGGTAGCCTGCATCACGGAAATAGCCCAGGGCCTCGTGACCAGAGAGCGGCATGCCGCCACGACCCAGCGCATGCTTGAGGGTGATCTCCCAGAGGCTGGCGGCGCTGACCCAGACCGTGGTTTTGGGGGATACGATCAGGGTCCGCACTTGCGGTGACAGCCGCGGGCTATCCGCTATGGCCCACAGGGCCACATGCGTGTCCAGCAGGAGATTCATGCGTCGTCCGAGGGGCCATGAAACATCCGCGCAATATCCCCATTCCGGGTATCGATGTCATCGGGCACGTCGAAGAGACCCTTGGCGACACCGAGTCGCTTGTCCAAAGATTGGGTCTCGAATGGCACGAGCTTGGCCGCCGGCCGGCCATTGCGAGCGATAATAATCTCCCGTTCCCGACCTTGCTCCAGGGCCTCCACGAGTCGCGACAAGGACGACTTCGCCTCCAGCATATTGACTGTGCGCATGGCTCTCTCGCTTATGAGATGATTCCTGGGCCTCACTTAGCTTAGTCTAGCTAGGACCAGTGTCTAGATGATATCTCGTTCGACCTGAATCGCGGGGGCATTCCGGGCATCGCCGCCCCCGTTTCGGTGCCGGATGACGGCCGGATTCCGGGTGTATGGGTTCGAGGTGATCCGAATCGCTCGATGCCATTGCATTCCCCGCACCCCTGCTACAATGAGGACCTATGGAGAGCCCGATGGGTGGTGCGGCAAGCGAGCCGCTCGAGTGGTTGAGTCAGATTCTGGCCGAGGCCGCCCGTTATCGGGCGTCGGACATCCATTTGCGCGCCCGGAATTTCCCGATAGTGCGGGTCGATGGCGTGCTGCGCGCCCTTGATGACCAGGCGCGCCTGACGGTGGAGCGGGTCGCCGAGATTGGCGAGGCCATGATGGATACCCGCCAGAGGATGATCTTCGAGCGCGATCACCAGGTTGATTTGTCGCGTGGATTCAGGGGGATAGGACGGGTACGCGCCAACATATTCCTGCAGCGCGGCACGGTCGCCCTGGTGTTGCGCGTCATTCATAGTGTGGTGCCGCCGCTTGCCAGTCTCGGCCTGCCGGACATCGTGGCAAAGCTCACCCAGCTCGAGCGCGGGCTCGTCTTGGTCACGGGTGCGAGTGGTTCGGGCAAGACGACGACACTGGCCGCGCTCGTCAATGAAATCAACCTGACGCAGACCAAGCACGTCCTGACGATCGAGGATCCTATCGAGTTCCTGTTCGCCGAACAGAAGTCGCTCATTACCCAGCGCGAGATCGGGGTCGATGCCCCGACCTTTCAGGAGGCCATGCGCGCGGCCCTGCGCGAGGACCCGGACGTGATTTTGCTGGGCGAGATGCGCGATATCGAGACGATCGGGACCGCGCTTCAGGCGGCGGAGACCGGCCATTTCGTGCTCGCCACGGCCCATGCCCCGGCCGCCCCCGAGGCGGTCAATCGCCTCATTACGGCGTTTCCTGCCGAGGCCCAGTCAGGGGTGCGGGTGAAGGTGTCGCAGAACCTGAAGGCTGTGGTAAGCCAGCGCTTACTGCCGCGGGCCGATGGTCAGGGGCGGGCGGTGGCCTGCGAGGTCTTGACGATCTCGGCGCTGGCGCGTGAATTGATCGCGGATCCGGCGCGCATCAAGGATCTGCCGGAGATTGTCAAGCGCGGCAATGTGCAAGACGGTATGCTGGCCTTCGACGCCTGCCTGCTCGCGCTCGTCAAGGCCCGGCGCATCACGCCGGCCGTTGCGCTGCAGTATGCGTCGAGCGCCAACGACCTGCGCCTTAAGATCGAGGGGTTTTGAGGGGGCGCCGCTTGGTCTGGGCGCGCAGGGCGGCCTCCTGCTCCTGAAAGGAGGGGCTGGCGACCGGGCGCGTCTTGCCGGCGGATGCGGATGGGGCCTGGTGACCCGCGCGCTCCTGCTCCTTAAGCGCTGTATAGGCACGTATATCGGCGTCCTGGTCCGTGTAGCGGCCACGGAAGCCTGGTGGCGGCGCGGAGTCCTTGCGTAGGGACAGGCGCATACGCAAGGCCTTGTTGTAGGCCGTCACGCGCCTATCCAGGGTCGCAAGGTCGGCAAGCGCGGCCGCCAGATACACGGTCCCGAGCCCGGCTGCAATGGGCCACGGCATCATAAGCGCGGCGACCGTCCAGGCAAGGCTTGCCGAGAGATAGCCGAATGCGCGCCACCGTTCATGGAGATAAAAGGCGTGCAGTCCCAGCGCGAAACCGGCCCACAGGCCGAACGCCACCCTGGGGCGCCGTTGGCGTTTCGTCAGTTCGAGGTTGAGCGACTGCAGGCCCGCCCCGGTGAAATCCAAGCGTTTCCAGGCGTTAGACATCAAATCATTGTATACTATAAGGCCCGACGGGCGTGCGATCGAGGGGTGCGATAAGACATGGCTGACCGGCGATTACAGGTATTCCACACGGTAGCAAGACTTTTAAGTTTTACCAAGGCCGCCGAGACCTTGCACATGACGCAGCCGGCGGTGACCTTCCAGGTACGGCAACTCGAGGAGTTCTTCAATACCCGCCTGTTCGATCGGACGCACAATCGCATCAATCTGACAGCCGCCGGTGAGCGGGTTTTCGAGTATGCCGACCGGATCATAGCCCTCTACAACGAGATGAATATTCGTGTCCGCGACATCACGGGGGATGTCTCGGGTGTCCTGATCATCGGTGCCAGCACGACCATCGCCGAGTATGTGTTGCCGGCCCTGCTGGGCGAGTTTCAGGGGCGCCATCCGGATGTCCGTATCCGCCTGAGCGTATCCAATTCCCTGGGTATCGTGCATATGGTGGAGAGCAATACGGTCGATATCGGCATAGTCGAATCGCCGGTGGCCAACAAGAACCTCGCGGTCGAGGTGTGTTGGCAAGACCAGCTGGTCTTCATTTGCCGTCCCGATCACCCCATGGCGAAGGCCGATAGGGTGCCGGCGCGCGAGCTCCTGGATCTCCCGTTTCTGGCGCGCGAGGAGGGCTCGGGGACCCGTGAGGTCATCAGCGATTACCTGGCGCACAATGCGCTGCAATGGCACGATCTCAATCTCAGCATGGAGTTTGGCAGCCCGGAGTCGGTCAAGAGTTCGGTGGAGGCGGGATTGGGCGTATCCATCGTCTCCAAGGCGACGGTGGCCAAGGAACTGCGGCTCGGTACCTTGGTTGCCCTGCCGCTTGATCCACCGATCGATCGGCCGTTCTCATTCGTTTATCAGCGCCAGAAGTTCCGCTTGCGGGCGGTGGAGGAGTTCATGCGCTTCGCGCACACGCATTGCGAGCGGCAAGGGGGCATCGATGCGGCGTCGAAGGCGTTGGTAGTATGAAACAGTTTGCTGTCGTTCAGCACACCTATGCCGAATTCCTGGGGCTGATAGAAAACCAGCTGGAAAAGCGCGACATCGGCTTTGCCTATTTCCGGCCGTTTGTGGGGCAGGACCTGCCGGGCAGCGCCGGCCAATTCGATGCCCTGTTCGTGCTAGGCGGCCAGGCCCCGCCCGGCGATCACGACAAGAACCCCTGGCATGACGATGAGCTGCGGCTGATCGGGATATTCCGGGAGGCGCGCCGGCCGATGGTGGGGCTTGGCTATGGGGCCTTGCTGCTGGCTGAGTATGAAGGCGCGCTCTTGAGCCCCGAACCCTTTCATAACGCCTACTGGACCATCGCTCACAAGACCCCGGCCGGGGAGGCGGATGCCTTGGCCCAGGCCGTCGACGGTCGGCGGGTGCTGGTGATGGCCAACGGTGCGGCGACCCTGCCTGTGGGCATGGCGCCTATCGTGGTCGATGACGACGGCCGCTGGATCGCAATCCGCCCGGATCCCCTGGCCTACGGCCTGCTGTTTCGGCCCGAGCTCAAGCCCGGGATGATCGAGGATATGGTCATGGAGGCCAAGCGCAAGACCCCGCCCGACATCGGGGAGCTACTGGCCGACGCCCGCCGGTATTGGGGGGAGACGCAGGACACGACAGACCAAGTGATTGTGGCGCTCGTAAAGGAGCTCGATTTGATGAGGGAACGGCGCAAGATGCCCGTGTTCCGATTGAGTATCGGTGAGTAGGGGTGGATCGCTTCGAGAAACGCCTGCTGGCTGTGGTGCGCGATCTCCCGGACGACGGTCGGGAGCAGGTCCTGGCCTTTGCCGAATTCCTGCATGTGCGGCAGGGTGCCCTTCAGCCCTTGGCGCCGTCGGAACCCGTGCCGATTCCGCGGCCCGAGGAGGAGAGTGTGGTACGGGCCATCAAGCGGCTCGCGGCAAGCTACCCGATGCTAGACCGCGGGAAGATGCTCAACGAGACCTCGACCCTGATGGCCCAGAGCGTCATCGGGGGCCGACCGAACGCGGAGGTGATCGACGATCTGGAGGCCCTCTTTAGGACGCACTTCGAGGCGTATCGGGCGTCCAAGACTTAAAGCCCTGGCCGCTCCTCTGGTAGACTCCATCGCCCTATGCCGACACGTGTGAAGATTTGCGGGATTACGAGGCCCCTGGATGCCCAGGCCGCGGCGGCGGCGGGCGCCGACGCCATCGGTCTCGTGTTTTATCGCGCAAGCCCGCGCTATGTCGCTATCGAGGGCGCGCAGGCGATTCTCGCGGTGTTGCCGCCGTTTGTGACGAGGGTCGGGCTTTTCGTGGATGCCGCGCCCGAGGAGATCGAGGCGGTGCTGGCCGAGGTGGCGCTGGATGTCTTGCAGTTTCATGGCCGGGAGACACCCGAGGAGTGCGAGCGGTATGGCTTGCCGTACCTCAAGGCGATCGCCATGGACGAGGCGGCGGATGCACGTCGGGCCGCGGTGCGCTATGCATCGGCCCAGGGTCTGCTCCTCGATGCTTATCAAAAAGGGCGCGCCGGCGGCACGGGACAGGTCTTTGACTGGGGCCGCATCCCCGAGGACCTTTGCCAGCCTGTGATTCTGGCAGGCGGCCTGTCTGCAGCCAATGTGGCGCAGGCCATCAGGCAGGTCCGGCCCTATGCGGTGGATGTCAGCAGCGGCGTGGAAAGTGCGCCGGGGATCAAGGATGAGCAGCGCATGCGCGAGTTTTGCCGCAACGCACGAGGAGAGTCATGAGTTACGAACAGCCGGATGAGCGCGGGCACTTCGGGCCTTACGGGGGGCGCTTTGTGGCCGAGACCCTGATGGGTCCGCTCGCGGATCTCGAGCGCGCCTATCACGAGGCGCGCCGGGACCCGGCCTTTCAGGCGGAACTGGCTCAGGATTTGCGGGATTATGTGGGGCGGCCGTCGCCCCTGTATCTGGCCGAGCGCCTGACGGCGCAGGCTGGCGGCGCGCGGATCTACCTTAAGCGCGAGGACCTGAATCACACCGGTGCCCACAAGGTGAACAATACGATAGGCCAGGCCCTGCTTGCCCGCCGGATGGGCAAGAAGCGGCTGATCGCCGAGACCGGGGCCGGGCAACATGGCGTGGCCACCGCCACGGTGGCGGCCCGCCTGGGGCTATCATGCGTCATCTATATGGGTGCCGAGGATATCGCCCGCCAGGCCCCCAATGTTCGACGCATGCGTCTTTTGGGCGCCGAGGTGGTGAGCGTCACCTTGGGTTCGCAGACCCTGAAGGATGCCATGAATGAGGCGATGCGCGACTGGGCGACGACGGTCGACGAGACATTCTATGTGATCGGGACGGTAAGCGGCCCTCATCCCTATCCGGCCATGGTGCGCGATTTTCAGGCGGTCATCGGGCAGGAGGCCCGCCAGCAGTTTCTGGAGCGCGAGGGGCGGCTCCCGCAGGCGCTGGTGGCGTGCGTGGGGGGCGGCTCCAATGCCATCGGCCTTTTTCATGCGTTTCTGAACGATGCCGAGGTTGCCCTTTATGGTGTCGAGGCGGCGGGCAAGGGCTTGGCGTCGGGCCGGCATGCCGCGCCGCTTACCGCCGGCAGCGGGCGCGGGGTGTTGCATGGGGCCCGGAGCTATCTCATGTTCGATGAGGATGGGCAGATTCGCGATACGCACTCGATCTCGGCGGGTCTCGACTATCCGGGTGTGGGACCGGAGCATGCATGGTTGAAGGATAGCGGCCGGGCCCAGTATGTGGCGGTCGACGACGATGCCGCGCTTGCGGCCTTTCATGCGCTTACGCGGCTTGAAGGCATTCTGCCGGCCCTGGAGTCGAGTCATGCGCTGGCCTACGCTCAGATCCTGGCAGCCCGCCTTGGGCGGGACGCTGCCCTGATCGTCAATCTGTCGGGCCGCGGGGATAAGGATGTCGAGACCGTGGCGGCTCACGAGGGGGGCAGGGCGTGTCGCGCATAAAGGGCACATTTGCGGCACTGGCCGGCAGGCGCGCGGCCCTGATCCCGTTTATCACGGGCGGTGATCCCACGCCCTCGGCGACCGTCCCGCTCATGCATGCCCTGGTGCGCGCGGGGGCCGATATCATCGAGATCGGCATGCCGTTTTCCGATCCGATGGCCGATGGTCCGGCAATTCAAATGGCCCATCAAAGGGCATTGGCCGCCGGCACCACGACCCGCATGATCATCGATCTGGTTGCGGCCTTCCGCCGCGACGACGCGCATACGCCAGTGGTCCTCATGGGCTATGTCAATCCGGTGGAGACCATGGGGTATGGCGTCTTTGCCATGGCCTGCGCGAAGGCGGGTGTCGACGGCGTGCTGCTCGTCGATATGCCCCCCGAGGAGGCCGCAGAGTGGCGCGCGCAGGCCCAACGCGCGGGCGTGGACACGATTTTCCTGCTGTCTCCGACGACGTCCATGGAGCGTCTGGCCGTGATCGCCGCGGCGTCCACGGGATTCCTTTACTATGTGGCCCTCAAGGGGGTCACTGGGGCAAGTCATTTGAATATAGCCGAGGTGGCTCAACGCCTTGCGGCGATGCGCAGGCACGTGGCGCTCCCGGTGGGCGTGGGCTTTGGCATCCGCGACGCGGTGAGCGCAGCCGAGGTCGGGCGATTCGCCGATGCGGTCATCGTCGGCAGCGCGATCGTAGAAAAGATAGCCGCCGGCGGGTCCGTCGAGACCATGATCGCCGGCGTCGAGGCCTTCGTGCGCGATGTGCGCGCGGCCTTGACGCGTGATGGAGATCTGCCGCGATGAGTTGGTTCGATAAACTATTGCCGCCCAAGATCAAGAGCCGTGGGGCGGCGAAGAAGGCGGTGCCTGAGGGGCTCTGGAGCAAGTGCCCGGCCTGCGGCAACGTCTTGTATCACGCCGAGATCGAAAAGAACCTGGGTGTGTGCCCCCGCTGCGACCATCATATGCGCATATCGGCGCGCAAAAGGCTTGCCGCCTTTCTCGACGCCGGCGATCACCCGGAGATCGGGGCCGATCTGGTGCCCACGGATTTCCTCAAGTTCAAGGACAGCAAGCGCTATAAGGATCGTCTGGCCGAAGCGGCACAGACCACCGGGGAGCGCGATGCGCTCATCGTGCAAAAGGGGCGGTTGCAGGGGCTGCCCCTGGTCGTCGCGGCCTTCGAGTTTGCCTTCATGGGCGGCTCCATGGGCTCGGTGGTCGGCGAGCGTTTTGTGCGCGGCGTGGACGTCTGTCTTACGGAGCGGCTGCCTTTTGTCTGCTTTTCGGCGAGCGGCGGCGCGCGTATGCAGGAGGGCCTAACGTCGCTCATGCAGATGGCCAAGACCTCGGCTGCGCTCACGTGCATGGCCGATCAGGGGCTACCCTTCATCTCAGTGCTGACCGACCCGACGATGGGTGGGGTATCGGCGAGTTTCGCCATGCTGGGGGATGTGATCATAGGAGAGCCCAAGGCCCTGATCGGTTTTGCGGGCCCGCGCGTGATCGAGCAGACCGTGCGCGAGACCTTGCCGGAGGGTTTCCAGAGATCGGAGTTCCTGCTCGAGCACGGCGCGATCGACATGATCGTGCACCGCCACAAGCTGCGCGAGACCATCGCCCGATTGCTGTCGTTGACCACCAACAGGCCGCTTGTGGCCGGCACTATCAGCGTGTTGCAAAAAGACATCTGAATCACGAAACCCTTCAAGAATGGCTGGTCTACATAGACAGCCTCCACTTTCGCGGCATCGATCTCGGGCTAGGTCGCGTGCGCGCGGTCTATGAGCGGATGACGCCCCTGTCCTGCCCGGTCATTACCGTCGGCGGGACCAATGGGAAGGGTTCGACTGCGGCCATTCTCGAGTCCCTCTATCGGGCCGCGGGCTACCGGACCGGGGCGTATTTCTCGCCACACTTGATGCGCTACAACGAGCGGGTGCGCATCAATGCCGAGGAAGCGACCGACGAGGCCTTGTGCCAGGCGTTTGCAGCCGTCGAAGAGGCGCGCGGGACGACATCGCTTACCTATTTCGAGTTTGGCACGCTCGCTGCGATTTGGCTCTTTACCCGCACCGGCGTCGATATCGCGATTCTCGAGGTGGGCCTAGGCGGGCGCCTCGATGCGGTCAACATCATCGACGCGGATGTTGCCGTGGTCGTGTCGGTGGGCACGGACCACAAGGATTGGCTGGGTCCGGATCGCGAGACGATAGGGCGCGAGAAGGCGGGGATCTTTCGCGGCGGGCGCCCGGCGGTCGTGGGTTTTGATGTGTCGGACTCGGTGTGGCACGAGGCGCGGCGCATGGGCGCGCGCGCCCTGATCGCGGGCCGTGACTTCCGGTATGAGGCCCGCCCGGGCGCGTGGCGCTTCGTCAGTGGTGCCGGCACCCGGGACCTGCCCTATCCGGCCCTGCGCGGCGGTTATCAACTCGCCAATGCCTCGTGCGCGCTTGCCGCGGCCGAGGCCTTGCCAGGGCTTACCCTGACTGCTCAGGATCTGCGTACGGGATTGCAGGCCGTGCGCCTGGCCGGGCGTTTTCAGACCCTGCCGGGACCGGGGCCGCGGGTCGTACTTGATGTCGCCCACAATGCGGAGGCCGCGCGCACGCTCGCGCAGACCTTGCGTGAACAGCGCGTGACGGGGCGCACCCTGGGGGTCGTCGGTATGTTGAAAGACAAGCCCGTCGGTGAGGTCTTCGCGGCCCTTCGGGGGTCGTTCGACGACTGGTTTCTGGCGTCCCTGGACGATCCGCGGGGGGCCGATGCGGCATTGCTGGAAGGCGCGCTGCGGGGTATCGGGTTAAGGCCCCGCGGGCTCTACGGAGACCCGGTGGATGCCTTTGCCACGGCCATCGGATGTGCCGGGCCTGACGACCGGATCGTCGTTTTTGGGTCGTTTAAGACGGTCGGTGCTATACTGGCTCATGTGCAGGGCCCGGGAGGAGGCGGTGGAGGAAGGGTCGTTTGATGCCAAGCGCAGGATTGTGGGTGCCGCCATTCTCGTGACCGTGGCGGTGGTGGTCCTGCCGATACTGCTCCGGCGGCCGCCATCGTCGGCGACTGGCCGCGAAATACTGACGGTGCGCCGCGCCACCCACGGTGTCCAGGCGGTCATGGTGGGGGTCCCGGCGTCGGTTGGGGCCAAGCCCGCGCCGCCGATGGCCGTGGCCCCGGCCCCCAAACCTGCGCCTGCACCCACGCCGCCGGCCCCGGTCTCGGTGGCACCAGCAACGCCCCCTGCGCAGAGCCCCGTTGTCCCTGAATGGTATGTGCAGGTCGGGGCCTATGTGAATGCCGCCTATGGCATCGCCTTCGCGCATAAGCTCAAGGAACAGGGCCTGCCGGCGCACGTCAAGCTCGCGCGGCTTGCTCAGAGTCGCGGGGTGATTGTAGTGCTGGGCCCCTATGGCAAGGGCCAGGCGCGGACTGTGCAGCAGAGGGTGCGGCGGCGTAACGGCATTCAAGGGTTTGTGATCGAGGAGGGGACGGCAGCGCGATGAGCTGGGTGGATATCGTTATCGTTCTGGTCATCGGCCTATTCGTGCTGGTGGGCGTATTGCGGGGTTTCATAAGCGAGGTCCTGTCGTTCCTGACCTGGGTCTTGAGCTTTCTCGTGGCTTGGCTCTTCTCGGGGGATTTTACGGGTTGGTTCGCAGGTCACGTGAAAGATGCGAACCTGCGCTCGGTGCTGGTGTTTTTTTTGTTCTTTTTCGTCACGTTCGTGATCTTGGTGATCGTGTCCCACTTCATTCGCGAGGCCTGGTTCAAGGTCAGTTCACGGGCCGTGGATCGCCTGTTGGGGGGTGCCGTCGGATTTGTGAAGGGGGCCTTGGTCATCGTTCTCATGGTGTTGCTCGCCGGCCTTACGCCATTCCCGGGTTATCCCAGCTGGCGCGGGTCGCTGTTTGTGGGGTATTTCCAGGGAGTGGCCCTTTATATGGCCCACTGGCTGCCTGCAGACGTTGCCCGCAGCCTCCGCTATGGCTAAACTAGGCCGCTTTTCAGCGTTCCCCGAGGGGTCGCGATCATGTGTGGGATAGTCGGGATATTGGCAAAGGGCCCGGTCAATCAGGCCCTTTACGACGGCCTTATCGTCCTCCAGCACCGCGGCCAGGATGCGGCGGGAATCATTACGAGCGACGGCAAGCGCGTCTATATGCGCAAGGACAACGGCCTCGTGCGCGACGTCTTTCAGACATCCCATATGATGGCGCTGCGTGGGGTCATGGGGATCGGGCATGTGCGTTACCCGACCGCCGGCTGCGCATCCTCGGCCGAGGCCCAGCCGTTTTACGTCAACTCGCCGTTTGGTCTTGCCATAGCGCATAACGGCAATCTCACGAATGCCGCAGAGCTGCGTGATGAGCTGTTTCGCGAGGATCAGCGCCACATCAATACCGACTCGGACTCCGAGGTCCTGCTAAACGTCTTCGCCCATGAGATGCAGAAGGTAGGCGGCGTGAGCCTCATGCCCGAGCATATCTTCCGAGCCATTGCCGCGGTTCACAGGCGCGTACGCGGTGCCTACGCGGCCGTGATCATGATCTCCGGTTTCGGGATCGTCGCGTTCCGGGACCCCTGGGGGATCAGGCCGCTTGTCTATGGCCGGCGCGATACCGACGAAGGGCCCGAGCATATGTTTGCCTCGGAAAGCGTCGCGCTCGATGTCCTAGGCTATGGCCTGGTGCGCGATGTCCAGCCCGGGGAGGCCCTGTTCGTGGACATGGAAGGGGACTTATCCATGCGCCAGTGCGCCGATGATCCCCACTATACCCCGTGCATATTCGAGCATGTGTATATGGCGCGTCCGGACTCGATCATGGACGGGATCAGCGTCTACAAGGCCAGGCTGCGCATGGGTGAGCGGCTGGCGCGCAAATTATTGCGCGAGTGGCCTTCGCATGACATCGACGTCATTATTCCGATTCCCGATACCAGCCGTGCGGCGGCTCTGGAGATGGCCAAGGAGCTCGACGTGAAATATCGCGAGGGCTTCATCAAGAACCGCTATATCGGGCGGACGTTCATCATGCCGGGCCAGGCGCAGCGGCGCCGGTCGGTGCGCCAGAAGTTAAATGCCATCGATCTCGAATTCCGCGGCAAGAATGTCATGCTGGTCGACGATTCCATCGTGCGCGGCACGACCTCGATGCAGATTATTCAGATGGCGCGTGATGCGGGCGCAAATAAAGTCTATTTCGCCTCGGCCGCGCCGCCTGTCCGCTATCCCAATGTCTATGGCATCGATATGCCCTCGGCCCAGGAGTTTATTGCCACTGGCCGCACCACAGAGGAGGTGGCAGTCGCCATAGGCGCCGACCGGGTTATCTATCAGGATCTAGAGGATCTCGTCGAGGCCGCGCGCGAAGGCAATCCGCGCATCACGCGTTTTGACACCTCATGTTTCGACGGAGTGTATGTGACGGGCGATGTCGATAAACGCTATCTGGAGCACGTTGAACACATGCGAGGCGACGCGGCGAAGTGCGCAAGCCCCATGAACGATCTCGTATCGACAGAACTTCACACGTACTACTAGCGATTAGCCGAAAGACGAGGGGGTGGCGAATGGATGACCACTTGAAGGGTCGAATGGACACGCTCGCGATTCATACCGGTCACCACCGGACCCATGAAGGCGAGCATAGCGAGCCCTTGTTTCTTACATCGAGCTACGTCTTTGATGATGCCGAGCAGGCCGCGGATCGCTTTGCGGGACGCAGCGAGGGCAACATCTATTCACGCACGGGCAATCCGACCGTGCGCATCTTCGAGGAACGGCTGGCGGTCCTGGAGGGCGGCGAGCGGGCGCTGGCGACGGCATCGGGGATGGCCGCGATCTTGTCCGTGTGCATGGCGCTCTTGAAGGCCGGGGACCATGTCGTCGTTTCGCAAAGCGTCTTTGGCCCGTCTGTAGCCCTGTTCCAGATGCTCGGGCGTTTTGGCGTGAGCACGAGTTTTGTCGCCCTCGATAATGTGTCGGCCTGGGAGAGCGCGTGTACGGACCGTACGCGGCTGCTGTTTCTTGAGACGCCATCCAACCCCTTGTGCGTACTGGGCGACCTCGCAGCCTTGGCCGGGGTTGCCCACCGTTATGGTGCTAAGCTCGTCGTCGACAACACATTCTGCACGCCGGCCTTGCAAAGGCCGCTTGCGCTGGGCGCGGATCTGGTCGTGCATTCGGCGACCAAGTATATCGATGGCCAGGGGCGCGCCCTGGGCGGAGCGATCGTAGGCCAAGAACAGATCGTGACAGGCGAGATATTTCCGTTCGTGCGGACCGCAGGTCCCATCATGAGTCCGTTCAACGCCTGGATCTTCCTCAAGGGTCTGGAGACCTTGTCCTTGCGCATGAAGGCACATAGCGAGACGGCCCTAGCCGTTGCCAAGTGGCTTACGCAGCAGCCTGGCGTCGACCATGTATACTACCCCTACCTGACGAATCACCCTCAGTATGATCTGGCGCGTGCCCAGCAGTCGGCCGGTGGCGGGGTCGTATCGTTTACCCTCAAAGACGGTGATGCCCGCCGGGCATTCGCGTTCGTCAATGGCTGTCGGTTGTTGTCGCGGACGGCGAACCTCGGCGATACGAAGACCACGGTAACCCATCCGGCGACCACCACTCACGGCCGACTGACACCTGAGGCACGGCGCGCAGGGGGTGTAGAGGATGGTTTGATTCGTCTTTCCATAGGTCTTGAAGATCGCGAGGACCTGCTCGCCGATCTTAAGACCGGATTACAGGCGGTCGCGGCTTTGGAGGGGGTGCGGTGAAGGTTTGCCAGGGACTAGCACGGCTTGCGCTGGGGGCGCTTATCATGACGCTCGCGTCCTGCGGGCGAGGCGGACCGCACGCTACCATTCTTACGATGAGGGAGCGCGAATTGGGTGGTCCGCCGTTTCCGACGCGCATCATCTTCAATCGCCACTATGTGCGGATCGATCCGGATACCGGGACCGGTAACTACATCTTGTTCAATCGCAAGCAGGGCATAATCTACAGCGTCGACCACGGCGACCATACTATTCTGGTCATCCGCCGCCACATCATCACCCTGGCACGACCGGCAAATCTGCGCGAGACAGCCAAGAGGGGGCTTGCCAAGGGTCATTTCAAGGGTCATAAGCTGCGCAGTTACCGGCTCTACACAAATAATCATCAGTGCTACTACATTCTCGCTGCCAAGGGCCTTTTGCCGGGTGCGGTATCAGCCCTCAAGGCCTACGCATATACGCTTGCCGGAGAGCAGGCACGGACCGTCGCCAATACGCCGCCGGGACTGACAACGCCCTGTGATCTTGCCGACAACGTATTCGACCCGGCACGGGAATACGCCTATGGCTTCCCGGTGCGCGTTCTCGATTATAACGAAAATGAGAAGGTCCTTGTCGGTTACAAGAAGGATGTCCTGGTGAAACCAAGCCTCTTTACCCTACCTGCGCATTACGTTCTCTATAGTCCGGGACAAATCCGTAACGGCAGCTAAGGTGTGGCCCGCGGGCCCTGCGATGAGGACGCTCGAGCCCTCATACCAATCCCCCACCACGATACGCACCGCCGGCCCGCCGGCGGTTGGCACGGGGTACTCCCCTGGCCTATGGGTGTGACCGTGAATCAGGAGGCGCAGGCCGTGACGATCGAGCAGCGCGCTGGCCGCCGCGGTATTGACGTCAAGCGCCGCCGCGTCCTTGGCCGGCGTCGCCCGGCCGCTCTCCTGGCGCAAGGCGCGGGCCATGGCGATGCGCTCGGCGAGCGGCCGGGCCAGGACTTGGCGTTGCCAGTGCGGGTCACGGAATTGCTTTCGCATGGCCTGGTATTCGTGATCATCCGTGCACAACGCATCGCCATGGCTTATGAGGGTCCGGGTCCCGAACAGGGTGAGTTCATGCGGGTCCTCTAGCAGGCGGCAGCCGGTCAGCTCAGCAAACCGCGCCCCCAGCAGGAAGTCGCGATTGCCATGCAGGACGCTGATGGCAAGCCCGTCCCTGGTGGCCGCACGCAAGGCCGCCACCACGGGCGCGAACTCGGCCTCGTCTGCGCCATCGTCTCCCGCCCAGTACTCGAAGAGATCCCCGAGGATGTACAGGTGGTCGAGCCGGCCCTCTGCCTGCGCCAGGAAGTCGCAAAAGAGCGCGATCGCCTGCGGCCGTTGCGCCGTCAGGTGCAGATCGGCGATGAATGCCTGCGCCTTCACGCGTCTAATCGATGCGTACGCCGGTTATGATGATGTCGTTTACCGGCACGTCCTGATGTCCGCTGCGGCTGGTGGTCGCGGTGCCCTTGATGGTATCGACGACATCCATGCCCTGGGTCACCCGCCCGAAGACGCAATACCCCCATCCGGTCGGGGTCGGGGCGGTGAAGTTCAGGAAGTCGTTATCGGCGACGTTGATGAAAAACTGGCTTGTCGCCGAGTGGGGGTCGCTGGTACGCGCCATGGCGATGGTGCCGCGCGCGTTGCGCAGCCCGTTGCTGGCCTCGTTGTCGATCGGTGGCCGGGTGGGTTTTTGGCGCATGCCGGGCTCGAAACCGCCCCCTTGGATCATGAAGCCGTCTATGACCCGATGGAAGATGGTGTTCGTGAAGAATCCCTCGCGGGCATAGGCCAGGAAGTTGGCGACGGTCTTTGGCGCCTTGTCGGCACTGAGGTCGAGCACAATGACGCCTTGATTGGTTTCGACGTGCACCATCGGGGTATCCTCTGTGAAGTTTGGCGCATTGTCGCCGACTTGGCGGGCCAGGGCAATGACGCGCTATCATGGAGGGATGAGTGCCCCTACGACCCGTTTCGCCCCGAGCCCAAGCGGGCTCTTGCACCTCGGTAACGTGCGCACCGCGCTCTTTAGCCTGCTTGCCGCCCTGCCCGATGGCCGCTTCCTGCTGCGTATCGAAGATAGCGACCGCGAGCGCGTAAGTCCCGTATTTGAGGAGGCCCTGCGGGCCGATCTCAGATGGCTCGGGTTCGGGGCCTACATGGATGAGGCGGCGGTCCTTCGCCAGTCGCAACGTGCCGCCATCTATAATGATTACCTGAAGAGATTGGAGGGAATGGGCCGCGCCTACCCGTGTTTTTGCACGCAAGCCGAGCTCGGCGCCGAGCGCGCGCGGCTGCGCGCTCAGGGTCTGCCCCCGCGCTATTTGGGCCGCTGCGCGGTGATCCGCCCAGAGGTCGCCCAGGGCCGGATCGCCGCCGGCGAGACCCCTGTGTGGCGTTTCCGTGTCACGGAGGGGGAGGAGGTCGGGTTTCATGATATCGTGCGCGGGCCACAGCGCGTCGCCACGACCCTGCTCGGGGATTTCATCGTGCGCCGCGCCAATGGCGAGGCGATGTTCTTTTTTGCCAATGCCCTGGACGATGCCTTGTCAGGCGTGACCCTGGTGTTGCGTGGCGAGGATCATCTGGCCAATACCCCGCGCCAGATCCTGATATTGCGCGCATTGGGGCTGCCGGTCCCGGAATATGGCCATCTGCCGCTGGTACTGGGTGCAGACGGCGTGCCGCTATCAAAGCGCGACGGCTCCGGGAGTCTCGCGGCCTTGCGCAAGGAGGGCTTTCTGCCGCTTGCCGTCATCAATTACCTGGCGCGGCTGGGCGCGGTGGTGGGGTCCGATCAGCTTTTGCCGATCGCAGCCCTTGCCAAGGCCTTCGATAGCCGGCGGATCGGGCATGCGCCGGCGCATTACGACCGGGAACAGCTGCTCCATTGGCAGCGTCTGGCGATGGCCCAGACCCCGGTCGCCGAATGGCTCGCGTGGGTCGCGGATTGTGTCCCTGAGGCCGATCGCCAGCGGTTCGTGGAGGCCGTCCGTCCCAATGCCCTGTTCCCGGAGGATTTCCGGCGCTGGGCGCAGATCGTGTATGGTGGCCGCCTGGTCTTGGATGATGAAGCGCGTGCGGCGGTCGCGGCGGTGGGCGCACAGTTCTTTCGGGCGGCCTGCGCGCATCTCAAGGAAGGCGGTGCGCCAAGCGATCTGCCGGCGGCCCTGAAGGCGGCGGGCTATGCCGGCCGGCCTCTTTTTCATGGCCTGCGCGCGGCCCTGACCGGGCGGATCGCGGGGCCGGAACTCAAGGATATACTGGCGCTCATGCCGCGCACCCTTGTGGCGCAGCGCCTGTTGGAATATGGAAACGCCGATGCTAAAGATCTATAACACCATGACGCGCGCCAAGGACGCGTTTACACCCCTGGAACCGGGCCATGTGCGGATCTATGTCTGCGGGGTTACGGTGTATGATCGATGCCACCTCGGCCATGGGCGCGTCTTCGTGGTGTTCGACACGGTGGTGCGTTATCTGCGCTATCTCGGTTACCGCGTCACCTACGTGCGCAATATCACCGATATCGACGACAAGATCATAAATCGCGCAAAAGAAAATGGGGAGGACATCACGGCCTTGACCGAGCGCACCATCGCCGCGATGACCGAAGACGCGGCGGCGCTGTTTGTGGCGCCTCCGGATCACGAGCCGCGTGCCACCCGCTACATCGATCATATGACCGCGATGATCGAGAGACTGGTGGCCAAGGATTATGCCTATCAAGGACGTAATGGCGACGTCTATTTCCATGTGCGTCGCTTTCCCCGCTACGGGAGGCTGTCGGGACGCACCCTCGATGACCTGAAGGTCGGCGCGCGGGTTGAGGCCGATGAGGCCAAGGATGACCCACTGGATTTCGTGCTCTGGAAGTCGGCGCGGGCCCATGAGCCTTCATGGCCCTCGCCGTTTGGGCCGGGCCGGCCGGGATGGCACATCGAGTGCTCGGCGATGGCGGCACACTGCCTGGGCGAGCACTTCGATATCCACGGCGGCGGAATGGACCTTACCTTTCCGCATCACGAAAACGAGATCGCCCAGAGCGAGGCGGCCAGTGATGTGACATTGGCCAATACCTGGATGCATGTCGGTTTTGTGCGCACCCATGGCGAGAAGATGGCCAAGTCCCTGGGGAATTTCCGCACACTGCGCGATCTTCTGGCGGTGTTCGACGGCGAGGTGCTTCGCTATTTTCTCCTCACCAGTCACTACCGCAGCCCCTTGAACTACGACGATGAAGCGATCGCGCAATCCCGGGAGGCATTGACCCGGCTCTATCAGGCGTTAAAGGATGCGCCTGAGGGGGTCGCGGAGGCCGAGGGCGATTACGCACGCAAGTTCCATGCGGCGATGGACGACGATTTCAATACCCCCGGGGCGCTCGCGGTGCTCTTCGAGATCGGGCATGCCATGCAGCGCGCGCGTGAACAGAAAGATATCCCTGCGGTCGGGCGGCTGGGCGCCACCTTAAGGCTGCTCGCGGGCACGCTCGGGCTCCTGTCGCGGCCGCCGGCTGCGTTCCTGCAGGGCGGCGGGGACCATGAAGAGATCGAGGCCTTAGTGGCCCAGCGTAATCAGGCGCGGCGCGAGCGGCAGTGGGCGCGGTCCGATGCCTTGCGCGACGAGCTGAAGGCGCGCGGCATCGTACTCGAGGATACCCCGACAGGGACGGTCTGGCGCCGGGCTTAAAAGGCGGGCGACCGGTCATGTCGTGCCCGGTTATTCGCGACACATAAGCGGCCCCCGCCAAGCCGATTCGGCTATGGTGTGAGGCGCGCCTTTCGCGGCGGAATGACCGGCATTCCCCCGGGCTTTCGCCGTCTTGTATGGTGGACGTTGGCCACCCCGAGCCGGATGCGCCGATTCGTGGCCTCCAGGGATCACCACGCGACAACGCCCAGAGGACACCCCGAAGGCCCCTGGCACGCAAACAGCCGCTCCGCGCGTTCGAGGTCGCGGGGTCGGCTGGGGTGATGCCGCCTGCTTTAGCGTGCTATCCACGATCCCCGTTTTCCAATCGTGCCCCAGACAGGGGCCACACGTCTGCGGACCCGATGTGCCCGCTTACGGTGTGGCGGGTCCTGCCGATGGTGCGCCCGTTCGGGATGCCCCCACCTGCCTGGGGCTCATGCATCGCCGTGTCGGATTCGGTGGCGAACGCCCCGGGGCAAGCCCTCACAGGCATTCTGGCCCGAGTCCCCGGTATCCGGTACCCGAGATAGGGCACCCAGGGCCCCGGCACCGGGCGTTTTCCCGTCCCGGTCCCCCATCGCGCTTCACGGGGAGAAATTGGCGCGTCCGTATCCCAAGGCCTTGACCGCTGGCGCTCCTTATCCGACAATCAGGGGTTCGAAAAAGGCCAAAAGTTGCGGGGTGACATCGTTTTGGAGCTTACGGGGGCAGAGATTTTCGTTCGTTGCCTTCACGATGAAGGCGTCGAGTATCTTTTCGGCTATCCGGGCGGCGCGGTTTTGCACATCTACGACGCCCTCTATAAGCAAGAAGAGATCAAGCACATCCTCGTGCGCCACGAGCAGGGCGCGGCGCACGCCGCCGATGGGTACGCGCGCTCGACGGGCAAGCCCGGAGTCGTGCTCGTGACCTCGGGTCCGGGCGCCACCAATGCCCTGACCGGGATCGCCACTGCCTATATGGACTCTATCCCGCTTGTGGTCTTTACCGGCCAGGTCATGACGCACCTCATCGGGGATGACGCCTTTCAGGAGGTCGACGCGATCGGTATTACCCGGCCGTGCGTCAAGCATAACTTCATGGTGAAGGATGTCCGCGACCTTGCACCCATCATACGCAAGGCATTTCACGTGGCCACTACCGGACGCCCGGGGCCTGTGGTCGTGGATATTCCCAAGGACATCACCGCCCACAAGACCTCATATGTTTTTCCCAAGGACCCCGCGCTGCGCTCATACAAGCCCCCGCGCGAGGCCGATCCGGCCGCGATTCGCCGGGCCGCGGATCTGCTTTTGCAGGCCCGGCGTCCCATGGTCTATGCCGGCGGCGGGGTCGTGCTCGGCAACGCCGCCTCCGAGCTCACCGAACTCGTTCATTGGCTCGGCGCCCCGTGCACGAATACCTTGATGGGGCTGGGCGCTTTTCCGGGGACCGACCCGCTGTTTGTGGGCATGCTCGGCATGCACGGGACCTACGAAGCCAATATGAGCATGCATGAGTGCGATGTGCTGCTCGCGGTCGGGGCGCGCTTCGATGATCGGGTGACGGGCGATCTGGACAAGTTCTGTCCCAATGCGCATATCATCCATATCGATGTCGATCCGGCCTCCATTCAGAAGAATGTCGCAGTCGAGATAGCGATCGTGGCCGAGGCAGGTCTTGCGATGCGCGATCTGCTCGCCGCCCTGAAGGCTGCGGGCAGGCGTCTCGACAAGGCGGCGCTGGATGCCTGGTGGCGCAAGATCGACGAATGGCGCGCGCGCCAATGCCTTCAGTATGACCGCGCGAATACCGAGGTCATAAAGCCCCAATTCGTGCTGGAGACCCTCTATCGGCTTACGCGCGGCGATGCCTTCATTACCTCGGATGTGGGTCAGCATCAGATGTGGGCGGCACAGTTCTATAAGTTCGACAAGCCGCGTCGGTGGATCAATTCCGGGGGGCTTGGCACCATGGGCTTCGGATTGCCGGCGGCCATCGGCGTGCAGCTTGCGCATCCCGATGCCACGGTCGCCTGCGTCACCGGCGAGGCCAGCATACAGATGTGCATACAGGAGTTGTCGACCTGCAAGCAGTACGATTTGCCGTTGAAGATCGTTAACCTGAACAACCGCTATATGGGCATGGTGCGCCAATGGCAGGAATTCTTCTACCAGAGCCGTTATTCGCATTCCTATCTGGAGGCCTTGCCGGACTTCGTGAAGCTCGCTGAGAGTTACGGGCACGCGGGCGTGCGCATCGACAAGCCTCATGATGTAGAAGCAGCCTTGAAGGAAGCGCTTGGTCAGCGCGACCGGCTTGTGTTCCTCGATTTTATCACTGACCAGACGGAGAACGTCTATCCCATGATAGCGGCAGGAGCCGGCCACCACGAGATGCATCTGGCGACAGATCGCGAACTCGCCTGATGCGCCACATTATTTCTATACTCCTGGAGAACGAGGCGGGCGCTTTGTCGCGTGTCGCGGGACTGTTTTCGGCGCGTGGCTACAATATCGCGTCGCTCACGGTGGCGCCGACGGAGGACCCAAGCCTGTCGCGCATGACGCTTGTCACGAGCGGATCCGAGGGCGTGGTAGACCAGATCCGCAAGCAGTTGAACAAGCTCGTCGACGTGGTGAAGCTCGTCGATTTGACGGATAATGAGCGCATCGAGCGCGAGATGCTGCTTGTCAAGGTGTGCGCTGAGGGCAGTGAGCGTGACGAGATCAAGCGCCTGTCCGACATTTTTCGGGGACGTATAATAGACGTGACGGATCGCGCCTACACTATCGAGCTGACCGGTGACGGTAGCAAGCTCGATGCCTTCATATCGGTCTTGCAGCCGCGGCGAATCCTCGAGGTGGTGCGGTCCGGAGTGATCGGCATCGCGCGCGGCAGTGGCGCCTGTATTCCCGACGCGCCGTGAATCTTTCAACCTCATCATGGCCCGGCCTGGCCGAGCTAAGGACATCGCATGCAAGTGTATTATGAAAAAGACGCCGACCTAAGCCTTATTCGCAAGAAGAAGGTGGCGATCATAGGTTACGGTTCGCAGGGCCATGCGCATGCGAACAACCTCAAGGATTCCGGGGTCGATGTGGTGGTGGGGTTGCGCGCGGGCTCGGCCTCGGCCGCCAAGGCCGTGCGCGCGGGCCTTACCGTGAAATCCGTCGAAGAGGCGGTCAAGGATGCCGATGTGGTCATGATCCTCGCCCCCGACGAGTTGCAGGCCGGCATTTATGAGAAGATGGAGCCGCACCTCAAAAAGGGCGTGGCGCTGGCGTTCGCGCATGGGTTCAGCATCCATTTCGGGCGCATCAAGCCCCGCCCGGACATGGATGTCATCATGATAGCCCCCAAGGGGCCGGGCCATCTGGTCCGATCCACTTTCACGCAGAAGGGCGGCGTGCCGTGCCTCATTGCGGTAAGCCAGGATGCCTCCGGCCACGGCCAGGCGCTGGCGCTTTCCTATGCCGCGGCAATCGGCGGCGCGCGTGCGGGTGTCATTGCCACGACCTTCAAGGAGGAGACCGAGACCGATCTATTCGGAGAGCAGGCCGTGCTGTGTGGTGGTGTGACCTCGCTCGTGCAGGCCGGTTTCGAGACCCTGACCGAGGCGGGCTATGCCCCGGAGATGGCCTATTTCGAATGTCTGCATGAATTGAAGCTGATCGTGGACCTCATGTATGAAGGGGGTATTGCCAACATGCGGTATTCGATATCGAATACCGCTGAGTATGGCGATCTCACGCGCGGACCGCGGATCGTCAATGAGGCCACCAAGGCCGAGATGAAGCGGATTCTAGGCGAGATTCAGTCGGGCCAGTTCGCGCGCGAATGGGTCGCCGAGAATGAGACCGGCGGCAAGCGCTTTCCGGAGTTGCGCGCCAAGGCGGCCCAGCATCCGATTGAAGCGGTCGGTGAACGCCTGCGCGGCATGATGCCATGGATTCGGGCGAACAAGATCGTCGACAAAGAGAAAAATTGAGTACGCCGTTACCGCAGACAGTCCGGGAGGGGGCGGTATCGCCCCCTCTTGTGGCGCGCGAAGGGTGGGGCCATATCACGCTCGCGGTGGCGGCTGCCGTGCTCGCCACGGGCTTATGGGGCATCTTTGTAGCGGCGCCCCTGTGGCTTTTTGCGATTTTCGTGCTGCAGTTTTTTCGTGATCCGCGCCGCGTCCTGGCCGAGGGCGAGGACGCTGTTTTATGTCCGGCCGATGGCCGCGTCATCGCGGTGGGCCCGGTCGAGGATCCCTATCTCAAGCGCGCGGCGATCAAATGCAGCATCTTCATGAATGTCTTCAATGTTCATTCCAATCGCCTGCCTGTCGCCGGACGGGTTCGCCGCCGGTGGTATAACCCCGGGCGTTTTGTAAATGCCGCGCTCGACAAGGCCTCGGAGCATAATGAGCGCAACGCCCTGTGGATTACGACGGCAGGCGGAGACGACGTGGTGGTGGTGCAGGTCGCGGGCCTGATCGCGCGGCGCATTCTCTGTTACGTCGGCGAGGGCGAGGTCGTGGAGCGCGGACGGCGTTATGGATTCATCCGCTTTGGCTCGCGTGTCGATGTCTATCTGCCGCCAAGCGCGCACCCTGAGGTTGCGTTGGGCGACAAGGTGAAGGCCGGATCGCAAATCCTGGCCCGTCTCGCGGGTCCGGACCCGCGTGTTCAGTAGGGGGTACGGTGATGGAAGACAAGCGCAAAGGCATTTATATCCTGCCGAACCTGTTCACGACGGCTGCCTTGTTCGCCGGTTTCTACGCCATTGTGCAGGCCATGAAGGGCGAGTTCTGGCACGCCGCAGTGGCGGTATTTGTGGCCATGGTCATGGACGGACTGGATGGGCGCGTAGCGCGCTGGACGCATACCGAGAGCGATTTCGGGGCACAGTACGACAGCCTGTCGGATATGGTGTCGTTTGGAATCGCGCCGGCGCTTGTCATCTATGAATGGGGTCTTTCGGGGTTCGGCAAGCTCGGTTGGCTGGCGGCCTTTATCTACTCGGCGGCAGCTGCCCTGCGCTTGGCGCGCTTTAATGTTCAGGTCGATACCGACCGGCGCCTTTCATTCCATGGGCTGCCGAGCCCGGCTGCTGCGGCGGTGGTCACAGGCCTGGTGTGGATCCTGCAGGGTCATGGCGTGCCGCCGCTTTGGTTGCGCGCATTGGCCCTCACGGTCACTGTCCTGATCGGGGCCGCCATGGTCAGCAATATTCGTTACCATAGCTTCAAGCATATCGATCTGAAAGGGCGGGTGCCTTTTATCGCGGTCTTGGCCGTTGTCCTGATCTTCGTGCTGATTTCTCTTGATCCCGCACGCGTGCTGTTTGGACTGTTTTCCTGCTACGCGTTGTCGGGACCTATCGGTTCGCTGGCGCGCCGCTATCGCCGTTTTCTGGCGAGGCGCAGGGTCGATGATGGCCATGAAGGGTCGCCGCGGGCCTGAGACGTTCCCGTTCGGCGGGCAAGAAGGCGCATTGCGCCCTTCTCTTCTGAGACCGCTCTTGGGATACGACCGCGGGCCCAGTGCGGGTCCTGATCGCGATTCTTTGGGGGACTGGCCGGGGCTCGGGTCGGTGTCCTCACCCCGCGGGCTCGCGCGGACGCGGGCTGATATGTCCCGCGCGCCATAACCTGTGTCGTAGGCCCTGAAAGACCGCGAGCTGTCAGGCGCGGCCAATTTCCGGGCGGTCGTCTTAGGGGTCGCCGGCGCGGCGTTCGCGGAGGTCTGGGGTCTTGCGACCCTCAGCGTGTCGCTGCGGCATGGTGATGGGCCGCATGGCGATCTCCCGGAACCACGCCATGCCGTGGTGCGGCGCGAGGCGCAGATGCCCGCCTCCATCGATGACTTCCGGTTCATGGGGTTTCCGTTCTTCGCATGCATGCCCCTTGCGTTTGTGTTTCGTCATACCAAGCCCGCGGTCAAGGCCGGGTGAGTGCCCAGGCGCGATCCGCGCGGGGCGCGAGGAGCGGGCCGCGGACCGGGGACGCATCGGCAGGCGCGCGGACGGCAGAGTGTCCATGCCGCCGGGCATGATCGTGCCGCGCAGGCGCTCAATAGACTTCGCCCGGGATTTTGGCTAGAGTCCGGGCGACCAGGGCAGAAACGGCGCGGACGGCGCCGATTGGCGTAGGCGAGAGGGTTATGGCCGATCAACTTTTGGTGTTCGATACCACATTGCGCGATGGGGAGCAGAGCCCCGGGGCGTCCATGACCTGCGAGGAGAAGGTGCGTATTGCACGTGCCCTCGAGCGCCTGCGGGTCGATGTGATCGAGGCCGGGTTCCCGATCGCAAGTCCGGATGACTTCAAGGCCGTCAAGGCGGTTGCCGAGGCGATTACGGACAGCCGCGTGTGTGGGCTCGCGCGCGCCTTGAACAAGGACATAGAGCGCGCCGCGGAGGCGCTGAAGCCCGCGCGCGCCGGGCGCATTCATACCTTTATTGCAACCTCGCCGATTCATATGCGCGAAAAGCTGCGCATGAGCCCCGAGGCCGTGCTCGAGGCCGCGGTCAAGGCGGTGCGTCATGCCCGGCAATTCACGGATGACGTGGAGTTCTCGGCGGAGGATGCCGGCCGCTCGGATCCGGACTTTTTGTGCCGGGTCATGGAGGCGGTGATCGCCGCCGGCGCGCGCACCGTCAATGTCCCGGATACCGTCGGCTACAGTGTCCCCGCGCAGTTCGGAGAGCTCATCGGGATGCTCAGAAATCGCATCCCGAACGCCGATCAGGCGGTGTTCTCAGTGCATTGCCACAATGACCTGGGGTTGGCGGTCGCCAATTCCCTGGCGGCCGTGCAGTACGGCGCCCGCCAGGTCGAATGCACGATCAATGGGCTCGGGGAGCGGGCCGGCAATGCCGCCTTGGAGGAGATCGTCATGGCCGTGCGCACCCGCCAGGATGTGTTTGGCTGCAGCACGCGCATCGACACCCCGCACATCGTCGCCGCGAGCCGCCTGGTATCGACTATTACGGGCTTTGCCGTGCAGCCCAACAAGGCCATCGTGGGCGCGAATGCCTTTGCCCACGAGGCCGGCATTCATCAAGATGGCGTCATCAAGAACCGCGAGACCTATGAGATCATGCGCGCCGAGGATGTGGGCTGGACTGCAAACCGCATGGTGCTTGGCAAGCACTCCGGGCGTAACGCCTTTCGCGCGCGGCTTGCCGAGATCGGCATCGCCTTGAAGGACGATGCGACCTTGAATCAGGCCTTTGAGCGCTTCAAGGATCTCGCCGACAAAAAGCACGAGATCTTCGATGAAGACCTCCAGGCGCTTGTGAGTGAGGGTGCCTTGGAGGCAGTCGAGTCGGTGAAGCTCGTGGCGCTGGAGACCGCCTCGGGCACCGGCACAAAGCCCCATGCCAGCGTGCGGCTGGTCTGGAACGGTAAGGACTATGAGGCCCGCGCCGAGGGCGGGGGGCCGGTCGATGCCGCGTTTCGGGCCATTGAGGGTGTCATCGCAAGCGGCGCCGTCCTGCAGCTCTATGCCGTCAATGCCATTACGAGCGGCACCGATGCCCAGGGCGAGGTCACGGTGCGTCTCGAGCGCCGGGGGCGCATCGTCAATGGCCACGGCGCCGATACCGATATCGTGCTGGCCTCCGCCAAGGCCTACCTCAACGCCCTCAACAAGCTGCTCGTCCCTGACAACCGCACCCATCCGCAGTTGCCAAGAGGGATGTAGCGATAGCAGAGGGGGGCGGTCTTGCCGCCCCCTTTTTTTTCCTCTTAATACTGTATATATTCACAGTATGTCAATTCTGACAGGACGTCAGCAGCAGGTCTTGGACTGGATCCGGGGGCAGATCGAGGCCACCGGCCGCCCACCCACGCGCGCCGAGATCGCCGCCGCCCTGGGTTTTCGGTCCGTCAATGCCGCCGAGGAGCACGTTCGGGCCCTGGCCCGCAAGGGCATGATCATCCTGGCCTCGGGTAGCGCGCGCGGTATCCGCCTGCCGGATCGACACGCAGAGGGTATCCCCGTGATCGGGCACGTGGCGGCCGGCCAGCCCCTGCTCGCGCAGGCCCATGTCACCGCCTATCATCGGATCGACCCGGCCCTGTTTCGGCCCCGCGCGGACTATTTCCTGATAGTGGTCGGCGAGAGTATGCGCGATGCCGGGATTCGGGATGGGGACCTGCTGGCGGTCCATAAGACCCCGGCCGCTCAGGATGGCCAGATCGTGGTGGCGCGCCGGGATGACGAGGTGACGGTCAAGCGTCTGCGATACCGTGCGGGGCGGGTTGCCTTGTTGCCGGAGAATCCCGACTACCAGCCGATCGTTCCACGGGATCATGAGGATTGGGCCATAGAAGGGGTCGGGGTGGGGGTTCTGCGCCAAGGCCTGGAGGGTATGTCGTGATGGCCTGGGCTGGCGTCGGGGAGGGGATTGGTGTGCGTCGCGGGGTGGCCCCGGCCCAGGCCACTGTTATGCCCACAGGCTCCTTGGATCTCGACCGGCGCCTGGAGGGGGGAGGTTGGCCGGCTGGGGTCCTCACGGAATTGCGCGTCGCGCAGATGGGCATCGGCGAGGTGCGTCTGCTGTTGCCGGCACTGGCGGCCTTGAGTCGCGAAGGTCGGCTGATGTGGGTCGCACCCCCCTATGGACCCTATGCCCCGGCGCTCGCCGCCCATGATGTGGTTTTGGATCACCTGATTGTCGTGCGCCCGCGGACCCACAAGGAGGCCCTGTGGGCGGTAGGCCAGGGGCTTTTGAGTCCCGCCGTCGGGGCCGTGGTGAGCTGGTTTACCGATATCCGTGATCAGGAGTTTCGCGCCCTGCAGAGATACGCGGCCCAAGGGGGGCGCTGGGGTTTTTGTTTTCTGCCTTCAGGTCTCGCGCCCAAGCCCTCGCGCCTGCGCCTCCTTCTAGAGTCCGTACCGGGGGGGCTGCGTATCACCTTTGTCCGCAAGGCGGGACGCCCGGCGCCACCGCTTGTCGTCGTACCCTAGTTTGGGTTGTTGCCATGTTATGGCTGGCTGTGGCCCTGACTGCGTTGCCTTTGGAGGTGTTTGCGGCGCGTCCTGCCCCGTTTGCAGTCACCGAGGACACGGTCTTGGTCGGCTGCGATGCGCAGGCCCGGGCCGCAGGTCTCGCGCCGGGCCTGTCTGTGGCGCGGGCCTGCGCCTTGTGTCCATCCCTGTCGCTCAGGGCCCGCGACCGGATTGCCGAGGGTGATCTTTTAGAGGGGCTCGCGGCCTTTGCCTACGGTTTTAGCCCTCACGTCGCCTTGCGCGCCGACGGGGTATTGATGCGGTTTACGGATCGGGCAAGCCCCATGGGGGACCCGCATCTCGTCTTGGCCCATGTGACGCAAGGCCTGAAGGATCTGGGATATGCCTTCGAGATCGCCATGGCGCCGACCGCCGCCATGGCGTGGCTGTGTGCGTGTTCCGCGGTGCGTGGCATATGGACACAGCAGGACCCCTGGCGCCGGGCGGCGCGATCCCTGCCGCTTACGGGGCTGCCCTTGACGGGGGAGGTGCGCGCTGCCTGCCGATCTCTCGGGCTTTCGCAGGTTGGTGATCTTCTCGATCTGCCGCGCGCGGGCCTGGCCCGCCGCTTCGGCCAGGGGGTCGTCTGGCTTCTCGAGGGGCTCATGGGGGAGCGTCCGGAGATCGAGGACTACTGGGCGCCGGCGCCGCGATTTAGGCGCAGGCTGGTTCTTGCCCATCCCGTGACTACGGACGAGGCCCTGATGTTTGCTGTGGCGCGGATCATACGCGAGTGGGTTATGGTGCTGCGGGCCCGGGCATCGCGCGTGGCCGGATTTACGGTCGAGATGGCCTGTGAGGACAGGGTCCCGCGGATAGAGGCCTTTACGCTCACGCGCCCGGAGCGGGATGGACAGGTCCTGATGCGCCTTGTACGGGAGCGGCTGCGGGATTTTCGGCCGGGGTCCGCCATAACCGCGGTGACGATATCGTCGCCCCTGGAGGCCCATACGGAGACCAGTCTGCCCTTGTGGCGTGATGGGCCATGGCGTGAGCAGGATTTTCGCGGGCTTTTGGACAGGTTGCAGGCGCGGCTCGGTCACGAATCGGTGCGCGCGCTGTCTTTGTGCCCGGATCACCGTCCAGAGCGCGCAAGCCGCGAGACCGCCTGGCCGCCACGCCGTCTGCAGCCGCCGTCGGGCCATGCCCTGGTCGATCGCCCAGTATGGCTCATGGACCCTCCCGAGAGGCTGAACGTGGCCTGCGGGGTACCGATGTTCCATGGCCCTCTGCACCTTGCGCGCGGCCCCGAGCGGGTGGAAACAGGCTGGTGGGACGGTTCTGTGGTGCGCGACTATTTTGTGGCGACCAATGCGAGACACGAGTCTCTTTGGGTATTTCGCTGCGCGCGCGGTGAGTGGTTTCTGCACGGCTATTTTTCATGATCGCTTATAGCGAGCTGCATTGCCTGAGCCATTTCAGTTTTCTGCGCGGCGCGTCGTCCCCGGAGGAGCTCGTGGAGCGCGCCTGCGCCTTGTCCTATAAGGGGCTTGCCATAACCGATGAATGCTCCCTGTCTGGCATCGTGCGCGCCCATCGCGCCGCCAGGGATAGGGGCCTGCATCTGATCGTAGGATCCGAGATCACGGTCCGGGAGGGATTGAAGTGCGTAGTGTTGGTAAACAGTGCATCAGGCTACGCTGAGCTTTCTGGGCTCATTACGCACGGCCGGCGCGTGAACAAGGGCCATTATGACCTGGGCGTCACCGATATTGGGGCGCTCGCGGATTGTCTCGTGCTCTGGTGCCCCGATGCCAGCGGGGATCGAGATTCTCTGGCGTCGGCGCTTGCGCGGACCCTGGGCGCGCGGTTCTGGATTGCCGGCGAATTGCACAAGACAGGGATCGATGACCACCACAAGAGACGCTTACAGGACCTGTCTATGCGCCTCGGTAGGCCGATCGTGGCATGCGGTGATGTACATATGCATAAGCGTGGGCGTCGCGCCCTACAAGATACCATGACCGCCATTCGCCTGAAGACGGCCGTGGCGGATGCCGGATGGTCCTTGTTTCCAAACGGCGAGCGGCATCTGCGGGATATCCCGGCATTGTGTACCCTCTATCCCGAGGCCTGGATTGCGCAGACACAGGTCGTCGCCGAGGCCTGCCGCTTTTCCTTGGAGGACCTTTGTTACCACTATCCGCGCCAGGGCCGCAGTCTACGCCATGGTCTGGGGCGATTGATCCGGCTCACGCGCGCGGGGCTTGCATCGCGCTATCCGCAGGGTGTGCCGGACCGCGTCTGGTCGCTGGCGCGCCACGAGCTGTCTTTGATAGGCGAGCTTTCTTATGCGGATTATTTCCTGACTGTCCATGACCTCGTAGGGTTTGCCAGGGATCGCGGGATTCTCTGCCAGGGGCGGGGGTCGGCGGCCAATTCCGTGGTCTGCTTCGCCCTGGGCATTACCGCGGTCGATCCCGCGCGCCTCGAGGTCTTGTTCGAGAGGTTCATATCGCGTGAACGCAATGAGCCTCCCGATATCGACATAGATTTCGAGCATGAGCGGCGTGAGGAAGTTATCCAGTATTTGTACGAACGCTATAGCCGTGAGCGGGCCGCAATGACGGCGAGCGTCATCACATATCGGACCCGTAGCGCGCTACGCGATGTCGCCAAGGCCCTGGGGTTCGAGGCCGCGTTTGTCGATCGCCTGACCGGGTGGCTTGGCTGGTGGGAGGGGATCGATGTCCTGAGCGAGCGGCTGGCCGAGCATGGCTTGGACGCGCGCAGGCCGCCTTTTCGCCAACTGATCGCCCTGGTGCGGGAATTAATCGGTCGTCCGCGCCACCTCTCGCAGCATACTGGAGGGATGGTGCTGTCGCAGTGGCCGCTGACGCGGCTCATCCCGATAGAGCAGGCGGCGATGCCTGGTCGGACCGTTCTGCAGTGGGACAAAGATGATCTGGATGCCTTGCGTATCATGAAGGTCGACTGCCTGGGGCTCGGGATGCTCACCGCTTTGCGCAAGGCCTTTGCGCTCATGCGCGAGCACAGGCTTGGGCCGAGCGCCCTGTGGGAGATACCGGCCGAAGACCAAGCCGTCTATGAGATGGTGTCGGCGGCCGATACGGTGGGCGTCTTTCAGATCGAGTCGCGCGCCCAGATGGCACTCTTGCCGCGCCTGAGGCCGCGGACCTTCTATGATCTCGTCGTTCAGATCGCCATCGTGCGTCCCGGACCCATTCAGGGGAATATGGTCCACCCCTATCTGCGCCGCCGTCAGGGGCGCGAGGCGGTGTCTTATCCAAGCCGTGAGATCGAGGCGGTGCTTGGCCGGACGCTCGGGATACCGCTCTTTCAGGAGCAGGTGATCAAGCTCGCGGTCGTTGCCGCGGGATTCTCGCCGGGCGAGGCCGATGCCCTGAGGCGCGCCATGGGGGCCTGGAAACGGGATGGGGACCTTCAGGCCTTCAAGGAGCGTTTTCTGAGAGGAATGCGCGAGCGCGGTTATAGCGAGGATTATGCCAATGACATGTATCGCCAGATTCATGGCTTCGGGGCCTATGGCTTTCCGGAATCCCATGCTGCGAGCTTCGCGCTTCTGGCCTATGCCAGTGCCTGGCTCAAATGCCATGTTCCGGACGTCTATTTATGTGCCTTGCTCAATAGCCAGCCGCTAGGGTTTTACGCGCCGTCGCAACTCATAGCGGATGCGCGGCGCCATGGGGTACGGGTATTGGCGCCGGACGTCCGCTTCAGTCAGGCCGCCACGGTCTTGGAGACCCGTCCTACCGGGCGGGTGGTGCGCCTCGGTCTTGGTCTCGTGCGCGGGCTGACCCGTAAGGGCATGACGCACATTACGCAACTACCCACGGGAGAACGGTCCTCGTGGCGGTCACTGGCGCAGGGCGTACCCCTGTCGCAGGCTGACGGCTGGCATCTGGCGCAAGGCGGGGCCTTAGACGGTGTATGCGGGTCACGGCCGCAGGCCTTGTGGGCGGGCCTCGCGGCCCAGGCGCCCTTGCCGTTATTCCCGGACCCGCAAGAGGTGCGGATCTGGCGGCGTCCGGGCTCGCATGCCGGTGATATGGCCGCCGATTACCGGGCGCTGGGTTTCTCCTTGCGCGGTCATCCGGCGACGCTTGCGCGTCGGCGGCTTGCGTTACCGACTCCGTCGATCGCGGCCCTGGGGGGCATAAGGTCCGGTGCGATCGTCACCATTGCCGGACTTGTGATCAGCCGGCAGAGGCCGGGATCTGCCGGGGGACTCATGTTCTTGCTACTGGAAGACGAAACCGGTACCGCCAACATCATCGTGCCCCCCGGGGTGGCGCAGGCATTTCGCGCGCTGGTCCTGCGATCTGCCCTGGTGCGGGTGAAGGGCGTTCTGGAGCGCACCCCCGAAAAGGTCCAGCATATCCACGCGCGGGAATTTGCCCCGGTCCCGGACTGATGGGGCCTTGCGCCCATTGGGCCTCGCTTCTAGAGGATGCCCATCTCAATGGCTTTTTTGATGCAGGCCCGCCGCGTGTCCATGCCCATCTTGATACGCACGGCGTCGAGATGCTCCTCCACGGTCTTGATCGATATGCCGAGCATGTTGCCGATCCCCTTATAGCTAACCCCCTGGGAAAAGAGCGCAAGCACCTCGCGCTGACGGATCGTGACTCCGCCAAACGATTTTTTGCTGCCAATGAGGCGCCCGAGTTCCCGCGCGATCGATCGTGCCAAGGCCAATTTTTCATAGACCGGACCCTTGGGCGCAGAAATGTCGAGGCATCCCACGAGGTCTCCGTCCGTGTTTATGACGGGTGCCGCCACGCAGGTCCAGTCGTGAAATATGCGGCACAAATGTTCCTCGCCCCTGAGAATGACCGGGTCTCTCATTGCCAATGCGAGCGCCACCGCGTTGGTCCCGGCGCTATTCTCGGCGAGCGATGCCCCGGGGCGAAGACCGATATCATGAGCCGCCGATACGATCTCCAGGCGTGACCATAGGCCCAGTACGCGTCCTTCGCCGTCCGTAAGTATGAAAAGGTCGCTCGCCTCCTTGATGTCACCCATGTATTCCTTGACGACCTGATTCCCAAAGCTTACGAGCCTGCCATTGTGCTGCAGGAAAGTCCGGGTTTCCCATTCGCTCAGGGCGTCTTCAATGCGCCTTTGGGTCTCGCACACGTCGAGCATGCGGCATCGATCGTAAGAATCCGCGAGCACGTTGTGCGGGATGATGTCCGGGGCGTCCGCCGTCTGCAGATGCTGGATGGTTTTCCACATATTCTCCCCCGATTGCGTGTGTATCACGATATCCGGGCACGGGAGGAGTTGCACCGTCATGGTGTCGGTACCGCATATCTTCCTATGCCCCTTCATGGGACAGGCCATAAGGCCGCGTGCCCACTATCGTAAAGAGGAGAGAGTGCGTCAACCTGCAATAATAGTCAGGTAAGAAAATGGGACTATCCAAATTCCTGGTGGCATTGTGCCGGAATGGTCATGCCGAGCACACATTTAGAGACATATTGGTATGTTGCAGGACGGACTAATCGTTTGCGAGGAGCCAAAGGCGGCATATCCGTCTCTTGTCTTGCGCCGGAAGCCGCTTTATGTGGGCCTCGAGACGGCTGGCCTGCGACCGGTCTGGGCATGCCGTGAATGCCAGCATGCGGCGCGGCTTGTTCATGCGCGTAAAGGCGGCGCCACGCCCAGTCGCATGTTCGCGAAAGCGGCGCGAGACATCGGTCGTGATTCCGGTGTAGAGGCGGTCGTTGGCGCATTCCAGGATATAAACGAACCAGGGTGATGACATCCGCGGCCTCGATCTGCGTGGCGCATAAGGGGGATGCGCCTTTGTCATCTTGCCGCAGCGGCCCTCGGACGGCAAGGCGTAGGCGGCTTGACCGCCATCAAGGCTAGTCCCGGCCCGAATCTGGAAGAGTGCCGCGTAAACGGGCCTTACGGGTGCGCAGGGTGGTCGATTGCGAGCCTTAAAGAAGGGCCTTGGCGTCATGGCAACCGATGGCGAGGGGGAGGGTATGGAGATCATAGTGAAAGGCGCGCGTGTCGCCGTCGATGCGGAAGGCTATTTGGTCGACCCTGGGGACTGGAACGAATCCGTGGCCCTGGCCCTGGCGCAGTCCGAGGGCCTGGTTCTGGAAGACGACCATTGGGTGGTGATTCGGTTCATGCGCGGGTTTTTCGAGGAGCGCCAGGTGGCTCCGGATGTCCGTTTCGCGATCCGCCACCTCGCCGATCAGGGGATGGGCGCCAAGGCCCGCGCCCGCCTGTTCGAGCTATTCCCCTATGGCTATGTCAAACAGGCCTGCAAGGTGGCGGGCATGCGCCGGCCGCGCGGCTGGAGTACTGGTTGAGGCGATCCTTAGGGTGTATGGGGCCCCGGGGCCTAGGGTTTCGGGGCGGCAAGGCCTTCGAGGGCGGCCCCGTGGCGCATCAGGGTGTGGCGTGGTCTGGTGTGATGGCTGTGCTATCGGGGGCGCGCCGCGTTTTTTAGCCCCCCGGTACGGGGCGCCCGTCAGCGACCGGTAGGCCCAGGGTCTGGCGCGCTCCTAGGGGCCGGCACAAGGCCACAACCGGCCTCCGGCCGATTCTCCAAGGCCCTTGGGCCCGCGATTGTCACCGATCCTCTGTCGATCCTCTGTCAGGGAGGGCTTTGCGCCGCCCGTCGGATCCGGTGTGTCCGTGGGGCCTTCTTATGTCCGCCGGCGTGCGGCCGGCGGCGGTGCCAGGGCGGGGCGCGTGCCGGCCCTTTTTCGACATCACCATCCTGGTGATGAAGGCTCCCAAGATGGTGATGCCAGTCCCGTCGTGTCCGGGAAAAGGCCCGCGAAATCCCCAGGTTGACTCCCTGGCCTGAGTTTTGCTCATGGTCGATGACAGGAAGCCCAGGCGGCCGTCTCGAGGAGGTCGCGGGCCATTCGGTTGGGCGACGCGCAAGGGCCTTTGCGGTGTGCCGTTTTTTGATACGGCAGATGGGGGGCTTGCGCCGCTACAGGGCCAAACGCTTAAAGGGGGGGGTGGTACCGTGGAGTTTTTCAAGAAATCTCTGGATCCCATAGTCGCGTTGGCGATCATCGCGGTATTCGACATCTTTCTCTTTCAGATCGTCGGTGCGTGGACCGTAGGGGGTGGCGAGACGATGATCGCAGGGCTGTTTGTGAAGGCCCTGGTCGGCGCCAAGGAGATGAATCGCATCCCGTTCTGGCGCATGGTATTCAAGCCGACGTGGGCCTATTGGAAGATATACATAAGCCTAGGCATGGGGTTTGGCGCCCTTGTCAGCGCGATCTTGAGCAAGGAGTTTTACTGGCGTGTCCCAAAGCATCTGTCGGAGTGGGTGATGATCACCATCGGCGGCCTGCTCATGGGTATCGGTATTCGCCTGTCTTTTGTCTGCAACGTCAGTACGTTTCTTGGCCTCACGCCGGAGATGAATCTCGGCGGTTACTTGGCGGTGAGCGGCCTCGTGATCGGCGCGTGGGTCGGAACCTGGGTATACAAGAAAATCCTGGAGGCCTGATCAATGATTACCGTAGACGGCCAATGCTTGGCAGCCTTCATTTTCGGAAGCACCGTCGGGGTGCTCGTGCAAAGGTCACGTTGGTGCAACACGGCGGCTTTGCGCGACGCCATGCTCTTTAAGAGCTACCGCAATACCAAGGCCTTGCTGGTGGCGATGATGATCCTGACCGTGGGATTTACCGCCATGATCAGTTTCGGCAATGGCAATCCCATGCGCTTTGATGTCGGGATCAACCAGTTCATAGGGCTGTTTCTCTTTGGCATCGGCATGGTGTTTGCCGGGGCCTGTACGGTGTCATCATGGGTCAAGACCGGCGAGGGCAACATTGGCGCCTTATGGGCCCTGCTCTTTCTCATCGTGGGCCTATTTTTATCGTCGCTCATGTGGTCCTTCTCGTACTGGCCGCTTGCCGGGCAGACGATGACCGGGCACTCCAATGCCGCGGGCCTGCAGTTTGGCTGGGCCGATGCCCTGACCTTGCAGCGTGACACCGGCATTCCGGCGATCGTCTTCGGCCTCATTCAGACGGCTGCCCTCTATGCCCTGTACCGGCGGATTCTGAGGCGCGAGCGGTCGACCCTTGCGGCCGAAGGCAAGGGCGAGCCGGTGCAAGGCGCCTCTTTGACGAGTGCAGCGCCGGTGCTCGCCAAGTCCACTGACGGCAACGCAAATGTGTCTGCCGCCTTACCCACCTTAGGAGAGTGATGTCATGGGACTATTCAACCGTAAAGCCGCACCGGCCACGGCCGCACCGGCCGAGCCGATCGCGCAGGTGACCTTGCCGGACGGGTGCACCTACACCATAAGCCGCATAGTGGATGTCTTGGGAGATTCCTGCCCGCGCCCGCAGCTTATGACCAAAAAGGCCTTGAACGAGGCCATATCCGGGGCCGTCATAGAGGTTAGGGTGGATAATCCGACATCCATGGAGGCCTTGCCGACGGTGATGGCGGCGGTCAACGGCACGCACCTGGCGACCGTCAAGGCGGATCGTTACTGGCGCGTCTTCGTGTGCAAGAACTAGGGAGGGCGCGCCATGCTTCCGGCCGGTCAAAAACAGATGCTGGCGCTGGCGTTGCTGGCTGGTGTCATGACCATCGGCACCTTCATATACATTCTTGCTACGCCCCCAGCCTATCTGCATCGGACGCGCGACGGGGTCGCATACTTCACGCCGCCTGTCATCGACCCGGTCAATGGCAAGCCGCTCAACGTGGATCGGCTCGCCCAATACTATAAGGGCAATGTCTCTGCCGGCGTCTATGCCGTGGAAAAGGTCCCGGCTTCGAAGAATGGCGGACATTAGGAGGATCTATGCATTTCAATGTGCCAACGATCGCGCAACTCGTCATGTTCGTCGTTATGATGTATGTGCTCTTCATTGCCCTGACGACGGATGTGTTCTAGGGGTCGGGAGGCCTTATGACAATAAAAGAGGTATTGCATGGCGTGACCTTGCCGGATGCCGGCTGCCCGGTGCCTCAGCCGCAGGCCCGGGATACCGGCAGCGGGGCAATGACACCCAGCCAAATCCTGCTCTACTGCGGCTCATGCGTTGCCCTCGTGGTGGTCGGGATGGCGCTTCTGATGCGCGCGGCCTCGGTGTCGCCCGAGTTGATCAAGCGCTCGGAGACCCCGCAGACCGCGGGGCGGTTCGCGCCCATTCCGATGGGTGGCCTGTACGGGACCGTGACGGTGCGCGAGCTCGTGAATTACTATATTCAGAACCCGCCGCCGGCCCAGGGCGCGGGGTTCGTGCCGCGCCTGCCCAAGATCGGGGGCTGCTGACGGTGCATGCCGGACCGCTGCCGGGGTCTGGCGCGCGGCATGCGGTCACGCCAGGGGCGCTTACGGCGCGTGCGGCCATGCCGTGGCCGCTGCCCGCCGACAGCGTCGTTGTGGATACGCGACGCCGCGCCGTGTGCGAGCGCCAGTCGGTGACCGGCGCGGTATGCCTGAATCCGCGCATGCTTCTGACGGCGCGCGGCGAGCTGGCGAGCTGGCGCAACGTCCGTTGGCTCCTCGGGGCATTGAATATGACGGGAGCCGAAACCGCGCTCGTCGTCGGTGACCATGCTCGGCGCGAGGATTTCGTGGCCGGTATGCTGTATCTCGCCGGCCAAAGGCGTGTCGATGTGATTGCCGATCCGGTGAGCGCATGGCTTCGCCATCATCCGCAGGCCTCCGGCGCGGGAACGACCCGCGGGGTATTCCGCGAGGCCCTATACACGGCCTGGCCGCGCACAAGGCTCGTGGTGCTGCGCCACGAACTCGCCGCACGCATACGGCATGGCGTGGGCGGGTATGGCATCGTGGATGGACGCTCGCGCCTGCGCTATCAGCAGTCCGGGCATATCCCCGGGGCGCAATCCCTGCCGATGGCAGGTCTCGGGCGGGGCCGCGCCTCACTGTCTCCAGGACGCTTGCCCAAACCGGCCGCGGTGGTGGCCTACGGGGCGGGGCCCTATGAGTCGGTGGCCTATTTTGCGCGGCTTCGCATGCGGGCGGTGCCGGCACACGTGTTCGTCGGTGGTTGGCAAGACTGGATACGCGCGCGCGGTGCACGAATCCTGAGGCCGCACCCCTCTTCGGGGCTGCCGGCCCCGGACAAGGCGCTGGCGGCGGTGTCGGCGGCCGCTGCCATCATGACTCTCGTATGGCGCATGACAAGGAGGCGCTAATGGATGTCTTGTTTCTGGTGTCGCGAACCGAGTCGGCACCTCTGCTCGCCGGGCTCTTGCGCGCCTGTGAACGGCGCCGGGTGTCGTGCCGCTGCTTTTTTACCGGGCCCGCCGCGCAACTCCCCTGTGATCCCAAGATCGAGGCGGTCTTGCACGCCTGTCCCGATTCCGTGGTTTGCGAATATTCGTGGGAGCGTTATGGGAAGGGACCCTGCCCGATTGCCCTGGGGAGCCAGACTGACAATAGCGCCATGGCCGCCGATGCGCGGCATGTCGTGAGCCTTTAGCCCATGGGCGCGCCCAAGGCGGTGGTGGTTCTTGGTCGTCATGACCACACGGAGGCGATGCGCGTGGCCGCGGGGCTTACGATATTTGGTCATGCCGTGCGTCTGATCTTTATGGGCGGGCCGGTCGCCGACACCCCGGAAAACGCGGTGCAGGCGGAGAGTCTCGAGCTTGCCGATGTGCAACCGGAGACCACGGTTGCCGATCAGGGCCTGCCCTATCTCGATACCGCGGCACTCGCGGCGGCCCTCGTGAGTGCCGCGGCCGTCATTTCACTGTAAGGCGATCAAGGGGGAGGCGTCATGCGTATCGTGGTCCTGGAGACCGATCTTTTTCCCGACAGGCATACCCTCAACGAGGCCTTGGTGTCTTTGGAGCGGGCGCCTTCGGCACACCAGCTGTCCCGCCAGGATCTGCGCCACCCGGGCTTAAGCGAGGGCGCGTGGGACGCGGTGCTGGATGCCATTTTGACAGGTGACGTGGTCGTGACCGTGTGACAGGCGCGACAGGCAGTGGTCGTTGGCTAGGCACGCGGGGCCGTGCGCGCAGAAACCGCCTGGGGCTGCTTGCCGCCCTACTCGTGCCGGTGCTGGCACATGCCAACCGTGATCTGCGTTTTCGCATGGAGGTGGCGCTCCTTGCGCATGAGGCCCATCGGGCGCTAGCCGGCCAGCCGCCGCCGCGGCTTGTGGCGCGCATCACAAGCGATCTGGGGATACTGGGTTTTGAGGCGCGATCGTATTGCGTCCGGGCCGGGTGCCGCATGGGACCGATAGCGGCCCGTATCCGGGTGGCCCGCGCGGCCCTGAGACAGGGGGCGATGTCGGTCGTCTGGCGGCAGATGCGCGCCCTACGGCGGGAATTCCCGATGGACTTTCGCGGCCTGCTGCCGCTTAGCACCGGCGGGCGGCGTTGGCGCGAGGGGCGCTTTCTCTATAGCCGCTTGTGTGCGACCTGTCATGCTGCGGCGGGCCCCGGCAGTCCCGTCCCTGACCTTTTCGCGCTCGCGCGTAAGGAGCGCCCGGCTGACCTGATCGTCGAGATCCAGGCCGGGGTGCGGGGGACGCGGGCCATAGGGTATGCCAATCCCTTAAGCAGCCGCGAGGTCGCGGCCATTGCCGGCTACCTAGCGGCACCCCACCGCGGCGCCGGGCCGGGCACGCCCGCCGTAGGCCATTAAAGGCACCCGCTGGGGGTATGCGGTCTCGCCCCGATCCACAAAATCTCCACCGATCCGCCTGCGGCCGGTTATACTTCCGGCATGGAGAGCAATGCCTCACGCCCTTGGCTCGAGGCCATGGGGATTACCATCTGGCAGCGCCGTTCGCCGCCTGCCGGGGCGGGTGCCTCGAATGCGCCCCCGGACGCAGGTGACTGGGGGCGTCTGGAGGCGGAGGTGCGGGGATGCACGCGCTGCGCCTTGCATGCCGGGCGCACGCAGACGGTATTTGGGGTCGGTTCGCATAGCGCCCAGTGGTGTTTCGTAGGCGAGGCGCCCGGGGCCGAGGAGGACCGGCGCGGGGAGCCCTTCGTCGGGCGCGCCGGCCGGCTGCTCGATGCCATGCTTGCGGCCTTGGGATTAGAGCGCAGAGAGGTCTTTATCGCCAATGTCCTGAAGTGCCGGCCACCAGGAAATCGTGACCCGCAGCCGTCCGAGGTCGCCTCGTGCCTGCCGTTTCTGCGTGCACAGATCGCGGCGGTGCGCCCGCGTATCATAGTCGCCCTGGGCCGATTTGCCGCTCAGGCCCTACTGACTACAGATCAGCCGCTTGGCCGGCTGCGCGGGGCCATACATGAGTACGAGGGCATCCCTATGGTGGTGACCTATCACCCCGCCTATCTCTTGCGGCGTCCGGCGGATAAGGCCGCGGCCTGGGCGGACTTAAAGCGCGCCCGGGAGGTTGCGACCCATGAGTAGTTGGCGTCTGCCGGCGCAGGCCGCGCGTGCGGCGTCTTCCCAGATCCGGCTGCGTGCGATGGTCCGCGAGGATCTCCCGTTCGTCATGCAGGTCGAGCGCCAGGCCTATGAGTTTCCGTGGACCGAGGGGATATTCCGGGATTGCCTGCGGGTCGGTTACTGTTGCCGGGTCCTGGAAGACGAGGGGCGCCTCGTGGGCCACGGAATCATGGCGGTCGCCGCCGGCGAATGCCATCTGTTGAATATCTGCGTCCATCCGCGTTACCGGCGCCGCGGGCTCGGGCGGCGCCTGCTCTCTCACTTACTGGATGTCGCCCGTCAAGGACAGGCCAAGGTCGCCTTGCTCGAGGTGCGGCGCTCCAACAAGGCTGCCTACGCGCTCTATTATAGTCTCGGGTTCAATGAGATCGGCCTGCGCAAGAATTATTATCCCGCGCGCCACGGCCGCGAAGACGCCCTGGTGCTGGCCTGCGATCTGTGAGGTTGCGATGCTATGCGCCTGAGCGGCTGCGCGAAAGCCAGGCGCCGAAGGTCGTGGCCGCAAGACCTAGTACCACTGATCCCAGGAGATAGCCGAACCCCATGGCAAAGGCCCCGTGTTCGAGGAGCCTTAGGGCTCCGAAGGTATAGGTCGAGAACGTGGTGTAGGCCCCCAGGAAGCCCGTAAGCAGGCCTGTGCGCGCCTCCGGGCTTACGTTGATGCGCTCCAGGGTCTCGAAGAACAGAAAGCCCATGGCAAACGAACCGAGGACATTGATCGACAGGATGTCCCAGGGAAAGGGGCCGCCCACGATATCAGTCACGACCAGCGCCTGCAGGTAGCGGGCGATGGCCCCGAGGATTGCACATACCGCGATGAACGCCAGGGTTTTCATACATGGCCCCCACCCCATGGCTGCGTGCGTATGGGCGTCACGAGCGGGCGGGAGGGCGCCTTGCGGTTCGCTAGAGGCATAGCGCAGGCCATTTTACGATATGTCCGGATGGAATCAGACCCTGCAGCGCAGCAAGTGCTGCCGTAACCGCTTCTGGCGTGTCGAAGAATTCTATGACGAGCGGCAGGCGTGCGGACATGTGCAGGAGGTCGGCGGCGTGGACCTCGCCATGGATGCCGAACCCGGCGATGCCGCGGAATACAGTAAGCCCCTGGATCTTGTGCCGATCGTGGAGCAGCGCGAAGACCTGCTCCATGAGGCTTAAGCCCGCTTCGTCGCCACCCTCGCGAACATAGATGCGCACGATTTCGATAGCCTGCATTCGTCCTCCGTTTGTGTCAAAGTCGTGGCGCGGCAAGCGCCCCGAGCAGCACGGCGCCAACCCCAAGGGCGAGCGACGCCGCGATGTAGATAAGGCCGCGCAATCTCTGCCCATCTTCTACGAGCAGCAGGGTCTCAAGCGAGAATGTGGAAAAGGTCGTATAGGTGCCGATGCCGCCTACGATGATCCCGGTACGCAGGGCGGCGCTGACCGGCACCCCATGGACCAGCGTGTACGATAGGAAACCTATGAGAAACGAGCCTAGGACGTTGATCGAGAGTGTGGCCCAGGGAAAGGCCCGTCCCCAGAGGCGTTGCACGAGAAGGTTTTGCCCATAGCGCAACCAAGCCCCCGGCACAGCGAAACACGCGATCCAAAACACAGTCACCAGTCCTCCTCGACGGTCGCGATACGGGGCTCATCAAGCCCGCGGGTTACATGGATCGATCGGACGAGGCGGGCGGGTCGACACGCCTACATTTCCGATTCCCGGAAACTGTAGGCATCATCAGCCGCGAGGGCGGTTCAGGGAGGCATGCCATCTCCCATGCGGGGGCTAGTGTACCGGGCACCGGGAAGGGGCGCAATCGGCGCGCCCATGCCTCGTGTGTTTGCGCGCATGGGTATCTCCGCGGTTAGGCGGAGAGGCGCGCGATGCGGGCCTCCTGTTCGGAGAGCTTGTGCCTGCGCTCCTCGAAGTCTGCGAGGCGCCGGCGCTCTTCTTCGACCACGGCGGCAGGCGCGCGCAAGACGAAGTCGGCACGCTCGAGCTTGGCGCGCGCGCGATCGATCTCGCGTTCGAGTTTCTCGATCTCCTTGGCGAGACGGCGGAGTTCCGCGGCCTTGTCGATCAGTCCCGCCAGGGGGACCAGGACGCGCACCGCCCCGGCCAGCGCGACTGCGGATTCGGGCGCCGCAGCGCCCGGGGCGAGGTGCGTGATATCCGAAAGCCGGGCCAGCGTCATGACCGTACGATCATGGGCTCGCACGAGGCTGACCAAATCCAGGGCGCCGTCTAGGATCACGGGGATGCGCGCGCTGGGCGCGATATTCATTTCGCCGCGTATGGTACGCACGGCGCCGATGATGCCCATGAGCGCCTGCATGTCGGCAGTGGCGCGCGCATCGATGCGGCTTGGATCATGGCGCGGGTAGGGCGCGTGCATGATGGTGGGTCCACCGCGGCCGCACAGCGGCGCCACCCGCCCCCAGAGGGCCTCGGTCATAAATGGCATGAGCGGGTGCAGGAGACGAAGCGTCGTTTCGAGCACGCGCACCAGTGTACGGCGTGTGCCGCGCGATGCGGGGGCATCGGCATCGGCGAGGACCGTCTTTGACCACTCGAGGTACCAGCTGCAGTATTCATCCCATATGAAACTGTAGAGGGCCTGCGTGGCCAGATCGAAACGGTAGGCGGTGAATGCCTCCTCCACCGCCTGTTCGGTCTCCTGAAGGCGGCTTATGATCCAGCGATCGCCGATATCGAGAACATAATCCCCATCGTTTCCGCAGTCGGCATTTTCGGTATTGAGTAGCACGAAGCGCGCTGCATTCCAGAGCTTGTTGCAGAAGTTGCGATAGCCGTCGACGCGCGCGAGATCAAAGTTGATGTTCCGGCCTTGCGTGGCAAGGCTCGCAAATGTCATGCGCAGGGCGTCCGTGCCGTAGGATGGGATGCCTTCGGGAAATTCCCGTTCGGTGGCCCGGCGGATCGCCTCGGCCTTGGCCGGCTGCATGAGCCCGCTGGTACGCTTGGCGATGAGATCCGGGAGGCTGATGCCGTCGATGAGGTCGATAGGATCGATCACGTTCCCGCGCGACTTCGACATCTTTTGGCCCTTGGCATCGAGCACGAGGCCGTGGACGTAGACCTCGCGGAACGGCACGTCGCCTGTAAACTTAAGGCCCATCATGATCATCCGCGCAACCCAGAAGAAAATGATGTCGAATCCGGTTACGAGGACCTGTGTAGGATAAAAACGCGCCATGGCCTCAGTCTGATCCGGCCACCCCAGCGTGGAAAACGGCCAGAGCGCCGAGGAAAACCATGTATCGAGGACATCCGGATCTTGCGTGAGCGGGATATCTGCCTCCAATCCGTGGCGCGCGCGCGCCTCTTTCTCGCTACGCGCGACGTAGACGCGTCCGGCCGCGTCATACCAGGCGGGGATGCGGTGACCCCACCAGATCTGGCGCGATATGCACCAGTCCTTGATATTGCGCATCCATTCGTAATAGGTCTTGTCCCAGTTTTCGGGTACGAAGCGGATGCGGCCATCCTCGACCGCCGCGATTGCGGGCCCCGCGAGCTCAGTGGTGCGCACGTACCATTGGTCCGTGAGCCATGGCTCGATCACCGCATGGCTGCGTTCCCCGCGCGGCACCTTGAGCTTGTGCGGCTGTACGCCTTCAAGAAGGCCCGCGGCCTCGAGATCGGCCACGATCCGCAGCCGCGCCTCTTCGCGGGAGAGTCCATGGTAGGGGGAGCCTGGGAGCTGGATATGGGCGGTCTTGTCCAGGATATTGGTGAGCGCAAGCCCGTGGCGCTGGCCGACCTCATAGTCATTGAAATCGTGTGCGGGCGTGATCTTGACGCAGCCCGAGCCGAATGCCGGATCGACGTAGTCGTCGGCGATAACGGGGATATCACGCGCCGTCAGCGGCAGCCTCACCGTCTGTCCGATGAGATGCCGATACCGCGGGTCCTCGGGATGCACCGCCACCGCCTCGTCCCCGAGCAGGGTCTCGGGGCGGGTGGTGGCGACCACGAGATGCCCCCCTGAGCCCAGCGGGTAACGGATATGCCAGAGGTGGCCGTCTTCTTCCTCGGCCGTGACCTCGAGATCCGAGACCGCGGTCTCGAGCCGCGGGTCCCAGTTTACGAGCCGTTGCCCGCGATAGATGAGCCCCTCGTCGTAGAGTCGCACGAAGACCTCGCGCACGGCGCGCGACAGGCCTTCGTCGAGCGTGAAACGTTCCCGCGACCAGTCGACCGATGCCCCCATGCGGCGCAATTGTTCGCTGATCCGTCCGCCGGAGCGCGCCTTCCATTCCCACACCGCCTCGAGGAACTGCTCGCGGCCCAGTCCGACCCGGCTTTTTCCCGCTGCCTCGAGTTGGCGCTCGACGACCATCTGGGTCGCGATACCGGCATGATCGGTCCCGGGCTGCCAGAGGGTATCGTCGCCGCGCATCCTGTGGTAGCGCGTGAGGGCATCCATGATGGTGTCCTGAAAGGCATGCCCCATGTGCAGGCTGCCCGTTACGTTCGGCGGCGGTATGACGATGCAATATCCCGGCCCGCGCCCGGAGGGCGCAAACGCCCCGCTTGCCTCCCATTGCGCGTAGATCGCCTTTTCTATTTCCCCGGGTTCATAGCCCTTGGCCAGGGCGTGCGGTGATGGTTCCGTCATTTCGTGTCAGGTCGACTCTTGAAGGGCTTGCGCCAGTATGCGCTCGAGGGCTGATATCATAGCAGGGTCGAGCGGGCGGTTCCCGCCGGCGCGCCACAGGGCCGTGAAGCGCTGTATGATCGCCGTGGCCTGTATCTGAGCCGACAGCGCCTGACGATTCGTGGTTTCGGGACTCGGGGCGCCAGGCAGGCGCGCGACCACATGACTCAATGTGGGGACCGGGGCGCCTACGGCGCGCGGCCGAATGTCCGGCCGGGTCGGGTTGGCGACAACGGCCGTCAGGACTGGTATCCCGTCCTCGCCGATCTTGGCATCATTCTGCAGATCGGCGGCCAACGCCCGCAGCCCGGCGAGGATATCCGGCAACGATTCATGGCGGGTGTGGGTCATGGCAGGTTATGAACGACCGGCGCGAGGCCTTGGCGGCGGTAGTGACGAAAGCGCTCGCGCGACCGCTCCTTTTCGTCATCGGTGGCGCCCACGGCCTCGAGTACCCGCGCAAAGCCCGCCACCGAGGGCGGGGCGCCGGCGGTCAGGGGGACCAGGCAGTCCCCCGCCTCCGGAAGCTCTGCGCCTATGAGCACCGGCTCATCCGTAGCGCCCACGGGCGCGTGTGGCACAAAGCCGGTATCGGAGAACGTCCATAGCCGCTCGTCCCAGAGACCGATCTCCGCTGCCGGGACCCAGAGGAACACCCGGTGGCCATGCCTGCAAGCGGTCTCCACGAGCCGGCAGGCGAGCGTATCGCGTCCTATCCCCTCAGGGCCGAGATAAAAATCGACGCGTGTCATGACAGCCGCGCGCGGCGCCTCAGAAACTCGACCAGCAACGGGATCGGCCGCCCGGTCGCGCCCTTTTCCTTGCCGCTCTTATAGGCGATGCCGGCGATGTCGAGATGCGCCCAGGGGTAGGCCTCCGTGAATCGCGACAGGAAGCAGGCCGCGGTGATGGTCCCGGCCTCGCGGCCACCGATGTTGGCCATGTCCGCGAAATTCGAGTCCAGCTGTTTTTGATATTCTTCCCAGAGCGGCAGCGGCCAGATGCGATCCGCGGCCTCCTGGCCGGCCTGCTCCAGTTCGTGGGCAAGGGCCTCGTCATTGCTCATGAGGCCGCCGGCCTGCGCGCCCAGCGCGATGACGCAGGCCCCGGTCAATGTGGCGATGTCGATGACCGCGGCTGGCTTGAAGCGCTCGGCGTAGCTTAATGCGTCGCACAGGATCAGGCGCCCCTCGGCGTCGGTATTGAGGATCTCGATGGTCTGGCCGGACAGGCTTGTCACGATATCGCCCGGCTTGATCGCGCTCCCGCCCGGGAGGTTTTCGGTGGCCGGCACGATGCCGATGAGATTGATCGGCAATGTGAGTTCGGCTGCCGCCTGCACGGTGGCCAATACGGTCGCGGCCCCGCACATGTCGAATTTCATCTCATCCATGTTGGCCGGCGGCTTTAAGGATATGCCCCCGGCATCGAAGGTCACGCCCTTGCCCACAAGCGCGATCGGGGCACTGGTGCCGTTCCCATGGTATTCGAGGACGATGAGTTTGGCGGGCTCGTGGGTGCCGCGCGCCACGGCAAGCAACGCCCCCATCCCCAGGGTCTCCATGTCGGTCTTTTCGAGCACACTGACTTTGAGGCCCGCGCGGGTCCCGAGTCCCTGCGCCTGCTCGGCGAGGTACGATGGCGTGCACATGTTGCCGGGGAGATTGGCGAGATCCTTGGCAAACGACACGGCGCGCGCGATCGCGCTACCGGCCGCCAGGGCCTCGCGCGCGGCGGCTTCGGGCCCGACGGGGGTACCGAAGATGCAGGATTGGGGTACCGGTCGCGCCGGGGCCCGGGTCTTGAGCCGGTCGAAGCGGTAGAGGGCATCTTCGGTAGCCACCACCGCCTGCTCGAGGGCCCAGGCCGGTGAACGGTCCTTGACTGGGACCGACGGCAGGAAATTTGCGACGGTCGCGGCGCGCAGATCCGCGGCCGCCTGTGCGGCCCGCGCCACGGCCTCCTTGTACTGCGCCGGCTTTAATTCACCGGCCGCGCCCATGCCCACGAGCAGCACCCGCTCGGCCTTGCCGGATGTGCTTACGAGTGGCAGTGTCTGGCCCGGTTTGCCTTCGATGTCGCCGCGTTGCACAATGGCCGAGATCGCGCCGCCCAGGGCGCGATCGACGGCCGCGGCGGCCTCCGAGAGCCCGCTGTTTTCGTGAATGCCCACGATCAGGCATTCCGTGGCCAACTGATCAGGAGTTTTATCTGTGAGGGCGTATTCCATAGGGCTCGAGGGTCTCGGGTTATATGTCGGTTACGGGAGCGCCAGCATGCGCGGCCTCATGATAAACCGCTTGTGGCGCCAGAAGAAGCCGTGATAGTCCACAAGGCCTTTTACCGCGAGGCGACCCAGACCACGCTGCTTGTGACCTTGACGTTTCTGACACTCTATCTCGTGGTCAGTCTCGTCAAGCTCTTAAGCGAGGCGGCGAGCGGCGAGTTTCCGGCGCACATCGTGTTTTTGCTCCTTGCGCTGGAGCTCCTGAAGAATCTCGCCATGATACTGCCGCTCACAGTCTTTGTCGGGCTTTTGCTGACCATGGCACGCTGGTATCGGGACAGCGAGGTGACGGTGCTGGCGGCCTGTGGGATCGGGCTTGCCCGGCTCCTGCGCCCGGCCATGGTCTGGGCGGGTGCGGTGGCTGCCATAGTGGCCGCGATTGCGTTTTATCTGGCGCCCATGGCCGCGCTTTTGCTCCATAAGATCAAGCTCGAAAACACATCGGCGTACGCCGCCGGCGTGATCCCCGGGCGCTTTAACCATACTCGAAACGGGCGGGCGATTTTTTATGTCGAGCGGGTTGGGTCAAGGGGACGCTTGCACGATATCTTTGTCAGCCGCACCCAGTTTGGCAAGGGCGGGGTGCTGATCGCCAAGCGCGGGTACGAATTCAAGGATCATCAGACCGGCGCCCGTTTTCTTGTGTTGTTGAACGGCCGCCGTTATCAGGGGATTCCCGGTCAGGCCAATTACCGCATCCTGCGCTACCGGACCTACGCGCTACGCATCAAGCGGCGGCGGTTCACGCCGGACATGACGGGGCTTACCCACGACGAGATCCCGACGCTGCGCCTCTTGCGCTCATCGAGCCCGTCTGCAATCGCCGAATGGCAATGGCGCCTGGCGCAGCCCCTATCGCTTTTCATATTGACGCCATTGGCGCTGGTCTTTGCCTATACCGATTCCCGTCGGGGGGCCTTTGCGCCGCTTTTTGCCGCAGTCCTTGCCTACTTCTCATATGCCAACCTGCTGAGCATCGCCCATGCCCTGCTTGCGCGGGGACAAGAGCCGGTGTGGCTGGGGTTATGGTGGGTCCATGCGGTGTTTGCGGGGCTGGCCGCGATGCTCTTTTTCCGCCGTGCGGCCGGCAAGGCGCTTTTGCCGCTGGGGCGGTTTCGCTGATGCATAGACTGAATAACTATATCGCGCGACGGCTGATTCTAAGCACGGCCCTTGTGTTGAGCGTTTTCGTGGGTCTGTTTCTGTTCTTCGACCTCGTAACCACCTTGGATCATATCCACCGCGGGGGGTTTTACCGCCTGTTTGTGATCCTGATCCTAGGGGTTCCGGCGAAGATCTCCATGTTGTTCCCGATGTCGGCCCTGGTCGGCGCCACCCTCGGCCTGTCGTCGCTTGCCATTGACGGCGAGCTCACCGCCATGCGCGCCGCCGGGATCTCGGTTGGGCAGATCGCCTATGCCGCCTTGAGGGCGGCGCTTGCGCTCGGTCTCGTGGCGGCGCTGCTGGGGGATTTTCTCGGGCCCAAGGCCGCTTCGCTCGCGCGCCGCGAGCAGGCCCAGGCCGCCGGGTTGGGGGTGGCCATGAACGCTCAGGGTTTATGGCTCAGGGAGGGTCATAGCTTCGTGGATATCGGCGAGGTCTTGCCGGATTTAAGCATCTTGAGGATTACGATCTATCGCTTTCAGCACGGGCGGCTCACGCACGAGATGTTTGCCGAAAGCGGTCGTTACCACCATGGCCGCTGGCGATTGCGAGGCGTGTCCGAGACCCTGTTTCGTAAAGAACGGCTGATCGTAAAGACCAGCAAGCGGGGCTATTGGCAGGGGATCGCACCAAGCCTCTTGTCGGTATTTGCGGTCAATCCTCACGCCCTGTCCCTGGTCGATCTGTTTCGCTATATCCGTCACCTGCAGCGCAACCAGCAGGCGACCGCCCATTACAAGCTCGTGTTCTGGTATAAGATCCTGGCGCCGTTTACCACCGCCGCCATGGTGCTGCTCGCGGTGCCCTTTGTCTTTCGCCACGGGCGCCACGGAGGGCTTGGGTTGCGGCTATTCCTAGCGGTCGTGCTCGGACTCGTCTTTTATGTCGTCAATCGCGGGTTTGGCGATCTGACGCTGCTCTATCATTGGCCACCCATGCTCGGGGCTATGGTGCCCACGTTAGGGCTGGCCCTGATCTGCGCCGGGTTTATCGCCCGCGCCGGGTGATTTCGGAATGAACAGGACACGCGTACCGCTCAAGCGGTCATGCAAGGCCTGTGCCTCGGGGTCGAGAAATATCCAGAAATACGCAGTGCCGAACACCGCCAGCGCCAACGCAGCGACGTGGTAGCGCCCTTGAAAAGCGAGCGCGAAACCCTCGATGAGCGATGCCCACCAGAGGAGTGCCAGCAGATAGCGCACCGCGGCGCGCGCGACGGTAAGCCGGCCGCGCGCGGCACGGACACCGAGATGCCAGGCGCGCATCCCGAAGGTCTGGCCCGACCGGACCCATGCGCGCCCGAAATAGGCGAATCCCACGAAGGGGAGATAGACGCGCAAGAGCATCTGCAAGGCCGGACTCTGCAAGCGGCCGGCGATGGCAAAGCCGATCGCAAACGGTGCGGCGGCCGCCACCCACAGCGCCACCACCAGCATCGCGTCGTAAGAGTTCGCGCCCATGCGGCGCATGAGGGCGCTCGCGCGTCCGGGAGGGGAACTGATGGTCTTGTCCGTGTTCAAAGCGTGATCAATCCGAAAGAAGCGAAGGAGGTATGCCGACCCGACCCATCCACACCAGGTTTATGCACAGGGTTACGCACCATTTTTGTCGATATCTCCGCCGTGCCTTGATGGGCGTCACATACTATACGAGGCGCCGCGTTTAGGATACCCTTGCGACCGGCTCGTGGCCTGGGCGAGCGCTATTGTCGGGTCGTTCCGGCCTTCGGCTATATTTAGGGGAGCAGTATGCTATCAGGTGTTTCGCTTAACCTCATCGAGCTTGGTCATTTCGCGGCATATCTCGCGTTTTTTGTTGCCATAATCCAGGCCCTCGCGCCCCTGGCCGCGCGGGTCTTCAAGGCCCCGGGTCTGCGCACCTTGTCCGTCAACGCCGCGCCGCTTTTGTTTTTGCTGACGACGGTAGGGGCCCTCACCATCGTCTACTCGCTTCTCACCAACAACTTTTCGGTCCTCTATGTCGCGAGCAACTCCAATACCCACCTGCCGATCTTTTATAAGGTAGCGGCCTTATGGGGCGGGCATCGTGGCTCGCTTTATCTGTGGGTATGGATCATGACGGGTTACACGGCTGCGGTCGCCCATCATGGGCGGTCGCGCTACCCGGATCGCCTGCCCGTCATTATGGCCGTCGAGGGTGCGCTCATCGCCGGTTTTTACGGCCTGGTCTTATTCCTCTCCAATCCGTTCGCGCGCCTCTTCCCGATCCCGCCGCAAGGCCAGAACATGAATCCGCTGCTTCAGGATCCGGGCATGGTCATTCATCCCCCGATGCTTTATATGGGCTATGTCGGGTTTTCCATACCGTTTTCGTTTGCCGTGGCAGCGCTCCTCACCAACTGGAAGAGCGAGCTGTGGATAGGGCATACGCGCCGCTGGGCGCTGTTTGCCTGGGGTTTTCTCACTGCCGGCATCATATTCGGCGCGTGGTGGTCGTACTATGTGCTGGGCTGGGGCGGGTACTGGGGCTGGGATCCGGTCGAGAACGCCTCGTTTATGCCGTGGCTCATGGGAACCGCCCTGATCCATTCGATCTCGGTGCAGGAGCGGCGGCGCATGCTCCACACCTGGAATATTTTTCTCATCATCACGACCTTTGCCTTGTCGCTCCTCGGCACCTTTCTGGTGCGTTCCGGGGTCCTGGCCTCGGTGCACGCCTTTGCGGCGGCGCCCGGGCAGGGGATTTACCTGTTGAGCTTTATGATGGTGGTGCTGACGCTGGCCTTTGGCCTGTTTCTCGTAAAGGGCGGCTATCAGCAGGCCGAGGAGTCGTTCATTTCGCCATTTTCGCGCGAATCCATGTTCATCTGGAACAACGTGATTTTCACGGTGGCATGCGCATCGGTCCTGCTTGGCACGCTTTATCCCTTGTTTTTGCAGGCGGCGACCGGGGCGCGCATCAGCGTCGGTCCCCCGTATTTTGATCTCGTGATGGTGCCGATCTTCCTGATCATGCTTGTTGTCATGGCCATAGGGCCGCTCGTTTCCTGGCGAAAGGCGAATATCGCGAAGCTGCGCGGGCGCCTCCTGGTCCCGGCGCTTGTGGGCGTGGCGTTCGCCTCGCTCGTAGTAATCGTGTGGGGCCCTGTCTACTGGACCGCGCCCGTGGCCGTGGGGCTTGTGGCATTTGTGGCGACCACCATAGGCGCTAATGTCTTTCGCGCCGTGGCACAGCGCCGCAAACAGCATCATGAAGGTCTCGCGCGGGCCTTCCTGGCGACGGTACTCGGCAACCGCCGGCACTACGGTGGCATGGTTGTTCACATGGGTATCCTCGTGATGGTGATCGGGCTTACGGGCTCCGGGCTTTTCGCCGAGAGTAAGCTTGTCATGATGGCCCCGGGTGACATCCTGCAGGTCGCGCATGAGCGGGTGCGGTTCGATGGCACGCGCAACATAAAGGGTCCGGATTATACGGCTGTGCAAGGGCTCCTTACGATTCTAAACAACGGCGCGCACTTGCGTCCCGAGCAGCGGGTATTTTTCGGAAGCTCGATGCAGGTCGAGCGCCCGAGCGTGAACTCGACGCCATTGCGCGATGTGTATGTGGATATCGGCGATCAACATAATGGCAAGTGGGAGATTCATCTTTTCGTCAACCCGCTTGTGAACTTTATATGGACGGGTGGCGGGATCGTCATTGCCGGGCTCGCGTTTTCCTTAAGCGATTATGTGCGCCGCCGCAGGCAGGTGCTTGCGACCTCCGGAGCCGTGGCAAGCCACTCATGAGACGCTGGGCATGGGGTGTCCTTCTGTGGGCGTGGCTCGTGCCAAGCATGGCAGCCACCGTGGTGCATGAGAGTGTGATCCATCGCCGCGAGATCGCGATTGCGAAAAAGCTGCGATGCACGGTATGCCAGGCGGAGTCGTTGGCGGTTTCTCAGGCCGGTATCGCCCACGACATGCGCAGACTGATTCGCGAGAAGCTGCGCGCCGGGCAGACGCCTGCCGAGATCCGCGCCTATTTCGTGAAGCGCTACGGCGATTACATCCTGTTAAAGCCCCCGTTTGATCCACTCGGTGCCATCCTGTGGATATGGCCTTTTGTCTTGGCGGCTGGGCTTGGCGGGGTCGCTTTTGTGGTGATGCGGCGGCGTGCGCGCGCGCCCATGCCTCCCCCGGCCCCAGAGCTGGGACCGGAAGATCAGGCCCGTGTCGAGGCCCTCACGCGTCAGGAGTAGTTATGTTTGTCATTATCGTGTTGTCGGGGTTTCTCGCCTTGTTCGCGGCGTGGTTCCTGACGCGCCCCATCAAGGGACGGGCCGCGGCCGAGGGACACCAGATCGCGCTCGAGCTCACGCGTGACGAGACGCTCAAGCAGCTGCGCGAGATCGAGTCCGACCGGAGTGATGGGCGCATAGACGAGTTGGTGGCCCGCGAAGAGACCGCGCGCCTCAAGTACACCTTGGCCCAGACCCTGCGGGCACTGGAGGCCGGTAGCCAGGCGGCCCCGGTTGGTACCGAAAGGCTCACGCGCCGGGGCCCTGTACTCGTAGGCCTGCTGGCCGTGTTGACGATTGCGGCAGGCAGCATGGACTATTGGCAGAATAAGCCCGCGCTGCTGACGTTTGCGACACTCAATGCGAAAGGACGGGTACGCGGCGTCCATGGCTTCCCTCCCATGGTCTTGAGCATGGTGGCGAAGCTCAAGCGCCACCTCGTGCGCCATCCGCGCGATACATCCGGCTGGCTTGAGCTTGCGCGCGCCAATATCGTGCTGGGGAATCTCAAGGGGGCGCGCGCGGCCTATGCGCGGGCCTATCGGCTCGCGCCCGATGACGAGGCGGTGCTGGCGAGTTACGCCTGGATCCTGTATTCGGCGCACCCCGCCAAGACCACGGGGCGGGTCGATACGTTGTTCCATCGCCTCTATAAGCAGGACCCGCGCCAGCAAGACGCACTGTGGTTTTTGGGGTTGGCCGCCTACAATCGCCACCACTTCCACAAGACCTTGATGTATTGGGCCAAACTCGAGCAGGAGCTGCCTCCGGGCAGTAAGGCGCGCAACGGTGTCGAGACCGCGGTCGGCAAGATCCGGACCATACTCGCCGCCGAGCAGGGGCGCTCACCCGCGAGCCCCGGACAAGGCGCAAGGACTCAGGCGAAAGCGGCCGCCCCATGAGTGACCCCATGTTTGCCGTGCGAGGGCTATCGTGCGTGCGCGGGGACCGGACCCTGTTTGCGGCCTTGTCGCTCGAGCTGCGCGCCGGCGAGGCCATGCACATACGGGGCCCCAACGGGCTCGGCAAGACCACGCTTCTGCGCGCCTTGTGCGGATTGTCGCGGCCGGTGCGTGGAGAGATCCGCTGGCGCGGGGAGCGCATCGCGGATCTGGCCGAGGACTTTACCGCCGAAGTGGCCTATGTCGGGCACTTGAATGGAATTCAGGGCGAACTCACTGCAGGCGAGAACCTGCGGCTGGCGGGCCGTGTATTCACGCGCCGTGGGCACGCGGGCTTGAGTGAGCGTGAGGCCCTGGAGCGTGTCGGTCTGCGCGCTCAGACCGACCGGCCGGCGCGCCATTTATCGCAGGGACAGAAGCGGCGCCTGGCCTTGGCGCGATTGTTGGTGCTGCGCCGGCCCTTGTGGGTACTGGATGAACCGTTTACGGCCCTGGATGCGGCCTCGGTTGCGAGTCTGTCGTCTTTGATTGGAGAACATATGGCTGCGGGTGGCTTGGCGCTGGTGGTGTCGCATCAGGCCTTCGATCTGCCGGGCATCCGCGATTTCGAGCTGACCCGATATTGCAGGTCGCGGCGATGACGGGAGGGGTGTTGGGCGCCATGCGCGCGGTGTTCCTGCGTGAGCTTCTGGTATTTTGGCGGCGCAGCACCGAGGTCATGGCGGCGCTCGTGTTTTTCGTGATCGTCACGACCCTGTTCCCCTTGGCGATAGGACCCGAGCGCCGCGAACTGATGGTGGTGGCCCCCGGGGTGTTGTGGGTGGCGGCGCTTTTGGCGACCACCCTGTCGCTCAATCACCTGTTTGCGAGTGATTATCAGGATGGCAGCCTCGAGCAGATGCTCATGAGCCCTTATCCCCTGTCGGCCATGGTGCTTGCCAAGATCGCCGCCCATTGGGTATTGACGGGCCTGCCGCTTGCGCTTTTGTCGCCGCTGCTTGCGGTGCAGATGGCGTTGCCGACCAAGGCCATAGGGACACTCGTGGGCTCGCTTTTGCTAGGCACGCCGACCCTGACCTTGATTGGCGCGATCCCGGCGGCCTTGACGCTCGGTGTGCGCGGCGGGGGCGTGCTGGTTTCCCTGTTGGTGCTGCCGCTGTATACTCCTATTCTCATATTCGGCGCCGAGGCCGTTGCCGCGTCAGCGGGCCAAGGTTTCGCGTCGGTGGCCCACTTATCCTTACTGGGGGCGTTTTTGGCGCTGGCTTTAAGTTTTGCCCCATGGGCGAGTTCAGCGGCCTTGCGGGTGTCACTCGATTGATGAAGCTCATTCACAAATACAGCGCGCCCAAGCGGTTCTATGAACTCGCCGGGATGCTCGCGCCATGGTTCGCTACGCTCACGGCCCTGTTGTTTATCTCCGGGCTTTACTTAGGGCTCTACTGGGCGCCGCCCGATTATCAGCAGGGCAACGCCTATCGCATCATGTTCGTGCATGTGCCCAATGCCTGGATGTCGATGATGGCCTATGTGGCCATGGCGCTGTTCGCCGCTGCCGGGTACATATGGAATATCCGCCTGGCCGATATTCTGGCCAAGGTGACGGCGCCCCTCGGGGCATCGTTTACCTTGACGGCGCTCGTCACCGGCTCGCTGTGGGGTAAGCCGATGTGGGGCACTTATTGGGTATGGGACGCGAGGCTCACCTCCGAACTCGTGTTGTTGTTTCTCTATGTCGGGTACATGGCGCTTCAGGCCAGCATAGATGATGCGCGCCGGGCGGCGCACGCAAGCGCCATCATTGCCATCGTGGGGCTCGTGAATATCCCGATCATCCATTATTCGGTGTATTGGTGGCATACCCTGCATCAGCCGGCATCCCTTACCCTGACAAGTCAGCCCAAGATCTATATCACCATGCTGATCCCACTCATCATCATGTCGATAGGCTTCATGTTCTTTTACCTGACTATGCTCTGTGTGCGCTCGCGCAGCGAGATCCTCTGGCGCGAGCGCCGCGCGGACTGGGTCCGTAAGCTCGTTGAGTCGCGGTCATGAGCCTGCCCGGGTTTTTGCAGATGGGGCGCTTCTCGGTATTTATCTGGGGGGCCTATGGTTTTACCGCCCTTATGGTCTTTTTGAATATCGTGCAGCCGTTGATTGAGAGGCGCAAGCTATGGAAGCGGCTGCAGCGTAACCTGGACGATGGCGTGGAGGATACGCATGAGGAAGCAGAATAAGAGGCTCGCGTTTGTCATAATCGGGCTTGCGGGGGTCAGTGTTGCGGTCTGGCTCGTCTTGACCGCGTTTAGGCACAATCTCGTGTTCTTCTATTCCCCGACTCAGGTCTTTGAAGGCAAGGCGCCCAGCCACGGGGTGTTTCGCTTAGGCGGTATCGTCGAGAAGGGGAGCATCAAGAAAGACGGGCTGCATACCACCTTCACGCTCACCGATTTGCGCCACAGCATGGTCGTCCACTACACGGGCATCCTTCCGGACCTCTTTCGGCAGGGGCAGGGTGTGGTCGTTCAGGGCCGGCGCGTGGGGACCACGACCTTTCTCGCAAGCCAAGTGCTTGCCAAGCACGGCGCCAACTACATGCCGCCGGATGTCGCAGCTGAGCTCAAGCGCTCGATGGCCGCCAAGGCCAAGGCGGCGCTGTCGTGAAGAAGTTCCTGATTCCGGTGGCGCTGTTCATAGCCATCGGCGTGGCGCTCGGCCGCGGTCTGTTCCTGAACCCGACCTACATCCCGTCGCCCTTGATCGGCAAGCCCATGCCGGCGTTTTCCCTGCCGCTTGCGACCGACCCGAAGACGGACCTGGATAATGCCGACCTCAAGGGGCATGTGACGCTACTCAATGTTTTCGCGTCGTGGTGCGTAAGCTGCAAACAGGAGATGCCGAATCTGATGCGGCTTCATGCCCTGCATCTCGTGCGCCTCGTGGGCGTCGATTACAAGGATACCCCCAAGGGCCTGCATCATTACCTCGATGCCTTTGGTGATCCCTATTCCATGATCATCACGGATAAGCGCGGCATGACCGCCATCAATTGGGGCATCTATGGCGTGCCCGAGACCTTTGTCGTCGATAAGCAGGGCATCATCGCCTACAAATTCATAGGGCCCATCAGTTACCGCAAACTGCACGCCAAGCTGATTCCCTTGGTAAAGCATCTCGAGGCGCAACCGGCCTAAAAATCCAACCTCATGCCGCGGTTCCTAACGATACGGGCCAAGGCCCGGTTCGCTGACCGGCGCGATGGTATTGACGTGTACCAGCCGCGGTCCCGGGCCGACTAAGGCGCGCAAGGTCTCTCGCGCAAAGACCGCACGCAAAAAGGCGTTTTGCAGGCCAGTATTTGAGCAACCCGGCCTCGTCATTTTACGAACCCCGCCTGCCGATGACAGGACCAGGGTGGCCCGACAGATCCCCGTGGGGAGCGGGACCGGCGCGCCCGCGCGGCGCATGGTGGCCCGTTCCTCGGCCACGCGCAGGGCACGCAGCCGTCTTGCCAGCATCCCGCTTGCGATGCGTGAGGCGGGTGTCCATTGCGGCTTAAAGGGGGCGCCGGCCTCCGCACCGGGCGGTGTGGTCGCGGCCCCTTGTGCGGTGGCCGCGACCTTGATCTGGCGGATCAGTTGCCGGCCCGCCGCGGTCGATTTGAGATCGTTGGTCCGCATTTCGGTGATTGCGATGGCCCGCCACTCGCCTGGTGTTGCACTCAGGAAGGCCCCCACAACAAGAGCATGGGCGGGGCCCGAAGGCGGGACTGAAGAGTCCCCGGGGGCTTGAGCGAGTTTTTGCATCAGGGGCATGGGGCGCTGGGTGCGGAACGGCATGAGAAAAGCGGCAGGCGGGTCATCGTGAGAGGGGTCGGATTCAGCACGGCTCGCCTGACAGGGGCGGTGCGCAACCGGGCAGGCATTGTCGGGTATCGGCGATCCGATCGGGGCGGCCATAGCGGATGCCGTGAGCCCAAGCCACGCGCATCCCCGGAACGCTTGGGCCAGACGCATCCCCCTCCGGCCGCACAGCGGCCTTATGCTTTAAGGGGAGACGACGCCCGGCCGAGAGGCAATGTGGGGATCCCCCGATGCCGAAAATCCATTAGAATCTAAAGATCGTGAGGCCGTGTGGGACCGCAGGCCGGCTCTACCGGCCCAAGGCACAAGGAGCGCTCTATGGGGGATCACGAGACAAAGCTTGCCGGCATGACGATAGGCGATCTGGCCAAGGCCGCTCATGTCTCGGTCGAGACCGTCCGCTTTTATGAACGCCGCGGCCTTATCAAGCAGCCACCCCGGCCCTATGGCGGGATACGCCGCTACCCGGGGGCGTTCGTGCGCCGTATCCAGTTCATAAAGCATGCGAAGTCCCTGGGCTTTACGCTTGCCGAGATAGGCGACATGCTGGCGCTATCGGCCGACGATCCTTCGACCTGCGGCGAGGTCCAGCGCCTGGCCGAAGACAAGCTGGCCCTGTTGCGGGAAAAAAGCGAGGCGCTGCGCTTCATGGAGTCCGTGCTCGAGACGCTGCTTGCCGACTGTCGCCGGCATAGTGACAGCCCCTGTCACTGCCCGATCCTGGAGGCGGTCGAGGAGGGGATAGAGGGTCCTGTCGATAGGCCGCTCAAGCCGCGCGCATAGTTCCGCGCGCATGCCGCCACCGTCCCGCGGCCCCTGGGGCGGCCGGTCGACAGGACATGCGGCCCGTGTCTCGTTGGGCGGTCTTTCCCGAGGTCTCGGGGACCGTGCCAGGGGGGTTGGCCTCGATGTCGAGGCGCCGTCTTTCAGTCGTCGTCCCGGTCCCCGCCCGCGCCTTCCGGCAGGAAGCGCAGCGATACGGAATTGACGCAGTGGCGCTCACCGACCGGCGGCGGCCCGTCGGGGAAGACGTGCCCGAGGTGGCTTTGGCAGCGGGCACATCGGATCTCGATACGCCTCATGCCGTGGCTTGTATCCTCGCTTCGTACGACATGGTCGGGGTCGAAGGGTTGTGTGAAACTCGGCCAGCCGGTGCGGGAATCGAACTTGTCATCGGACCGAAAGAGCGGCAGCGCGCACAAGCGGCAGACAAAGGTCCCGGTCCCGTGTTCATCGAGCAGGCCGCCGCAAAACGGTGTCTCGGTGCCCGAGGCCAGCAGGACCCGCCGCTCTTCCGGGGTGAGATCCCTGACCCGTCTCTCGTAAATGACGGTGGGCAAAGGCGAGAGGTCGTAGCCCGATGCCGAATAGGGCTTGGATGTGTGGTCGCTCATGGGGCCTCCATGTCAGACAAAGGGGATTTTGGACGTCATGAGGGTCGCGGTATGGTCATGCGCCGGCCGCGCCCCTTGCTCCACGAGGGATGGCTATGCCGCCCGATGACACGATCGCCGGTGCCTGTCGGGGCGTCAAGGGGCGGACGCCGCATGTCGGCCGTGAGGCGCGATTACATAACGGCTGAGCCGGGTACCTCGCGCGCTTTGGTTTGTATGCCCAAATGGGGTCCCGAGGCATCCCGGCAGGAACGCCAAGGCGGTCATGGCGGCCCCTGGCGTTGGCATCGCGCGCCGCCGGCTGTGCCGTCCAAGCGGGCGGGGTCATGGTGCACATCGCAGCATGTGCGCGTAATACCGCTTGAGCTTTGTGACCTTGGGCGCCGCGATATGCGCGATGTATGGCTGATCGGGGTGGCAGGCGGCGTAGTTCCTGTGATAGGCCTCGGCCGGGTAGAAGGGGCCCGCGGCCACGATCTCGGTTACGATCGGGTCTTTGTAGGTCTGGTTGCGTGCCAGCTGCCCGATGATGGCGCCCGCCGCCGCTTTTTGGCGTTCGTGGGTGTAGAAAACGGCTGAACGGTACTGGCGCCCGCGGTCGTTGCCCTGCCGGTCTTTTTGGGTCGGATCGTGGGCGATCGTGAAAAACACGTCGAGCAGATCGTCGTAGCGGATCTGTCCCGGATCGTAGGTGATGCGCACCGCCTCGGCATGGTCGGTGCACCCGGTACACACCTGGTGATAGTTGGCGCTCTCGGCCGTCCCGCCGCAGTATCCAGGCTCGACCTCGCAGACGCCGCGCAGCTCCTGGAATACGGCCTCGACACACCAAAAGCAGCCGCCCGCCAGGATCGCGGTCTCGGTTGCCGGTCCGGCGGGCGATTCGGTGCCATCGCGTGATCCAGGGGTGTCGTTATCGTGCATCGCGGTCTCCTTCTGAGAAAGGGCCCAGGGACGCGGGGTCTTTCCAGGCCTGGCGCCGCACCGCGGCCCCTGCATGCCTGACCGGCCCCGCGGTCCCGGCCCTGCATGCCCCATTCATACCACACGGCCGCCTTGGCGGGTCAAGTGCGCGAGGCCCGTTTGTGGGTAGGGGTGGCAGCCTCGGGTTCGACGGATCATGCCGTATCGCGAGGCCGTGGGGACTGTGTCCCGAGCGCGTCGATTCCCGATGCGGCCTTTCTGCGACCCGATGACAACTGGTCGCCTCAGGGATCGTTTCTTATAATTGTCATAGGGGGCGGCCGACAATCGCAGGGGGCGACGGCAGCATGCGTTGGGACCGCACCGGATTCGGGGGGAGGGGTCGTGGCGGGGACGATGGCGGGGGCCTTGGGCCGACGGTGGTCATTGGGCGATATCGCCTACGATCAGGTGGATCGCGCGGCGATCGCAGACCATCAGGACTGGTTTTATCTGCTCGCCGCATCCTCGTTCGTGGAGATCTTCTCCGATCTCTATGCGCGCAATCTGGGCGACTATTACGCGGGCGATGACGAGACGTGCGGGTGGCTTGCCCACAAATGGGGGCCGGAAGAGGTGCAGCATGGCGAGGCCCTGCGCCGCTATGTTGAGACCGTATGGCCGGCGTTTGATTGGCAACGGGGATTCGATGGGTTCCGGGCCGATTACGCCCCGTATTGTCAGGCGGCGCTCCTTGGGCCCACTCGGACCCTCGAGATGGCGGCCCGGTGCGTGGTCGAGACCGGGACCTCGAGTTTTTACGGGATGATCGCGCGCGCCAGCCCCGAGCCCGTGCTGGCGACATTGGCCGGCTACATCCGTGACGATGAGATCGGCCACTACAAGGGCTTTTACCGCATCTATCGCGACTATCAACAACGCGAACCGCAATCACGGCTGGCGGTGGCGCGCGAGGTCTGGCGGCGGGTCGTCGAGGTAGACAGCGAGGACGCCTATCTGGCCGTAAAGAACGTAAGCCTCGCGTGGGAATCACGCACGGCCTACACACGGCGCGATTTCCGGGTCTTTCGCAACCGGATACGGGTGTGGATGCGGCGCTATTACCCTTTCGAGCCGGCCGTCAAGATGCTGCTCACCCCGATCGATCTGCCCCCGCCCCTCCGCAGGGTCCTGGTGCCGCTTGTGGCCGGCAGCGCACGGCTCATCGTGTAGCCAGGCCCAAGGGGGGCGGTCCTGCGCATTCTTAAGGGGTTGTCGCGGGCTGGATGGGGCGGCGCGTAAAGCGGATCAGGACGCCCGCGGCGCTGCGCTCGAGATACTCGATGCCGACCTCGTGGCCGTAGCGCTGCTCCAGCTGCTGAAGGAGGGGGATGGGGTCGTGGTCATTGCGAAAGTCCATGGCCTCGCCGGGGTTTAAGCTGTCTAGGGCGCCGAAGATCGCGGCGTGGCGAAATCGCTTCGCAATCCCCCGGGCATCGAATGGGTAGGTGCGGTCATCGCGCAGGTGGCTAGGGGCAATGGTCATCGGAGTCCTCTCGCGTTGGGTGTCATGGGGCGCGCCGCCGGTGCCTGGGGCGGGCGGCGCAGGGCCCATACTTGACTCATGCAGTCAGGTATTCCTTGATGATCATCAAGGACGCAGGCGGTGCCGTCACGCGGCGGATGGGCGGTAGGCGACCCCTTGTCTTGGCTTGGGCCGGCGTGCACAATGTTCCGGCGTTAAGGAGAACCGATGACTGCCTGTCGCTTGCGTTTTTGTGCCGGATTCGCGTGCCGCTGTAACGGCGCGGTACTGGTCGTACGCGTAGCGAACGCCGGCGGCCAGAGCGACCTTACGTAAACGTCTACTCAATCCGCCGGCAGGCCGCCGGCGGATACGTCCCTATACGACATCATTCCTCGGCGGACTCCGGCCCTCGCGATGCAAGGAGCCGAACGATGTCTGCGACCTGTGCCGAACTGCTTGTGACCCTGCTTGAGCGCCAGGGGGTGCGCCTGGTGGCAGGCCTGCCCGGGGGCACGGTCCTGCCGATCTATGATGCCCTGGCGCAATCGACGCAGATCCGCCATCTGCTGGTCCGCCATGAGCAGGCGGCGGGCTTCGTGGCGCAGGGCTATGCGCGCGCGACCGGCAGGGTCGGCGTGTGTCTGGCGTCATCCGGGCCGGGGGCCACCAATCTCTTGACTGCGGTCGCCGACGCCGGGCGTGATTCCATACCGCTTTTGGCGATCACGGGCCAAGTCCCGCGGCCTCTGATCGGCACCGATGCCTTTCAGGAGGTCGACACCTGCGCGCTCGCGCGCGTGGTCACCAAGTATAGCGCCCTGGTGCGCCATGCCGACGAGCTCCCGGATATCCTTGAGACGGCCTTCTTTGAGGCCTTGTCAGGGCGGCCCGGGCCGGTGTGGATCGATATTCCCAAGGATGTGCAGACCGAGCTCGTCTCCGATGCCTGTGTCGCGCCAAAGGCCCTGCCCTCGGATGGGCCGCAGCTACCGGCGGATACGGCCCTCATGGCCGTGGTCGAGGCCATGGGCAAGGCGAAGCGCCCGATGCTCTATCTGGGCGGCGGGCTCGTGCATGCGAAGGCGGCACAGCTCGCGCGGACGCTTGCCGAACGCCAGGACATCCCCTCGGTCATGACCCTCATGGCGCTTGGTACGCTCCCCAAGGGGCACCCCTTGTCCCTGGGCATGCTCGGCATGCATGGTTCGCGCGCCAGTCATGCCGCACTGCGCGAGGCCGACCTCCTGGTGGCTTTGGGGGCGCGATTCGACGATCGCGCCACCGGCCGGCTTGCCGATTTCTGCCCGCATGCCAAGGTGGTTCATGTGGATATCGATGCGCGCGAGCTTGGCAAGCTGAGGAGGCCGGATATCGCCATCGCAGGTGATCTCGGCGTGGTCTTGACGGCGCTTTTGGCGCGGCTTGGGTCTTGCGAGCGGCCCTTGTGGCGGGCGCGGATCGCGGCCTTGCGGGCCGCATATCCGGACGATGGCAGCCGCACGGCCCCACGTGCCCTCCTGGAGGACATCGCGCGTGCCGCGCCCCCACAGGCCATTGTCGTGAGCGATGTCGGCCAGCACCAGATGTGGGTCGCACAACATTATCCGCTGGCCGGTGCCAGGCACTGGCTCACGTCCGGGGGCCTTGGCACCATGGGCTTTGCGCTGCCGACCGCCATCGGTGCGGCCCAGGCGCGACCCGAGGCCCCGGTGATCTGCTTTACGGGTGACGGCGGACTTTTGATGAATATCCAGGAATTGGCGACGCTGGCCGAGATCGATGCCCATGTGAAGGTGATCGTCCTCGACAATCAATCGCTCGGGCTCGTTGCCCAGCAGCAGGCCCTTTTCTATAAATCGCCCGGGTTTTGTTCGCGCTTCGAGCAGCCCGCCGACTATGTCACCATCGCCCGGGGGTTTGGCATACCCGCCTTCGACACGGGTGGCGCCGCCTCAGCGGATTTCTGGTCTGAGGTGTTGACGGTGCCGGGACCGTGTCTCGTGCGCGTGCCGGTGGACGCGCGCGAGCAGGCCTTGCCGATCGTGCCCCCGGGTGCTGCCCACTGGGAGGCGATCGGGGGGTAAGGCTGCGCCGGGTGCGATCCGGACAGAGTCCTGCGCGATACGGTGGTATCGGGCATAATGGGCGCCTTATGTCCCTGGGAGGAGCCATGCCATCGTCTGCGCCGTCCGTTCTCGAGTTTGCCTGTCGCATGCCCAAGGCCGAATTGCATGTGCATATCGAGGGGACGCTCGAGCCCGATCTTGCCTTTGCCCTTGCGCGCCGCAACCGGCTGGTCCTGCCCTTTGCCAATGAGGAGGCGCTGCATGCCGCCAAGGCGTTCACGGACCTGCAGTCGTTTCTCGATCTCTATTACGCCTGCGCGGATGTCTTGCGCACGAGCCGCGACTTCGCCGATCTCATGCTGGCCTATCTCGGCCGGGCGCACGCCGACGGCGTGGTCCACGCCGAGATCTTCTTTGATCCGCAGACCCATACGGCGCGTGGTATCCCGCTTGCCGAGGTGATGGAAGGCCTCAACGCCGGGCGTGCCGAGGGTAAACGGCGCTTTGGAATCACAAGCCGGCTTATCCTCTGTTTTCTGAGGCATTTGAGCGAGGACGAGGCGTTTGCGACGCTCGCCGCGGCCGAACCGTTTCTCGAAGATATCGATGGCTTTGGTCTCGATTCCTCGGAGCGGGGCCATCCGCCGGCGAAGTTCGCGCGGGTGTTTGCGCGCGTGCGGTCCCTGGGCAAGAAGGTGGTGGCCCATGCCGGCGAAGAGGGGCCGGCGTCCTATATTACCGAGGCCCTCGATGTCTTGAAGGCGGTACGTATAGATCATGGCGTGCGCGCCGTAGACGACCCAGCGCTCGTCCGGCGGTTGGCGGCAGAGGGCATCGCACTTACGGTCTGCCCCTTGTCCAATGTGCGCCTGCGGGTCTTTTCCACGATGAGCGATCATACCCTGCCGGCGCTCATGGCCGCCGGGGTGCCGGTGACGATCAATAGTGATGACCCCGCCTATTTCGGGGGTTACATGAACGCCAATATCCAGGCCGTGCAGGCGGCCTTCGGTTTTGACCGCGCGACGTGGGCCAGGCTTGGGCGCAATAGCCTCGAGGCAAGTTGGGCCGGGGCGGATGACAAGGGCCGCTGGATTGCGGCCCTCGAGGGCCTGGCGGCCGCTGATTCCGGATCGTGATCGGCGATGTGAGGCGGGGCATGTGTCTGCGGCGCTTTCCTGTAGGGGTCTCGCGCGACATCCGGCGTCTCCCTGTGCATGAGGGCACAAAAGGCATCCCTGTCGGCGCACTCAGTGAAATGGCCTGATGGGTGTGGTGCGTTTCGCAAGGGCCATGGGGCTGTTGCCGATCGCCGGGGGTTCGGCCTCGACCTGCGCCAATCACCCGGCCTTGCCATCCCGCCCCGAGCAGGCAAGCGGCGGCCGATCATGGTCTGCGCGGTGCATCATTGTCGGCATGCAGAGACCGCCGAATCGCATCATCAGGGCCATGAGGGGCCGGTCCGGACGCGGGCGCTGCACGGTTGCAAAACACTACATCTTGTGGCGGTGTTCTGGGTTAATCTGGCCGGGCATAATGGTGATCATGGCGTCTATCTCTCACCGAAAAGGAGCCTACCATGTCGAAGTCGCGATTGACGTTTGCGCTGTGCGGCCTGCTCGCCGCGGGGTCTGCGTTTGCCATGCCGATGAGGCCGATGGCCCCGCCGTCTCCGGGGTGCCACCCTGCCATGCACCGGCGATTTTTTCGTCATGGGATGATACCTATGGTCTTGCCGTTGGCGGAGATGCGATCTTACAGTTTGCATATGAGCGACCATCAGGTGAGTGTGCTTGCCGTCTGGCATAATCGCCACATGCGCGTTGCCGTGCCGCTCATGAGGCGTCTGCGGACCGACAAGAGGGCGCTCCATAAGGCCCTGCTTCAGGGCGCTAGCGCGTCTGCCGTGCACGAACTCGTGGATCACGTAGATCGCGATCGCGCGGGCCTACTGGATCTTGCAGTCGCCCAGGTGCGTATCGTGCGTAAGACGCTCACGACCGATCAGTGGCACAAGCTCATGCGCCTGTATCATCACATGCCGCCGATGCGGTTTATGATGAGGTACCGCTGATTCCGCAGGACGCATCCCCTCGGGAGGTGCTTGGGTTGGGGGTAGCGCAATTCGGGCACTGCAGCCCGCGGCCGCCGGGCCAGCCGGTCGTGCCCCTGTCCTTGTGGCCGGTGGGTTTCCTGCGCCGATACGAGTCCTGTGCATTCGGCATCCATGGGGGTCTTTAAGGCGCCACAGGGCAGGGGGAGGTCGGACCTTGCGGCGCACAGGGCGCACGGTGGTCCGTGGCGCGCCCTGACGATCCGCGGGCGGGCCGTTCTATTGGGCGAACCAGCACAAGAGGATGTCATGCGATGGCCACGAGACAGCCGGCGGTCTTTTTCGGGCATGGCAGTCCCATGCGTGCCTTGGCGCACGATGACACCACCGAGGCGTGGCACAGGCTGGCCCTGGGTATGCCGAGACCTCGGGGCATCCTCGCGATCTCGGCCCACTGGTATGGGCCTGGCACGGCCGTGACCGCGCAGGCGGCCCCGCCCACTATTCACGACTTCGGGGGTTTCCCGCGCGAGCTCTATGAGATTCAGTATCCTGCGCCCGGGGACCCCGTGCTCGCGGCCCGGGTCCAGCGGCTCTTGGCGCCCATTGCCGTGGAGCCAGATGACAGCTGGGGGCTCGATCATGGGACCTGGTCGGTCCTGCGCCACGCCTATCCGAATGCCGACATCCCCGTGGTGCAGCTCAGTATCGATGCCACCAAGCCGGCGGAATTCCATTTTGAGGCCGGTCGTGCGCTCGCGCCTCTGCGGGACGAGGGCGTGCTGATCGCCGGCAGCGGCAATGTCATACACAATCTGCGCGCATACGCCTGGGGCCGGCCATCGCAAGGGCCCTACGATTGGGCGGTACGATTCGAAAATAGGCTGCAGGGGCTTATAGGAGCCCGCGAGTACGCACGGCTCATCCATTATGAGGCGCTTGGACCGGATGCCGTCTTATCCATTCCGACGCCGGATCATTATCTGCCGCTGCTCTATGTATTGGGCGCCTCGCAATCGGACGAGGCGATCCGTTTCCCGGTGTCTGGTATCGAAGGGGGATCGCTTTCCATGCTCGCGGTGCAGGTGGGGTAGATCGGCGCTCGCGATGCCCATGCAAGATCATGATGGGCGCCCGAGGCATCCGGGTTTGGTTCGCTCGCAAGGCGCTGACATGGCCGTTCAGCCGATCGCCGCTGTACCCGTAAAGGGCATCGGCATGTGCGGTGGCGCCCCATAACTACGCCATGAGCGCGTCCTGATATAGGGACGCAACCCCACCTTTTCTGCCGACAGGCCCGCTCTCGGGCCTTATGCGGTGGGGTTTTGGGAAAGATCCTCCGCGGCCGCCCAGGCGCACGGAGGCCCCATCATCAGGCGAAGATCTCGCTAAAAAAGCTCAGCATCGCCTGCCAGCTGCGGCGTGCCGCCACGGCATTGTATGCGAAACCCTTCTCGGGCTGATTACCGGCGCCTGGGTTCGTGAAGCTATGCACGGCCCCGCTATACTGCACGAACTGCCAGTCGGCCTTGGCCTTGCGCATCTCCTCCTGAAAGGCCGCGACCTCAGGCCCCGGCACGAAGGGATCTTCGGCCCCGTGGAGCGCAAGAATCTTGGCCTTCAGGGTGCCGGCCACCGCGGGCGACTGGGTGTTGAGCCCCCCGTGGAATGTCACGACACCCTTGATGTCTGCCCCCGAGCGCGCAAGCTCCAGGGCCACAGTGCCGCCAAAGCAAAAACCGATGGCCGCGATCTTGTTGCCTTCGCAAAGGGGGTGGCCGCGCAGGGCGGCAAGCGCCGCCGCGGCGCGCTGGCGCATCAGCGCCCGGTCGCCGGCCCGGTAGTGATTGGCGTTCTGCGCCGCCTGCTCCATGGTCGTCGGCCGCACACCCTTGCCGAAGATATCACCGGCAAGGGCGATGTAGCCCGCCTTGGCGAGGTCGTTGCAGGCCGCCTTTTCATGATCGGCGACACCCATCCACTCGTGGAACACGAGGACGCCGGGGCGCTTCTTGTGATTGGCCTGATCTACCGCAAGATAACCTTCGAGTATGGTGTTGCCATCCTTATATTCAAACGCAGAACCAGTCATCGAGGATCCTCCATAAAGCGGCCAGTATAGCGCAACCGCTTACGCTCGAGACAATCCTCGGCCTTTTCCGAGGCTGGATACGCCTGCAGGGAGGATTGCGGGCCACTAAGAAGAGGGAATATGCGTACCATTAATCGCCCCTGCATTATTGGCTCTCTCCATGTTGTGCAAGGACTGCCGTCGATAAGAGATCCGGCATGCCGCAATGGCCCAGCAATGACGGCATCTACACGCTGGCGGGTAGGGGTGGCGGGGTGACCCCATGGTTACCTGTAGTCGTTATGCAGCTTCGTATAGGCGAGTGCCTTGGTGACGGACTCCCTATCCGATCAAGGCGACCCTTAAAGATACGGACCTCGACCGATGGCTACCGATCCGCAGATTCCGGTGTCGGCCCGGGATGCAGAGCCGACCCCGCTATTCGTAGTCGATGGTGATTTACCCACAAGGAGTCTCGGTGGGCGCCTCGCGGCTGCGCGGCGATTAAAGCGAATGGGTGGATATGATTATTAAAAATCTGCGGTTTGATTGTCATCGGCGACGACAACGTAGGCGAAACCCCATCTCGCATAAGCCATTGATAACGGAAGAACTATAATAAATAGACCGACAATTGGCGGCAGACGCGTAGCCAGCAAAATGGCAGGGTGTGTAAGCACCCAGAACACATATATCACGCTTAGTATTATCATGATCGTATTGATAATATATCCCGCAGGATACACGATTTGGCGCAACTTCGCGCCGCAGTGTTGGCACTGCACTACGCGAGGCGATATATGCCTGCACTTTTTACGTGATCGCCGCGCAGACAATACGGCTGATCTAGCGATGTGGCTGCGGCACATTGGGCATATTCTTGGCATGCGCCCCAACTTGTTACGAAAAAATAGGTGCCGTCACTGTAGCAAATAAGGAATGGCCGGTGAACTAGATATTGCTGCCAAGTCTCCCGAAGGGGCGGTGCGCATCAGCCGGTTTGAGAGCTTGGACGAGCAGGTTGTTAGCAAAGCAATGGATGACCATTCTTTCCAACGACGTACGGTGCGCGGCCCCCATAATTGCAAGGTGTGTCGGCATTTAGAAAATGTCCGATCTCTAAACAGCGGTAGCGGCCCAGAGACTACTCAGGGTCTTTTGCAGTTAGATGCTCTTTAAAACTGTATGGCGGCGACCCGTCGGGCCGACATGGTCTGGCCCACGAAAAAAAAGGGGGGGCAGGGTTCCCGTTATTTTATTGATTGATATGGTGCCCCGAACACGAATCGAACGTGCGACCTGCCGCTTAGGAGTCCCAGAAATTGGCTTTCTCAGGCAGTCAATGGCATCTAATGGCATGATTTATAACGCTATCCCAATGCCCCTTAATGCCTCAAAATGTCTTAAAACGCCCCCGCGTTACAGCAGGATTACAGCACAGGCACGGGATCACGGCGCCAGCGCCGCCGCAGCGTCGCTTCGCTGACACCGACCGCGCGGGCGGCTGCCGCCCGCGACATGCCGCCCCGCACTTTTTTTCTAGCACGCTCGAGGACAGGCCGAGGGACCGCGCGGGCGCGGCCACCGGCGATGCGTTGCTCATTTACCCAGGCGTGGTACCGGGCTTCCACGTGCCGATGTGCGAGGATGCGAATCGGCAGTTCCAGATCCGGCTGCAAGGACCACCACCTGCGGGTCACAGGGTCGGTGCACGCAGCGGCGAGCACATTTTCAAGCTCCGCGTTGCTGGCGGTCGCGCGAATCTCCGCCGCCTGGTGGAGCACCATCTCATGCAGCCGAGCCGGACTCCCGGCCCATCGCACAAGTCGCGCCGCGCGCTGGGCGTCGGCGGTGCGCGGAACGTGCTGCGCACACACCGGGGTGGCACCACGCACGACGTGGGCCGCGGGCTGGTGACAAAAAAAGCACAGCGGCGGGCGTGGGTTAGGATCAGCGAGGTGGCGCCCCCAGCCCCACATGAGAGCCTGGCTTAATTGAAGCAGTACCCCTTCATTTTCTGGCGTTAACCGCGGCGACTCCATTGGCGCGAGATCGACTTCGCGGGCGATTTGTTTACCTAGCCGATCCATTTCTTGCCACTCGATTTCTCGCCGCGCCCGCGCGATGCGCGCAGCCCGGCAGCGCGTCGTGCGGAACGCGTCGCCGGCGGGGAGCAGCCGCCGTGCGCGCGAGGCGACCATCTGTGGGGTGACTTGTCCCCCTCGCGGCGCGCGGAACAGCTTTGCAATCAACATTTCCACGTCGTCTTTCACACCCCTCCCTACCCCCCTTCGTTCGCGAGGTATACGGTACGGACTACCTCGTCACCCTCCCGATGAAATTAGCCGTATCGAAGTGAAAAGGCAAGGACGACACTTGGCATGTATCAACATGGCAGGAGAAGCACATGGGTGAACAACTGTACGACATTCAGGAATGGGTTCGGCGGGGCCTGGGAGCGCATCGGACCATCGAGCGAATGCTTGCTCGGGGAGAAATTCCGCGGCCGATACGGATTGGACGCAACCGCAGATGGACCGGGGAACAAATTGACAACTGGATTCGCTCACGGACCGAGCAGGTCGAGCAAATCGGCGAGCCGGCGGCGGCGACGGTCGGGCGGCCTCGCGGGCGGGGATGAGAATGCACGCGGGCCTGATGAAGCAAAAAACAGTCTTGCCGCAGGCGGTCGCCGCGGCTTCCCTACTTGCCCGCAGCGCGCCCCCGCCCATCGATTGGGTGCTTCCCGGTCTGCCAGCTCGGCAGGTCGGTTTACTGATTGGATCTGACGGATCACGCAAAACGGGGTTTGCCCTGCAAGCCGCGCTTGGTGTTGCCGGCGGTCTGCCCATCGCCGGCGGCGCGCTCGATGCCCCATCGTCGCGGGGGCGGGTGGTTGCGCTGCTGGGAGAAGACGACCTGGACGATCATCATCGGGCGCTCGCGAATTTGCGGATTTCCCTGGTTGAGCATGGCGTATCCACGGCACGGATCGACGTCGCGCTGGAGCAGATGGACATCGTGGCCCTCGGCGGCATGCGCGTGCCGCTCCTGCGGGCAAGCCGACAGGCCGATGAGCCCCTTGAAACAGAATGGGTGGGTGCGATGCGTGAACGGCTCAATGGCGCGCGGCTTGCGATCCTCGATCCCCTCGTGATGTTCCATTCACTGTCAGAGTCAGACAACGGACACCTGGATGTCTTCATGCGGCTTTTGATTCGGCTTGCGCAGGGATGTGGGGGCGGATCCATTCTTGCCGTTCATCACACCTCGCAGGATAGCTTACTGAATGCGCGCGATGACCATCAGGCGGGGCGCGGCGGGACCGCCCTGGCATCCGCCGCTCGTGCGGTTTGGGTAATCCGGCGGCCGGCGGAGTTGGAGTGCGAGCGAGCGGGCATCGACCAACGCACGTCGCGCATCGTACGGGGCTCGAAGATAAGCAAAGGACCGGAACAACCCGCGCGCATTTTGACGATGGATCCGCGCGGGACGCTTTTTGTGGATCCATCCGCAGAGGATCGCTTGGCTAGCGCGACGCGACCATCAAGGCGGAAAAAAGTGGTGGAGATCAGCAAAGACGGAGCGGGAGGCGACGATGAGTGGTGAGGACCGTATCATCCCCTGGGCCGAGCGCATTATGCCTACGACGGTGTCGCGTTTGGCACGCTTGCAGGTCTTCCAGCCGACACGGGCGCCGACCTTCCAGACGCGGGAGATTGCAACCCCCTACGGGGGCGGCACGATCACAGGCAAACTTGGACAACAGCACGCGTTGTTGCTCGATGCCATTTGCTTCCATGCGGAGAAAAAACGGGTCCTCGAGAATGGCGCGCTCCAGTTGTTGATAGATCCGCACAACGTGCGCCGCACGATGAGTGCGCATAGTCGCTACAGCGGGCAAGGGCTTGCCACGCTGGCCGCCGATCTCCGGGGCGCTGTCATCTGTGTGCAGGTTCCGGGTGCGGGCCTGCCCACAGTCGACGGCCTGCTCGACCGGCTCGTGCCAAGCCCGGCGACCAGAATCAACCCGTTCACAGGCGAGGCCCGCCATCTTTATCGGGCAGAGATATCGCCAACCTATCGTGCCTGGCTCGAGCGTGACCCCATCCTACTGCACTACGACCCATCTCCCCTGGCGCGCTTGAGCTATGGGGTGACCCAGGCGCTGGCCCGGCTGGTGCTTACCCACCGGGATATCCCAATCGGCGGGTGGCGGCTCGATACCCTGCTGGTCGGGGTTGGAATTGACCCCAGAGACAGCGTGGGGATGAGGAATCGGCGCAGGGAAGTGCGGCATGATGCCGCCGAACTCGCCGGGCTGGGGATCATCGTCCGGGGTGACCGGGTCGGAGTGGATTTGGACAGTGGAGGGCGTGTAACCCACGCCCGCCCCCGTGTAACCCACGCCCGCGGCGTGTAGCCGACGCCCGCCCCCGTGTAACCCACGCCCGCGCGAGCAGGATATTTCAGGAATCTCTTTCAGGAGATTCCTGGCCGGAGGCGGGCGGGCTTCGGGCCCGCCGCCCCGGCAACAACATCCCCCGCGCCGCAAGCGGCGCCACCCGTGCCCGCTTACGCGGGTCTAGGGCGGGCGTTTTTGGGCCGTTCCGGCCCCGCCCGCCCGGTCTGCCAGGGTTGGTGGTGGGTTGAGGTCTGGAGCCAGGGGTTTGGAGTGGTAGATAGCGTCACGGTGAGGTGACGGTACCGGCCTTCGCTTCCCTGCTGAACCAGCGTTGCCAAGGGAGGCTACAGGGGATCCGGATCTGGACCCGCCCGGGGCCCCGGCACCCGCGGTGACTGTAAATGATCCATACTATGTACCCCCGCGCGGGCGTCCGCGCGGGCCAACGGCGGCTAAAGAGCCAGGGGCAACACAGCTGAGGTCATGGGCAAGAACCCGATGAGTTGTGAAGGTCCATCCCACCCCCAGATGATCTGGTGGCGGCGGTGCTCAGTTCCGTATGCTACGCTGTTTTGATCAGCCGCGAGGCAACCAGGGCAAAACGGATGGATCCGCACGATTTCGAGATAGAAATTAGGAAACTGAGGCTGCGGGCGGATCGCTTTAACGCATGGATGGATCTCGCCGGCCTGATAGTTATCCTGGGCGCAGCCCTTTATGCTCTCCATATGATTTTGGTGGGGCTCGGTACGGCTATGGGACATTCCGCCGCGGTTATTTCGGCCACCAGTACCTTAGTGAAATCCCTATGGGGTATCATTCCGTCTATTGCTTGGTTGTGGGAGCGACAAGGAAAGAAACGCGCTATCAAGGAAAAGGCGCGCTTTCAACAGTTGGTTGAGGGAGGGGACGCCTACCGAAGCACAAGTGGCTTGACGGAGACGGGCGCTACTCCGCGGCAGGACCGAGGATCACATGTATGAATGACATCATGCTTGGCATTGCCATTTTACTGACCTTATTGTCATGGCGGTTTGTCTATAAACCAAGCCTCTTAGATAAGACCCGCGATGAGCTGTTTGATTTGCGCCAGGAGATACGCGACTACTTTCTTAAGAGTGGACGGGGCTTGGATCATCCGCTATATGCTGCCTTAAGGGATCTCATTAACGGCCATCTTCGTTACACAGAATCCCTGACCATGACGCGGTTTGTTTTTTGGGCCCATTGGCACAGTAAACATCCGACCGACGCGGAACAGCTGCGGCTGAGAGTCGAGGCGCCTTTCCAAACAAATGACCGGGAATTAGCGGCGTTCGCCATGAATGTTCGGTTGCGGGCGGCGGGACATATGTACGGGCACATGCTCGCCAACACGGTGCCGGGACTTATTGTGTTGGCGCTCGTGGGAATGGTGCTTGCCGTGGTCATGTCTAAGCGATCGCAATCAAAAATGCCAGGGGCACGGATTTCGGCGGATTCGCAGCTAAACAATCCGCTGGCACAGATATTTGATCGTGTGAGTCGTATTACCCACTGGTCCCCACAGACGGCCATGGAAGAGTGCGCGATAGCGCCATGAATGCCGGCCACCTGCTGTCGACGCACGATAATTTCCTGCCCCGAGAGGGACAGGGCGAGGTCGATCCGGAAGCGGCCGCCCCCCAGGCGGCCTTCCCGGGGTGGTGAAAGTAGCGGGTGGCCGCCCCCATCATTTCACTATGGCCTATAAGATAGAGATAGCGCGGCCGTGGCAGACTGATGGGGGTGCGTCGCGTTCATCCAGATCGCTACACCCACCAGCGCGGTCATCCATGCCAGCAACATCGTGAAGGACAAGGTCACAGTCCATGTAACCGCCGTCTTGATCCGCGCACGCCATTTGTCAGATATTTCCATAGTCGTCACCATCACAACAATTGCAGGCCAAAAAACGCCGGGAAACCCTTGACAAGCAGTATGCCAAGTCCCACGCACACGATTGCGAGCGCGGCGCCGACGACAGCAAACAGCATCGACGACTTGTTCGTCTGCGCGCGGACAGTGCGCGCCAGTTCCCATTTCCATTCCTCGATGATGTCTGGGCCTTTCGCGGCGGCCGCCTTTGCCAGTCTGGCCGCCGCGCCCTTGGCCGCCTCCGCCACGGCGGCCTTGAGCATTTCTGTCACCTGCGCCGACTCGGTTCGGATCATTCCGGCGGTGTCGCGGCCGGCGGCGGCTGCGCCTTTCAGTACCTCCGGCGCGATGCTGGCCGTTGCTGTCTGCATGGCATGCAGCATGTCCGCCACATCCTGGGCTGCACGAGCAACAGCGAGGCCCATATCCAATGTCTGTTTGCGTGCCGCATCGGTCGCGAGCGCGTGGCCCAACAGGAGCCACGCTGCGTCTTCATTTGATGTGAGACCGGCGTCGGCGCCTGCCTTTAGCACGTCTACGCGGCGGTCGGGTGGCACCATCTCCAGTGCCTCGTCGCGCGGGGATAAGTCCCCGTGCGGGGCCTCGTTGTTTTGATCTTCCGTCATGTCAGTCATCCTCGATATTTAGTGCTGGTTCGACCGCGGTAACAGCGGACTTTAGCCACCGCGCAAGGTTGAGTTTGTCTACTATCATCCAGCCAGCAGGCGGGGCGCTCGATGCCAGCGCGGACAGGCGACCGCGCATCAAAAGCATCTTTTTGACGACATCGCGGTTGTCCAGGGCTGGCAGAACGATCTCACGGCCTTGAAAAGTTTTTCGGGCCTTGTGGTCGTACCAGACGAAATCGTGCGGGTCCCCCTGAAATGCGGGGTACACTATGACTCTGCGCGCCGGATCGACGTGCGCCAGCAGCCCAGACTCCATACTTTTCACAAGTCCCGCCATGGGTGTGTCACCCTTCCCCAATGAGTAGAACGCAGTTATTGTGTAACCCAATGCGTCTGCCACCTGGCGCACCAACTCCGCATGTTCGTTCAGCGTCTTGGCTGCCCCGGCTGGGAGGTTAATAACCACCTCATTCGGGAGGTTGGCTTCGAGCCATTCTCCGAACCGGCTCACTGCCCGGTTAGCGTCCCCAGCCATCGCGAGCGGCATGACCCCCAACAGCACGTCGGGGTCGTTCTGGTACCGCAACGCCAGGTCGGGTTGTGAATCGTCGCCCTCGACCAGGGCGATCTTCTCCCCGCGCGCAAGCAGCGCCTCGCAGATCGTAGCGGAGAGCATTGACTTGCCCACGCCACCCTTGTCGCCGTCGCTTATGTAGATGTGCTTCATCTTTGCCACCTCACTTGATTAGATGTTTGTTGATCACGTTTTCGATCTCGTCTTGCTCGTTGCCCGAGGCCTGGGCGGTTTCCGGAGCCGCAGCCACAGGGACCGAGTGCGGCGCGGCCGGGCTGGCTGCCGGCACTGCCGCTCCAAGATCTTCCGGATCCGGGAGCGGCACCTGCGGGACTTCGTACCTGCACTCCCTCACCGCCCATCGCACCCTATCCCCTGCATGCTCCCCTTTAACTCCCAGCGCTGCGGCAATTTCCCCCCATGTGAACCCGGCCCGGCGGGCCTCGCTGATCGCTGCCCGGTAAGGGGCAACGTGCGCCGTCAGACGCTTTGCTCGTCGCTTCATATCCGTCTCCTATCCGCTGGCTTGCGTTGGCGAATCGCTCACCATCGCTCGCCGTCGCGCTTTTTCGCTCGCCGACGCTTTTTGTCACGTGGTTACGTATCTCCAAGGTACAAAAAACGCGCGGTCTGTGAAGCCGCAAGCTGGCATTCCCGTTTTCGCGCGTTTGTGAGCGTTCCACTGCCGCTTTACCCCGAGTCTCGACGGCTACCCCGAGGGGTAGCCTAACCACACAATCGCACCCGTCCGGGTGGATTGCGTGGCGCGTCTTCACGCGCCCGCCTTTCCTGCTGCAATGGTCCCGAATCCAGGAATCGGGAGACGTGCGACATGCTGAGCATCAAGAACCTGACAGGCGCCGGTGGCCCCGGTGCGGTGGTCGGCTACCTCGAACACCGCCGCGAGGCGAGCGGGGCAACCGGGTACTACGAGGGCGCCGGTGGCGCGCCCTCTTTCTGGCATGGGCGCGGATCCGCCGCCCTGGGCCTCGCCGGGCCCGTGGACGGGCAGGAGCTCGAGGCGTTGCTGTCCGGCCAGGTGGCCGGTCAGGATCTCAGTGAGCGGGGCGGGGCTGGCGCGGCGCGCCGCCTGGGGGTGGACCTGACCTTTAGCGCCCCCAAATCCATCAGCATCGTGGCGCTCGCAGGCGGGGACGAGCGTTTCAAGGCCGCGCACGATGCCGCTGTGCGGGCGGCCTTGGATTTCATTGAAAAGGAGGTCGTGACCGCCCGCATGGGCAAGGGTGGATCCAAGGGGGCGGAGCGCACCGGCAACCTCGTTGCCGGGGTGTATCGCCATGAAGATTCTCGGCCGGTGGATGGCCGGGTGGATCCGCAGCTCCATTCCCACTGTTGTGTGGTCAATGCCACCCAGCGCGCGGACGGCACGTGGGTTGCCCTGGATCTGCAATTTGGGGAGGGGTCGGTCCTGATGCACACAGCCGACGCCATCTACAAAAATGAGCTCGCCCGCGCGGCTCAGCACATGGGCTACGCCATCCGCCGGACCGCGGATGGGTTTGAGCTGGCCGGCATCACGGATGAACAGATAAAAAACTTTTCGGCGCGCGCCGCCCAGGTGGATGAAGCCCTGGCCGCGCGTGGGCTGACGCGAGACACAGCCAGCGCCACTGAGCGTGCCGCGGCGTGTCTGGCCACCCGCGAAGGCAAGCACCAGGTGGCGCGCACCGACCAGGCGTGGGACTGGCGCCGGCGGGCCCGCGAGATGGGGGTGAACGTCGAGCCGCAGGGCCAAGCCGCGCCCGCCGATCTGACGCATGAGGCCGTGACCGCCGCGGTCCGCCATGTGGGCGAGCGTGAGACCGTGTTCGACCGCAATGCCGTGCGGCTCGAGGCGCTGCGTGCGGGCATGGGTAGTGCAACGCTGGAATCCATCACATCATCCATGGATGAGGGTGCCGCCGGCCTCATCGATGTAGGTGGCAGCAACTTCACCACCCGCGACGCGCTCACTCGTGAGCAAACCATCCTCGCCCGCGTCCGCGCAGGCCAAGGTCAGGCGCGGCCCCTCATGACCCCGCACGCCGCCGCCAGTTTCATCCAGCATCGCGAGGCCGCGCAGGGCTTCGCGCTCACAGACGGCCAGCGCGCCGCACTGGCGCTCACCTTGACGTCGCAGGACGGGGTGAACGTGATCGTGGGTGCGGCCGGCGCGGGTAAAACGACCGCCATGGCCGCGGCGGTGGCCGCCCATCGCGAGGCGGGCTTCGAGGTGGTCGGCGTCGGGCCCAGCGCGAAGGCGCGCGACGAGCTCGCGGGCGCAGGCGCGGACACCAACCACACCCTGGCGGCCTGGCTTGCCAAGGACCATGAACATAACGACAACCGCTTGATTATTCTGGACGAGGCCGGGATGGTGTCTGCGTCCGACATGGACAAGATTCTACAAAAACTCGAGCGAGAAGGAGGCCGCCTCCTGCTCGTGGGTGATCCCCAGCAGCTCGCCGCCGTGGAGGCAGGCTCCCCGATGGCGCAGATCATCCAGACCCGGGTGGCGGCCGTCGCGCGCATAGACGAGATCCAGAGGCAGCGCGATGCGCAACTGCGCGCCGTCGCGCAGGCCTTCGCGGATGGCAAGGCCGCAGAGGCGGTGAAGGCAGCACGCCCGTACATGCAAGCCGCGGCCATCGAGGCCAAGGGTCCCGCGAAGCCCACGACGGAAGAGCGGCGCGCGGCGATCGCCCAGGACACCGCGCAGGTCTATCTCTCCCTGTCCCCCGAAGAGCGCGGCCGGACGCTCGTGTTGAGCGGCACGAACGCCGTGCGCGAGCAGGTGAACGCCCGGATCCGTAAGGCCATGCAGGCGCGCGGCGAGGCCGCACACGACGAGATCCAGATCACGGCCTTGCACAAAGCTGATCTCACCCGCGAGCGGCAGGCACGCGCCGAGAGCTACACGCCGGGGATGGTTGTGCGTCTCCGGCAGGGGCGCGAGACCACCGACTACATCGTGGCCCGCACGCAGGGCGAGCGCGTCATTCTGCGCGATGCGGACGGCACGGAGAAGCGCTGGAACCCTGTCCGCGAGAAGGCGCAGGGCGTGTATGAAGCGCGCGCCATGAGTCTCGCCGCCGGCGACGAGATCCTGTTCCGGGAGAACCAACGGATCGGAGACCAGAAGATCACGAACGGGCAGTCGGGCCGGGTGACGAGCACCGCAGATAATAGCGTTACGGTAACGCTATCCGATGGCCGCGAGATCGTCCTCGACCCCGGGCGCGGGCATGCCCTGGACTACGGATGGTGCCGCACCATACATGCTTCCCAGGGCGCGACGGTGGATCGCGTCATCGTGGCCGGTGAGGCCTCGCGTGTGGCCACTGCGGAGAGCGCCTACGTCGCCTGCTCGCGTGCGCGCGATGAACTCCAGATCATCACAGACAACCCCGACCGCCTCGAAAAATCGTGGGGCAAGTGGGCGGAGCGACAGACCGCGCTCGAGGCGGCCCACACCGATGAGACCACGGATCTTCCCGCCCTGGCCTCCGCCCGCGCGGAAGCCGCCGCCGAGCTCGGCGAGGCGGGCGATCTCGCCGTCGCCCGCGACCAGGCCGCGCGGGCCCAGCACACCACCGAACTCGAAATGGAGTAACCAACCATGGCACAGAAACCAACGAACGCACAGAACGACATCAACTGGGCGACATCCGAGCGTCCCATCCTGGCCGCAATCGGCGCCGCCGCAGGCGCCTTGGGCGGCTACTTTGGTGGCCTCGAGATCTGGTACCGCCTTTTTTCCCCGTGGCGTGTGTGGGCCCCCTGGTCTCCCCTGTGGCGCGCGGCCTGGGCTGTATTGCGTCACAGTGACGGAATCATCCCCGGGCCCGGCGGGTGGATCCCGGTCGCGCTGGCCGCAGCCGGCGCCCTCGCGGGCGCGGTCGGACTGTGGATCCTCGCCACCCGCCCGAACGAGCACCATGTGCGCGGCGTGCGCTGGTGGAGCACGCGGGAGTCGCAACGCGCGCTCCTCTCCCCTGTGGCCCGGGGGGAGAATCCCGGGGTGACCGTGGGAACATCCCGGATCCCGGAGACCCTGGAGTGTCGCCACATCCTCTTGATCGGCTCGAGCGGCGGGGGTAAGACCACTGCCCTTTGGCCCATCCTGCGCACGGCCGCTGCGCGCGGAGACAAGCTGCTGATATTCAGCTTCAAGGGGGATTTCCAGGAGCGGTGGCAGGGGCAGATGGGCAAGGATTTCACCTTGCTGAGCCCTTTTGATGCCCGGTCCGCGCGGTGGATCCTGGGAGCGGATATTGATCGTCATACCGATGCGCAAAGCCTGGCCGAAACCCTCATTCCCCTCCCCGATAAAGAGGTCATGTGGGCCCAGGGCGCCCAGGCGCTGCTCGTTGGTGTACTCAAGTACCTGCAAAAAAAGAAAGCGGGCACCTGGACCATAAAGGATGCGGCCGTTGTTCTGAGCCAGGCACTCGCCGAGTTCCGGATCTTGAAGGGCATCGTGCAGCAGGAAAACCCGGTCGCCGCGACGTTCCTTGCAGGTGGTCCCGACAGCAAGACCACCGCATCTTTCCTTGCGAATCTCGCGGGGGCCGTGGTGCCCGTGATTGATCTGGGTGTTGCCGACCATGCGTTACGCAGTAACGCGCCCCGCTGGTCCGTGCGCGACTGGCTCTCTGGCAAGACCCCTCCCACGGTCATCATCGGGTATTCCAACGGCGACAAGCGCACATCGCGCTCATACGCATCCAGTGTCATCGAGCAGTGCATGCGCCAGATCCTCGACATGCCGGACTGCAAACCCCATGAGCGGCGTATCTGGCTGGTCCTCGACGAGGTGTCACAAGCCGGGCAGGTGCCGTCCATCACCCAGGCGCTCGAGGCCGCCCGCAGCAAGGGCGTGCGGGTGGTCCTGGGTATACAGAGTCTCGCCCAGGTCAGAAAGACCTACGACAAGGACACCGCGACCATCTGGGAAGGGCAATGCGCCACCAAAATCATATGCCAGCTCCAGTCCGTCGAAGAGCAAAAATGGGCCTCGACGCTTGTGGGCGAACATGAGGTCGAGCGGTACTCCCGGTCGGTCTCCATGCCGTCCATGGGCGACCAGGCCGCCCAGCACACGAGCCAGTATCAGCGCGTGCGCGAACCTTTGATGCTGCCGTCGGATTTTCAGAACGATCTCAATGTCACCCGCGCGGGCGCTCGCATTGTCTTCATATCTGGCGACATCCGCTCAATGGTGCGGATCCCGTTCATCGACACGAGCCCACAGCGGTCCATGCTGAAACCCGCCGCCTGGCTTGCCCGCGGCTACAACCGGCCCATCTGGGGGGCGAAGCCGCCCAAGGTAGACCTTCCAGAGCTCGCGGATGACGAGCCGCCCAAGCCGCCCGTCACGGGGACGAATAAGCCCCCGCAGAAGCTGCCGCAGGCCGTGCCAGTCGCCACGCCCGGGCCCGCAGAAAACTCGCGCCCGGTAGGGAGTCACGACGAGGGCCCCATCCCAGACCTGCTCGAGATCGCCCTCGATGCTGCCGCGGGCGCCGTGGCCCCCGCCGGGGTGGGTGCGGTGCTTGAGGTTATGAAGACCGCGGGCCACATCGTCGATGCGGCGGGGCTTGTGGCCCCCGCGGGCCCGCCGGCGCGGCTTATCACCCCGGTACCGGGGGAGGAGAATGACACGACCAATCCGGATGAGGAGCATGGAAATGATGCAGACAAAGACAGGAGTCAGGAAGCGGAATAACGTGAGCGCGGATGATGTGGCGCGCACGTTTTACCAGACTGCGTACACACTGTTGCGCGCGAACGCCCACGGCGAGCTCGCACCGCTTGCCACGGGCACATGGTGGCCGCGGGGGCCGCTCGATGTCGAGCGCCACGGCCAGGCGATCGCCGAGCTGCGTAAGGAAATCAAGGCGCTTTCCCGGGTGCTTCTCCTAGCGGACCAGCACTTTCGGCATGTAACAAAACGCCGCGGCCGGCCGCGCCAGGCCTTGACGGCGGGGCGCTGATGCACGCCCTTTTTGTCGTCCTTGCGCACGCGCTCATTTATACGGGGGTGTGGCGGCTCATGCGGGAGTACCACGTAAGCCCCTGGGTGGCCCTCGCCGTGGGCGCGGCGCTGATGATCGTTTTTAGTCGGATCCGGCGGCGCTGAATCCATTACTCACACAGGAGGTTGCTATGAATCTGCACGATCAGAAAGAGGCGCGCGAGCACGCGCGCAAGTGGATTTTCGATGACTGGCAGGCGGGACTGACGCGGACGCGCAAAGAAACGGAGAAGCGCATGCGGTTTGTGTTCAAACTGCTGATCCTCTTTATGCTGTTCCTGTACTTCGTGATGGTGCTCGCGAGCGCCGCCGGCGGGCGCTGAGCGCGGCGGCGGGCACCCCTGGACTGCGCGGGCCTGCGGTGCTAGCCTTGCTGTCAGGTGCTGAACACACCATCACAGGCGGCCGACCGCACCCGAGAGTTTTGCGGTTTTTTTGCGTCCATAGGTTTTACATTGCTCCTATGGCCGGGTAGCGCGCAGCCATAAAAGACCCGAAAGGGGAAATCTGCGGGCGGCCCTGTGACCGTGTTCAAGTACCCGGCCGCCTCCCTGAACAGGAGGCGCATTTGAACAAATGCACAGGAGGCCATCATGGCTGATCAAAGCGTTGCCCACGAACCCGAAATCCCCACACACACCAACCCGAAGTTCCAGCATCAAGAGGTCATCATGCTGGGGTGCAGGGCTGTCATGGAATATGCCGGCCGTGACGCCCAGCCGGGGGATGCGGCGGGCCTCTTCTGGGTCCTGCATGACTCCCCACTCGGCCCGGAATCGGCGCTGTGCGCGCTCGGCGAGCTCGTCTACTGGATGACTGAGGCGGGGCTCATTACCGTGCTGGACGCCTGGCTCCGGAAGGCCCGCGAGCGCGCGGTGATCGCCGCCCATGTCAAGCCCTGCCCGCAGTGCGGGCACGACTGCCACGACTGGCCCACGATCGAGCGGGAGCTCGCCACCCTGAGGAAGCCGTCATGAGTGCGGCGGCGCGGGATGTGGAGGCCAGGGCCATCGCCGCGGAGGGCTGGTTTACGACCATCGAACTCTGCGGGGGTTTGCCCGAACCGGGGCAGATCGAGGCATTGATCCAGGCGGGCAGGGGACTCCCACTGTCCCTGCAGGGCACCAGGGCGCGGGTCGACCTGGAGCTGCTGCATTCGTGGCTCATCGAGCATTTCGGCGAGGACTATGCGCGGCTCGCGCAGGCGGTGCGCGCATAGCGCCCGGCGCACTCCGTAACCCCTAGTGCCCGCGAGAGTGCCGGGCTTCCTTACCGTGACGCATGCGATAGGGGGCGGCCATGGACGGCCGTTTAGGGTTTTTGTTTGGGAAGGTCACAGGCCATGGGTGTGTTCTTGAATCCCATCTTGCTCCAGAAGATCAAGCCGGGGCAAATTCCTGTGATACCGGCGAAGGTCAGAAATGCGAAGGGGACATACAAGACCCAACTAACTCGGTCGAACCCGGTTAATCCAATCCCTAATAGAATCACTCCCGCAATAGACAAAAACAGCATACGCAGTGCGTTCACGTGCCCTCCTAATTAGCAGCCGAGGCGCTAAAGCAAAAACACCTGTCCGCTTGTCGTTGTTCTGTCGCGGCTCATTCAATACCCGCGTCTGCAAAAAAGCAAGGAGCGCCTTACGTCTCTCGGGACCGGCATCCGCGCCCGTTCTTTGTCCGTCCCCTTGGTCCTGCACGCCTCGACTCCCGCCCCCAGGCGCCTGGCCGCGGCGCGCGCTTGCATCCGTCACGCCACCCCGCACACACCGCGGGGCGTCATGCCGTCTGCCGCTTGCTGAAACCCCGCGGCTATCGGCGCTTCTCGTGAGGGGCGAGAGCCGAGGCAAGACGCAGGACCAACAACAGGAGACGAACCATGAACACGAACGGGCGCAAGCAGGATGCCAGAAGCCAAGTCAAAGGCGAGGGGCTCAAGCCTCAGCAATCCGCAGGGGTGGAACCAATCAAGATCACCCGTACCGCATGGGGAAAGACGCCGAAGGACTACAAGGACTGGCTTGTCGTCGATGGCAAGCGCGTCCGCGCTGTCATGACGTACCGCAGGGATGGGGGGCAGGGGGTGTGTCTCATGCCTGTGCAGATCATCCCCGACAGCGAGGGCTAAGCCATGGAAACCATTTTTCGCTACAGCCGGGCGGAAGCCATCGAGGACGGGGTGCTGGTGGATGTGACGGCGCAGGGCCTTGGACGCCGGATTTCGGATCCCGGTGGCACTCACGGCCGCGGCCTGGGCCGATTGCGACGCCTGGGATCCCGCCGACAGCCACAGACAGACTACCCAGGACGAGCGCGGGCGTCTTCACGACGTGCTCTGGATGGCGCACCTTGCCGCACGGGCAGCGCGGGGAGGCAGCGAGACGCTTTTTTCTCTTTACCGCGTGCCCCGTGGCGGGCGCGCGATCACGCCGCGCCTTGTGACCCTGAAGCTCGCTATCGGCCCCGGTGATGCCGGCGAGCCGGTGATCACGATCATGCAGCCTGTGGAGGACTGACCATGACACCCATTCGCACGCTTCTGGCCGCCGCCGACCATGTCTCGGGGTTCGATTCTGACGGGGTGACGCAGGACGACCTCGAGGACATCCTGTCACGCCTCACAGTCCGCGACGTAATCCGTGTGGCCATCTGGTGGCGGAGTTGCAAGGCCACCACGCCCGCCACACCCGCGCGCGAGCTCCTGATGCTGCTGCGCCGGGGCGAACGGATCACCCGGGAGCTCGGCGACAGCCTGCCCGCCGAGGTCTGGGCCATGCGCGATGCGCTGGGCCGCGACCTGTGCAAGGCCGCAGGCCTGCGGTGACAGGCCGCCCCTCGCCAGATGTTGTCAGCCTGCCGGGAGGTTGCATAGAATGGATCCAGTTCTCTTGCCAAGTGGCCCGACTAGAAGGAACTGGGGTGATAAATATGGGTAAAGTTCGCACGCAGGTACCTAAGATTTTACCTAGTAGTTTACACAAGACAGGCGGGTGGAAAGCTCATTGGTCCCGCGTGGAGCGTTGGTATGGGCGGCTCATGGGGGCCAGTGACAAGGACGACATCCTCGATTTCTCGTTTGCATTCTTCCAGTCGTGCGCAATGCTGCCCGATTGGCTCACGCATTCCAAAGCCGTTTGCCAGGATGATTTGGCGTCGTTCCTGCGCGCACACCCAGAGCTTGGCGTTTGCCGCGATGTATCAAACGTCACGAAACATTACACGCTGACATCGGCTAGCCAGACGCACGAGGTGTCAATTCTGCGGGAGTACTGTCCACCAAATAGTCCATATTTTCGTGGCGGTTACTGCGATGGTAACGCGCGGTTTCTGATTGTAGCGGACGATAAGAATTACGAGGTTCGGGAGCTTGCTCATACCTGTCTTGAGCTCTGGCGGGGCTACCTCAAATCGGTTAACACCACATAACCGCCGCCTTACCCTAACATGCTCACCAGATCCTCGGCCCTCAGGTGAGTATACCGCTTCAACATCTGCAAGGTCTTGTGGCCGGTGATGGCGGCCACCTGTATCGGGTTCAGCCCGCACTCAAAAAGGCCGGGGCGTGGCCTCATGGCGCAGGTCGTGAAAACCCTATTTCCAAATCTTGTCCTGTGGTTTCGGCTCACAATGCTTAAAATCTGGATTATCCGCAATCCATGCCATAGCGGATTCTTTATCGGGAAAAATCTTTGGGATGCGCGCCGAATCGGACACAATTGCTGCTCCGTGCTTTGTTTTATTACATACAATAACGTATAGCATTTTTTTCACCCCTCAGCCATCAGTCTAATCGAAAAAATTACCCCAGCATCCCCACCACATCCTCGGCCCTCAGGTGAGTATACCGCTTCAACATCTGCAAGGTCTTGTGTCCCGTGATGGCGGCCACCTGCATTGGGTTCAGGCCTTTCTCAAAGAGCCGTGATGTGGCCTCGTGGCGCAGGTCATGGAAGGTCAGGCCTTCGATGCCAGCGGCCTTGCAGACCCGCTCGAAGGCCTGGGAGATCGAGTCCGGCCGTATGCCCCACACCTTGCCATCCAGGCGGCGCGGGAGGGTATCGAGGATCCCGAGAGCCGCCGTGGAGAGCGGCACGCGCCGGGGCGTGCCGGTCTTGGTTTCTGGTATGAGCAGGACGCGCGCTTTCCTGTCCAGATGCTCCCAGCGCATGGCGGCGATCTCCCCCCGGCGCATGGCCGTCTCGATGGCCCAGGTAATGATCGGGCCGATCTCCCCGCCGTAGGTGGCCGCGGCCGCCAGGAGTCGTGTTTCCTCGTCGTCCACGAGGCGGCGATCGCGCGCGTTGGCGATGCGCGGCATCTTGACTAGCGAAACGGGGTTTCCGAATGGGAGGGCGATACCCCACTCCTTGGCGGCTAGATTAAAGACGCGCGATAGGAGGGCTAGGTCATGTTTCGCGGTTTGTGCCGCTACACCCTTTTTCAAGCGACGGTCCCGGTAGTCGGCGATGACCGATGAAGTACAGGCGGCGAGCGAGAGGCTGCCGATCCGGTCGACGCTCATCTGGCGGATCATTGTCTCAATCTGGCGCTGACTGCGTTTGGCAGGCAAGACCTCGCGGCGGTACCGATCGAGAGCGTCCGCCAGGGTTGTTTGTTCCGCCTCGACTCGTGAGACAAACACTCCACGAGCGATCTCCGATTCAATGACGGCTGCCCAGGCCTCGGCCTCGGCTTTGGTGTCGAACGTGCGGACTTGCGTGGGATAGCCTCGGCGTCGGATATGAGCCTGCCAGACTCGCCGCCCGTGCGGCCCCTTGCGCGGAATGAGCGACGCCATAATACCTGCCCCAGGTTTGTTATAAGGGCACTGTAGCGCGTTTTACGGACGAGTTACAGCGCCGTTACAGCAAAAGCAGGTTTGTATATGAGGGTGTATGGCTTAACTCATTGATTTTATGGTGCCCCGAACACGAATCGAACGTGCGACCTGCCGCTTAGGAGGCGGCTGCTCTATCCACTGAGCTACCGGGGCAAACGGCGCTTATTATACGCAATGCCCATCCGGGCCCATAGGGCTTGATGCCTTTGGCGCATGTCGAGGTCGGCGCGGGCCTTCGGTACGCCCCGTCTGCGATCAAGGATCGGGTCCGAACCCCGGGCTGTCTTATTATCCGTGGGGGCGCAGGAGTGCGCGCAGGTCTTCAGTCAGCTCCTTGTACGGGCGCGCAGCGAGGTCCTTTGGGATCTTGTCGATGACCTTCTTCGCGGTTTGTGGGGATAGGTTGGCATGCAAGGTACCTAAAAAGCGCGGTTCGGCGACGAGAATAAGGGATTCATAGAGGTGGTTCATTCGCGCCTTGTCCAGTACCCGCGCCACGGTCTTTGCAAAGCGTTCGGCAGCCTCTTCCTTGGGTGACGTACTGGTCCTCATGGCTTGGTGTCCCGATAATTTATGGTCAAGGACGTGTCCCGATTTATCGGCCCCTGGGACATGTTCGGGTGAACCGGCCTCTGAATAGATCAGGGGTTCGAGCTCTTCCCAACTGCGACCGTTGGCGGGCACGGCATTGGGTTTGACGACAATTCGAGCGCGCATCCGATCAGCGACCAATATCCACGTGTAATCCATAGGCCTCGGCTCCCTCGTTGCTTGCAATCGATCCACTCACAGGTCGCGGATGCTCGTATCGCAATGGCCCCCGTCCTGGGTTTTGCCTGATCTTGGGCCGTTGTGCGGCTTGCTCTCCCGCCTTATGTAAGGGCCATTGTACGCGGTTTCCGATACTGATCTACCGGCCCCAAGAGCCGGCCTGTAACTTCTCTAATATACTCATGGATTCAAGGCGGGCGAGCGCCCAGGACCGCTATTCTTGCGCGGTCCCCGGGTCCTGGCGCTGCGGCCCGAGGCCCCCGGTGGCGGCGGGCGGACCACCCCATGTCCGCGCATCCTTAAGGCCCGCTCTAGATGTCCAAAGGCCCGAGCTCGCGTATCATGAGGAGAGCCTTTCTCGGGGGGCATAGCGGGTGTGCACCTCCTCGGGCGCCCTGGAATCCAAATTAAATGGTCTGATAGCGTGCGGCTTACGTTGATACAGCCTGACGATTGGCATGTCCACCTGCGTGATGGCGCCATGCTGCGCGCGGTCTTGCCGGATACGGCGCGGCGTTTTGCGCGGGCGATCGTGATGCCCAATCTGAAATCCCCCGTGCGGACCGTTGCCGAGGCCTGCGCTTACCGTGAGCGGATTCTGGCGGTGCTGCCGGACGGGTCGGCCTTCAGACCGCTTATGACGCTGTATTTGACCGATAATACGGCGACCACCGAGATCGAGGATGCCAAGGCGAGCGGGTTCATCCATGGCGTGAAGTATTATCCAGCGGGTGCCACAACGCACTCGGATCTTGGTGTCACTGATATCGAGCGCTGTTACGATACGCTTGCGGCCATGGAGGCCGTGGGACTGCCCTTGCTTGTGCATGGCGAGATTACCGATCCCTCGGTTGACATCTTTGATCGCGAGGCGGTTTTTATCGATCGCGTGCTTGCGAGGCTTGTTGCGCGCTTCCCGCGCCTCAAGATCGTGCTCGAGCATGTGACGACAGGTGAGGGTGTGGCGTTCGTGAAGGCAGCCCCCGCCACGATCGCAGCCACCCTTACCGCTCACCATCTGCTTTTGAACCGCAATGCGATGTTTCGCGGGGGGCTGCGCCCGCATGCCTATTGCCTGCCGGTCTTGAAGCGCGAACGCCATCGTGAGGCTTTGGTGGCAGCGGCGATCTCCGGAAGCCCCAAATTCTTTCTTGGTACTGATAGCGCGCCCCATGCCCGCCACACGAAAGAGGCGGCATGCGGCTGCGCGGGACTCTACACCGCGCACGCCGGAATCGAACTTTACGCCGAGGCCTTTCAGGAGGCGGGCGCAATCGAGAGGCTTGAGGGGTTTGCAAGCCTTCATGGCCCGGCTTTCTATGGGCTTGCGCCGAACCGAAAACGGATCACGCTCGTCTTGGAGCCATGGGTGGTGCCGGCCGAGATCGATTTGGCGCCATCGGGAATAGCAGACAGCCTCATACCATTCCGGGCCGGGGAGCGCGTAGGTTTCCGGATTATAGCGACAGGGCCATAGGGCCGTTATGGTGCCGGATGGGGCGGTCGCAGGGGGGGGCGTCTCTTGGTGGACGCAAGGCTGAAGGCATTGCTCGATGCGTATCACACCCCCAACTCGCCTTGGGTCTCTATCCAGTCACGTGCCGGAACCTATGCTGCCCCCGAGGTAAACCGCGCCCCCTGTGATCGTCGATCCCGCTTGGGCATCTCTCTGTGGTTGCGAGGAGATAGGTACGAAACGCGTCCCTGCGCCTTGTGCCGTCCTTGGCGCCTGCGCCCTGATGCCCTATGCCCGTTTAGGGCTTTGGTGCCAGGACATGAGGACTATGCGCGTCCGTTGTTGCACCGCCATTACGGCAAAGGGATATCTCGGTCGCGTGAGTCACGGCCATAGGCCGGTCGGGCGGGGGGAGGGCGTTGCCCGCTTGCCGCCAGACCGCTATCCGTTATGCCCCCCTGGGTTTTTGAATGCCTGCGGGGTGCACCGGGCTGCGCCGTTTTCCGAGGGGGCCTTCCGCGACCGGCTCGTAAGAGGGGCCTTGGCGGCCCTTCGGAGGGGGGTGCCGTCTGCGGGCGCGGCTACGGCCTGTTCGAGGATGTGGGCGCGTAGTAAGGTCTCCATGGCCTGATAGGCCTCGGCGTAGGCCGTGCTCCGAACGCCCATCGTGGCGCTGTCATGGAGGTGCGCGTGCGCGCGGCCGAGCGCGGTCGTATCAAGGCCTTGTGATCGCAGATAGTATCTGAGCCCGCAGGGTTTGGAGAGGATGACCTTTAGGTGTTCGGTCCGGGTTCCTGCCAGGATCATGAGCGCGTTACGCACAATCATGGTGGCGTAGGCGCCCAGGGCCGTCTGAGGGGCAATGGGGTCTATAGCCAGTGCAGGATGGCGCCAGAGCCCGATGTCGCGCGCGGCCATGGGACGCGCGATCGCGTAACCCTGTCCCTGGTCGGCACCGAGAATGGCGGCGGCCTCTACGAGGCCCGCGGTCTCCAGGCCCTCGACTGTGACGCGAATGCCGACGTCGTGCGCGAGTTGTGTGAGATGATAGATAAAGCGCAGCGCCTTGTGCGGGGCTTGCGCGCTCGTGCGCACAAGGCCATGATCGATCTTGACGTCGTCTACCCCCATCTGTTCCATGCGGATAAGCGAGCTATATCCGGAGCCGAGGTCGTCTTGCGCAAGGCGTACGCCGAGCGCCCTCCATTGCGGTAGCAGGTTTACGGCCGCCTGTTTGTGGTCGATTTCCCCATTTTCGAGAAGCTCAAGCGTGATGTGTTCGGGCGCAACTGGGGACTCGCGCAGGATATCGCGGGCGATGCGCAGATATTCATCGTCTATGAACGCCTGTGTCGGCAGGTTCACGGCCACCGATGGGGAAAGACCCTGGGCCTGCCAGTCATGCAAGTCGCGCAGCGCCTGGCGCAAGCCGAGCCCGAAGAGTTGGCGCAGCTCATGTTCGCCGAACGCCGGAAGGAAGTCGCCTGGGGTGATGTAGGTGCCATCGTGTTTGTCGAGCCGTGCCAGACCCTCGACCTTTACGAGCTCGCCGGACTTCAGGTCGATCACGGGCTGATAGAGCATGACAAGGTCGCCGCGGCCGAGGGCCTCGCGGTAGGAGGCGCGCGCAGGATAGCTTATGGCGTATCCCGCGGCCGCGCCCTGGGCAATTATCGTCTCGAGCCCGGCGCGTATGTGCTTGAGGATATTGACTCGATGGGGTAGCGCGAAATATCCGGGCCAGCTGTGATATAAGGTGAGCAGCGCCCGCGGACAGCCAGCGCGATCCGCCAGAGGGATGGTGGCCTGGGAGACATAGCCTAGCTTCGCTGCATATTCGCGCCAGGGGGCAAGCGTGAGGTCCGAGGCGATTTCGATCGCCTGCTCGATCTGATTGGAGCGCCAGGCGCGACCCGAGGGGCCTTGGCCGCGCGGATCGTCGTCGCGGAGGGTCGGGACCACATTGTGTGCGATCATGGAGGCCACATGGTCCTCCATCGTCTCCCCGACCACGATCTCGTATTGAATGTCGCCGCGGCTATCGGGCCGCGCGAAGGTGCCGGCGACCATGCCGGGCAGGGCCGCCAAGAGATTCAGGGTCTGCCGGATGAGGTCATTGAATGTCGTCGCATCTGGCAGAAGGCCGGATATCTGCGAGACGGTCTCCTGCTCGGCGCGCGCAAGCCCCTCTTGGCCGCTCACTTGCATGCCGAGATTGCTCATGACCCGCATCGTTATGACCGAGCGAATGTGTACACGCTCCTCGGGCGCACCGATCCAGGGGCCAAGGTGTTGCAGGAGCCGTTCCAGATACAGGGCGTAACAATCCACAAGCCAGCTTGTCTTGACGCCTAGAAAGCTATAGATCTGTCCGGTCGCAGTCGCCTCCGCCTCATGGGCATTACGGTCCATGTCGGGATCGAGGAGGTGGCGTAATTGCGCAAGCGGCCGTGCCAGTGTCCAGGTAAGCTGCTTTGGGGTGAGCGGGGCGATGGCGCCCTTGGGTCCGGCGTGCCTCAGGAGCGCTTGCTCGAAGACCGCGATCAGCTGGTCGGTTTTATCCGACACATACTTTTGCGCCGTGCGCAGGAGACAGGCCGCGCGCGGCCCAAAGGGATCGAGGTCTTCATGCATGATGAAAGACTCCCGTGACAAGGGGTTCCTGGCGTCTTGAAATCTGCGGCCAAAACACCGCCTTACAGGCGGGGAAAGGCCGCCCATACCGTATGAGTGTGGCGGCCGCGCCGCTTTTGTCAAGCCTAGACGGGCCTGTCGCTCCATCTCCGGGGGTCGGGGGGTACCGGGGCGGTCACGGGGCTGAAGGGGGCGACGCGCGTGCGGATCCATGCATGCTCGTGCCGTCACGGGCCATGGTATTTTCCTCGCGGCGGATCTCGGCGCATAAAAGCTGCTCGACCCTGTTGTGGGTCTTTTGGTAGTTCTGCGGGTCACTGCCGGTGCGGATGGCGGCGACGAGCCTTCCATAAGCGTTTTTCAGGGGCGCGTGTTCCGGGATAGCCGCGTTTTCGATATAGGCGGCGACTGTGCAAGGCTCGGTGATGGCCTGACGCAGGAGCGCGGGGCGCGATTGCGCGAGATGAATGAGGGCGCCACGCAAAAGCAAGGTTGCATAGGCCCCGAGCGCGGTAGTCGGGCTTCCGGGATTGACGGAGATATGGAAGTCGCGATACCAGGATTGCAGGGCGCTCGCGGCGAGCGGGCGGCTTATCACATACCCCTGGCCGGCATCGGCACCCAGAATGGCGGCAGCTTCATACAGGCCGCGGCTTTCGAGGCCTTCGACGACCACGGGCAGGCCGATGTCATGTACGAGGCGTGTGAGGTGATGGATGAATTGCAGGGCCTTGTGCGGCATGCGCGCAACGGTGCGAACGAAGGCCTGATCGATCTTCACTTCGTCTACGGCCAGCCGTTCGATGCGTAAAAGCGAGCTATAGCCCGAGCCGAGATCGTCTTGGGCAAGATGCACTCCCATGTGTCTCCAGCGGCTTATGAGCCGCCGCACGGTCGTCTCCCGCGATGTGACATCGCTGGTCTCCAGGAGCTCGAATGTGAGGCGATGGGGCTCCATGGGCAAGTCGCGCAGCGCGGCCTGCGCGATGGCCAGGTATTCCGGATCAGAGAGCGCCTGGGTCGGCAGATTCACGGACACGGAGGTGCGCAGGCCCTGGCGTTCCCAATCGCGGAGATCGGACATGGCTTGGCGCAGACCCAGAGTGAAAAGCGTCCGCAGGTCGCGGGCGCCAAAGGCCGGCAGGAAGTATGCGGGGGATACAAAGGTCCCATCGGAATTACGCAGTCGTGCGAGTGCCTCGACCTTGGCGATCTGCCCGGTCTTTAGGTCAATGATGGGCTGATACAGCATGACGAGCGCGCCTTGCGCAAGGCGCGCGCGATAATCGGCGCGGGTCGTGTAATGCACGGTCGGGGCGCTGGGGCCGAGCCGCACCAGGGCGGTCGATAGAATGGCGGACAACCGGCTGAGGAACCTTTGGCGTTCGGGGGTCGAGAAATAGCCCGGCGTGCCGTGATAGAGGGAGAGTATGGCGTGTGTCTCATGATTGTCGTCGAGGATAGGTACCGCGGCGTTGGAGCCATAACCAAGTTCGCGCGCGACTTCGCGCCAGGGCGCGAGCGCCGGCTCGCGGGAAATGTTGAGGCTGGACTGGGGTTTCCCCGACCGCCAGGCGCGGCCCGAAGGGCCGCGGCCCACGGGGGTATTGTCATAGATGCTCGGGAGACTCTGATAGCTGGCAAAGGTCGAGATATGACGCTCCATCGTGGCGCCGACGACGATCTCATATTGCAGAGTGCCGGTCTTGTCGGGTCGTGCGAACGTCCCGGCCACCATCCCGTCTAGGGCGAGCAAGGTCTCGAGCGAGTCCTGTGCCAGATCATCCAATGTGGTGCAGGTCTCGGCCAGCCGGGTGACGGCGCTCATCACCCGCTGTTGACCGTTCGCGATCTGCCGTTGCCCAGTGACGATCCCGCTCAACGAGGTCATGACGCGCGGTATCAGGATGTCTCCCAGCAGGCCCTGTTTTGCGGGGGGAAGCGAATGGATCACGGGGTGTCGTTGCAGTGTGGTAATGAGGGCGTCATAGGTCTCGACGAGCGTTGCGTTTTCCACCCCGAGGTAGGCGAGCACGCGTCCCAGGTCCTCGGCCGACTGCCGCAAGGTGCGGCGCTTGAGATCAGGGTCGAGCAGCTGATGCAGGGGGTGGCCGCCCACGCTTGCCCAGAACTCCTCGGCATCGAGTTGTCGCACGACATCATCGCGGCCGGCGTGTGCTAAAAGCTTGTTGTAAAACGTCGCGCAGAGTTCGCGGGTCAGGGCATGCGTATGGGGGCGTAGGGCGGCAAGTGTCTTGGCCGCGCGCGATCCATAGGCGCTTTGAGCAGTCATGCATGCCCCCCGATTCGCATCTCGCCTGCTGCCCTTATGTTTTATGCCGTCGGCGCATTGGCGCCGGCATTGCCCGATTGCCCCGGGGTGCCGGTTGTGAGCCGCGCGCCCCCTCTTTAAGCGCAGCGACTGCGAGTGAGTCCTCCAATAATAGGTTTTGAGTGGCCGCTGTCAAGGCGACAATCTATGTCGGAAGATGAATGTGGGAGAGGCCCAAAAGCGATGCAGCGGCTGTGCGCGCAAGGCACTGTCAACCTGGCCGGCAAAGAGGACACCGGTGCCGGTGGCTGGTAGGCGCGCGGCACGCAGGGCCTGCATGACCCACGTGTTGCATGTGTGAAGGGCATCGTAAGTCCCGGACGCCGCGAAAAAGTCCCCGGGGCGGCCGTGCGCCCCCAAGGATTCGAGGCGGTCATGGCGGTCGTGCCGGAATGCGTGGTCGAGAAAGGCCTCCAGGCCGCGCCAGCCACCCGCCGGCAGGTGCAGCCAGATGCGGCGGGGCGAGCGCCGCACGCTCGGCCGCGGCCGCCAGGCGCGGATGTGAATGACGCTTGCCGACGGAAACAGGGCGGCAAGGCCCATGAGGAAACCGGGATCGCGTGCCATGTAATAGCGGCGTTGCCCCCAGCCGATGATCACGAAGGGTGTGGACGCAAACCGTGTTCGCAGGGACTTGAGGAGGCCTGTTAACGCGGGTGTAGGCACGATCAGGCCCGTGTGCCAACCCTCGCGCACGACCCCCAGGGCCGGCAGCCGGGCGCTCGCGGGCCCGGGCGTGGTTGTGATCAAGGCCGGGGGCTGCGCGCAGCCAGCCAGGATGAGGAGTGTTATGGCGCCGGTGACGAGGCCGGCCGTGTGCCGCGCAGCGGCGGATGAGGGCCGTTTAGTGCCCATGGTTCTCAAGGGCCTCGAGGCTGTGCCCGGCGGGCTCGATCCGGCAGCCGCGTGTCACCCAGGCGCCGATCAGCGAGACCCCCGCCATGAGGATGAGGACCATGGGCAGGCCCCAGGCGGCCTCGAGCCGCGGGAAGAGGATCGCCGAGAACGCCGCGCCAAGCCGCGAGACCGCGGTCGCAAGGCCGCCCGCGCTCGCGCGCAGTTCGGTGGGGAATATCTCGACGGAAAGCGCCATGGCCGTGACCCCGGGGCCGATACCCGTGCCCAACGAATAGATGGCAGATCCCGCGTAGACGCCCGCGACCTCATGGGTGGCGATACCTATGGCGAAGAGCAGCAGGCCCGCGACCATGAGGGCAAACCCCGCGATCTGCAGGGAGATGCGGCCCCAGCGGTCGAGACGCCGATAGATGAACAGGATGCCGGCCGTCGAGATCAGCAGGAACGCGGCGTTGATGCCGGCCGCCGCGGTGTTGTTGTGAGCCAGCCCCTGCATGCGCAGGACAAGCGGGAAATAGAGGCCGATGCCCAGCCCCACGATATCAAGACAGGCCCATGGGATGAGGCTCAAGGCCAGGCGCCTGCGCCAGGGTTTCTGAAACACCACGGAGACGGGTCGTATGACCCCGGAAAAGCGGGCCAGGGCGTGGGTGATGTCGGATTCGCCCCAGGCAGGGTGCAACTGCCGCAGGGCCGCGCGCGCCGCTTCGTGCTGCCCGCGTCGCATGAGCCAGCGCGGCGATTCGGGGATGCGCCGCCTCAGCCACAGCAGGACGAGCGCCGGCAACAGGGCGGCCCCGAGCATGGCGCGCCAGGAGTCTGGTCCGATGGGCAACAGCATAAGTCCCAGCAGTGTCGAGGTGAAGGCCCCCAGGTACCAGGCGATGTTGATGCCGGCAAAGCCCCGTCCGCGATCGCCTTCGGCACTGTACTCGGCGACGACCGTGGCCACCAGCGGGTAGTCCATGCCGACGGCAAGCCCCACCACGAAGCGGCCGAGCCATAAGGTCGTCAGATCAGGGCTTGCGGCGCTGGTGATGGCCCCGAGGGCATACAGGGCGACATTGGGCAAAAGCAGGGCGCGCCGCCCAAAGCGATCGACCAGACGCCCCCCCAGGAGGCCGCCCAACAACGACCCTATGAGCGCGGCGGCCATGAGGTCCCCGATGGCCCCTGTCCCCAATCGCCATTGGGTACGCAAGGGCAGCAGGGCGACGGCCATGATGCTTAAGTCAAAGCCGTCGAGAAACATGCCGAGGCTCGCGGCGCGCACGGCCTGATACGTCAAGCGATCGGGGGACGCGCCGCCGGCCGCCGATGGTGCAGAATCCTCGTCTGGCGCGCCTGCGTCATGGATATGTCCCACCGATCCCCCTTGATATGCGGTGCCCTGGCTCGGCCCATCACCCCTTGGGACCGCAGTCTAGCAAATTCGTGCCGGCGGCAAGCGCCTCGATCGCGGCCGCCGATGGGCGAAGCCCACGCGAGCGCAGGATTCCGCATGGCGCATCAGTCCACTCTCATCGAGGTTTGAGTCTCAACGAAGGTCTCAAGGGGGAAGAACCCGTCAGGCGGCATGGTGAGATCGACGGTTGATGGATGGGAAGCGTCTTTCGGGCCTCATGGGAGCGCTTCGGCGGCTGCGTCAGCGTTTTTCTGGGTGGCGGTTTCCTTCCCGATGCCCCCGGGGGATTCCGGGCGTGAGAGACGGCCCGGCCGCCGGCAGTGATCCGAGCGTTTCATACGGCGTCATCCTGTCCTCGAGGAGGTGGCATTTCCTGATTGTGCCCTGGGCGTCGGTCACGGACTTAGCAAAGAAGCACGGCCGGCGGAAGGTGACGGAGGGGTTGAGATCATCCCGGCAGAAGGCGTTGACCGGCCCGGCACGGCGGCTCGGGATAGGGCTGGCACCCCAAGGGCATGCGCCCGATGGCCCCGTTCCTAGCCTCCGCCGGCCCCTTGTCGTGGCCGTGCCGGGGGCGCGATGGGGGGGCTCGATGCGCAGCCTCTCGAGACCCCCGCCACCGTGGGGTTGATGCACCCCGAGCCGTTGTCGGCATGACACCCCGGGATCCCCCAGGGAACGCCCGCCAGCAGGGTTTCTGTCACCGCACGCAGGCAGGCTTTACGCAAGCTCGCAGGTGGCGCGGGTCTCGGGCTCGGTGACAGAGTCGATCGCACTGATGGGGTAGGGTCCCCCTACCCCCCGTCCGGACCGTCCTGGTGGACGGAATCGATGCGGGAACCCGGGGCGATTCTCAGGCATCGGGGCCCGGCGCTCGGCACGGGGCACGCCGTGGCCCCGGGTCTTCGTCCCGTGGCGGCGTCTCATCTCGTAGCTACGGGCAGGGCGCAACCGGTAGAGAGGCGCTGCCGAGATCGTGGAAAGGCGTGCGTAGCGGGCATCTCCGAAGACCGCCACGGTCCGTTGCATCAGGCATCTCGGGGCCGGCTTCGAGGAGGGTGCCGTGCAGGGCAGCGGTTTCGGCCAAGAGCGCCCCCTCCACGGCCGTAAACCGGTGGGCAAGGCCGTGGGGCGCCCCTTAAGCGTTTCACCGGCGTCTCCCCCCGGGGTGCGCGGCGCACCACGCGGGTCGGCTGCGGGCGCGCATACCCGGTGGTGCACTGAAGACCGCACATCACGACCCCCGGTCGGGCCGGGGACGACCGCCAGAGCGAAGGCGCCTCACCGCCGCGGCCATGACGGCATAGCGCTGCGCATCCTCGCCCGGCGGCTCACAAGGCACCTCCGGGGTGCCATCGAGAAGGGCGCGGATCTGCGCCCTTGCGTTTCGTCGCCCCTCGTTCATGTCGATCACCATGGGGGCCATGATCGACCCAAACACCCGTGTTCAGACCTCACGCCTGGTGAGAAATACGTCCCCCGTTCAGGCTCATGCCATGTGAGAAGAGACTGCATCTGGCCGGGCCTGTGCCCCGGCTGTTATTCTAAGGCGGCGCGGCGTATCCGGATCGCAGGTGGTTCGCCCGCTTGCAATCGGCGGTGGCCTTATAGTTTGTGTGGGACGTGTCAGGCTGGGTAGGGGTATGAGAATGAGCCTCAAGGCGTTGGTGGCAGCGCTGAAAAAGCAGTGGATAGCGGAGCGCACGCGTTGCCAGAGTTGCGGTATGCCGGTCATATATGACAAGAAGTATCGGCCGGGCAGCGATTATTGCAGTTATTGCCATGATGGCCGGTCCTTCATAAAGGACATGAAGCTTGCCGAGATGCGGGTGCGGGTGCGAGGTCTGCTCAAAAACCGCAAGGCCCCGGTACTTGTCCGTTTCTATATGCACTGGCGCCTCGCCACGCTCAGGCGCTGGCGCAAGTCCGCGGGACTGCGGTGATTGCGATGCGATTGTGACCGCGCCCATGGGCCCTGCCGGCGGGGCGATCATGGCCCCCTTGGGTTTGCCATGGTATCCCGGGCCATGGGGCGGCTGCATAGTCTCTCTGCGGGGGCGAGGGCGCCCCGTGAGGGGCTGCTTTCCGCGACGCCGGGTGGTGCGGGCCCGGGCCGCAAGTCCGCGCCGATTGGCCCATGTCTCGGGTCTGGGTCGTGATGGGTACGCCGGCCGGATGGGTCACGCGCAGGGAGCGGGCGGCGCCTTTGGCGCAAAGACCCGTTATGGTATGCTGGGGGACTACTTTTGAGTGCTCCCTTATAGAGGTCCTTAAGGCTGCCCCGCAGCCCAAACCCGATGGATCAATTCGCCAAAGAAACCATCCCGGTCAATCTCGAAGAGGAGATGCGCCAGTCATACCTGGATTACGCCATGAGCGTGATCGTGGGGCGCGCCCTCCCGGACGTGCGCGACGGATTAAAGCCTGTCCACCGGCGTGTGCTGTTTGCCATGCGGGAACTGGGCAACGATTGGAATCGCCCCTATAAGAAGTCGGCGCGCGTGGTGGGTGATGTGATCGGTAAATATCATCCGCACGGAGACACCGCGGTCTACGACACCATTGTGCGCATGGCGCAGACCTTCTCGATGCGCTACCCGTTGGTCGATGGCCAGGGCAACTTCGGGTCGGTCGACGGGGATGCGCCGGCGGCCATGCGCTACACCGAGATCCGCATGGCGCGCGTGGCCCATGAGCTGCTCGCCGATCTCGACAAGGAAACGGTCGATTTTACGCCGAACTATGACGGGTCGGAGCACGAGCCGTCGGTATTGCCCACCGCCATACCGAACCTCTTGGTCAACGGCTCCTCGGGGATTGCGGTTGGCATGGCGACCAACATCCCGCCGCACAACCTCTCCGAGGTCATAAATGCCCTTCTGGCATTGATCGTCAACCCCGACCTCTCGGTCGAGGCGCTGATGACCCATATCCCGGGCCCCGACTTTCCCACGGCGGCCATCATCAACGGCAATGCCGGGATCCGTGAGGCCTATGTCACGGGACGCGGCAAGATCTATGTCCGTTCGCGCGTGGAGATCGAGGAGGAGCGTTCCGGCCATCGTCAGGCGCTGATCGTCACGGAGCTGCCCTATCAGGTCAACAAGGCGCGCCTCCTGGAGAGGATCGCCGAGCTCGTCAAGGAGGGGCGGCTTTCCGGTATCGCCGAGCTGCGCGATGAATCCGACAAATCGGGCATGCGCATGGTGATCGAGTTAAAGCGCGGCGAGAATGCCGAGGTCATTCTGAACAACCTCTACCAGCAGACCGCCCTGCAGACGGTCTTTGGCATCAATATGGTGGCCCTCGAGGATGGTCAACCGCGGCTTTTGAGCCTTGCGCAGATCCTGAAGGCCTTCTTGAGCCACCGCCGCGAGGTCGTCACGCGGCGCACGCTCTATGAGTTGCGCAAATCGCGTGAACGCGCCCATATCCTCGAGGGTCTTGCGGTCGCGCTCGAGAATATCGACGCCATCATTGCCCTGATCAAGGCCGCGCCGGACCCGGCCGCGGCCCGCCAGGCCCTGCTGGGGCGCCCCTGGCCGGCGCGGTTCGTGGCCGATCTTTTGCGCCATGCCGGGCCCCATTCGCGCCTCGAGGAGTTGCCGGCCGATGTCGGCCTGCACGAAGACCGCTATGGGCTGACCGAGATTCAGGCGCAGGCAATCCTTGATCTGCGCCTGCACCGGCTGACAGGTCTTGAGCAAGACAAGATCCGCGAGGAGTATCAGGAGATCCTGCACAAGATCGAGGGCCTCTCCGAGATCCTGCGCAGCGAGACGCGGCTCATGGAGGTCATCGCCGAAGAACTCGCCGCCATCAAGGCCCAGTACGGGGATGAACGGCGGACCGAGATCCTGGCCGGGCGACTCGACCTAAGCCGCGAGGACCTGATTGCCCAGGAGACGGTGGTCGTTACCTTATCGCACGCCGGCTACGCGAAGTGCCAGCCGCTCGCCGATTACCGGGCCCAGCGGCGCGGAGGCAAGGGGCGCAGCTTCGGGCGCATGCGCGAGGAGGACTTCGTGGACCGCCTGGTGGTCGCCAACACCCACGATACGGTGTTGTGTTTCTCGAACCGCGGCAAGGCTTACTGGCTCAAGGTCTATGATCTGCCACAGACCGGACACGGGGCCCAGGGGCGACCGATCGTGAACTTCCTGCCGCTTGCGGAGGGCGAGAAGCTGACCGCCATCCTGCCGCTTGCCGCGTTCGAGGAAGGCAAATCGGTATTCATGGCGACCTCCGACGGGACCGTGAAAAAGACACCGCTTGCCGATTTCTCGCGACCGCGCGCAAGCGGGATCGTGGCCATAGATCTGGTGGATGGCAACGTGCTGGTGGGCGCGGGCATCGCAAGCGGCAATAGTGATATTCTCCTTTTCAGCGACGCCGGCAAGGCCGTGCGCTTTCAGGAAACCGACGTGCGGTCCATGGGGCGTAACGCCCGCGGGGTGCGGGGCTTGAGCCTGCGCGAGGGCCAGCGGGTGGTGTCATTGATGATCGCCGACCCGGCGGCCGGGGATCAGGTGGTACTGGTCGCGAGCGCCAACGGCTATGGCAAGCGGACCGCCTTTTCCGAATTCCCGCGCCATAATCGCGGTGGTCAGGGCGTCATATCGATGCAGGTGACCGAGCGCAACGGCGCGATCGTGGGGGCGGTGCTGGCGGGCGATGACGACGAGGTCATGATGATCACGGACACCGGAAGCCTGATCCGCATGCGCGCCTGCGAGATATCGCTGCAAAGCCGCAACACGCAGGGGGTGCGCCTGATGGGGCTCGACGCCAACGAACGCCTGGCGGGCGTGGAGAAGATCGAGGAGGCCGCGGTGCTCGGTAACGGCGAGGCCGGGGCACAAACGCAGGCGATGGATGCGGGGGATGATGATGGCGCGGATCTTTAATTTCGGGGCGGGACCTGCGGTGATGCCGCAGGCGGTTCTACGCAAGGCCCAGGAAGAGCTTGTCGACTGGCATGGCAGCGGCATGTCGGTCATGGAGATGAGTCATCGGGGCAAGGAGTTCCTGGACATCGCCGCGCGCGCCGAGGCGTCTTTGCGCGCGCTCATGGGCATCCCGGACTCATATAAGGTCCTGTTCCTTCAGGGTGGGGCGTCTTTGCAGTTTGCCATGGTGCCCATCAACCTGTTGCGCGGCAAGCGCCGCGCCGATTACCTGCATACCGGCGAATGGTCCAAGAAGGCCATTGCCCAGGCGCGGCGTTTTTGCGAGGTGAACGTCGCCGCGAGCGGTGAGGCCAGCGGTTTTACGGATATCCCGCCGGTTGGCGACTGGCGGCTCGACCCACAGGCCGCCTATCTGCATTACACCCCGAACGAGACCATAGGCGGGGTGGAGTTCCCCTTTGTCCCTGACGCGGGCGCGGTACCGCTTGTGGCCGACATGTCCTCGACGATCCTGTCGCGTCCGGTCGACGTCAGCCGGTTCGGCCTGATCTATGCCGGCGCGCAAAAGAATATCGGACCCTCGGGCCTGACCGTGGTGATCGTGCGCGAGGACCTGGTGGGGGAGGTGCTTGCGGGCATGCCGACCATGCTCGACTACAAGATCCACGTCGAAAACGATTCGATGTACAACACCCCGCCGACATTCCCCATCTATATCGCAGGCCTGGTCTTTGATTGGATCAAAGGACAGGGTGGCCTGGCCGGCATGGCGCGGGTCAATGAGCGCAAGGCGCGGGTCCTGTATGACGCCATAGAGGCCTCGGGCGGCTTCTACGCCTGTCCCGTCGCCAAGACCTGCCGGTCCTGGATGAACGTCCCCTTTACCTTGAAGGATGCCGGCAAGGACGAGGCCTTTCTGAAGGAGGCCAAGGCCGCGGGCCTGCTTCAACTGAAGGGCCATCGTTCCGTGGGCGGCATGCGCGCCAGCCTTTACAACGCGATGCCCGAGGAAGGGGTGGCAGCGCTCGTCGACTTCATGCGGGATTTTGCGCGGAGACACGGCTGATGTTCAAGGTCCAGACGCTGAATCAGATTTCGCCGCTGGGCCTTGCACGTTTCGACGCCAAGCGTTTTTTGGTGGGTGCGGATGTGACGGATCCGGATGCCATCATGCTGCGCTCATTCAAGATGCATGATATGCCCCTGCCGGCGCGGCTCAAGGCCGTGGGACGCGCCGGGGCGGGAGTCAACAATATCCCGGTGGCCTTGTTGAGTGCGCGCGGCGTGCCGGTCTTCAACGCCCCGGGGGCCAATGCCAATGCCGTAAAGGAGCTCGTGGTAGCCGGGCTTTTGATCGCCTCACGCAATCTGCGCACGGCCTGGGAGTTTGCGGCCACACTCACCGGGACGGATGCTGAGATCAGTCGCGCGGTGGAGGCCGGCAAGAAGGTCTACGCCGGGTTCGAGCTGCCGGGCCGGGTCCTTGGGGTCGTGGGCCTGGGCGCGATCGGACGGCTCGTGGCCCATGCCGGGCTTGTGCTCGGCATGAAGGTCATCGGGTTCGATCCGGAGCTCACCGTGGAAGGGGCATGGCAGCTGTCGGCCGATGTCCAGAAGGCCGGCAGTGTCGCGACGCTTTTGCGCGAGGCGGATTTCGTAAGCTTTCATGTGCCGCTTGTCGATGCTACCCGCCACATGATCAACGCCGATACCGTGGGGCTGCTTAAGTCCTCCGCGACGGTGCTCAATTTCGCGCGCGAGGGGGTCGTCGATGATGAGGCGGTGGTCGCGGCCCTGGACGCCGGGCGGTTGCATGCCTATGTGTGTGATTTTCCGACCAACCGGTTAAAGGGCCACCCGAAGGTCGTGGCCTTGCCTCATCTGGGCGCATCCACCCGCGAGGCCGAGGACAATTGCGCGGTCATGGTGGCCGATGAGCTGTGTGATTTTCTGGAAAACGGCAATATCCGCAATGCGGTGAACTTCCCCGAGGTCGTGGTGGCGCGCGAGGGGGCGTGCCGCCTGGTGGTGGCTCATGCCAATGTCCCCAATATGGTTGGGCAGATCTCGACCGCCATGGCGCGGGCCGGGCTCAATATCCATAACCTCGTCAACAAATCGCGCAGCGATCTCGCCTATACGCTCGTTGATCTCGATAGCATGCTTCCCGATGCGGTCTATGACGAGATCGCAGCCATTCCCGGCGTGATGTCGGCGCGCAAGATCCTGGCCTGAAACCATGTCCCATCGTCCCGATGACCCCGAATGGCGACTGGACGAGTATCGCGCCTGCATAGACGTGATCGATGAGCAGATTCAGGCCCTGCTCGCCGATCGTGCGCGCGCGGCGCAGGCGATCGCACGGGTCAAGGAGGCGTGCGGGGACCCGGTGTTCTACCGGCCGGAGCGCGAGCGTCAGGTGCTCGCCAAGGTGCGCGCGCGCCATCAGGGACCGCTGCCCGAAGACGAGGTGTTGCGCATCTTCCGGGAGATCATGGGCGCGTGCCTGGCCCTCGAGCAGACCCTGACGGTGGCCTATTTCGGGCCCGAGGGGAGCTTTACGGAAGGCGCCTTGCGTAAGCATTTTGGCGGCGCGGTCGCGGCCTTGCCGCAGGCAACCATAGGTGAGGTGTTTCGCGCGGTCACGGCCAAGACCGCCGATTTCGGTGTCGTGCCGGTCGAGAATTCGGCCGAAGGCATCGTCAATCACACGCATGACCTGCTCATCCGTTCACCGCTTGTGATCGTAGGCGAGGTGGTGTTGCGGATCCATCACCAGCTTTTGTCGCGGGCACAGGGGCTCGATGATATCGAACGCGTGGCCGCGCACCCCCAGGCCCTGGCCCAGTGCCGCGGATGGATAGAGCGCCACCTCCCCCAGTGCGAGCAGGTGGCGGTATCGAACAACGCCGAGGCGGCGCGCCGCGCGGCGGATGAACCGCATCTGGCGGCGATCGCCTCGCGCGAGGCGGCGGCCCACTGGGGCCTGCCGATCCTGGCGGCGAACATCGAGGACGCCCCGGATAACGCCACGCGATTTTTCGTGATCGGCCGGCATGCCGTGGGACCGAGCGGGCAGGACAAGACCAGCCTCTTGTTGACAGCCCCCCACACCCCGGGCTCCCTGCATGCCCTGCTCGAGCCCTTTGCCCGGCGCGGCATAAGCCTTTTGCGCATCGAGTCGCGCCCGGCGCAGCGTGCCTTGTGGGAGTATGTGTTTTTCGTCGATATTGCCGGTCATGAGAAGGATCCGGTGATCGAAGAGGCGCTGGCCGAGCTCGAGCAGCGCGGGGGCGTCGTGCGCCGCCTCGGCTCCTACCCTCAGGCGCTCTAGCATGGCGCAACCGAATAACGGAGAGTGCGATGGTGATGGTGTGTGATCCCATGATTCTGGCGGTCCCCGGCGTGCGCGGCCTGGTCCCCTATCAGCCCGGCAAGCCCATAGAGGAGCTGGAGCGGGAATTGGGTGTGACGGGGGCGATCAAGCTTGCGTCAAACGAGAACCCCTATGGCCCGGGACCCAAGGCGCGGGATGCGGCGGCCGCAGCGCTTGCCCAGATGGAGCGCTATCCCGATGGCGGGTGTTTTGCGTTAAAGCGCGCCCTGGCGCAGCGTCTTGGGGTATCGGGGCGTCAGATCACGCTCGGCAACGGGTCCAATGATGTCCTGGAACTCATAGCGCGTACGTTTTTGAGCCCGGGCGAGGTCGCGCTCTGCGATCAGTATGCCTTTGCCGCCTACCCGATCAGCGTGCGCGGGATAGGGGCGCACATGATTCAGGTGCCGTCGCGTGGCTATGCCCACGACCTCGATGCCATGGCGCATGCCGTAAGCCCGAGCGTGCGCATGGTGTTTCTCGCCAACCCCAACAATCCGACCGGGACCTGGTTTGGCAAAGACGCCTTGGCGGCCTTTTTGGCGGCCGTGCCGGCGTCGACGATCGTGGTGCTAGACGAGGCCTATTGCGAGTATGTGACCGAGGCCGACTATCCCGATGGGTGCCGCTATCTCGCCGCCCATCCCAATCTCGTGGTGGTGCGGACCTTTTCCAAGATCCACGGACTGGCGGGCCTCAGGGTCGGCTATGCGGTGTCGGATCCGGCGCTCGCCGAGCTCATGAATCGCCTGCGCCAGCCATTCAACGTCAATAGCGTAGCCCAGGCGGCGGCGGTGGCGGCCTTGGGCGACGAGGGCTATGTAGAGCGCATGCGCGATGCCAATGCCGCCGAGCGCGCGGCCTTGGCCACGGCCCTTAAGGGACGTGGTTTCATGACCCTGCCGTCGGCGGGGAATTTCCTGTGCGTGGAGGTGGGTGATGCTGCGCGCCTCTATGACGCGCTCCTGCGCGCGGGGGTCATCGTCCGGCCGCTTGCACCCTACGGCATGGCCACCCATCTGCGGATTACGGTGGGACGGCCCGAGGAGAATGCGCGCCTCATGCGCGCGCTAGCCGATATCGCGAGGGCCGCGTGAGCAAAAAGGCGCACGAGGCCGCGGCGGGTAGGCCGCGGCTGGTGGTGATAGGTGTGGGCCTCATGGGCGGATCGCTGGCTGCGGCCTTGCGCAAGGCGCGGTTCGCGGGTGAGGTCGTAGGTGTCGATGAGAATGCGCAAGCGCTCAAGACGGCGCGCGCGCTCGGCCTGATCGATGCCGTGCGGGACCTGGAGGCGGCCGTGGCCAAGGCCGATCTCGTGGTCTTGGCGACACCGCTCGGGGCCATTCCGGGGCTCCTTACGCGTCTTGCGCCACACCTGCCGGCGCATGCGCTCGTGACCGACATGGGCAGCGCCAAAGAGTCCATCGCCGCGTCGGCGCGCGCGCTTGGCCTGACGCGGTTCGTCCCCGGCCACCCCATGGCCGGCGGCGAATGTTCCGGGCCCGGGGCCGCGCGTGCGGATCTGTTCGCGGACCGCAACGTCATCCTGACCCCCACTGAGATCACCGACGAAGACGCCGTGCAGGCCGTGCGCGCGATGTGGGTTGCGGCCGGGGCGCAGGTCGTCTGCGCCGATGCCGCGACCCATGATCGGCTCGTGGCCTACACGAGCCACCTCCCGCACCTGCTGGCATTTGCGTGCGCCGAACTGCTCGCCGAGTTCGCGCCGGCCGAGGCGCTGGCGCCGTTTACCGGCGCCGGGCTCAAGGACTTTCTGCGTATCGCGGGCAGTGATCCGGTCATGTGGCGGGACATTTGTACGGCCAACGCGGCATTCCTTGCGCCCGCGCTCGCGGCCTTTGGGCAGTGCCTGGCGGGCTACGGTGAGCGCCTCGCGCGCGGGGATTTCGAGGGGCTTTTGAGCGATTTCACGAAGGCCCGGGCGTTTCGCGGGGATTTGATGCAAAGGACCGCTCATGGCGAGCATTGATTACACGGTCAGGGTAGGCAGGCCGCTCTCCGGGTCGATTACGGTGGCCGGCGACAAATCGATTTCGCATCGCGCCGTCATTCTGGGCGCGCTCGCCGAGGGACGAAGCGAGGTCACGGGCCTGCTCGAGGGCGAGGATGTCCTGGGGACGGTCGCGGCGTTTCGCGCCCTGGGGGTGGCCATCGAGGGACCGCACGATGGCCGGCTTACGATCGATGGTGTCGGGCTCCATGGCCTGAAGGCCCCGGCAGGGGTTCTCGATCTCGGCAACTCCGGCACCAGCATGCGCCTGCTCGCGGGGTTGTTGGCGGCGCAGCCGTTTACGACGCGTCTTGTGGGCGATGAATCGCTCATGCGCCGGCCGATGGAGCGGGTGGCGGTCCCGTTGCGTTCCATGGGTGCGGTGATCGAGACGGGAGCGGGCGGCCGGCCGCCCTTGCACATCGCAGGCGGGCGCACACTGCACGCCATCGAGTATCGCATGCCGGTGGCGAGTGCCCAGGTGAAATCGGCGATCCTGCTCGCTGCCTTGTATGCCCAGGGGCGCACGGTGGTGGTCGAGCCCGCCCCGAGCCGTGATCATACCGAGCGCATGCTCGCGGGCTTTGGATATCCCGTGACCCGCGATGGCGCCAGCGTCGCCCTCGAAGGCGGCGGCGGACCGTTGCATGCCGTCCACCTGGATGTCCCCGCGGACCTCTCCTCGGCGGCGTTTTTTCTGGTGGCGGCGAGTATCGTGCCGGGATCGTGCGTGCGCCTGCGCCGGGTCGGCATGAATCCCACCCGACGCGGCGCAATCGATATCCTGCGTGCCATGGGTGCGCACATCGAGGCGCATAATGAGGCGGTGGCGAGCGGCGAGCCGGTGGCTGATCTGGTAGTGCGATCCGCCCCCTTGCGCGGTATTGCCATACCGCGTGAGCTCGTGCCGCTTGCCATCGACGAATTCCCGGCGCTTTTCATAGCGGCCGCCTGCGCCCAAGGGACGACGGTACTCCACGGTGCCGAGGAGTTGCGGGTAAAAGAGAGTGATCGCTTGGCGGTCATGGCGCAGGGCCTTGCGCGCCTTGGGGTGACCGTGGAGGAATATCCGGACGGGCTTGCCATCACCGGCGCGCCCATTCAGGGCGGGGTCATCGATTCCGGTGGCGATCACCGCGTGGCGATGGCGTTCGCAGTCGCGGGCCTTAGGGCGGCGGGTGCAATCGAGGTCCGTGACTGCCGGAATGTGGCGACCTCGTTTCCGGGGTTTGTGGCCTGCGCGCGCGCAGTCGGGTTCGACCTCGAGGTCCGTTCATGATCCCAGTGCTCGCGATAGACGGTCCATCGGGGTCTGGCAAGGGCGCCGTCGGTATGGGGGTGGCGGACCGGCTCGGCTGGCATTACCTCGATAGCGGGGCGGTCTACCGGGCCCTGGGTCTGGCCGCCTCGTGGGCCCAGGTAGGCTGTGACGATGAGCAGGGCTTGCGCACGCTGGCGGCGGGGCTCGATCTTCGGTTTGTGGCGGGGTCGGCGGCCGAACCGGAGGTCTATGTCAACGGACGCGAATGTGGCGTGGCCCTGCGTAGCCGCGAGGCCGCGGATGCCGCCTCGCGGGTGGCGGTGCTTCCGGGCGTGCGTCAGGCGTTGCTTGAGCGCCAGCGCGCCGCGCGCCGCCCCCCGGGGCTGGTGGCGGATGGTCGGGATATGGGCAGTCACGTCTTTCCCGATGCCTTCCTCAAGGTCTACCTCACCGCAAGCCCCGAGGTGCGCGCCGCGCGCCGCCTCAATCAGTTGAAGGCAAAGGGGTTTAGTGTTACGCTCCCACAGCTTATACAGGAGATTCGGGAGCGGGACGAGCGCGACGCAAGCCGTGCGGTCGCACCGCTTAAACCCGCCCCGGGCGCGATCGTACTCGACTCGTCGGCCCTGGGGCTTCAGGACGTCATCGACCGGGTGCTTGCCATGGCGAGCGATTCGTCCCAGTCGGCGGTCACGCCCCGGATCAAAGACTAACGGCGCGGCGCCCATCGCCCGCCCAGCCGCCCCTTTGGGGCCTTGAGACCAGAGAGATACATGAGCCAGAGCTTCGCCGAATTGTTTGAAGAGAGCATGCAGTCCTGCCAAATGCGCCCCGGGAGCCTGATCGTGGGCGAGGTGGTGCGTGTCGATGACGAGGTCGTGGTGGTCAATGCCGGTCTCAAGTCCGAGGGTGTGATCCCGGCAGAACAGTTCCGTAATGCCAATGGCGAGGTCGGCGTCAAGGCAGGCGACCGGATCGAGGTCGTCATCGAATACATGGAAGACGGCTTCGGCCAGACCCGCCTGTCGCGCGAGAAGGCCTGTCGTGTCAAGGCCTGGGATGTGCTCGAGGAGGCGTTCGAGAAGCAAACGGTCGTGACCGGTATCATGACGGGCAAGGTCAAGGGCGGCTTTACCATAGCGATCGACAGCATCCGCGCATTTTTGCCGGGGTCTCTGGTCGATGTGCGCCCGGTGCGCGACCCGTCCTATCTCGAAGGCAAGGAACTCGAATTCAAGGTCATCAAGCTCGATCGCAAGCGCAACAACGTGGTGGTCTCGCGGCGCGCGGTCGTGGAAAACGAGATATCGGCGGAGCGCGACCAGCTGCTCGCGAATCTCGAGGAAGGCCAGGTCGTGAAGGGCGTCGTAAAGAACCTCACGGACTACGGCGCATTCGTCGACCTGGGCGGGGTCGATGGGCTTTTGCATATCACCGATCTTGCATGGAAGCGCGTAAAGCACCCCTCGGAGATGCTCAATATCGGCGATGAGGTCGAGGCCAAGGTATTGCGATTCGATCGCGAGCGCAATCGTGTGTCGCTGGGGTTAAAGCAGCTGGGTGATGATCCCTGGGTCGATCTGGCCCGGCGCTATCCGATTGGCACCCGGATCTTCGGCAAGGTCACCAATATCACCGATTACGGTGCATTCGTGGAGATCGAGGAAGGGGTCGAGGGCCTGGTACACGTCTCGGAGATGGACTGGACCAACAAGAACGTGCACCCGACCAAGGTCGTGCAGCTGGGCGACGAGGTCGAGGCCATGATCCTCGACATCGACGAGGAGCGCCGACGCATATCGCTTGGCATCAAGCAGTGCCAGCCCAACCCCTGGGAAGAGTTCGCCGCCTCGCACAATAAGGGCGATCTGGTGAAGGGCCAGATCAAGTCGATCACGGACTTCGGTGTGTTCGTGGGGCTCGAGGGCGGTATCGACGGGCTGATTCATTTGACCGATCTGTCGTGGAGCCGCGCCGGAGAAGAGGCGGTCCGCGACCTGAAGAAGGGTGACGAGCTCGAGGCCGTTGTCCTGGCGGTCGATCCGGAGCGCGAGCGGATCTCGCTGGGCGTCAAACAGATGGAAGGCGACCCGTTCACGAACTACTGTGCCGAGTATGGCAAGGGCGCGGTGGTGACGGGCGTGGTGACGGCGGTGGATGCCAAGGGCGCGACGGTGAAGCTCGCCGACGATGTCGAGGGTTATCTGCGGGCGGCGGAGGCGGCGCGCGACCGCGTCGAGGACGCGCGTGCGGTGTTCAAGGAAGGGGATACGGTCGAGGCCAAGGTCATGACCATAGACCGGAAGAACCGGAAGATCACGCTGTCGGTGCGTGCCAAGGACATGGAGCGCGAGAACGAGGCCGTGCAGGAGTATACGCGCAGGGCCCCGGTCGCGACCTCCTCTTTGGGCGACAAGCTGAAAGAGAAGCTGGGACAAAAGGAGTAACGGGACTTTAGGGCGATGACCAAGTCCGAACTCATACAATGTCTCGCAGCGAGTCAGCCGCAGTTGGATCAGCGTGACGTGGAGCTCGCGGTCAAGGGCATCCTGGAGCGTATGTCGAGCGCCCTGCAGGAGGGCGAGCGTATCGAGGTGCGGGGATTCGGGAGCTTTTGCCTGCACCATCGCCCGGCGCGGCTCGGACGCAACCCGAAGACCGGGGTGAGCGTGCAGGTCCCGGACCGGCATGTTCCGCACTTCAAGCCCGGCAAGGAGTTGCGCGAGCGGGTCGATCAATAAGGCGATCGCCTGGGCGGGATGAGGAAAAGAGCGGCATGGGTCGGCCCCCGTGCCGTTTTTTTTTAAAGGGGGTGGCGGTTTTTTATGAAACGGGTCCTGTACGGATCGATCGCGGTTCTCGTCGTCTTCATCGGGCTTGGTTTTGCCTATAAAAACGCCACCGACGTGACCGTGCGCTACTACGGAGGGCTCGCCTGGCGGGCACCGCTCGCGCTGGTGCTGGTCGCGGCCCTCGTGGTGGGAATCATGCTCGGGTTTGCGGCGGGGCTAAACCGCCTGGTTCGCGTGCGCCACCAGCTTGCCGTCGCGCGCAAGCAGGTGCGGCAGATGGAGCAGGAGGTCGCGAACCTGCGGGCCTTGCCCATAAAAGATGTTCTTTGAACACCCCTCATTCCTCATCTGGCTGTTGCTCCCACTGGCGGCCGGCTGGGGGTGGGTTGCCGCTCGCTACGACCAAAAGCGCCACCGCGCGCGCAAGGATCTTCCGACCGCCTATTTCAAGGGCCTCAACTTCCTGTTGAACGAACAGGCCGATAAGGCCATCGAGATCTTCATTAAAGTCCTGGAGGTCAATTCCGAGACCGTAGAGACGCATCTTGCCCTGGGGAGCCTGTTCCGCCGGCGGGGCGAGGTGGAGCGCGCGATCCGCGTCCATCAAAACATCATTGCGCGCCCGGCGCTGGATCGCCATCAGCGCGCCCGGGCGCTGCTCGAGCTCGGGCAGGACTATCTGAAGGCAGGTCTCCTCGACCGCGCCGAGAACCTGTTTTTGGAGCTCGCCGAGATCCGCCTTCATAATGAAGAGGCCTTGCGGCTGCTCATGCATATCTACCAGCAGGAGAAGGACTGGGAGAAGGCGATCAGTGTCTGCCGCAGGCTCGGACGGTCCGGTGGGCCGGGTCTGCAGGATGTCATCGCCCAGTACTATTGCGAACTGGCCCAGGAGGCCTACAAGCGCAACGAGCATGACGTGGCGCGCGAACAGGCCAGGCGGGCGCTTTCCAACGACAAGGCGTGTGTGCGGGCGAGCATCCTTCTTGGTAATATCGAGGCCGATCTCGGTCGCCATAAGGAGGCCATAAAGGCCTGGCGGCGCGTCGAGATTCAAAATCCGCTGTATCTCGGTGAGGTGGCGCAGTCGCTTGCGAAGAGCTATCGGGCGGTGGGCGACGAGGACGGCCTCTACCGGTTTTTCCAGGAGGCCCTGGGCCGGCATCATGATATCTCGCTCGTGCTGGCCCTGGCGGACGTAGTCGAGCGGCGCGAAGGGCCGCGCGAGGCCGAGGCCTTCATCGTGTCATGGTTGCGCCGCCGACCCTCGGTGCGCGGCCTAAACCGCCTCATAGGGCTGCATCTTTCGCAGGCGGCCGGGGAGTCGCGCGAGGATCTGGCGATTTTAAAGGGGATTATCGAGAAGATCGTCGAGGGCCGCCGGCGCTATCTTTGCCACCAGTGCGGGTTCTCGGGGCAATCGCTGCATTGGCAGTGCCCGGGCTGCCACCGGTGGAACACGGTTACACCATCGGGGGAAGACGATGTCTTGTAAGGATCCGGCTATCATCGTGGCCCTGGATTTTCCGAACGCGGAGTCGGCGCTCGATCTTGCGCGCCGACTCGACCCCGCGCAGTGCCGGGTCAAGGTCGGCCTCGAGCTCTTTTGCGCCGCGGGGCCGGATGTGGTGCGCGCCCTGCATGATCTGGGGCTTTCCGTATTTTTGGATCTCAAGTTCCATGATATCCCCAACACCGTGGCGAGCGCTTGCGCGCGCGCCGCGGATATGGGTGTGTGGATGGTGAATGTGCACGCCCTGGGCGGGCCGCGCATGCTGGCAGCGGCGCGCGCCGCGATTCCACCCGGTGGCCCGCGGCTCATCGGCGTCACCATCCTGACAAGCCATGGCCCCGATGATCTGGCGGCGCTTGGCCTAGGTGATGGCTATGCGCGTGTGCGCGGCCTGTCGCTGTTGTGCCGCGAGGCGGGCCTAGACGGGGTGGTCTGCTCGGCGCACGAGGCCCCGGGGCTTCAAGACCTGCGTGCGGGCGGTTTTATGCTTGTCACGCCGGGCATTCGTCCCGAGGGGGCGCCGCCGGATGATCAGCGCCGCACGCGAACGATCAGCGAGGCCCTGGCGGCAGGGGCCGATTATCTGGTCGTGGGGCGGCCCGTGACCCGTGCGCCCGACCCGGCCCAGGCCCTTGCGGTGTGCCTTGCCGAGGCGCAGGCCGCGCGCAGGCCAGAGATTTCGGACACAGAGAGAGAATATCGGTGACAGATCAGCTTTCCATGGTATTAGACCGCATGGCACAGGCGCGGGTCACGGTGGTCGGCGATGTCATGCTTGACCGCTACTGGTACGGGGGGGTAGAGCGCATTTCCCCCGAGGCCCCGGTGCCGGTGGTGGCGGTCGGGCGTGTCGAAGAGCGGCCGGGGGGCGCGGCCAATGTCGCCCAGAACATTGCCGGTATCGGCGCGCATTGCCTGCTCGTCGGGCTATGCGGCGCCGACGCCGCCGCCGATTCGCTCGCGGCGCTGCTTGCCGGTTTGGGAGTCGGCCATAGATTGATCCGCGATCCATTGGTGAATACCACGGTGAAGCTGCGGGTCGTATCACGCAATCAGCAGCTCATACGTATCGATTTCGAGACTCAGGCGACCCCTGATGGCTGTCGTGACCTCGTCGCCCGCTATAAGGAAGGGCTCGCCGATGTGGGCGCTGTGATTGTTTCGGATTACGGAAAAGGTGGGTTGAATCACGTGCGTGACATTGTCAGCTATGGGCGCAAGGCCGGCCTACCGGTGGTAGTCGATCCCAAGGGAGACGACTACAGCCCGTACCAGGGCGCGACCCTCATTACCCCCAATCGCAAGGAGTTCGAACAGGTCGCGGGCCGTTTTCGCGACGAGCACGAGCTCGAGCGCAAGGCGCGCGGTCTCATCGCCGATCTCGCGCTCGATGCTCTATTGGTTACGCGCAGCGAGGAGGGCATGACCTTGTTTCAGAAGGATGGCGCACGCACGCACGTCCCCGCGCGGGCCCATGAGGTCTATGACGTGACCGGCGCCGGCGATACGGTGATTGCGATGATAGGGGCGGCGCTAGCAGTCAAGGCGAGCCTCCTTGACGCCATACATATCGCCAATGCCGCCGCTGGGATCGTGGTCGGGCATCTGGGGGCGGTGGCCGTGCCGCGAGACGAGTTGGTGAGGGCCTTGGCCCGGGAGGACCAGTCATGATCGTTGTAACCGGTGGGGCCGGATTCATCGGCGCCAATATCGTCAAGGCGCTCAATGAGCGCGGCCACCATGACATCCTTGTCGTCGACAATCTCGAACACGGCGACAAGTTCCTGAACCTCACGGATTGCGAGATTCTTGATTATCAAGACAAGCGTGATTTCCTGGCCGATATCGCCAAGGGGGTCTATGACGGCCGCGTGGAGGCGATATTCCACGAGGGTGCGTGTTCCGACACCATGAACCACGACGGCCTGTACATGATGCGCAATAACTTCGAGTTCTCGAAGAGCCTGCTGGCATTTTGCGAGCGCGAGGGCGCGCAGTTCCTGTATGCATCGTCGGCCTCGGTTTATGGCGCCGGACGCGTGTTTCGCGAGGAGCGGTCGGTCGAATCACCATTGAATGTCTATGGCTACTCGAAGTTTCTCTTCGATCAGTACGTCCGGCGCCATGCGACAGGAGCCTGTCAGGTGGCCGGTTTCCGGTATTTCAACGTCTATGGGCCGCGCGAGCAGCACAAGGGGCGCATGGCGTCGGTTGCCTATCACTTTTTCCACCAGTACCGCGATACCGGTCGGGTGCGGCTGTTTGGCGCAAGCGGCGGCTATGCCCCCGGCGAGCAGCGGCGCGATTTCGTATCGGTCGAGGATGTGGTGAAGATCAACCTGCACTTTCTCGATCACAAGGAGTTGAGTGGCATCTATAATGTGGGTACGGGGCGCGCGCAGGCCTTCAACGACGTGGCGACCGCGGTGGTCAATGCCTTGCGGGGCGACAAGGGCGAGGGACCGATGGCGACGAAGGATCTCGTGGCGCGCGATATCATTACCTACATCCCCTTTCCCGAGGCCCTGGTCGGCAAATATCAGAGCTACACGCAGGCGGATGTGGATGCCCTGCGGCAGGCGGGCTACACGGCCCCCACTTACGATGTCGAGCAGGGCGTCGCGCGGTATGTGAAGTGGCTGCTGGCCCGCGCGCAGGGTGCCTAAGGGGGGGTGGGCCACGAGTGCGCGTCCCCACGCCAGGGCGCGGCCGGCGGCCGCAGGCCTTGTGACGCGGCCGGCAGGCCGCCTCGGGCGCGCCATCTCTCGTGCGACCCCGACCCGTCTCGGGCAAGCGCATGGTGAAGGCCCGAGTACAGCGCGTTTTCGCGGGCGGGCCTTATTGAGGATCGCCTTGAGTCGAGGGGGGCGATGATGAAGGCGCTATGGAAAATCCTAAGGCCTGGTGAGCGGCGCGAGGCGCTGCGGATTTTCCTGTGGATGGTGATCACCTCGGGCTTTGAGATGCTGGGTGTGGGCATCGTGTTGCCGGTGGCCATGTTCCTCGTAAACCCGCGCCATGTGATGGCCATGCCCGCAGTGCGGACCTTCGACCGGTTTTTCGGCATCTCTTCGGGCCGCGAGTTCGCAGTCGCTCTGGCCTTCATGCTGCTTGCCATCATAGGCACCAAGGCTGTGGTGGTGTCGCGCGGCTACCGCCGCCAGTTTGGTTTTCTCTACCGGCTGCAAAAGGACCTCTCGGACCGCTTGCTTGCGGGCTATATGGCCGCCCCTTACGCCTTTCACCTAGCGCGTAACAGCACTGATCTTCTGAAGAATGTGCGCGGCGAGATACCGATTCTGACCGACGGCGTCTTGTTGCCGGGCCTGCAGCTCATAAGCGAGTCCGTGGTGTCGCTCGCCGTGTTTGCCCTTTTGATGGCGGTAAGCCCGGCCCTGACGCTTGGTATCGGCGCCGTCCTCGGGGTGGCGTTCATCATGGTGTTTCGTGCCACACGCGCGCGCAGCGAGCGCCTCGGGCGCGCGCGCCAGGATGCGCTGACCTCGATGTTTCGGCACGCGGCGACGGGGCTTGCGGCCATCAAGGATCTCACGGTTCTGGACCGGCAGGACCGGCTGTTGTCGCAGCATGAGCAGGCGACCCACCGTTACAGCGAGGCGAGCGCGGCGCAGATGGTCACCGTGCACATGCCGCGACTGGCCATAGAGGCCTTGGCGTTCGCCGGCCTGATCGGCATCCTCTTGTATGCGCAGTGGGTCCTTAGGCAGCCTCAGGCGGCCATTCCGCTCATGGCCATGTATGCCATGGCGGTGTTTCGCCTCATGCCGTCGTTTACCAAGATGCTGAATGCCGCGATGTCGATACGCTTCAATCGCGCGACCATTGCCATCGTCGCGGAGGCGCTCGCGGAGGTGGGGTCGGCTGCAGATGATGAGGTCGGCGTCGAGGCCTTGTCGTTTGCCCGCGAGATCACCCTGCGCGGTTTTAGCTATGCCTATCCGGGCAGCACCCGGCAGGCGCTCGACGGGATCGATCTGACCATCGCCAAGGGCTCATCGGTGGCCTTCGTAGGTCCGTCGGGGGCGGGCAAGAGCACGCTTGCCGATGTCTTGTTGGGGCTCTTGCAGGGCCAGGGCGATCTGCTCGTAGACGGGGAGCCGCTTCGCGCCGGGGCCATCAAGGCCTGGCGGCGGCAGATAGGCTATGTCCCGCAGCAGGTCTATCTGGCGGATGATACCATCGCCGCCAATGTCGCCTTTGGCGTGGCCGAAGAGGAGATCGATCGCGGCGCGGTGGCAAGGGCGCTCGAGACGGCGCAGCTTGCGCGCTTCGTAGCCGATCTCCCGGCCGGCATCGACACCAGGATCGGTGATCACGGCACGAGTCTGTCGGGCGGCCAGCGCCAGCGCCTGGGCATCGCCCGCGCCCTCTATCATGACCCCTCGGTACTGGTCCTGGATGAGGCCACCTCGGCCCTCGACGGGCCCACAGAGGCCGATTTGACCGCCGCCATCACGGCCCTTGCCGGGCGCAAGACACTCATTGTGATCGCCCATCGGCTGAGTACGGTCGCAAGCTGCGACCAGGTCGTCTTGCTCGAGGGCGGACGGGTCATGGCGCGCGGGGAATTCGCGGAACTGGCGCGTAGCCACGCGTTTTTTCAGGGGCGCGGGCCGTTGGCCACGACACCGGCGGCCTAATGGAGGCGGCATGCGTGTGCTCGTGACCGGGGCATCGGGCTTCATCGGCGGCGCCCTGGCAAGCGCCCTGGAGGCCGCCGGTCATACGGTGCGCGGTCTGGGGCGGGGGCCGGGGGCGGTGAAGGACTGGCATCGCGCGGATCTGGGGGTCCCCGGATCGCTCGCTGGCGCCTGTGAAGACTGCGAGGCCGTCGTCCATCTCGCCGGGGTGGCCCACACCCGCGCGGCCCCTCATGAGCACCAGGCGGTCACTGTCGAGGGCACGCGCGCGCTTGTGGCCGAGGCCCGCCGCGCGGGGGTCGGCCGGTTCGTGTTCGTAAGCAGCATCAAGGTGGAGTGCGCGCACGATGCCTATGCAAAGAGCCGCGCGATGGCCGAGGGTCTGGTCCAGGCCTGCGGCCTGCCGTCGGTTGTGATCGTGCGTCCCGCGCTCGTGTATGGCGCGGGCATGCGGGGAAATCTCGAGCGCCTGCTCAAGGCGGCGGATCTCCCGTGGCCGTTGCCGATTCCCCGCGCCGGCGCGCGCCGCAGCCTCGTGCATCGCGATGACCTCGTGCGCGTGCTGGTGGCGTTGGTGGCGGTGCGCGGCGGCGGCGCGGTCTATACCGTAACCGACGGCACGTCTTATACCCTGCGCGATATCTATGACGTGATGCGGGATGCGCTGGGTCGTTCGCCGGGGCGTACCGCCCTGCCGGCGGGCCTGCTAGCGGCTGTGGGGCGTTTTGGCGATCACGTAGCGCGCTGGGTGGGCCGGTGCCCGTGGGACACGCGCTCGCTCGCGCCGCTTCTCGAGTCGTGCGTAAGCGATGATGGGCGCGTGTGGGGCGATCTCGGAATGGCCCCGCGGTATACGCTGGCTTCGGGGGTTGCCGATATGGTGGCCGCGCGTACCGGACATAAGGTCTATCCGTGAATCGCGTCGGCTTAAGGGACCAGGTGCGCATCATCGTGTCGGTGATAAGCCACGGGCAGGGCGCGCAGATCGCGCGGCTTTTTGCCGACATCGCGGCCGTGTGCCATACCCCCGTGCATGTGGTATTGACCATAAATCGCCCCGAGCCGCTGCCGGATCTGGCGCCCCCGTTTCCTGTCACGGTCGTGCGCAATACCGCCGTGCGCGGCTTTGCCGCCAATCACAATGCCGCGGCCGCCGCCGTGCCTTCGGATATCTTTTGTGTCGTAAACCCCGACGTGCGCCTTATGCGCGATCCGTTCGCGCCGCTCGTGGCCGCACTCGAGGATCCTGATGTGGGGGTGGCGGTGCCGCTTGTGGTGGGCAGCGCGGGTGACGAGCAAGACAGCATGCGGTCTTGGCCGACGCCGTGGACTACGGTGCGCCGGTTTGTCGCCGGCGCGCGCCCTGCGGACCGGGGCGAAGACTGGGCAGCCGGGATGTTCATGGCGTTTCGAACCGCTACTTTTGAGGCCATCGGCGGCTTCGATCCCCGCTACCACCTCTATTACGAGGATTGCGACCTATGCTGCCGGCTGCGGCTTGCCGGTCTACGCGTACAACGCGCGGACGCGGCGGTCGTTATTCATGACGGGCAGCGCGCCTCGCATCGCCGCCTGCGCTATTTTCTCTGGCACGTGCAAAGCGCGCTGCGATTTTTTCGATCAGCGGCCTATCGGAAGCTGCGCGCGCGCCGGGCCCGATCATCATGAGCGCCTGGTCATGGTCCCTGGATGCCGCCGGGGCGGCGGTCGCATGGCTCGCCTGTTGGCTGTTGTCCCACCCGCGCAATCCCTGGCAGGTCTTGGACTGGCCCAATGAGCGATCCTTGCATGATCGCCCGGTGCCGCGCACCGGGGGGCTTGCAATCCTGTGCGGGGCCTTGGTGGCGGCCATGGGGCTTTCGTGGGGGTTCACGCAACCTGGGTTTGTCATCACCGCCGCCATGGTGGCGGTGGCGCTTGTGTCATGGCTCGACGATCAATGGAGCGTGAGCCCGCGCACGCGCCTCGTGGTGCATGCCGTCGCCGCCCTGGCGGTGGCGGCGGGCGCGACCCGGTTGCCGGCGCTATGGTTGCCGGGAGTGGCGATCACCCTCGGCGCCCCGCTTGCCATACTCGCGACCGTGGTGTTTCTGGTGTGGTGGATCAATCTCTATAACTTCATGGATGGCATGGACGGCTTCGCGGGCGGTATGGCGGTCTTTGGTTTCGCGACGCTTGCGGCGCTCGCGTACCGGGCCCATGACCCCGGTCTCGCCGGGATGGCGCTCGCGGTGGCGTCTGCGGCGCTTGGGTTTACCGTGGCCAATTTTCCGCCTGCGCGGCTCTTCATGGGGGATATGGGCGCCACCCTGCTTGGGTTTGCGGCCGGCATCATGATACTCGTCGGGGCCGGCCGCGGTGATTTTCCCTTGTGGGCAGGTCTTGCGGCGTTTTCGCCGTTTCTGGTCGATGCGACCGTGACACTTGCCAGAAGGGTGGCGCGCGGGGAGCGCCTCACGGCGGCCCACCGCGGGCACTATTATCAGCGCCTGGTGCGTGCCGGCCTGTCCCATCGCCGCACGGTCCTCGGGGAGTATGCCGTGATGGCGGTGTGCGGGCTGGCAGCCTTCGGCGGGGCGGAAGCGTCAGTGCCTGTGCAATGGGCTATAATCGCGGCATTGGCGGCCCTGTATGGGGCGTTGGCCGCACTGGTCGAGCGGTGGGAGGGGCGTGGGCAGATTTCCGGCAAGGACGCGCGTTAAGGCGCCGATCGGGCGCTGGGCAGTGGTCGGGCACGATCTCGTCGCCATCGTGCTCGCGTGGCTTGGCGCCTACTGGCTGCGCTTTGACATGGGCTATGTCCCGCAGAGCTTTTGGCATCGAGGTCTGACGTTGTTGCCCGTGGTCCTGGTGGTTCAGGGCCTCGTCTTCTGGAGCATGGGGCTGTACCGCGGGTTATGGCGGTTTGCCTCCTTGCCCGATCTGTGGCGTATCTTAAAGGCCATCATCGTCGGCACCGCGGCCAGTGCCCTCGTCTTGTTTCTCGGAGAGCGCCTGGTCTTGGTGCCGCGCTCGGCGTTCGTCTTGGACGCGATGCTCTTGACCATGCTGCTGGGCGGCCCGCGATTTCTCTACCGGTTGTTCAAGGACCGGGGCCTCTATCAGACCTCGGGCAAGAAGGCGCTCATCGTAGGCGCCGGGCGCGCGGGCGAGATGCTGGTGCGTGATCTCCTGCGCGATGCGACCATTGGTTTCCGGCCGGTGGCCTTCGTGGACGACAATCCCCGGCGCATCGGCCAGGAGATTCATGGGGTGCCGGTGGTCGCCGATTGCGGGCAATTGTTGCAGGTGGCTACGGGTCTTGAGGTGGATATCGTATTTATTGCGGTCACCGAGGCCAAGGCCGATCGCATGCGCCGTCTCGTGGAGCTCTGTGAGCGCAGCGGTCGCCCGTTTCGCATCCTGCCAGGCCTTCAGAGCCTAGTCGACGGCCAGGTCACCATTCGGGAGCTGCGCGAGGTGCGCATCGAAGACCTTCTCGGCCGGGAACCGGTCTGCCTGCATCAAGAGGAGATTGCACAGGGCGTAGGCGGCAAGGTGGTGCTGGTATCGGGGGCCGGCGGCTCCATAGGGTCGGAGTTGTGCCGGCAGATCGCGCAGCTTGGCCCCCGCCGGCTGATCCTGTTTGAGCGCAGCGAGTTCAACCTCTATAACATCGAGCTCGAACTGCGCCGTGACCATCCGCATCTGGGACTATTGCCGGTCTTGGGCGATGTCCGCGACACGGTGCTCGTCGATCGCGTCCTTCACCGCGAGCGCCCCGAGATGATCTTTCATGCGGCCGCCTACAAGCATGTCCCGATGCTGGAGAATCAGGGCCGCGCCGCGGTATTGAACAACGTGTTTGGGACCGAGACCCTGGCCGAGGCCGCGGATCGGCATAGATGCGGGGTCTTCCTCCTCATATCGACCGACAAGGCGGTAAATCCATCCAACGTCATGGGTGCCACCAAGCGTGCCGCAGAGATCCTGTGCCAGCAGATCAGCGCCCGCTCGCGAACGCGGTTTCTGACCGTGCGTTTCGGCAATGTCCTGGGTTCTGCGGGCAGCGTCATCCCACTCTTTAAGACCCAGATCGCAAGCGGCGGTCCGGTCACGGTCACGCACCGGGATATCACCCGCTATTTCATGACCATACCCGAGGCCTGCGGACTCATCCTGCAGTCGAGCGTCATGGGCAAGGGCGGCGAGATCTTCGTCCTGGATATGGGTGACCCGGTGCGCATCAGCTACCTCGCCGAGCAGCTGATCCTTTTATCGGGCAAGCAGCCCGGACGGGATATCGAGATCATCTATACCGGCCTTAGGCCCGGCGAGAAGCTCTACGAAGAGCTGTTTTATGCAGACGAGGCGTTGCTTGAGACCGTGCATCCCAAGATTCGCGTCACCCCGGGGACCTATGCCGATCCGGCGCGTTTCACCGAGGGCCTCAATCGCCTGCGTACGCTGTGTGCAGAGGATGACGAACAGGGGGTGGCCGAGGTCTTGAGGGATATGATTGGTCTTGCCCAGCCGCCACCCGTGGAGCCCGCGCGTATCGTCACCGCCCCTGAGTCCGAACTGTGACCCCCTAAAATGAAAAATCCCTTTTCCGACAAGGAGTGGGGTGGTTTTTTCGGCCGAGAGGGTACCCATGTATGTTAAGGACATATGGAGTGCATTGGCGTGATGCATGTCGTAGTGGTGTGTCCCTGTCTATCGAGCGCGCGCCCAATTGCAACTCCCCGCCGGCGGTCCTCCTGCGCGAGTCCCGCCGCGAGGGCAAGAAGGTTATCAAGCGCACGCTGGCCAATCTGTCGGCGCTCTCCGAGGACGTCATCGAGGGACTGAAGGTGTTGTTGCGGGGCGGGGCATGCTCACCCAGGCCCGGATCGACACGCTCCTGCGTCCGGCGGGGCTCGACTGGGTGAGCAGCCTGCGCGCGCCGCAGATCGCGGAGCTGGCCCGCGACCAAGGACCGTTTCCGCTGTCGTTTTTCGATGAGCGCAACCTCCTCGAGGTGGTCCGTGAGGCCTTTCCGGGAGAACGCCCGATGGTATGCCGCAACCCACTGCCGGCCGAGGAAAGGGCGCGCCAGCGCGAGGTCCTGCTCGCAGCCACCGAGGAGCGACTGCAGAAGATCGTCGACGCCACCCAACGCCCGCACCGCCCCCTCCGGGGGGCCGATGCAATCGGTCTGCGCGTAGGCCCGGTGTGCCGCATGGCCAAGCACTTTACGCTATGATCACGCGCCCCGCACCCCTCCAGGATCAGGCCTTCCGGCTCCTCGGCGTTTCTTTGGCCTGTACCCAGTAAGCGGCCGCCTCTTCGCCCTCATCATCCCGCGGAATCAATGGGTTCCCTGCTTCGGGGGGGGCAAAGTTCGGCTGAGTGGCGAAACGATTGTGCCATAGCGCCGGGTTTAGGCCACGGTCGCCGCAGATGGAATGGCTTAGGAAGTAATAGTCAGGAAGATCTCCGGAAGGCGCTCGGGAAGCCTTTCGATCCGATCTATAACACTGAAATGCCTTCCGAATATCCGCTGGACGTATTCGTCGGAGCGGATGTCCAGGCTTATGCAATGGCAGGTAACCCCCTGGCGCTCCAGTTCCCGCACCGCCTGTCGTGCATCGGCGATCAGGAACTCAGGGTCGCTTACGTCGACATCGGCGGGTTGACCATCCGTGAGAACGAGCAGCAGGCGCTTGTCTTTGCGGATCTGAGAGAGGGCGCGGCCGGCATGGCGCAGGGCCACACCCATGCGCGTCGAATAGCCGGCGCGCAGGGCGGCAAGCCGCGCGCGGACGTCGTCATTCCAGGCCTCGGAAAACCCCTTGATGTGCCAGATCCGGGCCTCGTGGCGGGTATTTGAGTGAAATCCGGCTATGGCAAACGGGTCACCCAGGCGGTCTATGGCCCATGCGAGCAGGGTCACCGCCTCCTGCGCGAGCGACAAGACCGTCCGGTCGCCGGCGCCGCCTATGGGGTCTGCAAGTGATGCCGAGAGGTCGAGCAGCAGGCTGACCGCGACGTCACGCTCGGCATGGCGGATATCCTGATTGATGCGCGCATCGGCGGTGTGGCGGCAGCGATAATCGATCCAGGAGCGTAGCGCCCAGTCAAGGTCGAGTTCGGCCCCGTCTTCCTGGCGGCGCAACCGGTCACGGCCCTGGGGCTTGATCTGGTCTAGGATGCGTGTGAGACGCCGGGCGAGTACCGCATTTTTCTCTAGCAGGCGCGTGATCTCTTCCGCGAGTCCGCGCGGATGGAGGTGTTCATGCAGGGTGACATGGTCGGGAAGGTAATCGCCGGCGGCGTAATCCCATTCCGGATAGTGGTGCGTGATCCCGGGTGCGGCCGGTATCTCCGGGGCCCTGACCTCCGCCTCCTCCTGGTCTTCGTCGAGATCTATGAAGCGCCACAGATGGCGGTTGTCGTCGCGATAGGGGATCTCGCTATCGGCAAAGTGAATCTTGGGGAGATTGTCGCTGGGCAGCCGACTCAACACCAGGTATTCGGTGGCAAGCGCTGCCATCTCCTGCGTACTGCTGTCGCCGCGTATAAGTCTGTCATGGAAGCGGCCCACGAACTCGCGCAAAAGCGGGTTGCCATAGTCGCAGTCGGGGTCGAGGATGGCGCGCGAGAGCATGGTCAGGCGATGGCGGATGCAGGATTCCCGCGCGCTGTCACAGTCGTGTTCCCCGGGGTAGGGGTGGAGTGAAAGAAGCGTCTTGCGCAGGCCGGGGAAGCGCCGGAGGACCAGGGTATCGATGCGCGCATCCTCGAAGTATTCGATGCACAGACGCTGAAACGGGCTCCAGTTGTCGGCGATCAGGGGCTCGCTCAAGCGCCTGTGGGCGGCAAGGTGCGCAAGGATCAGGCGGTACTGGTCGAGGCCCGAAACCCCGTCGCGGTCATCGCGCAGGTCCGGGAGGTGCAGCCCCTGGTCATCGGTATAGGGCTGCGGCTTGCGCAGGTGATCGAAGGCCTCGGAGTAGGCGATGATCGGTGCGGCATCATTCCAGAAGGCGCGCAGGTAAAGGTCCATTCGGCGCTCATGCGCGCGCAAGGAGGTGCCTCTGCGCTGATCCTGAAATACCGCGCGGCTGTCGGCCGAGCGCATGGCGAAATAATCCGCCTGCCGTTGTGGATTGTGCGGATCATGGCGCAGGCCATGCTCCGCCCATGTTCGCAGCCCCGCGAGGCTCACATGTTTCAGATGTGGGGGCGCGACCCGAATCAGCTCGGGCAAGGCGTGGCTTGCATAAGTCGCGTGCCGCCCATGGATGGAGACGGTGGTGTGGCGCGCGACAGCATTGAGCAGGTCGATGTAATCCTTCAGGCGTGCGCTGCCGTCCAGGGCATCGGCGAGCGCCGGGAGCGCCCGAAAAAAGCCCCCAAGGACATCGCCATTGGGTGTGGGTCCGATTCCCCGCGCCCAGGCCATGATCGCCGCAAGGCCGTCTTGGCCGAACCGGCCGGCTGCCTGAGGCCAGGCCTCGAGAAAGGCTAGGACCGGCTCGGGCCCGCGCCCGAGCCGGCACAAGACCCGCGCGGCATCGATGTAGGCGGCAAGATCGGCATCGCGCAAATGGACCCTGGCGTCGCTCAAGCGCTTTGCAAAAATGGACTGCACTGGCACAAACCCGCAGCCGAGGCGCTGCCGCCAGCCATTCTCCTCGTCTTGTAAGGCCGTGGCGGCCGAAGGCGCGGCGCCGCCGTCAGGCCAGGAGGGCATCGATAGCGTGTTCAAGCGTGGCGCGGATGTCGTCATCATCCGTGAGGGGGTCGATGAGCGCCATGCGGCAGGCCTGGGTCGCCGGGACCCCATCGGCCATGAGCGAGGCGGCATAGACCAAAAGACGCGTCGATATGCCCTCGTCTAGGCCATGGCCCTTCAAGCGTCGCGCGCTCACCGCCAATTCGATGAGGGGCGGCGCAAGCTGCGGGTCGATGCCGGTTTCACGTACCAGGATCTCCGCCTCCGCCTCGGGGGGCGGATAGGCGAATCGCAGTGCCGTAAACCGCTGTTTCGTGGAGGGCTTGAGGTCCTTGGTTAGCGACTGGTAGCCCGGGTTATAGGAGATCACCAGCTGGAAGTCGGCATGGGCCCGTATGAGCTCGCCCTTTTTGTCCAGGGGGAGCGCTCGGCGATGGTCAGTGAGCGGGTGGATGACGACCGTGCTGTCTTGTCGCGCCTCGACGACTTCATCTAGGTAGCAGATCGCCCCGTAGCGCGCCGCCTGTGTCAGGGGTCCATCCTGCCAGCGGGTGCCATCGGCGTCGAGCAGCCAGCGCCCGACTAAGTCGGCGGCGGTCATGTCCTCGTTGCAGGCCACGGTGAGCAAGGGCTTACCGAGCCTCCAGGCCATGTATTCCACGAAGCGCGATTTGCCGCACCCGGTGGGCCCCTTGATCATGACCGGCAGGCGTCTGTCATAGGCGGCCGTAAAGAGCGCGATTTCATCGGCCACCGGCCGATAGTAGGGCTCATCCGTGACGCGGTAGTCCTTGAGCATGTCGCCATGGCTCATGCGTAGACCCCCTTGCGTGTGTGACGGGAAAGGTCGTGAGAAAAACCGGCGGGCGCCAGATGCGGCCCGCCGTGATCTCGCCACCGGATCGTAGCTCGGTCCCTTGTTAGCGGTGGGAGCCGATTCGGTCGCGCCAGCCCGGGTAGAGTTTGTCGGCATCTTGCGGAAATGATGCGAAGGCGCGGGCAAATTCCTTGTGGCTCTTCGCCCATTCGATCGGGTCGGCCTTGGCCTTCCAGCATTCATAGGCCTGGCGCAGCGACAGGGCGCCCGCCGCCGGGCTGTCGATATGCCCATAGGAGCCGCCGCCTGCGGTATTGATGACATTGCCGTGGCCGAGGTTTTCGAAAAAGCCCGGCAGGCGCAGGGCATTCATGCCGCCGGATATGATCGGCGTGGTGGGCTTCATGCCGTACCACTTCTGATAATAGACCGGGCCCTGGCACTCATCACGCTCGATCATGTAGGCGATGTTGCGGTCGTCGCTTGCGCCTTCCATCTTGCCGTAGCCCATGGTGCCGACATGAATCCCCGAGGCCCCCTGCAGGCGGGAGAGTTTGGCCAGCACCAGTGCCGTATAGCCGCGATGGGACGACGGCGAGGTGATCATGCCGTGGCCGGCGCGATGATAATGCAGATATTGGCCCGGATACTGACGGCGTGCGGTGGTGACCATGCCCGGGCCGCCCACGAAGCCGTCGACCAGGAACGCGACCTTGTCGGCGTCCGGACCGAAGGTCTCGAGGATAAAGTCGGCGCGTGCGCACATCTCATAGTGATCATCGGCGGTGATGTTGGCGGAAAACACCTTGGGCTGGCCCGTCTTGTCCATGGCGCGCCTCATGGCGTCGGCCACGAGCGGCATGGTCTTCTTCAGGGGCGCAAACACCTGATTGCCCTGCGGCTCGTCGTTTTTGATGAAGTCCCCGCCCAGCCAGAACTGGTAGGCGGCCTGCGCAAAGGGCTCGGGGCGCAGGCCGAGCTTGGGCTTGATGATGGTGCCGGCGATGTAGCCGCCGTCTTTGATGGGGCGGCCGAGGACGCGCCAGAGATCCGAGATGTCCTTGCTCGGGCCGTCAAAGAGCTGAATGGCCCGCGGCGGGAAGTAGATATCGATCATCTTGGCGTGCGCGATATCGCCCATACCCTGATTGTTGCCGATGGCCAGCGTCAGGAAGGACACCACCATCATGCGGCCGTCGATGATATTGCGATCAAAGAGGTCCAGCGGGTAGGCGATGCGCATGTCCTCGGCCGGCTCGTCGATGTAATAGACCAGGGCATCGACCCCCTTCGTGAAGTCATCGGTGGTCGACACCTCCACGTTGGTGCCGGTGGAGGACTCGGCGGCGAAGTGCGCGGCCGCCGCGAGATAGCCGTAACCGGCCTTGGGCTTCATCTTGTAGGCGACGAGAATGTGCCGGCCGCCGGCGATGAGGTCTTCTTCACGCAGGGCGAGGTCGGTGTAGCGAGACGATTGATCCACAGGGCGCTCCTTGGCTCGTAGATGAGGATGACGCACTATACCCGCCACGGATCATCAGTAAAAACGATTATCAGTTATGGATATTATAGGAAATACATATTATTATAGGCGGCCCGATAGCGGATCAGGGGCCTCGGCGGGGGGGTGAAAGGCATGAAGAATCTGACCTTGCGGCAGCTCGAGGTCCTGCGTATGGTGGCCGCGACCGGCTCGTATACCCGGGCGGCGGCTAGGCTTAATCTCACGCAGTCGGCGGTCTATCTGCAGGTGCGCAAGCTGGAGCAGGAGATCGGGCTACCGGTCACAGAGCAGGTCGGGAAAAAGGTCTTTCTCACGGACGCCGGCGAGGAGGTGCTGCGCTCCGGGCAGCGCATCGCAGACGAACTGTCAGGGCTCGGCCGGGCCCTGGAGCATCTGCGCGGCGTAGACGAGGGGCAATTGCGTATCGCACTCACCTCCGCCGTCAATGCCTTCGCAGTCGAACTCTTGGCGCGATTTCTGGTGCGCCATCCCCAGGTCAATATCCGCCTCAATATCGCCAACCGCAAGGAGGTCCTGGCGAGCCTCGAGCGCAATGACGTCGATATGGCCATCATGGGCGAGCCGCCGCAGTCGGCGGACCTGATCGCCTTGCCGTTTCATCGCAACGATCTCATCGTCATAGCGCCCGCCAATCACCCTCTGGCTGGACGTACGGGGATCCTGCAGCGCGACCTGGTTCGCGAAAGCTTCGTCTTGCGCGAGCCGGGCTCGGGGACGCGTGAGACGGTGTTGCGCTACTTTGCGGAAAAGGGCCTTGCGGTACGGGAAGGGGTGGTCATGAACAGCAACGAGGCCATCAAGCAGGCCGTGAAGGTGGGCATGGGGGTCGCCGTGGTCGCGCGCTATAGCGTCTTGGTGAAGATGGAATCCGGCTATCTGCGGGAACTCTCGGTCGAAGGCTTTCCCTTGCGGCGCGCCTGGCATCTGGTGCATCGCACAGGCAAGAGGCTTGCGCCCGCGCCCCTTGCGTTCAAGGAGTTTTTGATCGACCACCAGTATGTGAAGACACCTGAGGAGCGCACGCAGACCCTGCCGTGATCACCGAAAAAAAAAGGGGGGGACCCGGCAGCCCCGGATCCCCCTGGACAAGCCCTCCTAGCGGGCGCGGATGTCGCCGCAGGCGACATATTTGCGCAGGTCTTGAGGGCTTTCGTGAACGTTGATCGCCATGGGCTTTGCGAGCAGCATCTTAAGGCTCGCATGGATCATCGTTACCGACACGCCATTTTTTACCGGGCTGAGCATGTAGGCCGGCCGCGGGTTTACGTACGGGCATGTCCCCGCATGGATATGATCAGGCTGCGCGATGCCCTTTGGCGTATTGCGCAAATGGACAACGACACGCGTGCGTGCGCCATGCGGGTAGAGCATGGCGTAGCCGTTTTCGCCCGAACCGTTCTCGGCCTTCAAGGGGACACGCAAGGGCTTGGCCCATACCGGGCTCATGGCAAGGCCCGCGACGACGAGTGACACGATGGTTTTTTTCATAATGTATGCGGAAAGCCCCGGTCCCATGACCAGGGAGGGATAGCGCCTACTTCCGCAGCCTCCTGTGGCGATGCTATCGAAACCGTTTTTATGGTAACGAGGCCTGCGGGTGTCATGCGCGCATCCATCCGCCGAGCATCAGGGCCCCGAAACGGGCAAGCGGTTCGCGCGATGGGTCGTGCGCGCAAGCCGCGCATCGTCGCCACGGCCCCCTTGCCGATACGTCGTAATGCCCTGGCATCGTAGCATGGAGGCCCGCCTGTCGACAAAGGCCGGCAGGGCGCGGTATGCCATGGGGCCGCACGCCTGCCGCATGGCGCCCGGTATTCGGGCACGGGCTGATTGGGCGCGCCGGGCGCACCAGGATTTCCTCGACCAGGACGTTGGCCGGCTGCGCGAAGTCATAGACCAGCGCCTGGGCGATGTCCTCGAGGTGCAGGGCATCCAGGGACTCGCGCCGCGCCTTCATCTGATCGACGGGTATGTTGTTGTCCCACTGTGTCCAGACCGCGCCGGGCTCGATGAATGCCACGCCGATCCCTTCGGGCCTAAGCTCCTTGGCGCGGGGCATCATGGAACCCGACCACGGCGAATGGGGCGGCGTTGTCGACCGACCATTCCGGCAGGCCGTAGCGCCCGCCGACACTTGCTACCGTGGAGATCATGGCCCCGGGCCGCGCGCGCAAGAGCGGGATGGCGGCGTGCATGCAGTGCAGCACCCCAGAGAGATAGGCCTCTATGGTTTGCCGCCACTCCTCCGGTTTGCCGTCGGCACATGGGGCATGGAAGTCCACGCCGGCAGTGTTGGAGAGAAGATCGAGGCCATGAAAGCGCCGTTGCGCCTCGGCAAAGAGCGCCGCTACCTGCTCGGTATTACCGGCGTCGGCTGTTATCGGATCGATACGTTCCTTTAGAGCTCGCTGGCACGCCCCGCTCGCCTGTCGGCGCGTCGTGCGCCCCCGACGACCCTTGGTGCAGCAGGCGGGCCGCAGCCTCCCCTATGCCGCTCGAGGCCCCGGTCACGACCGCGATCTTGCCGCGAATATCCTGCATCTGCCTGGTGTGTCCCTCTTGAATGTACCGTGGCGACGAACGTCCCGGGGCATCCGCCGCCACGGTTGAGAGGGGCGCGATCAGCCGACCGGGATCAGTGCATAACCCTTTTCCTGATAGCCGATTACGGAGATGAAGCCGTTTTCGACGGGGGTCACGGGCGCGATGAGCGCGCTCGGGCGGACATCCATGCCATGCAAGGCGACCCCGCAGGCCTGAAAACGGATGCCCTGCCGGGCAAGCCCCGCGATTTCCTTCTGGATAGTGGCCACGGTGCGCTCTTCGGTGTAGGGGATACCGCGCCGGTTACGCGTGAGGAACGCCACGTCAGGCCCAATGAAGACCACGATGAGGCGCGGCGCGACCTTTTGCGCACGCAGCTCGCGCGCGGTGAGTCCAATGACGCGGATCAGATGTGCGACGGCGATCGGTTTGCGGACGTTCACCAGAAATATCCCCTTGGCCACGTGCAGTCCGGCGAGTGCCGCGCGGTCGTTGAGCCGTTCGGCGCGCACCCCCGTAGGCACGAGCGCGGCGACGGCGATTGCGGCTGCGATTATCGTTCCTCGTAGACCCTTCATGGTATCCTCCTAACTCGTGTGTGGTTTATGGCGGCATGTGGGGCGGGAGAGCGGTCCCGGGCCGCGCCGGGTCCTGCCGTCTCAATCCTAGTGACCGCATCAGGGCCACGCAAGGCCGGCGGTTGGTGGGAGCGGGAGGCGCGGGCGCATCGATGGGCGTGCAACGGATATGCCGGGTGACCGTGCACGGGGGCGGTATACGCCGGCCCTTGCATCATGGAATCGCGATAGGGGTCAGGGGAACGCCTGGCATGGGGCCTTGAAAGGGGGATTGATCTCGTGAGTGCTGTGAAAAAGGCGATTTTCCCGGTCGCAGGCCTGGGGACCCGGTTTCTGCCGGCCACCAAGGCAAGCCCCAAGGAGATGCTGCCGGTGGTCGACAAGCCGCTTATCCAATATGCGGCCGAGGAGGCCATAGATGCCGGCATAACGGAGCTCATCTTCGTGACCGGCCGCAGCAAGCGCGCGATCGAGGATCATTTCGATAAGGCCTATGAGCTGGAGGCCGAGCTCGAGGTGCGTGGCAAGGACAAGATCCTGGGGTCCTTGCGTGGCATATTGCCCAAAGAGGTGACGTGCATCTACATCCGTCAGGCCGAGGCCCTGGGGTTGGGCCATGCGGTGCTGTGCGCGCGCCAGGTCGTGGGCAATGCCCCGTTTGCGGTCATTCTCGCTGACGATCTCATTGACGCGAGGCCCTCGGCGCTGCGCCAGATGGTGGATCTCTACACGCACTATCACAATGCCATCATCGGCGTGCAGGAGGTGGCGCGCGAGGATACGGGCGCCTACGGCATCGTGCGGACCCGCCCGTGGGACGAGCGCCTGCACCGGGTGGAGGGGATTGTCGAGAAACCGGCGCCAGCCGATGCCCCCTCGACCCTGGGGGTCGTGGGGCGCTACATCCTGACGCCGCCGATCTTCGATCTCCTGGAGGGCCTGGGCGCCGGGTCGGGGGGCGAGATCCAGCTCACGGACGGCATTGCCAAGCTCCTCGAAAAGGAGCAGGTCCTGGCCTATGCCTTCGAGGGCAAGCGCTATGACTGCGGGAACAAGCTCGGTTATCTCGAGGCCACCGTCGAGTATGCGCTACGCCACCCCCAGCTCAAAAATGAATTCCGTGCCTACCTGAAGACCCTGAACCTATAGGCCCGGTCGGCGCGGGGGGGCCGCGAGGACGAGGCCCGCCGTGCCCTGGGATTTATAAGCAAAAGCTGTTATGATCGCGCGTCTTTCTTGGACCCTATGAGCGGAGCATAGCAATGGCAGACAAGCTTTTAATGATCATGGTGAACACCGATCCCCGTAACCCCTCCGAGTTGGGCGCGCCGTTTTTTCAGGCGACCGTGGCGGCAGCCATGGAGTATGAGGTGACGGTGGTGCTGACGGCCCGTGCCGGCGAGCTTGCCGCCAAGGGTGTTGCGGAAAAGCTCTTCGTGCAGGAAGGCAGCAGCAAGTCCGTTTATGATTTTATCAAGGACGCACACGAGGCGGGTGTGCACTTCAAGGTATGTACGCCGACCCTGGATCTGTGGGGCAAGGACCTCATCCCGGAGATCGAAGAGACGGTAGGCGGCGCTTATGTCATCACCCAGGCGATGGATGATGACACGGTCACCTTCACATACTGATCGCTGATGGGGGAGGGTGATCGCGCATCCGAGGCGCGCCAGGCGTGGCGGGTCCTGGAAACGGCCAAACGAATCCACGCCGAGGCGGACGTCGATCGGGCCCTGGACCGCATGGCGCTTGCGATTCGCGAGGCCGTCTCCGAAACCAACCCCATTATGATGGTGGTCATGAATGGCGCCCTGGTGTTTGCAGGGCACCTCTTGCCCCGGCTTCGATTTCCCCTGGAGGTCGATTATATCCATGCCACGCGCTATCAGGGCGCTCTGACCGGCGGCGAGATCACCTGGGCGGCCGGTCCGAGCCTTGACGTGGCCGCTCGCACGATCGTGCTGCTCGATGACATTCTCGACGAGGGGGTAACCCTGCGCGCGCTGGCCGATACGCTGCGGGCACGCGGGGCGGCGGCGGTCCTGAAGGCCGTGCTGGTCACAAAGACCCGGGCGCGGGCTGCGGGACTGGAGGCGGATTTCTCCGGCCTCGATGTCCCGGACCGCTATGTCTTTGGCTGCGGCATGGATTATAACGGCTTTCTGCGCAACACCAAGGAGATCTACGCCCTGCCATGAAGTTGCTTGCGATCATTGGAGGCAGCGGGCTGACCCATTTGCGTAATCTCACGGTGCGCGAACGCCGCGTCATGCGCACGCCCTATGGTGAGCCGTCGGCGCCCATGGTCTTCGGCCTTGTGGGCGAGCATGCAGTCGTGTTCCTGCCGCGGCATGGGCACGGGCACACCATAGCGCCCCATAGCGTGAACTATCAGGCCAACATCTGGGCCTTGAGGGAGTGCGGTGTAAGCCATGTGATCGCTGTCAATGCCGTAGGCGCGATCAATACGGCCCTAGCGCCCGGGACCCTCGTGCTTCCCGATCAGATCATCGATTATACCCACGGGCGCGCGCATACCTTCTTCGGGAGCCATCCGGAGCCCGTCACGCACATCGATTTCACTGACCCCTATTGTGAGGCCCTGCGCGCGGCCCTGCGCGACGGCGCCGCGCGCGCGGGGATCGCGCTTGCCGCTCAAGGGACCTATGCGGCGACCCAGGGTCCACGCTTTGAGACGGCCGCCGAGATTCGCAAGTTTGAGCGCGACGGGGCGGACATCGTGGGCATGACCGGCATGCCGGAAGCGGCGCTCGCCCGTGAACTCGATCTCTGCTATGCCTCGCTTGCGGTCGTGGCCAATTATGCCGCCGGCAAGGCGGATGACGCGATCGACCTGCATGCCATAGAACGTTATCTCGAAAGCGGCATGGCCCAGGCCCGCACGCTCCTTGAGCATGCGATCCCTCGCCTGCACGGGGAGTAAGGCCCGGCGCGATCTCTTTTTAGTGGGGCAGGTTCACAGGCCCTTTATAGGGCACGACCCGCACGAGGACCCCGAACTTGGGGTGATCGAAGTAGTTCGTATCGCGTAATGCCACCGGTCGCGATTCGACGAGCTGGTAGACCGTCCCTGGGGTCGACCCGCTTGCGGCCCCGGGCGGGGTGTAATGCAGGTCGAGGGCGACGTGCATGAGCCGCCACTGAAAGACCCGTATGACGCCCTTCAAGCGCCCATATTGGCGGCTTGTGATGCGTATCGGCTTGGTCTTGTGCAAGGCGATGACGTTTTGTATCCAGCTGCGTGCCGCAAGGATGGTGTAATGCGGGTGGCGCGCCAGTATCGACCGCGCGATCGCAAGCTGCGAGCCTGCAGGCAGCCCATGGCTCGGGGCGAGCGCGTTCGCAAAGCCCGCTATGTGCGTGATCTTTTCCTGATTCCAGTGTTCATTGCCATCGAGTTTGGGCAGGTGGTTTGCGAACACCAGGACATCGACCTCGTAGAGGCGCGGGGCGGTGGCGGCCCAGGCCTGCGCCATCAGGCCCAGGGCGATAGCGGCAATCAGGGCAATACGACGCACGAAATTCTCCTTTGATACAATGCCCCTCTAGTATGGGGCCGAACGGGTGGAGGGTAAAGTCATGGCGGTCAGGGCGATCCGGCGAATGGGCGATCCTTTGCTGTGGGCGCGCGCGCAGGAGGTCACCGACATATCGGCCGAGGTGTTGGCCGGTCTCGTAGGCGACATGAAAGACACGATGGCCGCGTTTCACGGCGCCGGCCTTGCCGCCCCGCAGATCGGCGTGCCGCTGCGTGTGGTCATATTCGGTGTCCATGCCAACCCCCGTTACCCCCAGGCCTCGGACGTCCCTGAGACCATCCTCGTCAATCCGATCATAGAGCCCCTGGATGATGGGCTGGAGGAGGCCTGGGAGGGGTGCCTGAGCGTCCCCGGCATGCGCGGGCTCGTACCCCGCTACCGGCGCGTGCGTTATCGGGGTTTCGACATCGATGGCAGGGAGATCGTTCGCGAGGTCGAGGGTTTTCACGCGCGCGTCGTGCAGCACGAGTGTGACCATCTCGACGGCATCTTGTATCCCGCGCGCATTCGCGATCTCAAGTTCTTTGGCTATGAGAGCGTATTGTTTCCAGAGGGTATTGTCGGCGACGATGCGCAATAAGAGGTGCCGGACGCCGGGCCCTTGACCCTGCTCCCGGTCTCGTCGAGTCTCTTGGTCTGAAGTAAGGCCGCCGTCATGGGTAGACGGTCACGTTGCCGCCAACGGCCTGCTGCAACCTCCTGCCCGAAAGATGGAGGCCGGAATATTCCATAAAGCCCTTAATGTGATAAACCAGCCCACTGCGCACTCTCGCTGGCGCATCCTTAGGTTTTGGCCCATAAGTCGTGACGTCATGGCCGCGCTGGCGGCACTCGATGGGCCTGCATCAAAGGTCCATTCTTTCTGCCCCCATGCGAGCGATCGGGTCGTGTCCGTCACGTTGCGCCTATGCCTTTGCCGGAGCGCTCACGCCATTGCTTAGCATCCGACGGGGGCGGGGGGATCCATCTCTTTTCGCGGATTGCGATCAAGCGGCTCAGGCCACTTGTGATCCGACGGGATCCTTAGGCGGCCTCGTCATGGCGTCCGGAGGGCACTATTGGCAAGGTGTGCGCGGCACATCCGGAGATATGTTGGGGGCGACTGGAACGACGGCGGTGGCGAGCACACACAGAAAACTTGCTATCCACACATACAATCCGCTTCCAAAGCCTATGATAGGGGCGCTGCGCCCCTCGTTGAACCACCAGGGCTTCGCGGCAAGCGAGGTTATCCCGTGGGGCAGGGCGAGTGCAGACAGAAAGGCCGCATGTGGCCAGTGGTGGCGGAGATATCAGAGGACCGCGAAGGCGCAGACCGGATTGGCGGACCAGCACAACGACCGAAGAGCGCACCCCACCATTCCCATGGCGGAATCGCGAGCCCCGACCCCGGGTGGTGATGCGCGAAGAGCCCTGCCGGGAGACACAGGGAATAGCCAAATAACGCGACCGAGCTCGCAAAAGGCGCAAGCCGCCCATGACCCCCGGGATCCTCACATGGGATTTGGGGTTGATCTCGACGCCCCCTCGGACCATGACCCCTTCCGGCAGTCCAGGAATGGGCACAAAAGTCCGCACACGACCGTCGTCTGTGCTGTGGGGCGCGCCCATTAATCCCCGTCCATACGGATGCCTGCCACGCGCCATGCCCGGGTGCTGGGCGAAAGGGTTTAGCGCAGGCGCTGGCGCGATGGGGTCTGGGCGGAGATCTTCGGGGGCTGCACCCCGGGCGAAAGGTGCGCGATGAGCGCCATGATGCCATCGATGCGGACGTCCGGGTCGGGCCACTCGGCCTGAACGCGCAGGCCGTTGGGTCCGTCCAGGCGGTATTGCCGCGGTGCCGACTGGATAAGCGCGATGAGCTCCTCGGGGTTGACGGCCGGGTTGGGCGCGAACCGAATCCGTGCCCCCTTGGGGCCGGCATCGATATGGGTGATGCCAAGAGGCCGCGCGCGGCGTCTGAGGCGCGCGAGGCGAAAGAGCCGGGCGGCGGCCTTAGGGGGTGTCCCGAAGCGGTCGGCGAGTTCGCCTGCGAGGTCGTCTAGCTCCTCATCGGACGCGGCATTGGCAATGCGCTTATAGAACACGAGCCTCAGGTGCGGATCCGGGCAGTAGTCCTCCGCAAGCAGGGCCGGCACATGCAGCTCGATGTCGGTCGGCCGGGTAAAAAGCGCGGATTCGCCCGCGCCCTCGCGCCCGGCCTTGAGGGTCGCGACCGCGCGCTCCAAGAGCTCGCTATAGAGGCCAAAGCCGATCTCGTTGATCTGGCCGCTCTGGGATTCCCCGAGGAGCTCGCCTGCCCCGCGGATCTCGAGGTCATGCGAGGCGAGCGCGAAACCCACCCCGAGGTCTTCCAGGGTCGCGATCGCATCGAGACGCTTGCGGGCGTCTGCGGTGAGCGCCCCGGGGTCGGGGGTGAGAAGATAGGCATAGGCCCGATGCCGCGAGCGGCCGACCCGTCCGCGCAGCTGGTGGAGCTGGGCGAGTCCGAAGCGGTCGGCCCTTTCGATGATGATGGTGTTGGCGGTGGGGATGTCGATGCCGGTCTCTATGATGGTGCTGCACAAGAGGACATGAAAGCGCTGGTGATAGAAATCGAGCATGACGCGCTCGAGTTCACGCTCCGGCATCTGGCCGTGGGCGATGCGGATATCGACTTCCGGCAGCAGGGCCTTGAGTTCCTGCTCGCGGCGCGCCATCGAGCGCACGTCGTTGTGCAGGAAGTAGACCTGGCCGCCGCGGCGGACCTCGCGCAGGCACGCCTCACGGATCAATGCCGTATCCCAGGGGGTCACGAAGGTCTTGATCGATAGCCGGTCCTGCGGGGGTGTGCCGATCAGGGATACATCGCGTATCCCGGCAAGGGCCATGTTCAAGGTGCGCGGCAGAGGGGTCGCGGTGAGCGTGAGGACATCGACGTGCGCGCGGAGCGCCTTCATGCGCTCCTTCTGCCGGACCCCGAAGCGGTGCTCCTCGTCGACTATGACGAGTCCGAGCCTCTGAAACCGCACGTCGTCTTGCAAAAGCCTATGGGTTCCAATGACGATGTCGACGCGGCCGCTTTCCAGGCGCCCCAGGGCCTGCGTGATCTCCGCGCGCGTGCGAAAGCGTGACAAGAGCTCGATCTCCACGGGGAGGTCTGCGAAGCGGTCGCGGAAATTCTGGTCATGCTGCTGCGCGAGCAGCGTCGTGGGCACGAGGACCGCCACCTGCTTATGATCCTGGACGGCGAGGAAGGCCGCGCGCATGGCCACCTCGGTCTTGCCAAAGCCCACGTCGCCGCACACCAAGCGGTCCATGGGCCGAGGGCTTTCCATGTCGCTCAAGACCTCGGCTATGACGCGTGTCTGGTCGGGTGTCTCTTCGAACGGGAAGGCATCCATGAAGCGCGTGTACTCGGGGCCGCGCGGGGCGAAGGCATGTCCCGGATGCGCCGCGCGGCGGGCGTATATCTCGAGAAGCTCGGCTGCGGCATCGCGTGCCTTGTCCTCGGCGCGCCGCTTGGCCCTATCCCAGGCCTCGTTGCCCAGTTTGTGCAATGGCGCGTGCTCGGGATCGGTGCCGGTGTAGCGGCCGAGGAGGTGGAGGTCGGTTACCGGCACATAGAGCTTGTCGCCGCCGGCGTATTCCAGTGCCAGAAACTCGTTTTCGATATCCGAGACCGTAAGCCGCACGAGCCCCAGGTAGCGCCCCACGCCGTGGTCTTCGTGCACCACCGCGTCGCCGGCGCGCAGTTCGCCGAGCCCTTTTATGAGGGCCTGCTGATCGCGGGTCTTTGCGCGCCGCCGCCGCCGCTGTTGCGCGCGCTCACCGTAGAGCTGCGACTCGACGATGACGCGCAGCGGCGGTTCATCGAGCTCGAGCCCGCGATCGAGCGGCGCGGACATGAGGCCAAGCGCCGCCTGGTCGCCGATGAAGGCCTGCCACGAATCAAAGCCCTGCGGGCGGTGGCCATGGGCGGTAAGCGCCTCGCGCAAGGCCTCGCGGTGCCCGGCGGTCTCGGCGACTATGAGCGTGCGCCGCGTATCGGCATCGAGCGCCGCAAGCAAGGCGGCATGGGGCTCCGGGGCGTGGCTGTCTTGCGGCAAAAGCGGCGGTTCGCGGGTGGCGAAGCCGCGAATCGTGCCGGTCCCCTCGGCGCCCAGCGCGATCTCCGGGAATGATTGCAGGCGCTCCTCGAGGGCGGTGGCAGTGAGAAACAACCTGTCAGGGGGGAGGACCGGCCGTTCGATATGCCCGTGCGAGGCCTCATAGCGCTCCTGCACCTCTTTTTCAAACCGCGCGGTGCGTGCGCGCGCCCCGTCCATGAATACGAGTGTTGCGTGCGCCGGCAGGTAATCGGCAAAGGTCGCAACCTGCCCAAAAAAGAGCGGCAGGTAATATTCTATTCCAGCCGGGCTGCGGCCCTCGCTCACCTCGCGGTATATGAGGCTTGCGCGCGGGTCGCCTGCGAACGCCGCCCGGTAATGGGCGCGGAATGTCTGAATGGCCTCGGCGGTGAGCGGATGTTCGCGGGCCGGCAGTATCCGTATCTCGGGGACCGTATCCTGCGAGCGCTGGGTCTCTGGGTCGAAGGTGCGGATCGAGTCTACGACATCATCGAAGAGATCGATGCGGTAGGCCGTGTCGGACCCCATGGGAAACAGGTCGATAAGCCCGCCGCGAATGGCGAATTCCCCGGCCTCCACGACCTGGCCTACGGCGTTGTAGGCGCCCTGCACGAGGCGCTCGCGAAAGCGCTCGATATCGAGCCTGTCGCCCGTGCGCAAGAGGAAACTGTGGCCGAGCAGGTGGGAGGCAGGCGGCAGATAATGCATGAGGGTGTCCGCTGCGGTCAGCACGAGACCCGAGGCGAGATGCGGCAGGGTGGCGAGTGTTGCCAGACGCTCGGACACGATGTCGGGGTGCGGCGAAAAGCGGTCATACGGCAGGCACTCCCAGTCCGGGAAGGTGAGGATCGGCGGGCCGTTGGGGTCGCGGTAGAAGGCAAGCTCGTCTTCCAACCGCTCGCGTGACCGCACGTCCTGAGCGACGACCACCAACAGGCGCCCGGCGCAGGCGGCGCGCGCGAGCGCCAATCCGCAAGCGCTGCCATAAAGACCCATCCAGTGCTCGTGTCCAGAGGGTACCGGCGGGTCTAAGGGGGAGTAGGCGGCATGCGGTGTGCGATCGGACGTCGGCATAGGGGCGGCATTGTAATCCAAAGAGCGGCGTGATGGAGAGGGCGCGTAACCGTGATGGCCGGCCTCGGGCAAGGCCGCATGCGGCCGCAGGGTGGCGGGTGCGTTGTCGCAGGTGCACGGTTCGGGGCATAATAGGCGGGCCTGCCGGCGAACGTCACGGCGAGTCGGCGGCCATCGAGGAGTTTTATGGTCAAGACAGGTGTCGCATGCGCGTTATCCGGAGGGCCGACGGGCCTGCCGGCGGGAAGGACGGGGAAGGGATTGAGGGCCGTCGGCGCAAGGGGCATCGGACACCGGCGGCCGGCCATGGCTGCGGCACGCATGGCCGGGCTTCCATGAAGGAGCGTGAGTTCAAGATCGGGCAGGGCGTGTTCTATCCCTCCGCCGGCGTCGGGGTCATAGAGGCCATGGAGGAGGTGATCTTCGGAGTCGAGCATGAGCTCTGCTATGTGATCCGCATCCCCGAGAACCGTGTCACGATCAAGGTCCCCAAGGCCCGGGCCGCGAGCAACGGCCTGCGCCCGCTTCTGCGCGGCAAGGACGTCAAGGACCTCCTCGAGGTCTTGGCCGATAAAAGCAGCGCCCGCCCGGCCGGCCATTGGGCCGAGCATTACAAGGACCTCGAGCGGCGCATTCAGTCCGGTGGCGTGCTCGAGGTGGGGTCGGCGGTCCGCGATCTTTTGCGCTTGAAGGCCGGGGCCGGATTATCGTTCGAGGAGGCACGCCTTCTGGAGATGGCCGACGGCTATCTGGTCCGCGAGCTGGCAGCCGTTCAGGGTGTGACTATGGAGGCGGCGCGCGACATCATCCGGTCTGCAGTCGGCATAGGGCCTTAGGCTGCGTGTCGACCCCCGGTCTTTTTGTCATCGTGCCGGCGGCCGGCCGCGGCCTCAGATTCGGATCGGCACAGCCTAAGCAATATCTCCCGCTCGCGGGCGCGCCCGTTCTGGTCCAGACGCTGCGCCGTCTCGATCGTCTCGGCGCGCGTGCGATCGCCGTGGGGCTTTCGGCGGAGGATCCGTACTGGCCGCGGCTGCATGTGTCTCTGGCAACGCCGCTTGTGACCTTTACCGGCGGCGCCGAGCGGGCGCTTACGGTCCTAAACGGGCTTGCCGCGCTCTCCGGTCAGGCGCGTGGCGATGACCTTGTGTTCGTGCATGATGCCGCGCGCCCGTGCGTGCGTGAGGCGGACCTGAGGCGTTTGTATGAGGCGGCGATCGATACCCCCGATGGCGCGCTGCTCGCCCGGCCCGTGGCCGATACGGTCAAGCGCGGCGGGCCCGCGGGGGAGATTACCGCGACTGTCGATCGCCGCAATCTGTGGCTTGCGCAGACGCCGCAGGCCTTTCGCTTCGACCGGCTGCAGGCAGCGCTTGCAGGCGCGGTCGCGGCAGGCGAGCTTGTGACAGACGAGGCCGGCGCGATTGAGCGTGCGGGTGGCCACCCGCGGCTGGTGGCGGGCAGTCTGGATAATATCAAGATTACAACGCCCGAGGATCTGGTTTTGGCCGAGATCTATCTGGCGTGGCAGACATCCCAACACGAAGGACAATGATGGCGATATGCGGATAGGCCAGGGGTTTGACGCGCACGGTTTGGTCGAGGGCCGGCCACTGATCCTGGGGGGAGTGACCATTGCGCATCCGCGCGGGCTTGCGGGTCATTCCGATGCCGACGTGCTGACCCATGCGGTGACGAGTGCCTGTCTCGGGGCCGCGGCCCTTGGTGATCTCGGGCGGCACTTTCCCGCCAAGGACCCCCGCTACCGGGACTGCGACAGCCGCATGCTGCTGCGCACGGTGGTCGCCATGATCAGGGAGCGTGGGCTCTTCGTGGTCAATATGGACGCGACCATAGTGGCCGAGGCCCCGCGCCTGGCGCCCTTTGTGGGGCGCATGGCCGAGCATCTGGCCGCCGATCTCGGGGTTGCGGTCGATTGCGTCAATGTGAAAGCGACGACCACCGAGGGCATGGGCTACACCGGCCGCGGGGAGGGCATGAGCGCCCATGCGGTGGTGCTCCTGGACGGGCCCGGCAGGCCCTAGGGGCTACGCCGCAATAGCACGGTGACAGCGCCGGTCCCGCCCTGCTCGGGGCGTGCTGAACAAAAGGCGAGCACCGCGTTTGCCTGCCGAAGCCAGCGGTTCACGAAGCCTTTGAGGACCGGCAGGCGCGCCTCCGAGCCCAGGCCCTTGCCATGGATGATGCGCACGCACCGAAGCCCCCGGCGCATGGCCTCCGAGAGAAAGGCGGCAAACGCCGTGCGCGCCTGCTCGACGGTCAGCCCATGCAGGTCGAGTTCCGCCTCGAGCGCGAAATGCCCGCGCTTCATGCGCCGCATGGTCTCCTTATCGATGCCCGGTCGCCGGAATAGCAGCTCCTCGCCGGTCGCGACATCGATGTCCTGAGAGGTAAATGTCATCATCTCGGCGATCACGGCCTGGGCGTCGCGCCGCGACTGCCGGGGGATGGGGCGCACGCGCGGCCGATACGGCGTGACCCGGTCCTGGGCGAGCCTGCGCACGCCGCTCATCGCGCGCGCGAATGGCGATCGCGGGTCGTCAGCGTTTTCCGCCATGACTATCACCCCCCGAAAGTGCCCCGAGGTAGCGTTCGGCGTCGAGTGCCGCCATGCAGCCGCTGCCCGCCGACGTCACGGCCTGGCGGTAGAGGAAGTCCTGCACGTCACCGGCCGCGAATACCCCGGGGACGCTGGTGGCCGTCATCTGGCCCTCGGCACGGCCGGTCTTGATGTAGCCCTTGACCATCTCGAGCTGGCCTTCAAAAAGGCTCGTATTGGGCGCGTGCCCAATGGCCACGAACACGCCGTGGACATCGATGTCCTTGCGCCCGCCTGGGGTCGTGATGCGAATGCCGGTCACGCCGCTCTTGTCGCCCACGACCTCGTCGAGCGATGCGTTCCATTCGACGCGCACATTGCCGCCGTCACGGGTCTTGGCCATCAGCTGATCGATCAGGATCGCCTCGGCCTTGAAGCGGTCCCGGCGGTGGACGACGACCACCTCGGAGGCGATGGCCGACAGGTACAAGGCCTCTTCCACGGCGGTGTTGCCTCCGCCGATCACGGCCACCGCCTGGCCCTTGTAAAAAAATCCGTCACACGTGGCGCAGGCCGATACGCCTTTCCCTCGGAACTGCTCCTCGGACGGTATTCCGAGATACTTCGCGGAGGCCCCGGTGGCGATGATGAGGGCGTCGCAGGTGTATTCGGCGGCGTCGCCCTTCAGAAGGAACGGCCGCCGGCCGAGGTCGGCGGTATGGATATGGTCAAAGACGATCTCGGTCTGAAAGCGTTCGGCATGGAGCCTCATGCGATCCATGAGGGCCGGCCCCTGCAATCCCTCGACGTCCCCCGGCCAGTTGTCGACGTCGGTGGTGGTCATGAGCTGACCGCCTTGCTCGAGGCCCGTGACCAGCACCGGATGCAGGTTGGCGCGCGCCGCGTAGATGGCAGCGGTATAGCCGGCGGGGCCGGAGCCAAGAATCAACAGGCGGACGTGACGAGGTGACGGCATGGGGGACCTCAAACGAATGCGACTGATCGGTTATTATAGGCCCATCCTGCCCCTTTTGTCGGCCCATATCAATGCGCCGTGGCAGGCTTGCCCAAAGCCCGTTAGACTGGCGGGGACCGGAGGATGCGATGCGCATTGGGATACCGCGGGAAGTCAAGCCCTGGGAGGCGCGGGTGGCCTTGGTGCCGCACGCGGTGGCGGCCCTGGTTCAAGGGGGCCATGAGGTCTTTCTGGAGGCGGGGGCCGGTTGCGGCAGCGGGTTTTCCGATGAGGACTATGCCGCGCACGGCGCGCGCGTGGTCGCCGATGCGCCCGCCGTGTTTGGCGCCGCGGAACTCATCGTCAAGGTCAAGGAACCAATCGCCGCAGAGTATGGGCGGTTGCGCGCCGGTCATATCCTCTTTTCCTATCTGCATCTGGCGGCCAATCGCGCGCTTACCGAGGCCCTGCAGGGGATCGGGCTCACCGCGGTGGCGTTCGAGACCGTGGTTCAGGGCGGGCGCCTGCCGCTGCTCGCGCCCATGAGCGATATCGCCGGGCGCCTTGCGGTGCAGATCGGCACACAGCTCCTGCAGGCTCGTCACGGCGGTCGCGGCATCTTGCTGGGCGGCCTGCCGGGCACCGAGCGCGGCCATGTGGTGGTGATCGGCGCGGGCGAGGCCGGAGGCAACGCGGTCCGCGTGGCATCCGCGCTCGGCGCGCGGGTCACGGTGTTCGACAAGGAGCGCGCGCGTCAGAGCGCCATGATGGAGGTCGGCGCCAGTGTCACGGCCCTGCCGGCCTATGAAGAGGCGGTGGCGGCGGCGGTCCGCGAGGCCGATCTTGTGATCGGGGCTGTACTCGTGACCGGCGCGCGGGCCCCTCATGTCGTCACCCGCCCCATGGTGCGGACCATGCATCGCGGCGCGGTGATCATCGATATCGCCATCGATCAGGGGGGGTGTGTGGAGACCATGCACGCGACCGATTATGGGGCGCCGACCTACATCGAGGAGGGCGTCGTCCATTTCGGGGTGACGAATATGCCGGGCGCGGTGCCGCGCACGGCCTCGCAGGCGCTGTCGGCGGTGCTGCTGCCCTATGTGCAGGTCCTGGCGGCCCATGGGGCCGATGATCCGCGCCTTGCGGGGGGCCTCAATGTGCGCAGCGGGCGCATCATGCACGAGGCGGTGTTGGCGGCCATGACATCATGAGGCAGCCCGATCCGATGGCGTCGGCGCACGGGGGGTATCGGTCATGAGCCAGGCGCGGTTTAGGCGCGAGCGTGCGGCCCTTGCGCCCGGGCGCGCGCGCGTCATGCGCGAGGCGCTCCTCTTTGTGATCCTGGCATTGGCCTTGTATCTGGCGGTGACGCTTGCGACGTTCCATGCAGGTGACCCGAGCTGGTCGCATAGCGGGCATGGCCCCGTGCGCAACGCCGGCGGGCTTGTCGGGGCATGGCTGTCGGATGGACTGCTGGCGGTGCTGGGTCTGCCGGCCTATGTGATCCCGGTGCTGGTCGGTTGGAGCGGCGTGCGGGTGCTGCGCCCGCGGGTGACGGCGTCCGGGCACTCGCGCCGGGTGGTAGTGCTTGGCATGGTGCTCGCCTTTGTCGGGGCCTGCGGCCTTTCGAGCCTCGATTTCCGGGGACCCGTGTCCTTGCCGTTTCAGGCCGGCGGCCTGCTCGGCGGGCTGGTCTCGAGCATGCTGTCGCGGGTGATCGACCCGCTCGGGGCGACATTGTTTCTGCTTGCTGTGTTCCTGGCGGGCTTTACCCTGGCCACGGGTCTTTCGTGGCTTGGGGTCATGGATTATCTGGGCGACAGGGCGTTTGCCGTGGCCTTGGGTCTGCGCGGGCGTGTCGGCATCCTGATCGATCGCTGGCACGGCAGGCAGGCGCGCCAGGAGCGCGAGGAGACCGTAGAGAAGGGACGCAAGGCCTTGAGCCGGCCGGCCCCGCCGCGCATCGAGCCGGTCATGGAGCCGGTCGAGGGTGTGCGCGCCACGCGCGACCGCCAGACAAGCTTTCTCGAGCCCGCAGAACCAGGGCTGCCGGCGCTTTCTTTGCTCGATCTGCCGTCGGGCGAGAAGGCGAGCTTCTCCGAGGAATCGCTGCACGCCATGTCGCGTCTGCTCGAAAAGAAGCTTCTGGATTTTCACATCGAGGTCAAGGTCGAGGCCGTGCATCCGGGCCCCGTCATCACGCGCTTTGAGATCGAGCCTGCCCCCGGCATCAAGGCGAGCCAGATCACCGGGCTTCAGCGTGATCTCGCCCGCGCCCTGTCGGTGGTGAGCGTGCGCGTCGTCGAGAACATCCCGGGCAAGACCTATATCGGTATCGAGGTCCCCAATGAGCGCCGCGAGGTGGTGCGGTTGCGCGAGATCCTGTCGTCGCGCGCCTACGAGGCGGTCGCCTCGCCGCTTGCGCTCGCGCTTGGCAAGGATATCAGCGGCCAGCCGGTCGTGACCGACCTTGCGCGCATGCCCCATCTCCTCATTGCGGGCACGACCGGGTCCGGCAAGTCCGTGTGCTTAAACGCCCTGATATTGAGCTTTGTGTACAAGGCCGCGCCCGCCGACGTGCGCCTCATACTGATCGACCCGAAAATGCTTGAGCTTGCCGTCTATGACGGCTTGCCGCATCTCTTGGCACCGGTGGTCACGGATATGAAGCAGGCCGCGCGCGCCTTGCGCTGGTGCATAGGCGAGATGGATCGCCGCTATCGGGCCATGGCCGCGCTGGGGGTCCGTAATCTCGCCGGCTACAATAAGCGCTATGATGAAGCGCGTGCGCGCGGGGAGATTCTAAACGATCCTCAGGCCCCCGCAGGCGAGGTGCGCGAGATGGGCCGGCTCCCCTATATCGTGATCGTCATAGATGAATGGGCCGATCTCATGATGGTGGTCGGCAAGAAGGTCGAGGAACTGATCGCGCGTCTGGCGCAGAAGGCGCGCGCCGCGGGGCTCCATCTGGTGCTCGCCACGCAAAGACCCTCGGTCGATGTCATCACCGGGCTTATCAAGGCCAACATCCCCGCGCGGATCGCCTTTCAGGTCTCTGCCAAGGTCGATTCGCGCACCGTCCTTGACCAAATGGGGGCGGAACAGCTGCTCGGCCATGGCGACATGCTGTTTTTGCAGGCGGGTACCGGGTTTCCGCAGCGCATTCACGGGGCGTTCGTCGCCGATGCCGAGGTCCATCAGGTGGTATCGGCCCTGAAGAAGACCGGCGTGCCCGACTATGACGAACGGATATTCGCCGCCACAGACGAGGCCGGCGAGGCATCGGCCGAGGAGGGCGCTGAGGACGGCGAGGCCGATGATCTGTATGATGAGGCGCTGCGCATCGTGACCGAGACCAGGCGCGCGTCGGTGTCGGGTGTGCAGCGCAGGCTGCGTATAGGCTACAATCGGGCCGCGCGGCTGATCGAGCAGATGGAGCGGTCGGGTGTCGTAGGCCCGCTTCAGTCAAATGGCAGCCGCGAGGTGCTCGCGCCGCCCCCTCCGGAGGTGTAATGATCATGGGCCGCCGATTTTTGCGGATCGTGCTTTCGTGGACTGTGCTCATGCCGGTCCCGGTTCTGGGCGCCGATCTCGCGCGATTCTTTGCGACCGTTCATACCCTTCGTGGCCGGTTTACGCAGATCGTGCGCGATCATCGCGGCCACGTGGTGAGCCGCGGCCATGGGCAGCTCTGGCTCAAGCGCCCGGGGCGGTTCCGGTGGGACTATGCGGCGCCCTATCGGGAACAGATCGTAGGCGACGGCCGGCAGGTCTGGCTCTATGACCCGGGCCTGGCGCAGGCGACACGCTATCAGGCCTCGGCGGCCCTGGGTCGCACGCCGGCCTTGCTTTTGGCGGGCGATGGCCACCTTTCGACGCTTTTTGCAGTCGAGACGCTCCCCAGTCATGGCGGCCTGCAGTGGATCGTCTTGCGCCCGCGCGGGCGTGGCCAGGGCTTTCGCTGGATTCGCATCGGCTATCGGGGGGTGCGCATCCGGCGCATCGTGGTCGGGGATGCCATGGACCAGACGACCGATATCCGGTTGAGCGGCCTGCATTGGAATATGCCGCTGCCCACCGCCACGTTCCACTTCCGGCCGCCCCCGCACACGGCCATCGTCACCCCGTAGTGTCGACCCCGCTCGCAGAGCGTCTGCGTCCCCGAACGCTCGCGGATTTCGTGGGGCAGGCGGCGCTCTTGGCGCCCGATGCCCCGCTTCGAATCGCCTATGAGCGGGGCCGCCCGTATCCGATGATCCTCTTTGGGCCGCCGGGCAGCGGCAAGACCACGCTCGCGCGTGTGTTGGCGCAGGCGACAGGCGGCGAGTTCGTAGCCTTAAGCGCGCTCACAAGCGGGGTGCGTGAACTCAAGGACCTCGAGGAGCGCGGCCGAGACGCGCGGGCGGCGGGCCACAGTCTTGTCGCGTTCATAGACGAGGTCCATCGCTATAGCCGCGCGCAGCAGGATGCCCTGCTGCGGCCCCTTGAAGAAGGCACCGTGGTCATGATCGGCGCGACCACCGAGAACCCGGCGTTTGCGCTCACCGCCGCCTTGTTGTCGCGTGTGCGGCTCCACGTCCTGGAGCCCTTGACCGTATCCGATTTGGGTGAGGTGTTACGGCGCGCCCTCAAGGCCCCCGAGGGCCTGGCGGGGGCCTATACGGCATCCGAAGAGGCGCTCGCGCTTATCGCGGAGCTTTCCGATGGCGATGCGCGCCGCGCGCTCTCCTTGCTGGAGACGGCCGCGGAACAGGCCCGCGAGGCGGGTGTCGCGGTCATTGACGAGGCGCATGTGCGCCGCGCCGCCGGGACCCGCTACCGGCGTTTCGACAAGGGCGGAGATCTGCTCTATGACCAGATCTCCGCGCTGCACAAGGCCGTGCGCGGATCAAGCCCCGACGGCGCCCTCTATTGGCTGGCACGGCTTCTCGATGGCGGGTGCGACCCGCGCTATGTGGCCCGGCGGCTGGTGCGCGCGGCAAGCGAGGACATCGGTAACGCCGACCCGCGGGCGCTGGCGGTGGCCCTGGATGCCTGGCAGGCCTTCGACCGGCTAGGGCGTCCGGAAGGCGATCTGGCGCTTGCGCAGGCCGCGGTGTATCTGGCCGCGGCCCCCAAGAGCAATGCCGTCTATCGGGCCTTCGCGGCGGCCACCGAGGATGTGCGAACCCATGGCACGCAACCGGTCCCCGCGCATCTGCGCAATGCCCCGACTGCGTTGGCCCGCGCTCAGGGTCACGGTCGCGCCTATCGTTACCCGCACGACGAGCCCGAGGCCTATGCCGCGGGCGTGTCGTATTTTCCGGATACCATGGCGGGCGCGGTCTACTATGAGCCGACCGACCGGGGGCTCGAGGCCCGTATCCGGGAGCGCCTCACGCGTCTGCGCGCGCGCGATCGCGGCGGGGAGGGGCCGGGGTGATGGGTGGGCGAGTGCACGCGCGCGGGCGCCCCTTATGAAGACCCCGGCCGTCTCGTCACACCCACACCGGGGCATAGTGAGCGCGCTCGCCGCCGCGGTCTTGTTCGGGGCCAGTATCCCGCTTGCCAAGGGGCTCCTTGGGCTCGTGTCGGCCGTGGTCCTGGCGGGCCTGCTGTATCTGGGCGCCGGGATGGGGCTTGCCCTCGTGTGGTCGTGGCGGCGCGCGCGCCGCGCCGAAACCGGGACCATCGCGCGCGGCGACTGGCCGTGGCTTGCGGGCGCAGTCGCGTGCGGCGGTGTCTTTGGGCCCCTCTTGTTGCTGTATGGATTGGCACGCATGCCGGCCGCCAGCGCCTCGCTCCTGCTGAATCTGGAAAACGTCTTTACGGCGCTCATGGCCTGGTTTGTGTTTCACGAGCACCGCAATCGGCGCATCGTGGGGGGCATGGCGCTGATCGTGTTCGCAGGCGGCCTGCTTGCGGCGCAGGGTCCTGTCGGTTTGGCATCGGTGGCGGGTCCGTTGGCGATCGTGGCGGCGTGTCTGTGCTGGGCGGCCGACAATAACCTCACGCGCCAGGTGGCAAGTGGCGATCCGGTGCTGATAGCCGCCGTCAAGGGACTGGCCGCGGGAGGAGTGAATGTCTTGGCCGCGGTGTGGCTTGGCGAGCATGTCCCGTCTCGTGCCGTGGCGGCGGCCGCGGGTCTGGTCGGATTTATCGGCTATGGGGCGAGCCTCGCACTGTTCGTGCGGGCGTTGCGCGACATTGGCACCGTGCGCGCGAGCGGCTATTTCGCGGTGGCGCCCTTTGCCGGGGCGCTGCTCGCCTTGGTGTGGCGGCCGGAAAACGAAGGCGTGTCCTTTTGGGCGGCGGCAGGCCTCATGGCATCAGGTGTCTGGCTGTACCTTACGGAACGCCACGTCCACAGCCACCATCATCCGGGGCTTACGCATAGCCATGAGCATGGGCATGATGCCCACCACCTGCATGGGCACGATTTCCCGTGGGACGGGTGGACGCCGCATGTCCATCGCCACACCCATGAGCCGCTCACGCATAGCCATGCGCATTACCCCGATATCCATCATCGGCACGGTCACGAATAGGGCGCCGGCGCGCATGTCGGTATGGCGATGGCGAGGCGCGGCGATCCCCGGGCCCGCTGGCATCGGTGTTCGCACCGATCGGGCGCGTGAAGGGCGGCTGCGGGACCGCGGCATGCGGGCCTTCGGTCGGGTGGTTATAATGGTGCGGTTTAAGGCTGAGATGGTGACATGCATATATTGATTACCGGGGCGGCCGGGTTTATCGGCGCGGCACTTGCCGAACATCTGCTCGTGCGCGGCGATACCGTAACCGGTGTCGACAACCTGAACGATTACTACTCGGTGGACCTGAAGAAGGCGCGGCTTGCGCGCCTTGAGGCATTGCCGGGCTTTACCTTCCGCCATCTCGATATCGCCGATCGCAAGGCCGTGGCCGGGCTCTTCGATGCCGGGCATTACGATGCGGTCATGAACCTCGCGGCGCAGGCCGGCGTGCGCCATTCCTTGAAGGACCCGCACGCCTATGTCGACGCCAATATCGTGGGGTTCGTGAATCTCCTCGAGGGCGCCCGCCATGGAGGGGTCGGGCATTTCGTATACGCCTCATCGAGTTCGGTCTATGGGTCCAATAGCCGCCAGCCGTTTTCCGAGCACGATGGCGTGGCTCACCCGGTGTCTTTGTATGCCGCCACCAAGCGCGCCGATGAACTCATGGCGCACAGCTACGCGCATCTCTTTGGCATACCGTGCACGGGCCTTCGGTTTTTCACGGTGTATGGCCCCTGGGGGCGTCCGGACATGGCGCTGTTTTTGTTTACCAAGGGCATTCTGGAAGACGCCCCCATCAAGGTCTTCAACCACGGGCGCATGGTGCGTGATTTCACCTACATTGACGATATCGTCGAGGGAGTGGCGCGGGTGATCGACCACCCGGCGCGCCCTTCCGAGGCCTGGTCGCCCGCGGCCCCGGACCCGGCCACCAGCCATGCCCCGTTTCGCCTTTATAATATCGGCAACAATCAGCCCATCGAACTCATGCACTATATCCATGTGCTAGAAGAGCGGCTCGGCCGCAAGGCGCGGCTCGAGATGCTGCCCATGCAGCCGGGCGACGTACCCTCCACGGTCGCCAATGTCGACGACTTGGCTGCGGACTTCGGTTTTCGGCCCACGACCTCGGTCGAGGCCGGCATCGGCCGGTTCGTGGAGTGGTATCTCGGCTATTACCACGGGGGCGCGCACGGTGCGCCCATGCCCCCGTCCGCGCCGCACGCGGTCCTCAGGTGATGGCGGCCGCGAGCAGGCCCCGATAGCGGCGTACGAGGTCGCCCTTATCGCCAAGCAGCGTGAAGGCCGCAAGCAGCGCCCGGCGGCCCGCATCATCGCCAAAGCGCCGGTCCGCGCGCACGATCGCAAGCCACTGTTCCAGGGCGTCCTCATGACGGCCGGCGAGGAGATAGCGGGCGCCCAGGGTCAGCCGCGCACGCAGGTCCTCGGGGTGAGCGCCCACGGTCCGTTCAAGCTCGGCAAGCGCAGGCGTGCCCGCGACCATGCGCACAAACTCGAGCCGTGCCATCACCGCACCGATCTCTGCGTCCCCCAGGGCGCGTGCAGACAACCCCTTGAGGACCGTTTCACCGTCAGCCATTCGGCCCTGCTCGCACAGGAGCCGACCGAGATGGGCGGTCAGCCGGTCGTTGGCCGGGTCGGCGCCGTGCGCCGCCTGAAGCTGGGCAAGCGCCCCTTCGCGGTTACCCGCAGCCTCCTGATCGAGGGCGGCCCGCAAGGCGGTGTCGGAGGGTCTATCGATATGGGCATCGAGCAGCTCGCGAATCGTCCGTTCGGGTTGCGCGCCCACGAACTGGGCGACCTCCGCGCCCTGCTTGAAGAGCTTGACGGTCGGCAGGCCGCGCACGCCAAAGCGCCCCGAAAGGCGCTGCTCTTCATCGCTGTTGACCTTGGCAAGAAAAAACCGCCCCTGGTACTCTTCCGCCAGTTTGGCGAGGATCGGCATGAGCGACCGGCAGGGGGCACACCAGTCGGCCCAGAAGTCGACCAGCACGGGGACCGTCCGCGAGCGCTCTATGACCGCCTGATCGAAATTGCCCTCGGTGACGTCGGTAATGTAAGGCGACGTGGCCATGAATCCCTCTCTCCCTTGTGTCCGGGGGGTGATGTGCGGCCGCGCCCGATGAATATCAAGCGCGCAAGATGGCGCTCCCTAGGGGATTCGAACCCCTGTTACCGGCGTGAGAGGCCAGCGTCCTAGGCCACTAGACGAAGGGAGCGGTGGGCGACCCATTCGGGGCCGCGGCGAAGCGGTGCTATTATACAAGGCTTGCTTCAAATTGAAACAAACTTGATATGAGGAGGGGTTTTTTTCCTTTGACCGACATCAGCAAGGCGCCGAAGATCGTGACCGCCGCATCGTGCGGCGTGACACCAGGAAGGATCAGCCCGCATGCCCGCCAGGTTGTGGAGCGGCTGCAGGACGCGGGTTATACCGCCTATCTCGTTGGGGGTTGCGTGCGCGACCTCATTTTGGGGAAGGAACCCAAGGATTTCGATGTCGTGACCCAGGCGCGGCCCGAGGAGATCCGTCAGGTGTTTCGCAATGCGCGCCTGATCGGACGCCGCTTTCGGTTGGCCCACGTCCATTTCGGGCGCGAGATCGTCGAGGTGGCCACCTATCGTGCCACACCCTCCCTGGACCCACAGGACGATGATGGCAATGTCTTCGGCACCCTGGAAGAGGATGCCTTCCGGCGCGATTTTACCGTCAACGCCCTCTATTACGACCCCCAGGAGGGCCTTGTCACGGATTACGTCAATGGCCTAGACGACCTCTCGCACGGGAGGCTTCGGGTGATAGGCGATCCGGAGGCGCGATTCCGGGAGGATCCGGTACGCATGCTGCGGGCCGTGCGTTTCGCCGCCAAATTGCACCTGCAATTGACCGAGGAGGGGCGCCGGCTGTTGCCGGCCCTGGGGCCGCTCTTGCAGGAGGTCCCCCCGGCGCGGCTCTTTGAGGAGGTGTTGAAGCTCTTTCACACCGGCAACGCCGTAGCGACCTACGAGGCCCTGTGCGAGCACCGGCTGTTCGAGGCCCTGTTCCCGGGGGTGGCGTCGATCCTGGGTCCTCATGCCGACGCCGAGTCGCTGCTCGCCCGGGCGCTCGTAAGCAGCGACCAGCGCCTGTCCGAGGGCAAGCCCGTGACCCCGGCCTTCCTGTTTGCCGCGTTGCTCTGGGAGGGCGTGCGTGAGGAGGCCATGCATAGTATTGCCCAAGGTGCGGCCGCGGCCGAGGCGTGGACCAAGGCCGCCGAACATGTGCTGCGCGAACAGTTGCGCGTCATCATGATCCCCAAGCGCTTTAGCGTGCCCATGCGCGAGATCTGGGGCCTGCAGTCGCGCTTCGACCGGCGCGCCGGGCGTCACGCCTTCCGGTTTCTGGAGAGCAAGAGGTTTCGCGCCGCCTATGATTTCCTGGGCCTGCGCGCCGCCTCGGGCGAGGTCCCGATGGCGCTATTTGACTGGTGGACGCGGTTTCAGGAGGCCACTGCTGATGAGCGCGAGGCCATGGTAGGGGCCTTAAGCGGACCGGGCGAGAAGCGTCCGCGCAGGCGGCGCAGGCGGCGTGCGGTCGGCGGTTGACGCCATCGTCGGGCTGGGCGGCAATCTCGGGGAGACCGCCGCCACCTTGTCGGCCGCGCGCGAGGCCCTTTCCGGGCTTGCGCACACCACCCTGGTGGCGGCATCCTCGCTCTATCGGACCGCCCCCATGGGGGGGCCGGACCAACCGGACTATCTGAATGCCGTGTGCCGCCTGCAGACGGCGCTCGCGCCCGAGGGGCTGGCGGCTGCGCTTTTCGCTGTCGAACGGCGGCTGGGGCGGATTCGCACCGGGTTGCGCAATGAGCCGCGCGTCATCGATATCGACCTCCTATACTACGAGGGCGTGGTGTGCGAGGGCCCGGCCTTGATCCTGCCCCACCCGCGCCTGCGGGAGCGCGCCTTTGTGCTGTATCCTTGGGCGGAGATCATGCCTGATTTTTGCATTCCCAAGCTCGGGGCGCTGGCAGACCTGAGGCGTGCGGTGCGCGATCAGCGGGTGGAGCGACTCGAAAGGCCGTGGTGAGGGGGTATTGGTGAAGGGACAGGCGGCGGTGCCGATCTCGTTGTCCGCGGGATCGTTTCTGGTCATTGAAGGACCGATCGGGGTCGGCAAGACGAGCCTCGCCCGGCGATTGTCCTTGGGCCTCGGGCTCGAAGGCCTGTTCGAGGAACCGGAGCAAAACCCCTTTCTCGCCCGTTTCTACGAGAACCGGCGGGCCTATGCCCTGGCCACGCAGCTCTTTTTTCTTTTTCAGCGCCGCCGCTTGCTCGAGGACCTCGCGCAAGGCGATTTCTTGCGCGCCGGGGTAGTGGCGGATTTTCTGTGGGCCAAGGACCGGGTCTTTGCCCGTATCACACTCGATGACGATGAGTGGCGCCTCTATGAGCAGATCACGGCGACCATCCCTGAGCCTGTTCAAACCCCGGATCTCGTCATATTCCTGCAGGCCCCGGTGGATGTCCTGATCGACCGGATCCGCCGCCGCGGCCGCGGCTATGAGCATATCGATCGCGACTATCTGGCCGCGCTTGCCGAGGGCTACACCGAGTTCTTTCATCGCTATCAGGATTCCCCATTACTCATGGTCAACGCCGCCGAGGCCAATTTCGTCGAGAGCGATGAGGATCTGGTGTCGCTGATCGACGCGATTCGCGGTATTCATAGCGGCCGGCACTTCTTTAACCCGCTGGCGGCGGGGACCGGGACATGACCGCGCCCGAGATTGTCACCCTGCCCCGGCTTGCGGCCATGAAAAAGGAAGGCCGCAAGATCGCTGCCATGACCGCCTATGATGCGAGCTTTGCGCGCGCCATGGATGAGGCCGGCATGGATGTCATTCTGGTGGGCGATTCGCTCGGTCATGTCATTCAGGGGCGCACGAGCACGGTCCCCGTAACCTTGGATGACATGGCCTATCACACACACTGCGTGGCGCGCGTGGTTAACCGCGCCCTGCTCATGGCCGATCTGCCGTTTCTGAGCTTTCAGGGCAGCGCCGATCGGGTGCTGGACGACGCTGGGGTCCTCATGCGTGCCGGCGCGCACATGGTCAAGGGCGAGGGGGCGGGCCCGTTCGCGGCGAATGCCGCGTATCTTGCCGCGCGCGGGGTTCCGGTCTGCGGCCATATCGGATTGACTCCCCAATTCGTCCATAGCCTCGGTGGCTATCGCGTGCAGGGGCGCGGGCACGCGGGCGCGCGGCTCCTGTCGGAGGCCAAGGAACTTGCCGACGCCGGGGTCTCGTTGCTGGTACTGGAGGCCGTACCGGCGGCCCTTGCCGCGCAGATCAGCGCGGCCGTGGCGGTACCGACCATCGGTATCGGCGCCGGACCGTCGTGTGACGGCCAGGTCCTGGTCATGCATGATGCCCTGGGAATGGGGGCGCGCCGCCCGCGCTTCGTGCGCGATTTTCTGGCGGGACGAGACAGCATCGCCGCGGCATTTGCCGCCTATATCGATGCCGTGCGCCAGGGCGCCTTTCCCAGTGCCGATGAGAGTTACGGTGAGTAGGCCTGTTGCCGAAAGCCCCATCCCGTCTTGCGCGGCCTGCGGCCTGTGATCGTCGCGCGTACGCTGGCCGAGTGGCACAAGTGCCGGGCGCAATGGCCGGATGACATCGGCTTCGTGCCGACCATGGGTGGGCTTCACGAGGGCCACATGCGGCTCGTGCAGGCCGCACGCCCGCACGAGCGCGTGGTGGCGAGCATTTACGTAAACCCCTTGCAGTTTGGGCCGCATGAAGACTTTGCCGCCTATCCGCGCACCAGGGAGGCCGATTGCGCGAGGCTCGCCGATGCGGGTGTCGACGCGGTGTTCGTGCCGGCCGAGGACGCCATCTATCCCCATGGCCGCGAGCGGCACACCCAGGTGCGCGTGCCCGGATTGTCCGAGGACCTGTGCGGGCGCTACCGGCCGGGCCACTTCGAGGGGGTGACAACGGTCGTGGCGCGACTCCTTGGTATCATTCGCCCGCGCGTCTGCTATATGGGCAAGAAGGACTATCAGCAGTGGCGCATCGTAACCCGTATGGTGATGGATCTCGCGCTCCCGGTTACCGTGACCGGTATCGATACCGTACGCGCGTCCGATGGGCTTGCGCTAAGCACGCGCAATACCTATCTCACGCCCGATGAGCGCGCCCGCGCCCCCGGCCTTTATGCAACCTTGCGGCAGGCCGCGGGGCACGTCGAAGGGGGCATGGCGCCCGCGGCTGCCGAGGCCCTCGCCGTCAGCCATCTCGAGGCGCTTGGGTTTATCCCCGACTATGTCGCCGTGCGGCGCGCATCCGATCTCGCACCGCCGTCTCCTACCGACTCCGAGCTCGTGGTGCTGGCGGCCGCGCGCCTGGGGCGCACCCGGCTCATCGACAATCACGAATTCCGCAGGTGAGGACAGGACCGGTGGCGGGCATTGGCATCCGAGCGAGAAAGCCGGATAATGGGCCCATGCACAGAACCATGCTGCACGCCAAATTGCACCGCGTACGCGTCACCCGGGTCGAGATCGATTACGAGGGGTCTGTGGCCATCGACGCGACCTTGCTGGATGCCGCCGGTATCCGTGAGTATGAGCGCATCGATGTGTTCAATGTTCGCAACGGTGAGCGTTTCAGTACCTATGCGATACGCGGGGAACCGGCCTCCGGGCTCATCTCGGTCAACGGCGCCGCGGCCCACAAGGCAGCGGTCGGCGATCTGATCATTATATGTGCCTTTGGCGTCTACGAGGAGCGTGAGGCCCGTGAGATGAAGCCGCGCCTCATCTATGTGGATGCGGCCAATCGTATCGTGCGCAGAAGCGATGCGATCCCCATGCAGGCCGCCGGCTGATGCCAAGCCTGGGCCTGCCATCAGGCCCGTAGGGAGAGTCTTACCAACCCGTTTGTGGAGGAAGTCGCGCGCGCTGGGCGAGCGTCGGGCACGGGGTGCCGGCCGCCGGGGCGGGTGCACTGACCCCGCCCTACGACCCCCCCGGCACCCGCCCACATCACATGAGGTCGATCGGTTCGCCGTGCTCGACCGGGCCGTGATGACCCTGGTCCTTCTTGGCCGCCGACAAGAGCCCCGCGATGATATTGATGACAAAGAGGCTGATCATGACCGGCGCGAAACCGTGCAGGAAGGCCTCTTTGCGCAACGCCACCGGGAGGTCCTTGAAGCTGATGAGTGTGTGGCCGTGCTGCCGGATGTAGCTGTGCTCGATCGAGGTGAAGATCACGCCCGATATGTCAACCCCGAAGATGAGCCCGAGGGCGCGCATCATGTTGAGGATGCCGCCGGCCACCCCGAGACGCTCTTTCGGCACCGAGCCCATGATGGCCGAGTTGTTGGGGGGCGTAAAAAGGCCCATGCCGATCCCCAAGACGACGAGCTCGGCGATCAATATCGCCATGCTGGGGGAGCGCCCGGTGAAGATCAAAAACAAGGTGGCAAGCGCGCACACCGCCATGCCCCACATGGTCATGAGGCGCGAACCGTATTTATCGGAGATATGGCCGGCGAACGGGGCCACCACCGCCATGGCCAGCGGGATGGGCGTCAGGATCGAACCGGTCACGGCGGGATTGTAGCCGGCGATCTTTTCCAGATAGAAGGGCATCAGGAAAAGGACCGCGAACAGCACGTAATAGGACAAGAGCCCGGTGAGATTGCCCGCCCAGAACGCATAACGCTTGAAGAGCGCGAGATCGATCATGGGGTGCTCGACGCGCATCTCGGTGATCAGGAAGCCGGCAAGCAAGACCGCGGAGAGCGCGAAGTAGGTCAGAATGATGGGCGCAGTCCAGCCTAGGGTCTCGCCTTCATTGACTGCGAGGACTAGGAACGCGAGTCCGGTGGCAAAGAGGCTGGTGCCCAGGTAGTCGATCTTCTCGCGCTTATTCGAATGTTCGGCTGCCGGCAGACAGTAGAGGGCCGCGAAGGTCCCTATGATCCCGATCGGGACGTTGACATAGAAGATCGCCCGCCAGCTGACGATCGAGATCAGGATGCCGCCGACGAATGGCCCGACCGACATGGCGATGGCCTGCACCGCCCCCTGGATACCGATGGCCCGTCCCCGTTCGCTCGCCGGGAATGCCGCGGTGATGATGGCCACGGAGTTGGCCTGCAGAAGGCCTGCGCCGACCGCCTGCAGGATACGCGCGCCGATCAGAAAGCCTGCCGACGACGCCAGCCCGCAGAGGGCCGAGCCGACGGTAAAGACCACGAACCCGGTGTTGTACATCTTGGTGCGTCCAAAGATGTCGGCGAGGCGCCCAAAGAGGGGGAGGAATATGGTGAGGGTCAGCATATAGGCCATCGCGACCCACTCGATGACCGCCAAATTGACCTTGAAGTCCCCCTGCAGGGTCGGCAGGGCGACGTTTACGATACTGACATCCAGGGCCGACATCGAGGCCCCGATCAGGACCGTAATGAGGATAAACCAGCGCCATTTGGGGTGCGAACTGATATAGGGGTGGGGAAATCGGGATTCCACGCAATGGTCCTCTCAAAGTCAAGGCCGCAGGCCGTCGCCGGCACGCCCAGTGAGCGAACCGTGACTCGTACCCGAGACCAGTCAAACGTCAGTTACGGTCGCCACACCCCGAACGTTATACCGGGTTGCTCGTCGTCCCCTATTGGGTGACATGCCAGACGCAGAACTTGAGAAGGCTGCAAAAAGGCGGCGGCGATTGGGATAAAGAGTATACGCGCTGCCGTCGGGCTGCGCCAGTGATTTTTAGTATTAGCTTATATAATCAATATATAACTAAAGAGAGAGGGCCCCGTCGATTCGGACGCCTGTTGCCCTGTCTGTGGGAGGGGTTCGTCTCGCGGCCGCCAGACCTTATATGACCCTTATGACCCCTGAAGCCGTCAAGGCCGCAATCAGCGCCTCACCGGGGGCCCTCGCCGGATACGAGGCCCTCATCGGGCGGCAGGTCCTCGGGCGTTCGCGGTGCCGATTTTTGAAGCGACTCTCGCCTCTCTTGAGGGCACGGTGGTCTCCGGTCTCACCGCCTGGCCTCGTGCGCGCAGGGCCGGATGGGCCGTAGGCACGGCTGGGTGGGGCCCGCGCCCGGCCAAGCGCGGTGTTCGAACCCCCTGGTTGTGTTGCCGCTTGCAGGATGGGGGTCGATGTCGGTGGCCTCCTTAGGAACCCGCATAGGCCGCCGGACGGGGCACGCAGGCCCTACACGGCCGGCCGGCTAGGCTATCCTCACACGATGGGATCCGGGTTTCCCGACCTGAGGAGAAGGTACGGCAACCGTAATGACGTGCCCGTTTTAGAGCGGGCTGTGTTGGGCCCAGTCATTATCTGTGCGGGCGCCTCCCGGAGCGGTGCCCGCAAGGGGGAGGCATGATGGCAGCAAAAGGTCTGAGCGAGGCCCTGGCGCAACAGCGCCTGCAGGAATACGGCCCCAATGCCATTAGCGAAATCAAGCGCAATGTATGGCTGCTCTTTCTCAAGAAATTCTGGGCCCCGGTGCCGTGGATGCTGGAGGTCACGCTGGTCCTCGAACTGGTCCTTGGCAAGTGGGCCGAGGCGATCATCATCGGCTTGTTGCTCCTCTTCAATGCGGTCCTCGGATTCCGTCAGGAGCATAAGGCCCAAGGGGCCCTGGATGCCCTGAGGAGGCGCCTTCATATCGTGGCGCGTGTATTCCGCGATGGCCAATGGCGCAGTATCCCGGCCCGCGATCTCGTCCCCGGCGATTTCGTGCATATTCGTGTCGGGGATATCGTGCCGGCCGACATGGTTCTTGAGGACGGGCAGGTCCTGGTCGATCAATCCGCCCTGACAGGCGAATCGATGCCCGTGGAAAGGGGGGGCGCCTCCACGGTCTACTCGGCTTCTATCATCCGCCGCGGTGAAGCGAGCGGGACGATAACGGTGACAGGGGCGCAAAGCTATTTCGGCAAGACCGCCGAACTCGTACGCGCTGCGGGCTCCAAAAGCCATCTCGAAGAACTTGTGCTGTCCATCGTCCGCCAGCTTGTGATCATGGACGGTTTTCTGGTGGCGGCCATCCTGATTTACGCCTCTACGACGCACATGGCGCTTGGCGAAATTCTGCCCTTCGCCCTCATTTTGTTCGTGGCGTCGGTGCCCGTGGCGCTGCCGGCCACATTTACCCTTGCGACTGCCATGGCATCCCTGGGCCTTGCCCAACGCGGCGTGCTGGTGACACGCCTAGCGGCCATCGAGGAGGCGGCCGCCATGAGCGATCTTTGCAGCGATAAGACCGGCACTCTTACGCAAAACAAGCTGAGCCTCATCGCGACCAGGCCTTGGGGTGACACGACCGATGCCGAGCTTCTGGCCATGGCGGCCGTGGCCAGCGACGATGCGACGCAAGATCCCATCGATCTGACCCTATTGGCGGCCGCCCGTGCGCGCGAGGCCGTGATCCCCGCCCGCGCGCGCTTTACGCCCTTTGATCCGGCCACCAAGCGTTCCGAGGCCGCGTTTGAGGTGGAGGGTGCGCCATGGCGCGCCATGAAGGGGGCGCCCCAGATCATTGCCGCCCTGGCCCGGGCAAGCGGCTGGGAGCAGGCCGCGCAAGAACTCGCCTCTCAGGGTGCGCGGGTCCTTGGCGTGGCGGCGGGACCTTCGGAGGCGCCGCGCTTTCTGGGGCTGCTTGCGCTTGCCGACCCGATTCGGGCCGATGCGCCCCAGGCCCTGCGGGCACTGCAAAACTTCGGGGTGCGCGTGCGCATGGTGACGGGCGACAATGTGGCCACTGCGCGAACCGTGGCCGGGACGCTCGGTCTTACGGGACGAATCTGTGACCGCGCCGAGATGCTCGAGGATTGCGGGGTTTATGCCGGCGTGTTTCCCGAGGACAAGTTCCATCTGGTGCAGGCCCTTCAGCAGCAACATAAGATCGTGGGCATGACCGGAGACGGGGTCAATGACGCACCCGCCTTAAAACAGGCGGAGGTGGGGATCGCAGTGGAGAGCGCCACCGATGTCGCCAAGGCGGCGGCAAGCCTTGTCTTGACGAACCCTGGGCTTACGGGCGTGGCAGACGCCGTGGAGACCGGCCGGCGCGTCTACCAGAGGTTGCTTACATATACGCTCAACAAGATCGTCAAGACGTTTCAGGTGGCGCTGTTTTTGAGTATCGGCCTGATCGTTTTCAATCGTTTTGTGATCACACCCCTGCTCGTCCTTCTGCTCGTGTTTGCCAACGACTTCATCACCATGTCGCTTGCCAGTGATCGCGTGCGGCCCTCCCAGAAACCCGATCGGTGGGACGTCCGCGCGTTGATATTCTCCTCGTTTGTGGTGGCTATGGCATGGACCGTGTATATTTTTGGCGTCTATTTGACCGGGCGGGCCATGGGTTTCGCGCCCGCACCGCTGCAGACATGGGATTTTTTGGGGCTCGTGTTTTCAGGCCTCGGCAACGTCCTGCTCGTGCGCGAGCGTGGTCATATGTGGGGCTCGCGTCCCGGGACATTTCTCCTCTCGGCCATTGTCGCAGACATTATTATCGTGAGCATGCTTGCGCGTGTGGGCATTTTTATGGCGCGGATGCCGCTTTCCATGACCTCATGGCTGCTCCTCGCCACCATGGCGTATACCTTGCTCCTCGACCAAGTCAAGGTCCCCTTGCTGCGGCATCTGACTAAGGCCGATGCGCGCTCATAGGCGAGAGGAAACCCTCACCCAGAAATTCGGTATGGCAAGCCTCATGCGGGGCCTGGCAAGGCATCGATGCCGGCGCGTTCGGGCTGGTTTATCGAAGGTGCTGTGCCCCCAAGCGTGTGAGGCGCGTGGACACGGTACGCGGCATGAGGGCACATCGAGGGCCGCTTTCGTCCATGGCGGGGGCCGATGAGCACGACTGGCGTGCTGCCATGGACCGGCCTCGGGGACGCGAGGATCGCATGCGCCGGAAGGCCGGCGGGCCGGCATCCCAAGGCGCGTGGCTTGGCGGTCCGCACGAACCGCGGTCCTCATCGCGGCCGGGGGTCTTACAGGGCGGGGATGACGCGGTTGTCGCGCGAATCGCCACACGTGTTTGCACGTTTCACGGCGGATGGCCTGCGCGCCCCCATAGAGGATGTGCTCTGGATAAAGATCAATAAGAACCTGTGGCTTTCTGGCATAATGAGATCGTTGGGGACATGATACACGGCGCCGATGCGCAGCGGGATGAGAGGGCGGGCACGGAAAGGCCGGGGTTGTTTCATGGTGTGTGCGCCGCCCGTCATGGCGGGCGGCGGCCAGATCGGTGGTTCTTCGGAAAGGGGGGGGCGGTACTGGGTTTCCGCCACTCCTGGGTTGCAGGGGTATAAAGGGGATACAGGCGCGTGCGTCTATTGTGCGGCCAATCCGGAACGGTTTTTGAAGGCGATATCGGCTACCATGATGGGGCGCGGTGCGTCATTTATAAGAAAGGGGAATCGGCGTGTACAAGAATATATTGGTGGCGATAGATGGCAGCAACACGTCAAATTTGGCGCTCCAGGAGGCGATCAAGATCGCCAAGGAGCAGGCCGCACGCTTGCGGCTCGTGCATGTCATTGATGTGTTTCCGTTTACGACAGTCGAAACAGGCCTCATAAGCGACGCGCAATTGGGGGAGGTTTTATTTAAGGCCGGACAGGCGATCATCGATGAGGCGCGGGATGAGGCCAAGAAGGCCGGTCTTGAGGTGGAGACGGCGTTACCCGAGAATTTGAGCCATAAGATCAGTATGGTTATTATGGATGAAGCCAAGCGCTGGGGGGCGGACCTGGTCGTGGTCGGGACCCATGGGCGTCGTGGTCTTGAGCATCTGGTCCTCGGCAGTGTGGCCGAGGGGGTGGCGCGCGCCGCCGTGCTCCCCGTTTTGCTGGTGCCGAGTCACCATTGAGGAAAGGCGGGGCCGTGGCCGCCTTGGGGTTTGTGACCGTCGGTGCGGGAAGCAGCCGCCCCCGGGCCCTGAGCGCCTCGAGTATCGGTCTTCACGATCGGCGGCCCAGGGCCGCCTCGAGGGTCGCGTGTCGGGTGCGCGGGCGCGTCGGCGGGCCTTGGGTGGTTGCCTTCGGAGGAGGTGACAAGTAGTAACCGATTTGAGACGCGGTTCATATGATGTGCCCAAGCACGGGTAAGGACCAAGAAAGGAGCCCACGGGCGTCGGGCATGTCGGCGCCGGGTATGGAGGCCTAAGGAGGCGGTCATGGGGCAAAAGCGGCGGGCAAAAGGCGTGCGGCGTGGCGCCGCGCTGACGGAAGGCGAACTCCGGAACATCGACGATTACTGGATGGCCGCCAACTACCTGTGTGTGGGCATGTTGTATCTGCGGGATAACCCGCTTCTGCGTGAGCCGCTCAAGGCGGAGCACATCAAGCGGCGCCTGCTTGGGCATTGGGGGTCCGATCCCGGGCAAAACTTTGTCTGGGTGCACATGAACCGGCTGATCCGTAAACAGGATCTCAACGTGGTTTATATAAGCGGCCCGGGACACGGCGCCCCGTCCGTGCTCGCCAATGCCTACCTGGAGGGGACCTACAGCGAGGTCTACCCGGACCGCAGCTTAGACGAAGGCGGCATGAAGCGGTTTTTTACGCTCTTTTCGCACCCGGCCGGTGTCGGCAGCCATTGCACGCCGGAGACCCCTGGGTCCATCAACGAAGGGGGTGAGCTGGGCTACAGCCTGTCGCATGCCTTCGGCGCGGCCTTCGACAATCCCAACCTCATCGTTGTGGCCATGATCGGTGATGGCGAGGCGGAGACCGGGCCCATGGCCACATCGTGGCACAGCAATAAATTCCTCAATCCCGCGCAGGACGGGGCGGTCTTGCCGATCCTGCATCTCAACGGCTACAAGATTGCCAATCCGACGATTCTCGCGCGCATATCGACAGAAGAGCTCCTCGATCTCTTTCGCGGGTACGGCTACACGCCCTACCTTGTCGAGGGCAGTGATCCCATGGCCATGCACCAGACCATGGCGCACATCCTGGAGACGTGCATGAGCGAGATTCAGGAGATTCAGCGCACGGCGCGCGCCACCGGTCCTGGCGAGCGCCCCCGCTGGCCGATGATCATCCTGCGCACGCCCAAGGGTTGGACCGCACCCAGGGATCTCGACGGTCACCATATAGAGGGGTTTTGGCGGGCGCACCAGGTGCCGATTTTGGATGTAGCCGACAATCCCGGCCACCTGGCCGTGCTCGAGGCCTGGATGCGAAGCTATAAGCCACAGGAGCTGTTCGACGCCCAAGGGCGTCTGGTGGCGCGGCTGCAGGCGCTCGCGCCGGCGGGGACGCGTCGCATGAGCGCCAATCCGCATGCCAACGGCGGTCTGCTGCGCGTGCCATTGCGCCTTCCCGATGTGCATGCCTATGCCGTGCCTGTGCCGAATCCCGGCCATGCCTATGCCGAGAGCACCTATGTCCTCGGCACGTTCCTGCGCGATGTGATGCGCGGCAACCGCGGCCGGTTTCGTGTCTTTAGTCCGGACGAAAACGCCTCGAACCGCCTGCAGGCCATCTATGAGGTCTCGAAGAAGGCGTGGATGGCGGCCATGTTGCCCGAAGACAGTGACGGCAGCGAGCTGGCTGCCGATGGGCATGTGATGGAGATGTTAAGCGAGCACACCCTGGAGGGGTGGTTGGAGGGCTACACCCTCACGGGCCGCCATGGGTTTTTCAGTACATACGAGGCCTTCGCGCATGTCGTCGACTCCATGGTCAATCAGCACGCCAAATGGCTCGAGAAATGCAAGACCGAGGTGCGCTGGCGTGCCCCGGTGCCATCGCTCAATATCCTGCTTAGTTCGACTGTGTGGCGCCAGGACCACAATGGTTTTACCCACCAGGACCCGGGCTTTCTTGACATCATCACCAACAAGCAGGCGATCGTCACGCGCATCTATCTGCCGCCTGATGCCAACTGCCTCCTGCATGTCGCCCGTGGCTGTCTGGAGAGCAGTGATTACATCAACGTCATCGTAGCCGACAAGCAGCCTCACCTGCAGTTTCTCGACATCGAGGCCGCCGCGCGCCATTGCGCCAAGGGTGTCGGCATCTGGCCTTGGGCCTCGACCGATGCCGGCAAGGAGCCGGATGTCGTGATCGCCTGCGCAGGCGATGTGGTGACCGCCGAGGCGCTGGCCGCTACGGCGATTCTGCGGGAGGCGGTCCCCGATCTTCGCATACGCTTCGTCAACGTTGTCGATCTCTTCAAGCTCGAACCCAATACCGAGCATGAGCACGGTCTCACAGACCGCGATTTCGACAGCCTGTTTACGCGCGACAAGCCGGTCATATTCAATTTCCATGGCTATCCGCAGCTGATCCATAAGCTCACATACCGGCGCGCGAATGAAGGGAACATCCATGTCCGGGGCTATAAGGAAAAGGGCAGCATCAACACCCCCATGCAGCTTGCCATCAGTAATCAGGTCGATCGGTTCAATTTGGTAATTGACGTCGTCGATCGTGTGCCGCGCCTTGCGGGTATCGGTGCCCACCTGAAGGAACGCATGAAAGACGCGATCCTCGAACACATACGCTACGCCATGGAGGAGGGCACGGATCGCCCCGACAGCGTCGAGTGGACGTGGCCGTTCTGAGGCCTGACGGATTCGCTGCCTCGCCTGCTGTGCGGCATCATTTGGGATTGGGTCTGGACTGATATCAGGCGGGGGGCTACCGTGCCTAGCGATACCTTTTTGATATCAGGCGCCGCTTGCCCCATGCGCCCCGCGCCATGTGGCGCAGGCGCGCCCGGCGGCACCGGCGCCCAGCGGTTCCCGCACCGCGCCGGTTTCGACAGGAGGCCTACATATGGCCGCATCTCCGCTCATTTTGTGTATCAACAGCGGGTCATCGTCGCTCAAGTTTGCCCTCTACCGCATCGATGCGGCGCAGGAGGCCCTGGTGGCCCGCGGCGCGATAGAGGGTCTCGGCGGACCCGAGGGACATGGCTGGCTTGAGGAGGGCGGACAGCCGGTCCCTATGGCACTAAACGCAGTACTCGATCACCACGCCGCTATCGGCACCCTCTTTACCGTGTTTGCCCAACGCAATAGGGGGACACCGCAGGCCGTCGGTCATCGTCTCGTATCCGGAGGACCCAATCACGTCCGGCATGCCCGCATCGATCCTGCCTTTTTGCGTGATGTGCGGCAGGCCGTGGAGTTCGCGCCCCTGCATCTGCCCGCCGCGATCGACGCCATAGAGGCCGTCGGCCAACACTACCCAGATCTGCCGCAGGTCGCCTGCATGGACACCGCCTTCCACGCGGCCCTGCCCGAGATCGCCGCGCGATTGCCGCTGCCGCGCCTACTCTGGGATTCTGGTGTGCGCAAATACGGTTTTCATGGTCTGTCCTATGAATACATTCTCACGGTGCTGTCTCCATCGATTCGGCAGGGGCGGGTGATCATCGCCCACCTTGGCAATGGCGCGAGCATGGCGGCCGTCGTCGGTGGAAGGCCCGTGGATACCACCATGGGGCTTACGCCGGCCGGCGGATTTATGATGGGTACGCGTAGCGGCGATGTGGATCCCGGCGTCCTTATCTATCTTCTCGCCGAAAAGGGTTACAGCCCCGAGACCCTCGAAGACCTCGTAAACCATCAATCCGGTCTGTACGGCGTGTCCGGCGGGACCGCGGACATGGAGCAGCTTCTCAAAAATCGCGCCACCGATCCGCGTGCGGCCCAGGCCATCGACATGTTCTGTTACCAGGCGGCCAAGGCCATGGGGGCGCTGGCTGTGGCCATGAATGGCGTGGACACCCTTGTCTTTACCGGTGGCATCGGTGAGCACGCAGCGCCCGTGCGGGCCTCTATCGTCGAGGCCCTGGGCCACCTCGGCGCCCGTCTCGATGTCGCGGCCAATACGCATAATGCCAGCACGATATCCGCGCCCGGCAGCCGCATCACCCTGCTGGTCATCCCCACGCATGAAGACCTGATGATCGCACGCCATACGCACAGATTGCTTATGTAGTCTCTCAGGCGCCTGGTCGCCATTACCCCAACGCGGGTTTCTGGAGCGCGGCTTCCCTACGGCGAAGCCGCACAGACACACTGCGATATTCGTGGCATGGTCGTATGATACGCGCCAAGAATAATGTCCAATAGGGGTGTATGGACATATAGCCATGACGGTACCTAGCATCATTATGGCGATTCAGGCAATGTAGGCGTAGGAGGAGATTGTGGTGTGCAGTCTGGGCCCGCGCTTCGCATAAGACCTAAGAGTTTTAGAATTTACTAAAAGTCCCGTGTGATTGGCCATCCGCGGGGCGTTTCGGTTTTTGGTAAGACCGCTGGTGGCGCAAGGGGGTGGCAACGCGTCATTTCCATAAGGGCCGGATGCCGCAATGGCATGCGGAACGGGAAAAAAGTGTGAGTGCGCGCCGCGGTGGGACGGATTTCGAGTGTTGCCTGGGACCTTAGAGGGCCGCAGCCTTCGTTGCGTGCCCTGTCCCAAGCTTGGCACCATCCCGTCCCCATGTCGAATAACCTCGCGGCATCGCGGTGGGAGGCTTCTGGCAACCGTCCGGAATGCCGTCCGGCATGTCCGGGACGGGTCGTTGGCCCCTTTCCCCGAGAATGGCGCGACGCGAATCGATGCAATCTCCAGTCCTCGCGTGGTTGATTCATGCCCGAAGCGCCACTCTGGGAAACGTGGCGCTAGGGCAAGGCCTCCATCAAGACGCGCTCGGCGCGCGTGCTCATCACGCACTCAAGACGCCACTGCGCGCGGGTCATGCCGGTAAAAAGGAGGCGGCGCAGGGGGTCATCGAGTGCGGCAAAATCGAGTTCCGTCAGGATCACCACGGGGGCGGCCTGGCCCTTGAAGCGGGCAATGGTATCGGATAGCAGCTCCCCTTTGGTCCAGCGGGCCTGCCCCGTCGCATCGAAGTCCCCGGTGAAACGCCTAAGCGCAAGGCCCGCGAGTGTCGGACATCGCAAAAGCGCCGAGGATTGGCGCCCTTTGGCGGTGAGGATCACGATGTGATCGGGGGTTACGCCCTCCTGCAGGATCTGCGCGACGACGGCTTCGGTGGCGCGCATGCCATCGGCATCATCCTGCGCCCAGACATGAAAGCCCGGCAGATCCCCCTCAAGGGGGGCGCGCGCCACCACCGGCTGCGCGCTAAGCCCCCAGGCGTTGATGCACTGCACGATCTGCCGCGGGCTACGGAAGTTGTCGGTGCAGCGCAACGCGACGGCATGCGGCAGATCCGGCGGGGCCACCGCGCGCAGTTGCTGGTCGGGGTCACCCAAGAGATACATGCGTCCGCCCGAGACGAGTCGGGCGCGCAGGGCCGTGATCCAGTCGGCATCGAAGTCCTGGGCCTCGTCTATGATGAGAAGGTCCCATGGGGTGTCCGGTGGCGGTTGCTTATACAGGGTCGCGGCGCGCGCAAAGAGCGTGCCGTCCGTAAAATCGATGGCGTGGCCCTGGCTTCGCAGATTACCGACTGCAAGCTCGTGGAATGTCGCGTAGTGCGCATCCGGCGGGCCGACGCGCCGCATGTGATCGGCCAGTGCGCGGTTGTAGCACACGTATTGGGCGCGGGCTTCCCGGGGGTTCGCCTGCTCCAGAAGGCGCAGCGCAAGCTGGGTCTTTCCGGATCCGGCCGTGGCCTCGATGCGAAAGACCCCGTCTGGCGCCGTGATGCGCGGCACCCAGGTGGCTAGGCCGCCGGAGAGGCGCGTTACGGCACGGCCCACCCAGTCGATGCGCGCGTGAGCGTCGGTGCCCAGGTCGAACACATCATCGAGGAATCGGGATAGGCGATCGGCCGCGGGCGCGCGGGCGGCGGGGCCAGGAATCGCCGCGAGGACCCGAGGGCCTAGGTCGGGCATGTCCGCGGCATCGACGATGCGCTCCCGTGGATAGCCTATGGTGCCGGTGGGCACCATCTGATCCGGCAGCACCAGCATGTGGGCGATATGGACGTGCAGGCCCTGGGCGCGCAGGCGCTGGAGCAAGGCCGCGTGCTGTACGCGGGCCTGGCGGCCGACATCTTTGGTGCGGTCCCCGTAGCGCTTGCGCACTGCGCCGTGCGCGAACTCCACCATCCCGGCCTTGACCTCGAGGATCACGAGGCTGCCGTTGGGGGCGAGCACGATGGCATCGCATTCCCCGAACCACTGGACGCCGTTGTGCACAGACGACCACGCCACCCCATGAAACACCGTGATGTCGGCCGGCAGATCGGCCTCCAGTTGCCGCAGGACGTCGAACTCGCGCTGTTCGCCCGGCAGCGTGGCATGGAGGCCCGCCAAGGAGGGGCGTAGGGTCGCCATAATGTGTCCTCAAAGACTGAGATTGTAGCCAAAGATCGCGGCTTAGGCCTGTTTCGCCTCCTTAAGATGCAGATCCCTGCCTATCCGGCCCGTCCCCCTTGCGGGGTCGCCAAAGGGGCCGGGCCGCCCCCGTTTTCTGCGACACGATCTGTCGCATGAGCGAATTACCATAGGCGGTATCGATGGCTGGGACGGGAGGGCCTCTATGACATGTGAAGTGGCGGTCATGAATAAGCGGGGCATTGCGCTTGCGGCCGATAGCGCCGTGACTGTGAGCGATGGGGATGGGGGTCGCAAGAAGATCTACTCCACCGCCGAGAAGCTCTTTTGCCTATCCCCGAAGCTGCCGGTCGCCGTCATGACCTATGGCTCGGCGGACATCATGGGCGTGCCGTGGGAGACGGTCGTCAAGGTCTATGCGCAAAAACTCGACGGGCAGCGGTTCGACACCCTGGCCGAGTACGCGCAGGACTTCTTTGGCTTCATCGAGGGCGCCGACCGGCTCTTACCCCCCACAACACAGACACGCTGGCTGCAGAGCCTCATCTACAATTTCTGGAAGGAGTTTTATGTAGACGAACTAAAGAGGGGGCTGGCGGAAGAGGAAAAGATCGGTCACAAGGCCAAGCAAAAAAGGCTCGCGGCCATCATCAAAGCGGATCACGAAGACTGGGAGCGGTATCGGGATCTTGCCTGTGCGGGTCCGGACTATGGGCAGCATGTTCGGGAGACCTTCGCCGGGGCCCTAGACGAGGTCGAGCGGGATCTCTTTGAAGGGTTTTCCTTGACGCCCGCCCTGAAAGAGGCCTTGCGCAAGACCGTGGAGTTCGCCTACCAGAAGGATTGGTTCCATCCGCGGGATCGCGGCCATGTGGTGATCGCCGGCATGGGGGAGGCCGAGCCATTTCCGGTCTTGCTTATGTACGATGTGGGCACGCTGGCCGCGGGGACCCTGCGGTACCGCAAGACCGACGAGACACGGGTCGGAAGGGATGCGGATGGGACAGTGGCGCCTTTTGGGCAGCACGAGATGATCAATTCCTTGATCGAGGGGATCCACCCGCGCGTGTTTAAGGAGGTCGCAGAGGCCGCGATCCGCCTGGCGCGTGCGCAGAACGACGATCGGGAGGATGACGACGAGGGTCTCGATGATTTTGACGATGCGGATGATGGCGGGGACGCCGAGCGCGTGGCTGAGCAAGGGAGGGCGTTTGCGCTCTCCGTGCGTAAGAACATCCTTGAGCCGTATGCGGACCCGCTCTTGTCTGCGGTAAGCGCCCTGCCGCGCCAGGACCTCGCCAAGATGGCCGAGTCCCTTGTCAGTCTCACCGCGTTTTTGATGCGTATGAGCACAAGCGAGGATCAGACCGTCGCCGAACCCGTCGATGTGGCGTTGCTCTCGAAGGGCGATGGCTTCGTGTGGGTCAAGCATAAGGATGTGCGCGCCCTGGTACAGGAGCGGCAGGTCGTGTGTGGCGTGTGATCCGGACGATGTCTGGCACAATGAGGCAAGGGGGGTGGATATGGTAAGCGAGAACGATCTATCGGGTGTCCTATCAGAGTGATCCAGACGGTGGGTGTGTTCACCGTCGCGTAAGGGGGGTTTCATGGGAAAGAAGGGATCCAGTCGCCCGGACCGCGTCGTGCGCGCCCAGGGCTGTCTCCTCGGCCAGTTGGCCGGCGATGCCCTGGGGAGCCTCGTGGAATTTTGCCGGCCCGAGGAGATCCGCCGCCGCTATCCCGACGGCGTGCGCGATCTTGCCGCGGGCGGCACGTGGGGGACGCTCGCCGGACAGCCGACTGATGACTCGGAGCTTGCGCTCCTGCTTGCACGCATGCTGGTGGCCGAGGGCCGGTACGAGGCGGCGGCCGCCTTTGAGGCCTACCGCTACTGGCTTCATTCGGATCCCTTCGACTGCGGCGCGACGATCGCCTCGGCCCTGCGCGGACGTCCCAACCCCGACAGCCAGGCCAATGGCGCGCTTATGCGGGTAAGCCCCCTTGGGATATTCGGCGCGGCGCATCCCCGAAAGGTCGTGGCCGCCTGGGCCCATGCCGACGCTGCGCTGACCCATCCGCACCCGGTGTGCGGGCAGACCAATGCCCTGTTTGCGGCGGCGATCGCGCACGCCGTACAGACCGGATCCGAACCGGCATCGCTCTACGCCCATATCCGGGAATGGGCGATCGGCGACCGGGTAGACGAGGTTCTGGTAGCGGTCATCGACAGGGCCGCCTGGGCGCCTCCCGAGGACTACCTGACCCTGCAGGGCTGGGTGTTGGTGGCATTCGGCAACGCCCTCTGGCAGTTGCTGCATGCCCCGAGCCTCGAGCAGGCCCTCGTCGATACCGTCGGGCGCGGCGGGGACACCGATACCAACGCCGCCGTCTGCGGGGCGCTTCTGGGGGCGGTGCATGGCGCGCACGCCGTGCCGGCGCGCTGGGTCGAGCACCTCGTGGCGTGTCGCCCCGCGGCCGGGCAGGCGGGTGTGCGCCGCCCGCGACCGGAGTGTTTCTGGCCGGTCGATGCGCCGGATCTGGCCGTACGACTCGTCGCAGGGGGGGTGGATCGCGCCCAGGGGTGATGGCAATGGTCGCTGACGAAGGGGGTCGGGGCCTGGTGGCGCACCGGCATCATGGTGCCCGAGGATCTCAGGATCGAGGCGACCGATGCCATGGCCTGGGTCTTTGGTTCCAGGCGGCAGGGCGAAACCGCATAGCGAGAGATCGGATCGAGGGGTAAGGAGGCGGTATGGGGCAACGGTTTGGCTTGTCGAAATCGAAATTGATGGCGTTTTGGCAGTGTCCACGGCGTCTGTGGCTGTCGGTCCATAGGCCCGACTGCGTGCCGGCCGATGAGACAAACGACGCTGTGCTGGCGATCGGGACGGACGTGGGCGTCGTCGCCCGTCTGGGCTGGCCGGAGGGGATTCTGATTGCCCCGGACGGACCGCTCGAGGCGGCCCTGAGCCAGACCCGGGCGGCCCTTGCCGCGCGCAGGCCGCTTTTTGAAGCGACCGTGCAACAAGACGGGGTGCTGGTGCGCGCCGACATCCTCGTGCCCCGGCCCCGCGGCAAGGCCTTCGATCTCGTCGAGGTCAAATCGTCGACCAGCGTGAAGGACTATCAGCTCGCAGACATCGCCATTCAGGCCCAGGTCTTTGCGGGCGCCGGTGTCTCTGTGAAACGCCGGGTCCTGCACTACATCAATAGCGCGTTCATCTATCCGGGCGATCAGTGCTATCGCGAGATCCGCCCCGACGGGACGGAAAATAGCCTCTTTGCCGCGGAGGACGTGACCGCGGTGGTGCAGCCCCTGGAAGCCGAGGTCCCGGGGTGGATCGTCGAGGCCCGGCGGACCCTGGCCGGTGCCATGCCCGAGATGACAGACAGCTGCGATGATCCCTACCCCTGTCCGTATCAGGCCTTCTGTCATGCCGATGCCCCGGAGTACCCGCTGTCTTGTCTCCCCCGGATCGGCGCCGGCGCGATCGAGGTCTTAAGTGGCGCCGGTTACACGGATGTGCGGGATATCCCGGAGGGGGTGTTGAGCAACCCCACGCAGGAATGGGTGCGGCAGGTGACCCGGGCCGGGCGATTCGATCGGCGTCCGGGCGCCCGTGCGGCCTTGCGGGCACTCGACTATCCCCGCTATTACCTGGATTTCGAGACGATTCAGTTTGCCGTGCCCATCTGGCGGGGCACGCGTCCGTATGAGCAGCTGCCGTTTCAATGGTCCTGTCATCGGGAGGAGAGGTCAGGGACGGTGAGCCACACGGAGTTTCTGGACCTCTCAGGCGCCGATCCGACCCGGCCCTTTGCGCTCGCCCTGATCGAGGCCTTGGGCGCCAAGGGCCCCATCTGTGTGTACAATCAGGGCTTCGAGGGCCGCGTGATTCGGGAGCTTGCCACCCGCCACGCCGATCTGGCCGCACCCCTCACCGCGCTCCTTGCGCGCCTGGTCGATCTCCTGCCGCTTACGCGGGCCCACTATTACCACCCGGCCATGAAGGGCTCGTGGTCTATCAAGGCGGTGTTGCCGACGATCGCGCCGGATCTCGACTATGCCGGCCTTGCCGAGGTGCAGGATGGAGGCGGGGCGCAGGAGGCCTATCGGGAGGCCATCGATCCGGCCACGGCCCCCGAGCGCAAAAAGGTCCTGGATGAGGCCCTGCGGCGCTATTGCGGGCGGGACACGCAGGCCCTCGTGCGTCTGGCCAGTTTTTTGGGGGGCGGCTAAACTTCCATGACGCATAACCATAATGGCAGGCCCCGCCATTTCGAGGGCACGCGACTTATCATGCGGGCGCCAAGGCGCGCCCTGCGCCCGCATGCCCCAGGTCCCTGGGGCGCAGGGCGGTGTGGGGGTGGGTATGACGAGGGGCCCGCTCGGGTTCCCTTATGAGGAGGCGAGGGCATGCCGGATACGATTGCGCGCCAGTGGGAGATGTTAAGGCTTATCCCGCGCCATCCCGCCAAGAAGACGGCAACCGAGATCCATGAAGGCCTCGTGGGCGGGGGCTATGAGGTCACCAAACGCACGGTCGAACGGGACCTTTTGGATCTCACTCGTCTTTTTCCGCTGCAAGCCGATGAGCGCAGCAGGCCCTTTGGGTGGAGCTGGAGCGCCGACGCCCCCGGCCTTACGATCCCGGGTTTAAGCCTTTCGCAGGCGCTGACCTTTCAGCTGGTGCAGCAGCACCTGCGGCCCTTGCTGCCGCCTGCGGCGTTAGCGGAACTTGATCCCTATTTCAGGCTTGCCGCGGCGCGACTTTCCGAGATGGGGCCCAGGCGTTCCTGGGCCGACAAGGTCCGCGTCGTCGCGCCCATGCAGGCCCTCTTGGTGCCGCCTCTCAAGAAAGATGTGCAGAAGGTCCTCTATGAGGCCTTGCTTGCCGACCGCCAGGTAAAGATTCGCTATCTGAAGGCCGGCGAAAAGACGCCCGTCGATTATGATGCCGTGCATCCATTAGGATTGGTCCAGCGTGGCGCGGTGCTCTATCTCGTGTGCACGTTTTATGGGTATCAGGACCCTTTCCTACTCGTCTTGCACCGCATGAAGGCCGTGGAGATGCTCGCGGCCCCGGTGTCCCGGCCGGCGGGCTTTGATATCGACGCCTATATTGCCTCGGGGCAGATGGGTTTTGGGAATGGAAAGATGGTGCATCTCGAGTTGCTGCTGGAGGCCGATGCCGCCCGCCATCTCGCCGAGACCCCGTTGAGTACGAATCAGCGTCTGACGCCAATGCCCGATGGCCGCATCCGCATTCAGGCCACCTTGCCCGAGACCGAGCAACTGCGTTGGTGGATTTTGGGATTTGGGGAGAAGGCGGAGGTCATAAGACCCCGACGAATGCGTAGCGTCATGATAGTAACCGCACAGAGGTTGGCGGCGCTCTATGGTGCCCAGTGAGGAACGCGAATGGGATGTCCAGTCGCAGGTTCATAACGCCCGTTCTGCGCCCTTATAGAAAGATCTGTCGATGACGCGCAAGCGTTTCCGCCACCCGCTTTTTTGCGGCGGTATTCGCAAGCGCGTTCTAGGGCGGACGTGGATGTCGGGTACAGGGGGACGCCGGGACCCCTCATGGTCAATCCTGGCCCTCAAGGCCCCACGTTCACATGGCGGTTGGTATTGGCTGGGCATGGGATCCCATGTTGTGCGCGTTCTACTCCGTAAGTTAACAATCTCTCCTAAATAAGTTGACAAATAGCCAATCATAGGTTGACAATAGGCAGTATGGCGATCCTGCGAAAGCGAGGCGCGGCCGCGCGCACCTTTATCATCGAAAACGTCGATAGGCACCCGGCCGATATCGCGCGGGTTGCCGCCGAGAGGTTCCGGTGCACGCGCCAGGCCATCCATAAATATCTTCAGCAGTTGCTCAAGGAAGGCATACTCACTGCAGAAGGACATACCCGCAGCCGGGTCTATCGCCTAGCCCCCCTTATCACCTGGCACAGGCGATATCTGCTGGCCGGATTGGCTGAGGATCGTGTTTGGCGCGAAGATGTCGCGCCGGCGCTTGGGGGCCACCCCGATAACGTCCGGGATATCTGGCACTACGGTTTTACGGAGATGCTGAATAATGCGATTGATCATTCTGAAGGGACCTCGGTCACGGTAGAGTTCGCGAAGACCGCCGCCGCAACAAAAATTACCCTGATCGATGACGGCATAGGCATTTTCAAGAAGATTCAGGCCGCACTGCATCTTGCCGATGAGCGTCATTCCGTTCTCGAGCTTGCCAAGGGCAAGCTGACGACCGATCCGGCCAACCACACGGGCGAAGGGATCTTTTTTGCCTCGCGTATGTTCGACGAGTTCCTTATCCTCTCGGGTGGCGTGTTTTTCTCGCACGAGTTCCACGAGACTGAAGACTGGATCCTGCAATCATCATCGTCAACGAAAGGAACACTTGTGATGATGGAGTTGCACAATCACACGGCCCGAACCGCGCGCCAAGTATTCGATAAGTTTACGTCCGGCGAGGACTATGGGTTTACCAACACCGTGGTCCCAGTTAATCTCATGCGTTATGGTGATGACAATCTGGTTTCGCGATCCCAGGCCAAGCGCCTGCTGGCACGGTTCGAGCGATTCAAGCATGTTGTACTCGATTTCACTGGCGTGACTGCGATCGGTCAGGCGTTTGCCGATGAGGTGTTTCGAGTGTTTCGTGAGAAGAACCCCCAGGTCCAGATCAGCGTATGTAACGCGAACCCCGAGGTCATGCGTATGATCGAGCGTGCTGAGGCCGGGCGCACCCCTACTTAACTGCGCCGCTGGTGCCAATGGCGCATCAGCCCGCATTGGGGTGTGTCGGCAGGTAGCTCCCGACAACGGGCTGTCGCGGGATTATCGCAAGAGAAGAGTCTGTCAGGATGTTTTCTAAGCGCTTGTTTTTATTGGTGCCGGGAGAGGGGGTCGAACCCACACGGTATCTCTACCACCGGATTTTGAGTCCGGCGCGTCTGCCAGTTCCGCCATCCCGGCGCGCGCGCAGTATAGCGGGTTTGGCGGTGGCGCAACAGTGCGGGCGCCTTTCCCGTATAATCGTCGCCCCATGCCCTTTGATCCCTTTGACTACGATCTGCCTCCCGAGTTGATCGCCCAGACCCCGATCTCGCCCCGCAGCGCGAGCCGCTTGATGGTGGTTGGCCAGGGTGATGAGGGGTTGGAGGACAGGCGATTCGCGGATCTCACGGACTATGTGCGGCCCGGCGATCTGCTGGTCTTCAATGATACGCGGGTGGTGCCGGCGCGATTTTACGGGCAGCGGGCCACAGGCGGCCGCGTCGAGATGCTGTTGGAGCGCTTTCTCGATGGCGATGGTCGCGCGCATGTGGCGCTGCGGGCCAGCAAGTCGCCCCGTATAGGCGAAGTCCTTATCCTCGAGGGCGGCCTGCGCGCCACGGTGCTGGGCCGTGCCGGGGAATTCACCGAGGTCCTTTTTAGCGGGTCCGAAGATGTGATGGGGCTCATCGACCGGGTCGGCCACGTCCCCCTGCCGCCTTATATCACGCGCCCCGACAACGAGGACGACAGGACCCGCTATCAGACAGTGTACGCCCGGGCCCCCGGGGCGGTGGCCGCACCCACCGCCGGCCTCCATTTTGATGAGGATCTGCTGGCGCGGCTTACGCGCCAGGGCGTGGAGAGTGCGTTTGTGACGCTCCACGTGGGCGCCGGGACGTTTCGGCCGGTGCGTCCCGAGGCGTTGGCGCAGGGGCGCTTGCACCCCGAGCGCGTCTTGGTCTCGGAGGATTGCGTAGCGGCGATCGCGGCGGCGCAGGCGCGCGGCGGGCGGGTCGTGGCGGTGGGGACGACGACCGCGCGGGCCCTGGAGGCGGCGGCCGCCTCCGGGACGCTCCAACCCTACGCCGGCGATACCGATCTTTTTATTCAGGGGGGATTCCGGTTCCAAGTGATCGAGGGCCTTATCACGAACTTTCACCTGCCGCGCTCCACGCTCCTCATGCTGGTCTGCGCCTTCGCGGGCCATGAGCGCGTCATGAACGCCTATCGCCGGGCGGTCGCGGCGCGGTATCGCTTCTTTAGCTATGGCGATGCCATGCTGCTGTGGCGCGCCATGCCCTTGGAAGGCGCTCATGCGCAAGGACCCGGGGGCTTGGTGACATGAAGGCGGATGCCGCATGCGGGTCCGGCGGTATGCAGACGTCCTGCGTGCCTGTGGCAAACCACGGACATTTGCGCTAGTTTACCCCGATGTCCCTTGTTGCTTTCACCGAATTGGGCCGCGATGGGCGCGCCCGCGCAGGCCGGTTGTCGCTTGCCCACGGCACCGTGGCCACACCCTCGTTCATGCCGGTCGGTACATACGGGGCGGTCAAGGGCATGAGCCCCGCCGAGGTCGCAGGCAGTGGCGCTGCGATCGTCCTTGGCAATACCTTCCACCTCATGGAAAGGCCGGGGCTCGAGGTGATCGAGGCGCACGGCGGACTGCACGGCTTCATGGATTGGCATGGCCCGATCCTCACGGACTCGGGGGGTTTTCAGGTATTTAGTCTGGCCGCCTTGCGCAAGGTGACCGAAGAGGGGGTGGCATTCCGCTCGCCGCGCGATGGGCGATCCCTCATGTTGACGCCGGAGCGTGCGATGGCGGCGCAGGCCACCTTGCGTTCGGACATTGCCATGGTCTTTGACGAGTGCACGCCGCACCCGGCAAGCGTGAGCGAGGCGCGCGCGAGCATGGAGCTTTCTTTGCGGTGGGCTGAGCGCAGCCGCGCCGCCTATGAGGGTCCTGGCGCGGTCTTTGGCATCGTGCAGGGCGGGCTCTACGAGGAGCTGCGCGCGGTGTCGGCAGAGGGACTTGCCGCCATCGGGTTCGACGGTTATGCCCTTGGGGGGCTGTCGGTGGGTGAGTCCAAGGCCGATATGTACCGGCTCGTCACCCGTTGTGCCCCGCTCTTGCCGGCCGATCGGCCCCGTTATCTCATGGGTGTGGGCACGCCCGAGGACATCGTGACCGCCGTGGGCGCGGGTATCGACCTTTTCGACTGTGTCCTGCCGACGCGCAACGCGCGCAATGGCTGGCTTTTTACGCGCACGGGGGTCGTGCGGATTCGCAATAGCGGCTATGCCCGCGATCTGGGTCCGGTGGACCCCGAATGCCATTGCTACACCTGTGCGCATACCACCCGCAGCTACCTCCATCACCTGCAGCGCTCGGGGGAGATGCTCGGCGCGCGGCTTGCGACACTCCATAATCTCACCTATTACGGGGATTTGATGGCGGGGCTACGCGCGGCTATTGTGGCGGGAACGCTGGAGGAATTTGTCGATTCGTTCTATCGTACGCGCCATAAGCGGCCGCCGCGTGTCTTTGGAGGGCTTCCGGAAGACGAGACTGCGGCCACCCATATCGTCACTTAAAGGGAAATCATGATACATATCATCAGCAATGCCTGGGCGGCGGCGCCCGCCGCGCCCCCATCAGAGGCCGCCGGCCTGTTTCAGTTCCTGCCCTTAATCCTGATCGTGGTGTTGATGTATTTCCTGATCATGCGCCCGCAGAACAAGCGCGCCCGCGAGCAACGGGCGATGCTGGCGGCGCTGACCCCGGGCGATGAGGTCGTGGTGGCCGGGGGCATGCTCGGCCGGCTGACCGAGGTCAACCCGCAATATTCCAAGGTTGAGGTGGCCCCGGGGGTCGTGGTGCAGATTCAGACGTCTTCCGTGCAGCTTGTGTTGCCGAAGGATACCATCGGGAAGGACACCATCGGGAAGAAGCGATAGGCCGATGAATCAGTATCCCTGGTGGAAAAACGCCCTGATCGGGCTCATCGTCGTGTTGGGCGTGATCTATGCGCTCCCGAATATTTACGGTGACAATCCGGCGGTCGAGATTCAGGCCACGCACGGCGCGACCATACATCGCGCGACCGTGGCTGAGGTGCGCACCTTGCTTGCGGCCGCCCACCTCCCCTATAAACGGATAAGCCGCGCCGGCAAGGGCCTGCAGATCCGCTTTGCGCGCGCCGGCGTGCAGATGCGCGCCCGCGATCTGATCGGCCAGAAGCTGGGATCGGGATTTCATACGGCCCTTGCCTTGGCGCCGGCCGACCCGGCGTGGCTTCGCGCCCTGGGGGCGCGTCCCATGTACCTCGGGCTCGATCTGCGCGGCGGAGTCCATTTCTTGCTGCGTGTGGACATGCATGCGGCGCTGCACAAGGCGCTGGTGGAAGATACCCGGGCCCTGCGCCGGGCCCTGCGCCACCACCATATCCGCTATCGCCGGGCGCGGCTTACCAAGGCTGGGGTCGTGGAGTTGCGGTTTCGCAACGCCGCCCAGGCGCATGAGGCAGAGCGCCTGATAGCCCGGCAATTTACCGACCTTGCCGTGACCTCGGGGCCGCATGGCAGCCTGCAGGCGGTCATGACGCCGGCCGCCATGTCCGCCCGGCGGCATTACGCCCTCGAGCAGAACCTGACGGCGCTGCGGCGGCGGGTGAACGAATTGGGCGTGGCCGCCCCGGTCATTCAGCAGGAGGGGCGCTCGCGTATCGTAGTCGAGCTGCCGGGTGTCGAGGATATCGCGCGTGCCAAGGAGATCCTGGGGCGCACCGCGACCCTTGAGATCCACATGGTCGACAGCAAAGACAGCCTGTCTTCGGCCCTCGCAAGCGGCCCCCCGCCGGGGACGCGCATCTATTACGACCGGCACGGCCAGCCGATCCTGCTCTATGACCGCGTCTTGTACTCCGGCGACGATATCACCAATGCCTCGGCCGGCGTCGATCCGCAGAGCGGGCAGCCGGTGGTGAACATCACGCTCAATGGCCGCGGCGCGGCCATCAATGCCCGTGTCACGCGCCGCAACGTCGGTCAGCGCATGGCGGTGGTGTATGTCGAGGTCCAGTCGCATCTCAAGCGTAACGATCAGGGGGTCCCGATACGCGGGCCCGACGGCCGGCGCGAGCGTGTGACCCACAAGATCGAACGCGTGATCACAGCACCCGTCATCCGCGAGGCCTTGGGCGGCAGTTTCCAGATTACGGGCATTGGCAGTATCCGTCAGGCCCGCAATCTGGCGCTTTTGCTGCGCGCCGGGGCGCTGGCGGCGCCCGTGAGCATCATCGCCGAGCGGACCGTCGGACCGAGCCTGGGGGCGGCCAACATCACCCGGGGCTTCTACGCGACCCTGTTTGGGTTTCTTGCGATCGCTGTGTTCATGGCCATCTATTACCGGATCTTCGGGGTCCTGGCGGCCATCGCGCTTGCGAGCAATGTCGTGCTGCTGGTGGCTGTGCTCTCGGTCTTGCAGGCGACCCTGACGTTACCTGGCATCGCCGGCATCGCCCTGACCGTGGGCATGGCGATCGATGCCAATGTGCTCATTTTCGAGCGCATACGCGAGGAGCTGCGCAATAAAAACTCCCCGCAGGCCGCTATCTCGGCCGGTTTCGACAAGGCGATGGGGACGATCGTGGACTCGAATATGACGACCTTTATCGCCGGGCTCGCGCTCTTTTGGCTGGGATCCGGCTCGGTCCGGGGGTTTGCGATCACCTTGTGTCTGGGGATCCTCACCTCGCTTTTTAGCGCCATCCTGGTTACGAGGGCATTCGTCAACGCCGTGTATGGGCGCCGCCGCCGGCTGGCACATGTGAGCATATAAATGGAATTTTTCCGCATCAAACGTGACCTGCCGTTCATGCGCTATGCGCGCACCACGGTGTTTGTGTCGCTCATTCTGTTTGCCGTCGCGGTCGCGGCGCTCGTTGCCCGCGGCCTGAATCTGAACGTGGATTTCACCGGCGGCACCGTGATCGAGCTTCAGTTCAATGCCGCCACCCCGGCCTCCGCGATCCGCCGGCTGCTCGTGACCCATCATTATCGCCATGCGCGCGTGGAAAATTACGGGACTGCAAGCAAGGTCTTGATCCGTCTGCCCACGCGCGCCACCAAGGGCAAGGCGCTTGCGGTGCGGGTCTTACGGTTGGTGTCGGCGCGCTATCCCGGGGCGAGCCTGCGCAGCGTGGAGTATGTGGGTCCCGAGGTCGGTTCGGAGCTTGCCGATCAAGGTGCGCTCGCCCTTTTGTTTGTAGCGATCGGAATCACGATCTATCTCACCGTGCGTTTCGAATGGCGGTTTGCCGTCGGCGCGATCATTGCGACCATACACGATGTGGTCATCGTGCTTGGGGTGTTTGCGCTTTTTCATATCAGTTTCTCATTGACCGTGCTGGCTGCGGTGCTCGCCGTGCTCGGATATTCGGTGAATGACACGGTGGTGGTATTCGACAGGATTCGCGAGAACTTCCGGCGCATGCGCACCGGCACGACCGCGGAGGTGATCGATAGCGCCATCACCCGGACCCTCTCGCGTACTATCATGACGCACCTTTTGACCCAGATGATGGTCTTGTCGATGCTATTTCTCGGGGGGCCGGTGCTGTTCGGTTTCGCCCTGGCCATGACCGTCGGTATCGTCGTGGGGACCTATGGGTCCGTTTTGGTAGCAAGCCCTATCGTTATGTGGCTTGGCCTGAAACGGGAGGATCTGGTGGCGCGCAAAACTGCCGAGGACCGCCCCTAAGGCCGCCGGTCTTGTATCGGGCCCGGCCTATCGGGGCTGCTTGGCGTGCCAGGGCTATCTATGGTATGCAGTCGCTACCCCGTAAGTTTCGGAGGGCGGCTGTATGGACATTTCCTATTGGATGCCAGGGGGGCCTTGGGCCGCGGCGGTGGTGGCGGCGTGGCTCGTCATGTATGTGGCCCGGCCTTACTTCCATAAAGGCATGCGCGCCCTCTCGCGCCTCGTGCGCCACCCGCTGACGCTCATGGCATTATTCTTAAGCGCGGGCGCGGCCGATATCCACAGACGCAATCGGGCCCTGCTGCAGGCCCAGGCGCGGGCCGATGCGGTCTTGAAGATCGAGCGCGAGTGGGCCCGCCTCGACGAGGTCGTGCGGCGCGATGTCCAGGGGTTTCCGGCCTTGCAGGAGGTCCTGCTGCGCCAGATCGCGCAATGGGAGGAGGAGTTTCAGCGGTCCGGGGAGATCCCGCAGCCCTCGCCGGAATGGACCAAGGCGGTTGCCGCCGTCGCGCGCTTAAAGACCGGCGATGATGGTGTGGCCGAGCGCGTGCAGGCGGGGTTTCAGGCCTTGGTCCAGACCGCGCAGGATCAGGCCCTGCGCGAGCGCCGTAAGGTGGTGGCCGAGCGGCACCGCGCGCTGGCCCGCGCCCAGCTCATGTGGCAGACGGTCGCACGAAGACTCGAGCGTGTCGACAACCGGTTGGCGCGGGTGGCGGAGTCGGCATTTGGCATCCACGAGGCCGTGGAGCGTTATCAGGCCCTGTCCGAGCAGGTGTCCCCGCTGGATCGCGCGCTGGTCACCTCCGCGGCCTCGCGCCTGTTGGCCGCGGGCCTGGTGCTGCTAGTGGCCACAGGCGCTGCCCTTATGAATGCCCATCTGATCGCCGCCCCCCTGCGCTGGCTTGGGGTCGGTGAGGGTTTCGTGGTGGCGGGCGAGCCGGCCTCGCAAGTGGCCGCAGGCGTCCTGATCGCAGTCGAGGTGGTGGCGGGCATCGTCTTGTTCGATGCGCTCGACATCACCCATCTTTTTGGCGTAGTGGCGATGCTGACCAAGCGCGCGCGGCGCATAGCGGCGGCGGGCGCCATCGTGGCACTCATCATGCTCGCGGCCCTGCAGGTGGTATTGGCCTTCGTGCGCGAGAGCGCAGTTCCCGCGGCCGGGGTGGTGAAGGGCGTCGTGATCCCTGATCTGCCGCTTTGGCAGACCGTTGCCGAGTCCCTGCTCGCGTTCGTGCTGCCCTGCCTTATGGCCTTGGTGGCCATTCCGCTCGAGGCCTTTATCTACGCCCTGCGCACCGTCACCGGCATCCTCGTCGAGACCCTCGTGCGCATCTCGTCCTTCGGGTTCCGGTTGGCCGGCCGCGTGGTGGTGGCGGTCGCGGGCACCGTGAGTACCCTGTACGATCTTTTCATCTTGCCGCCCCTGTTGCTGGAACGGATGTTCCAGTACGGCCTCCAGCTGTCTGCCGAACGGCGTCGCGGGGCCTCTCAGAACCGCTGATCATCGCGGTATTGCGGCGTATTCCCCAGTCCCGTTTTTCGTCCACCGGCCCGCAGGGCGCGCCCGTGCAAAAAGGCGAGCGGCCCGCCATCAGTGCCGGCAAGGGGTGGGCGCAGGGCTCGGGCACCCTGCGGGCCCGCGCGGCCGCTGTTTGGGGCACCCTGGCGCGGGGCCAGTATTTTCCAATCCCTAAATGAGTCTGGAGGGTGAGAGTCAGGGGCCACCTTCAGCCAGATTTGAGGTCCTGTTCGCGAATGGTGTGAAAGAGCTTCTGGCGGGCCTTTTGAAGACGGTCCGCCGCCTGGTTGTCGCTGATGGCGTAAGCGACCTCGTCTAGTATCGCAAAGCTTAAAGTCGGCTTCAAATAGGTCTCCGCCCCGGGAAGGGATTTCAGCTTGTCATACGGGGTCATCATGGCCCCATAGCGGTAGCGCTTACGGGTGCGGCCTTTGGCATCCGTGGTGGCCTCCGGGAAGAAGCAGGGGCGGTGATAATTCACATAGGGATTGAGGACCTCCTGGTTGAAGAGATTGATCCGTTGGGCGAAGCGGCTGGGGATGTGGCTGTAGCCAAAGACCTTGCGCACCACGGAGCCATTCTTGCTCTCGGCCAAGGCATTGTCATTGGAGTGCCGGGAGCGCGACTTCGTGAACGTGATGAGGAGCTTCTCCAGGAGCTCGGCGACCCGTTTGTTGATGTATTCCGAGCCGTTGTCCGAGTGGAAACCGTGTATTGTGAAAGGGAAGGTTCCCAGCAATTGTTCGAGGACCGGGATCAGGTACGATTCACTGATCTTCTCGACTGTGCATACCACCTCGAACTGCGTGACTTCATCAACCGCATTCACATGATAAACGCCCTTTTTCCCGTCGTAATCCCCCTGGTGGACGGTATCGATGCGGAGGTAGCCGGGACGTCCGTCGGGTGCCGGTTTGCGGCGTTCGCCGATCGGGATCTGTCGCGGCCGGGTCTTCTCGAAGTGGCACCGCAGCCTTGTGTACGGAAGGGATTTGCGCAGGTTGTAGAGGTGGGCGACCGAGACCTGCGCCAGGCGCTCGTATTCGCCCTGCCCAAAGAGCCGCCACGCGCGCTCGCAGAGCTTCTTGACCGCAGGTCCCGAGGGCGTGTCATGGCGCTCATCCATCGCCGCGAGCAACCGGATGTCGGCCGGGGTGTACTTCGGGATAAAGCCCGCCACGGTCCTCTGGCGGCGTCTGATGGTGCCGGTCGTGCGGTACTGAGCGATGAGCCGCGTGATCTGCTGCCGGGAATAGCCGCTGACCTTCATCAGGGCACGGATCACGACCCCCTGGTCGGCCCGGGAGAGGGTGAGATACCGGAATCGGACCAAGGTCTTTTGCACCCACTCATAACGGGCGACGGGGCTGCTCAAGACCGAAAAGGCCACCGCCTGGGTGCCGGACAAAAACTCGGCCAGCTGGTCAATGGAGGTCAGGTTATCGAGGTTCATAAGGGTCTGCATCTCCCTATCATGAACAAAACCCGATCCGGCTTCAGACTCATTTCATGTTAGAAACACAGCCCCTCCTCCAGACTCATTTCATGTTGGAAGAGGCTGG